>JAZBLF010000001.1:0-659091 GCA_037033105.1 Bacteroidota bacterium
ATTGTTTTCAACAACATCATTTTCCAGGGTTATAAAGTCAACATTATTGAGCGCTATAAGGGTAAAATGAATTATAAACCGCAACTAACCCACGTCATTTTCAAAGTGAGGACTTTGGATGACCACCTACTCCAAACCGTAGACGGGCATTCGAGGGTCAAGGTCAAAGGTGATGATCTGGAGGCTTATAAGAAAAAGACTTCTGTATTTGTACTCTACAAAAACAGAAGGTTACATACGAAGGAAAATGAATATGATTACATGCATTTTGTTTTAAGCATTATACTGGCCAATTACCAGCTGAAGTGATCATCGAACTCCCCTCAAGCATTAAAGACAATAACCGCTGTTACAGAACACCTGATTGGAGTGAAAGTATATAATTGATATGGCAGATTATTTCTAAAATATCCAGAGACCTAAGTTCTAAGAATAGCACTCACCCTAAACTTTCAAATTCCAATCAGATATCCTGCACCTCTTTTCACCATCCAGAAATCTGATGGACAGACAAAAGATGTGGTCGCACTGGGCAACGATCACCTCATGTGAAATAGGAACAATATGTATCTATACAGTATTACTGACCGCAAGACTTATTTCCGGAATGGACGTGACAGATCTCTAGAAGAAAAGCTCCTGGGTCGCTTGCTGCACATCACGAAATGGCTATGGATGTCAAATTACTTCCTAAAAAAATCAAAGATTACAGAACTTTTATGTCAGTTATTGATAATCTACCTTTTCTTATTTGCCATTAAAAGTTTAGTGAGGAAATGTTTGATGGACGGATAAAGGACAAAAGCTCTCAAAGCTATTATAATTGTTTGAGGTAAATATAATATTAGATAATTATAAAATATTCAAAATAGAAATAATCGGTGCTTTTGACACGCTCGTGCATAAGAGTAATTTTGTGTGTTAAAATTACCCTATCATAATCAACTCGACAACCTTAATTTTCCTTTTGACTTCAGGTATTTGTAACCGTCTTACAGAAAATAAAGGAACAATAATTATCTGGACTACACATTGGCTTTCAACTCAGCTTCTGGCTTTTCAGTAGATTTTCCGGGAGCAGAAAGGGACAATTCAACAACTTCTTTAAGATTTACTTTTAAACAGTTTTTTTCAAATATTTCGTAAAGCTAATAAGCGCAGATGCTAAGATAAACGGCAGAACTAATGATGCAATGAAAAAAAGGTGTAAAATGGACAAAAAAAGACCTGAATAGACCCTCGGAATTAATTAGTAAAATTATGATTCCATCCAAACAACAAAATCTTTCACCCGATTTTTGCTGACCGTAATTTTTCTATCGAAAGCCGTGTTAAGAACGATATCAAGTTTTCGGTGTTCAGCTTTTGTAATGAGAGAAATAGACTGTCTGTTGAGAAGAAACTGTCTGTTAATTCTAAAAAATTCCTTTCCCAAAATGGCAAATAATTCTTCTAATGTTTTATCTACAACATATGTTTGATTTTTAAACGTATGAATGTAGACAACCTCCTGCTCAATGTAGGCCAGTGCAATCTCCTTTAGATTAATAGGCAAGATCAAATTACGGAACTTTACGATGATAACATTTTGCGACTGAATTTCAGCCGGATCATTTATATTCTCCTTGACCAAAGATTTCTTCAGCCAATTATATTTTGCCAGGGATTTCTTCAAAGACTCCTGAGAAAACGGTTTCAAAATGTAATCTACACCATTGGTATTAAACGCTTCTAATGTATATTCATCATAAGCAGTACAAAAAATGACAGGCGTATTGATGACTCTATTTTTAAAGATTTCGAAACTCAAACCATCTGTGAGTTGAATGTCACAAAAAATAAGATCCAGATCACGCAACTGATCAAAATAGATCGAGGCCTCTTCTACTGAAGATAAAAATGCAATAATTTCAATATCGCTGTCAATTGATTTTAAGCTAAAAGCCAGCTCTTCCGCAAGAAATTTTTCATCTTCTATAATTGCTATCTTCATTATTTATCAATATAAAGGTGACTAAAAAAAAATCTTCATTATGCTCAATTTCTAAGCTTTTGCCAGACCACAATTGATAGCGTTCCGCCAGATTATTCAAACCGGTTCCTGTATTGTTTTCTGGAATATTCTTCTTTCGAACCGGATTTAGAATTTCCAGTTTATCGTGATGCTGATTAACCGTTATTTTTAAAGGGTGATTATCCGAAAAACTGTTATGTTTTATGGCATTTTCAGCTAAAGATTGTAGAGAAAATGTAGGAATATGGTATTGCAAAAAATCCTGATTATCAATTATTATTTCCCAAGCTAGAGTGTCGCCAAATCGTATCTTTTGCATCTTCAGGTAATCATCAAAGTACATTAATTCTTCTTCAAGAGTGCTGGAAATATCTTTACTTCTGGAAATTGACTGTCTCAAAAAGTCTGAAAGCTTTAGAAGATAATCATCTGCCAACAGAGGCTTGCTTCTGTACAAAGATTTAATAAGATGTAACGAGTTGAATAAAAAATGAGGATGTATCTGCTGTTTTAGAAGCAAGTTATTAGCCTCAGAACTTTTAAGCTTTATATTAATATTCTCAAGCATTGCATTTTCCTTTTCCAACTTGTTGATGACGTAATTATGAAAATAGACAATCACAGTGGTAAAAGCACAATTATCAATGATAAAAGTAATTAAGAATTTTCCACCTTTAAATATAAGAGGGTCAGAACCTACAAGAAAAGACGTGATAGAAAAGAATAAAACATAAATTAAAAAGCTGATGCTGTAACTTAATCCATACCTCACAATTTTATACTTCACTGTTTTTCTGTCGAAACGATTGTGTGTATAAATAAGGATGAGAAACAAAGAAAAGTAGGAAACAACGACATACAGTAAACTGAGAAGACTAAAAACAGGAAGCAGAGCATACTCCGTTAATGTTAAAAGCCTCAGAAAAAAGTAAGCGAATACGATGCTTACAATAAACCAGTTAATCTTAAAAGCTTCTTTTAAAATTTCTTTTGATGAAGCTGTTTTTTTTAATTCTATCATTTGATGACATAATATAATAGAGAGAAGATAATTGTAATCCCATATCAGATAATTGTACACAACCATCAACCTCAAGATGCATAGACCCTCTGCTTGACCTTTGCACAAAGTTCTTTCATAACGTGATAATTTTAAAATTAAAATTGAACGCCATTATAATATTTAGAACCGTGTACAGTCAGCATCGGTCACGCTAAACTTCATACAGCTTTTTGGAGATAATTTTTATCTGACAGAAATAGGAAAATTTCTTATTTGATCTCAACATCAATATTCATCATTTAACCATTTTTTGTGCTTTGCTCCCCAGTTTTCCAACAGACGCCAAATGGGGATTAATTCATCAGCCAGTTCCGTTAATTCATAATCAACCCGTGGCGGTACTTCCGCATACACCGTACGTTTTACCAGTCCCTCTTTTTCCAGATCGCGCAACTGTAAGGTCAACATCCTCTCCGTTATTCCATCTATCCGGTTCCTCAGCTCACTGAATCTTAATTTGCCATTTTCCAGTTTACATAAGATAAGCAGTTTCCAGCGGCCGCCGATTTTACATACGGCATAAGTTAAATCACAGTCCGTAATGTATTTCTCATTCTTCATATTGGTCGAGTTCTCCTTTCTGATTCCCATTACTTACAAATTTGTTAGTATCATACATTTGAATGTGTACCGTGCAAATTTAAGTGTTTAAAAATACTTTTGCAGTCTTAAATAATAATTTTAATCAATGAAGAAGTATGCTTACATTGGCTGTCTTGGTTTTCTTGCAGTCATTACCACAGAATTTGGGATTATCGGCATTTTGCCGCAAGTGGCAGAACATTATAAAATCGGGATAGATAAGGCAGGCTATCTATTGAGTGCTTTTGCATTAGTAATTGCACTTACGGGTCCATTTATGACATTACTGGCTTCCGGCTTTGACCGTAAAAAAGTGATGCTCGCCGCTATTTTCATTTTTCTGATCACAGGAATAGTATCATCATTTACACCACCTTTCTGGCTATTGATGGTGGTAAGGATCTTACCTGCTTTTTTACAGCCTGTCTACATAGCAACTGCTTTAGCCGTAGCAGTTTCAAAGGCAGATAAAAAAAGTGAGAATGAATTGATGAGCATTGTATTTAGCGGTGTTGCCATTGCTATGGTGACTACGGTTCCGTTTGCAACCTGGCTGGCAGGTGTATGGTCTTGGGAATATTCTTTTATGGTACAAACTCTTGTGAGCCTCATTGCTATCATTGGGATTTATTTTACACTGCCGTCCATGCCTGTCAAAGAAAAGAAATCACACGGTAGCCAGCTGAAAATATTGACACAGCCTACATTTATCGTCAGCACCGCAATGAACTTTTTTATGATTACCGCATGGTTTTCAACGTACAGTTATTTTGCTGAATATCTGAATAAAGCAAAAGGAATGGATACGACCATGGTAAGCTACATGCTTTTTCTGTTTGGAATTATTGGGGTATTTGCCAATTGGATTGCAGGCAAGATGCTCAATAAAAGTGTTGCAAAAACCACTGCCTTTTTCCTTTCCGGAACCATCCTGATTCCTATCCTTTTATATATATCAGACGGAAACACTATAGGAACAATGATCGTCATCGGAATTTGGGGATTTCTGTATTCCCCAAGTTTCCTCAACGCATCAACCTATATGATTTCATCTGTACCGGACAGTCTGGAGTTTGGAAATAGCCTTGCCACTTCATTTGGAAATTTAGGAGTAACCATGGGGACGACTATCGGAGGTTGGATTATTGTTACAAAGGGCGTTTCCCACAATCCATGGATAGGAATTATTTTCGGAGCTTTGGCATTTCTGATGATTGGCTTAAGAAGCTTTTGTGAAAGATCCAAAAATTAAAAAATTAGAACAAGATAACACAATCAACTAGTATTAAATTTAACTTTTTTACGAAGGATCTTTCTGATTGATATCGTATTGCATAATCTCATTTTTATTTGAATTTAGTTAAAAGTATTTTTCGAAATGTACATTTAATAATTCAGTCATTGTCTAATATCTAGGCGTGCTAAACATAGTTTTTAGCAGGCCTTTCTAAACTTCTATCTTATTTTTTATTACTGGTTGGTCCCTATACGAAACCAAGGAAAAAGAAAGTATAATCAGAACCGAAATACACATCCTCAATACGTCCATCGATATTGAACAATTAAGAATTCCTGCAAATCATTTTTGGATATTTTTAGCTTTCTACTGCTCTATCAAAATTAGTCAAAGTATCTCCCTGGGTACGGAAATACTTTGACTTCCTCTGCATTACATATGCATATGTAGAATCATCAAATATTCCTACATAGAATATGCTCCTCAATTTGAAAAACAAAAATTAATATTTATAACTATCTTACAACCACTCTTACACGATCAAGATTTCTGATAAGTGTATAGGGCGTTTTTCTATTACCAAACCGCTGCGAAGTAACTTTTACAGTCACGAAATAGGTGCCCGGTTTTTTAAATTTGTGCTTTTTATTGGCAATATAATTACCATCCGCTTTTTTAAATTTAGATTTCTTGAATACTTTTTTGTTTTCAAAGTCCCATTCTACCATAACTAATTGTCCGGAATTTTCAGGAAGTTGGATCACAGATGAAAATTCAGCTTTTTCACCGACATTTACTTCTACTGATTTTTTTCCATCGATGGTAAGATCTACTGTCGGTTGGATGCCTTTTCTTTTTTTTGCTTCTTTCGGAACAATGATTTGGCCGTCCTCAAATTTAAAATTCGTACTTTCAGCAGGCGCAATACCTTTCTCTACCCAGAGGCTTAGATCAAGTAACGCCTGTCGTAGCACCCCAACATAACTTACAGTCTGATCTGGATCTTCTTGTAAAGTAAGATCTCCATGAAGAGCCCTATCCGTATACCATAGACGGAAATTATCATCTGTCCGCTCCTTAAGATTTTCCTTGACTTTATCTGCATACCAGGCTGCATTCCATGGCAGTGCCTCCCGGTCCCAAAGTGAAGCCAAGACGATAACTTTGCCTTTAATACTTCCTGCAGGTAAAACTCCTGACGCCGATTTCGTAAATATTGGTGCTATCAGCATATCTCTTTGTGGATATATAGCTTTACCTTTACTGTCTGTAAACTGTTTCCAAACTGGATATTCTTTAATATCTGGTACCTGATGGCGGTGGTAGGTCTGGGCGGCGAGAAAATCAGAATTATCAATAATAACATCCTGTCCCATTTTTAGTTCAGCTGCAAAGGGATATTCTCCTACACCTATGACCAATTTATCGCCATTTATTTTACTGATCTGTATTTCTTTTTCATTATATTCTCCCCCCACAATTTTTAGATCGCCTCCTAAAAAATCCACTTCTTTTAGAATGTTCTCCACTTGAAAAGCAACAGGTATTTGCTCATTTTGTCCCTTACCCTTCCAGGCCAGATCTGCCGTTCCGCGTTCATTGGCAGCAGGTTTGGGGATTAATCCCATGCTTATGGCCTCCTCCTGATATATCAATTTCTTTATCTTGCTTTTTTGAACTATCTTGTCTTTTACAAATGACTCGGGATTATCGTAACCTAAATAACCTTTTTTATTCCAAAAATCTGTCGAAAAATATTTTTTGTCCGCCGAAGCCATTCCTGGATAAATAGCTGAAAAGCCGTGTACTCCCATCGTCTTATAACCAAACCATGATTTAGGCGGAAATCCCATTCTTGTCACTTCGAGTAATGCAGACCGCTCTTCGGTATTTAAACCTGCATACATATCGCCATTTCCACCGGGTTCGAGGGCATCCAGGATCTGAGGAAACTTCTTATTCAAAATTCTCATAGCGTGCATCCGCACGGTAAACACATTAGGAATAGCCATTGGCGAGCCTACTACGTAAGGTACTGCACCGTCCCAAACCTCACTTGTGTTTTCAATACCTCCTATAGTCCGGTATGCCCCTCCACTGCCTCCGAAGGAATATCCATAGGTCCGATGTTTTCCATATACATCTTCTGCAACAATTCGTGAATATTTAGCAGTGGCTGCATTAGCCAAATAAGCGGTTATCAATTCGCTCTCTCCCTGCTTCAGCTGTCCACCGCCATTTGTTTCAACAAAATAGGCACCGCTTTTTATCGAGAAACTTATTTTATCTTCTTCACCTACCTGGTTCTGAGAAATAGTCTCGCTATCCGGTGCTGGTGTGATATACTGAAAAAAACGACCTTCATAGTATTTTTTCTCCGGAAAATAAAACGAAAAACGAGTGTCTGTTCCCTTAAAGCCGCCGTGCACATACAGATGCCGCACCGGTTTACTTCTCCATTCTTTTTGATCAATATATGGCTTACTGAATAAAGTATCCATTCCTAATTTGTCTTGCCCATTAATTTCAATTGCCAACAGCAAAAAAAGTAAATTTTTGAGTAGCGCTCTGCAAACTTTCTCCATTTTATTAATTGTTATTTTTAAAATTATTGTAAATGATGCGCACCGTCAAGAACAGCTGTATCACCAGTGTGAAATGATGAAGCATCACTACAGAAATAAACAGCAATAGCTTCAAAATCACTTGGATATCTGGGCCGTCCGACGGGTATATGCGCCATCATAATTTTATCTATGTCCGGTCAGCGACCCTCCGGGATCTTCAGAGTTGGCCCGTTCAACCATATGGCGCGCTGCTTCTTTTAAGGTATAAAATGCGCCATGCATACTGACTGCCAGAAGATCTAGATATTCTTTGGAAGACATATCCAAAAGAGATCTAGATCTCGGTGCAATACCGGCATTGGCAAATACGCAGTCCAATCTGCCATGTTGTTCAATAACTTGCTGATAAGCAATAATTATGTCTTCCTCTGATCTTACATCAACCAAATGGGTCGTCACCTTAACTTGATAAGATTCCAGTTCCGCTTTTGCATTTTTTAACTTATGCTCTGAAATATCCCAAATTGACAGACTACCACCATATTTTGCGATGCCTCGTGCATAACCCAGTCCAAGTCCGCTTGCTCCACCGGTAATAACGATAACTTTACCATTAAGGTCGAATAAGTCTTTCCGCGCTTATTGCATCATAAGTGTCATTTAAATATTATGGTTTACTAGTATAACTGTCCTAAGTGTTATCTAGAATCTTAAAATGTCTTTAAAATTAATTAACTTCTTTCAGAATACTCTCTTTAGATTGGGTCAAGTGGACAAAATTCAGGATGAACAGACCCAGATCTTATTTTAAGATTAACGAACAAGAAAAAAAAACAATTGCAAGTGCTAAAAAAGTTGAGATCAAAAATCATTGACATATCTATATTGGTAAGATGAGTCGTACAACAATAATTATCTACCAAATGTTTATTAAACCGGCCAAAAAAAAACTTTCACAAAATTTATTAGTAGTGGAATACTAAAATGCTTCTGCTGTAAAAATGGTGTACCTGACCTCTTTGCCTCATTCTAATTCTGCAAAATGCTATAAAAATATCAATGCCGCTCAATGAACGGCTTTGGTATATACTTAAAATTATATAATTAAGTAATAATTAGCTCGAACTATTCTGTTATCCGAAAGAAACCTGTAGCGACTTTTATAAATGCCTGCAGTTTTTTAGGAACAGCAAGCTCATCAGCTTTGGACATGCTTAGAACCTCGTTCGCTTTTTCTCCTTTAGATACGAGCTCAACGCAATCAGGATTAATAATGAGACCATGTCCGACAGCGATTAGAGACAATCCATTATTCAATGCTTCCATCGCGTCACTCGCCTGTTTAATTCCTCCCGCGGCTATAACAGGGATTCTCTGATCGACATGATTGATGACCAATTGTAAGATTGTTGAATCTCTGTTTTTATCATCCAATGGCTTCTGCGAAAGTAGATCGGACAGTGAAACGTGCAAATAATCAATTCCTGAAGCGATCAATTTATCGATTAATGGAAATGTATCCTTCACTCTATAGCTTTCCGGTTCTTCCGGGGAAAGTCTAAATCCTAAAAGGAAAGGTTTTTCTGCATACTTTTTAATAACATCTTGAATCTCATTGATAACTGCTACAGCAAAATTCATACGTTTATCAGAAGATCCACCCCAATGATCGGTTCTTTTATTGTAATAAGGTGAAAAGAAATTCTGCAATAAAAATCCGTGGGCACCGTGCAATTCGACACCGTCAAAACCTGCTTTGATTGCCCTATGCGCTGTTTTACCGAAAGCTACTATCATTTCCATAACTTCTTCGTCTGTCAGTTCACGAGATACAGTGCCACCTGGATAAAATGCTGATGGAGCTAAAGCTACTTCACTTGCACTGACAGGGACACCATCAGGTATAAGATCCAGTACGGCCTTATTTCCAGCGTGATAAATCTGAAGGATCGCAGGTGCTCCACCCATCTTTGCTGCGGCAGCCAATTTTTCCAGACCGGGAAGGAAAGAATCGTCGTATGAAGCATATTCATTAGTAAATCCGATTCCGTTAGCCATAACACGAGTACAGCCAGTTATTACAAGTCCAACATCCTTGCTGCGCGCCTCATAATGGCTGATTTCGTCATCTGCTACAGTATAGTCTTCATTGCTTGCCCAAGTTGTCATTGGTGCCATTGCAATTCTATTTTTGGTTTCGACGCCATTTTTAAATTTAAATGTATCGAACAATTGTTTGGTTTCTGTGTTCATTATAAATATTTATTTAATGTTATTAGCTACTTTAACTTCGATCCAAAGCATAGCTTATGTATTACTGAGAAGTTTTTTTGAAAATCAGTTTAGATGATTATTCCTAAATACACTTGGCGGAATCCCAACCTCTTTTTTAAATAATCTTGCAAAATAATTGGGATTTTCAAAGCCGAGGGAAAAAGAAATTTCTGAGATATTCATTTTGCCCTCCGAAAGTAGATTTTTGGCTTCTTTAATCAAATAAATATGGATTAATTCTATAGCAGTTTTACCTGTTTCCTGCTTCAGCAGATCACTTAAATAGCGCGAAGATATATTTAGCTTTTCTGCCATATAAGCAACAGTAGGAAGACCAAGATGACTACTCTTATTCTCATTGTAATAAGCATTAGTCAATTGCTCAAATCTACTTGCATACGAACCAATAATATCGATGCGATTGATAAATTGTCTTTTATAAAAACGTTGAGCATAAGTTAGTAATGTTCCTAAATGTGATAGAAGAATTGATTTACTGTAATCATCTGTATTGTTGTGTGCCTCCTTATGCATAATGTTTACCAGACTCCAAATCGTATTTTCTTCACTGGGTGAAAGAAACAAGGCTTCATTAGTCTCATAATCAAAATAACTGTAACTGTTTATTTCTCTATGCAGATTGGTACCCGCTAAAAAATCCTCTTTGATTAAAATTAAAAAACAATCATCCTCAGATTTAACATTTTTAAAGGTTACCGTCTGATTTGGCTTAAAAAAAATCATTTTTCCGCGCTGATGATCAAATTCTTTTTTACCATAAGTAATACTGCCTGATACAAACTTTTGGAACGAAATAATATAAAAACCTGCAGTAAAAATGATATCATCCATATTTCCATTGCTTTTATGTCCAAAGCTGATGCTGAATAAAGGATGCTCAGGATCTTGTACCCCAATATCTCTGCTAAAGGTGTTGAGATCATTATAATGTTTCATAATTATATATTATTTACTCTGCAAATTTCGAATTTTTCATACCACCTTATGGATACAAAAGTATTGACTTCTAGCACAGATTGACGAAAGTTATTTAAATATCAGATGATTTTATTCTTACCTCGAAAAATTGGTCTTTATCACATATAAAAAAATCCTATCATAATATTTTATGAACGGATCTATAATTATAGCAAAACCTTGCGTTTTTTAACAAAGTTATTTTTTCACCAGTTTCTCAACAAGTTTTATCTTATTTTTCAAATTGATCTCAAGATAGTAAACTCCGCTGGTCAAATTTGATATATCCAAGAGTTCTCCCTCCACCTTTGTATACTTTACTTTTTTTTCCTGTTGCATCAAAAAATTCAACAAAATCAATAAGCTGTACATTTTTTAAAACCAGTAGTTGTGCTGGCAGGATTTGGATACAATAGAACTTTTGGACTTTCCGCAATTCTATCACTGGTAGCTAATGATGCAGTTATATTTATAGTTGCAGATCCCCTGTTGCTTACACTATGTTGCAAAATTCTTGTAGAACCACCTCTCGCAAAAAAGATATTTTTTACGCCCGTAATTCAGTTTGAAAAAAGATAGAGGCCAGCCATCATTTCTGATCCAGCATTTTTAGCATTAACTCACTATTAATTTGCTCAATCGAACGACTTTGATTTTGTAAAAGCCAACAATCAATCTTCTCACGATCAAAAAACAATAGCTTTACATTGGGTTTTGAAAAGGGTATAATTTTACGATTTACAAGCTTATAAATATATGAACGTCTAAAGCCTGTATATTTAGATGGCTCTTCAACATTAGGTATTTCTTTTTATTCCTAATAAATATGGTTCAATCACTTCTAGCTTTTCAAATATTTTCTCATTTTCAATAATGCCTATTTCAGCTAGTAATATTAACGCATTGATATAATAATCAATCAGAATTGCAGAAAAAAGGTATAATTGTCTTTGAAATGAAGAATAAATGACATAGTAAATTTTTTTTGATTGTGTCACCTATGTATTACCCACTAAAAAAATCAAGCACTTACCGACTGTAAGTGCTTGATTTAAAAAGTGGTCCCACCTGTACTGGGAAATAACAATTTAATTAACTGAATATCAGATATTTATAAAAAAAACACTGTGTTTTGGTTACCGTTCGGTATCTTTTTAATTAAAATACTGACATTCAATATTTTAGATAAATTATTGATTTTTTCTATTGTTATACAATTGTTATACTACCCTTATTCAAACATTATTAAAATTTTATGTATTTTTGTCAACAAAAAAATCAGAATGGGAAAAATAACTATAAAACATTATGCTAATACTGAATTAAAAGCAGTTGGAAAATTACACCCATTATATGTACAAGTAATCTATAAAAGAAAAATTTATAAGTTTAAATCTAATTCGAGCATTTTTGAATATGTAAATGATGACACTTTGAAAATACTAAATGAAAATGGATTTTTAAATTCTGAGATTGAAGATATTGAAAGAACTATTTTAGATTTAGAAAAATTGAAAATCGAAATTTCAAGTAAAAATGTATCAAAATATTCAACCTCGTATTTTAATTATTTAGAAGATAATTTTAAAAAATTAATCGAAAAAGAATTTGATAATCCACCATCATTTTTTGTTACTAATGGTTATTTTGAAATTATTAATCTCGTGAATTATATAGATGGGCAAGATTTTTATATGAAGTCAGATAAAGTTAATCTTATAAGTAGTATTTCGGATAATATGGGAGCAAGAACCTTGAAATTAGTTGACGGTTTTTTGTGTATCGATTTTATAGGAGGCTCGAAATATGACAATGTTTTAGAATATTTTGAAAGTTTTAACGGACGGGACAGAAATGATAAAATTGTACTTGACCAATTAGAAATATTTAAAGAGTTCATTAATTTATAAATAATTGACAGATAGATAAAAAGACAGTTAAATAAACTGTCTTTTTTTATTAATTAAATGTTTGAATAATAATTTTTGAAACATTTTTGCAAATTTGTTTGCATTTTAATTATTCAAACATTAATATTGCATAATTATAAATCAAAATTATATGAAAGATTTAATTACAAAAGCTAAAAACCAGCTACAAACTGGAGACATTAAAACAATTGCAGAACGTTCCAAAATCCCTTACCAAACATTATACAAAGTTTTGAATGGTTCACGCTCTACAAGACAAAACGAAATACTAAAAGCTGTCACAGACTTTTTACAGGAACGGAAAAACGAACTCGCAAGGCTTGAAAACGTACTTAATTAATAACAAATAAAACTTCCCAAATGCAAAAAACTTCCCTAAAAATTGACAACAAAGAAATTGATGTAAACAAGTTTTTAACATCAATACTACCACACGGAACCCACAGGACTGGCATTGATATTCCGGTAATAAATTATAATGATTTAGGACATCTTATTTACTCCTTAATTGGTGTTTGCCAAGTTGCCTTAAATTCATTTTCCGAAAATGGCGAACTATCAGAATTTCAAAAACAGGAATCTTTAGGATGTGCATCAAATAATATTGCAACTGTTTTAGGACACGCTAAAAATCTTTTGCCACTTGCAGAACTGGAATTGCTTACGAAAATGCAAAATTTTGCAAATGAAAGTAATTAGCACAATTCAAAAATTGCAAGACGAACTCGCAACATTAGCCGAAATTTCAAAAGAAATTCCATTGCCCTACAAAACCATTATTGATGCAAAAATCGTCGGTTTTAGAGCCTATTTGAATAAGATACTGACAATTGAAACGGAATGCTATAATTATGAACTTCAAAATTACGCTTCCGATGTACTCACAGAATTAGAATCCCAACAATACAAAGAAAACACCAAAAAGCATTAACACAATGGACAACATTCAATTTATCACAATTCCGGCAAATGAGTGGGAAAATCTAAAGGCTGATTTAAAATTTATAACTACTGAAATATTGGCAATCAAACAAAAGAACTCAAAAGAATTTTTAACTCCAAAAGAGGTTTGTCTAAAATTAAAATGTTCTCGAAATACATATCAAAACTATGTAGATACTGGAAAGTTAGAACCAGTTGAAGTAAAAAGAGGTGTTTATAAAAAGATACTTTTCCGGAACGCTGATGTAGATTATTTTTTACAGCAGGATAAACGAATATAGACAAAAAAAGCGTCTAGGCACTACCCTAAACGCTATGCATTAACTATACAAAGACTACCCCAATCCCTAAATAGTTCAGCAAAGATAAATAAATGTTTGATAATACGACATTCTTAAAAAATAACTTAACAGAAAAACAAAAATTGCAGATTATTGATAAAAATAATCTGCAATCTGTTATTAATGAAAGCACCGGAAAACAAATATTTCATAATTCCAGTACAAAAAATTTAACTGGTGGAATCCTAATCCAAATCGAAAACACAAGACTTAAAATTGAGGGTTCTATTCATAAATACTTTCATTATTTACAATTTGGTTCTTTGGAAAATTATACGGTTTTTACGATGCTGGATTTTTCCAAAACTATAAAAATACTTTTTGAAAATATTGGAATTGCTCTAGCTGATTTCCTCGTCATTAATTACGAAATCGGAATTAATGTATTTCTACAAAGTGGCAATCCTTTGGACTATCTGAAAAAGGTCAAAAGTATAGGTAATTTAGATGGAACTCAACGCAAATTATATCCTAATCCGAAGTACAAAGAAGAGCGTTTTTTAACCACTTTAATGCACAAAAACAACACGCTTATATTTAGAATTTACGACAAAGATTTTGAGAGACTGGGTAAAGGTAAAAGAGTAAAAATTAATCCCTGCATCCGGATAGAAACGCAACACAAAAAACAAAGAAATATTTCTTTATTGGAATTCTGTAAACCTACAAATCTTATTCTAATCCAAAACAGATTCTTTGCAGAATGGAATAAATTAAACTTTGACAAAGAAATATCTGCACCACCACGTACCGGACAAAGTAAAAAAGATATTGCAAAAAATATCATCTTAGACGGTTCTGTTGTCACACTTAAAAACCTTGATGAAAGGCGCAACCAACTGACAACAAAAATTTTCCGGAATCAAAGAGAATTCATTTTGAACTGGGAAAAAATTAAGTTTGATTTTCATTTGATTGAATGCGAAATAATGCCTTTTTGGGCAAACTCTTACAATTCTACTATTCAATTAGTTACGAATTACAATTTTAAAATCTGATAAATTTTGATAAAAAAATTGAACCTAAACACACCTTTAGGTGTTTCGCTCTTATTACTTGCTCTATGGGGGTTTCAAACCCCTTTGGACACTGGTTTTGCTTGTGTTTGTCGTAAACACAAAGACGACCCAAAAGACAATCACAGACCTACACTATCACTACCTAAAAAATTACATTATGATAAAAAAAAGCCGAAAACGAAAAACCAAGCCAAAATATATTTTCAGTTATGAAATTGCCAAAATCAAAAGGCAAAATTTATTCTTTTCCATAACCTACTGTGAAGCTGGAAGCCTTGAAAATTACATCGAGTTATTAAGGTGGTCAGAAATAGAAAAGCCAAAATCAAAAGATTTGGAAATTCAAAAAATGGAAGTTTTCAAAAATAACATCAGCCTTTGCAAACTGAATCAAAAAAACGCTCGAAAATTATTAAACATACTCGATTTATATAATAGTACCGGATTAATTAATAATGAGATTGAGCCAATAACTGCACCAACCGAAAAGGAAATTATATTTTGTATTTCTCTGTATTTTGGTATTTCGCCAAGGTTTACCGGAAAAAATCTTTTGTACAAAGATTATCTACATCGAATTGCGGACAGTCGCAATTATTTGCAGAAAATCAAAAATCCAACTGAAAAAGAAATGTTCCTTTTGTATCTGACAACATCAAAACCAAAATTGGAAATTTCGATAGAGAAAACCAATAAAACAAATACAGGCATTTTTCTGATAAATAAAAATCTCCGGTTTTTAGTTTCTGAAATTATGCAGGATTATGAAAAAGGATATTTGAAAGTCAAATTATACATACAACCGCTACGCAAAAAAACCGATAATCAATATTTGAGTGAATGGAAAAAATTTGGGAATGAGTTAAACAATCAAATAAATGAACCAAAAGCATAATAAGGCGGTCTTGAGGGGTTAATACTTCTATGGGGCGGTATGGTCTAATACTTTAAAAAAAGTACGCTAAAAGCCATTTTTAAAAGTACGTTTAAGGAATTACAATTTAGTACCGTTTTACTTCCGAATATCTGAAATTAATGACCGTTATCAATAAATATACTTCTATGAAAACAAAAAATCTTACATCTGAACAATTACAAAAAGCTTTCAAATATTATTGCATCGGCTTAAAATCTCAAGAAATTGCAAAATTGCTGGATTGCTCCTATCGAACAATCCAAAATTATATGAGTTCTGAAAAATGGAAAGAAAAAAAGCAATCACTAAAAAAATGATTGCTTATGTTAGGGGGCGATATTAGCCAAGGTTGATGAGACCTACCTAAGTCTTCCTAACAATGCAAAGTTAAAAAATTATTTTAAAATGCGGTTTTCTTGCCTATGTAGTCCGTTTAGGAATCGAAACAAAGAAAATAAAAAACTAACAACCAGTCAATTATAAATTGAAAATTATTTTCAGTTACCGTTTAGAAACCAAACACTATCTAAAATCGATTTAATTGTAGTTTTAAAATTAAAATCCTACTTTTGTTAAAACTTCTCACAATATTTTAATATTTGGCACTCTGACCACTTGCACCGCTATTTTTTAGCGGTGTTTTATTTTGGTGGAACTTCCACCGCTCCAGCTGATGGAACCAACCGGAATCCTTACTGCTCCAAATCGAGCGCAATCCGGCACAGAACTTCCAGCGCTCCAGCTGATGGAACCAGCCGGAATACTTACTGCACCAAATCGAGCGCAATCCGGTGCAGAACTTCCACCGCTTCAACTGATTTTTTAATAAGGTGTGCAATCCTTGCCTATAATTTATAATTCTATTAGTCAATATGCAACCTTTGCGCAATGGCGTACAATAGAAAAAATTACATTATACGAGCGCAATATATTGTAAGTGTTTATGAGGCTTACAAATACGAAGATGTACCAGATTCTTATATTGTAAGAGTTCATTTTCCTAAGCATCAAATATTTATTAATTACCGTCAATGGATGAATATTAAAAGCACGCCTTTGCCAAGTGCCGGACGTGTGAAGATTGAACCGTTAACAGAGAGAAAAACCGCTTAAAATGAAACCTGCAAACATTTTCGACCTTACCAATTTATACAAAGAATACTTTGGTAAAAATTCCTACTACATAGATAAAAACGGAACTAAAAATAAATTAACTCAAGAAGTTGAATTTTCTGGAATCCCACAAAATCCACATCCAAAAGGAAAGATACATTTTAGTAGAACAAATCAGCCTTTTAATAAAATTGGTGCTTACGGTCAAAATATTTGGTTTCCAGTCAAATTACAAGGTTTTGAAATGCAAGCTGGACAGCCGACAATTCAAACATTGGAAATTGATATTTGTACAGTAAGTGTAAAATTAAGTACAGGAATCGTAAGTACACCGCTGGCAAGCCGTAAAGGTTGCGTGAACGAAATTGTAAATCTTGATAATTACAAATTTACCGTTCGTGGTTTTTTAGTAGGAAAAAATAGAAAAGTTCCCGAAGATGAAATAAACAAGCTAAAATACTTTTTAGAAAGTTTGTACCCTGTTGAAATGCACGGTGGTTTTGTTGAAATATTCTTAGATAAAAGCTGTAAAGTACAAATTACAAATTTAGAATTTCCCGAGGTGCAAGGTGGTAATCATTGGATTAGACCGTTTTCATTTGAATGCAGTAGTGATTTTACTGAGGATTTAGAATTTTAAAATAATAAATAGCAATGACAGATTTACACGATAATTTCCGATACATACGAACGGAATTTGGGGATTTGATTGATATGAGAGAAAACCCCGAAAAATTACAGGATTTAGTAGATGGAATATCAAGTAATTCAACCAAACAAAATGAATTAAAAACAGTTGTTTACCAACCAAAATTAAATCCAAAACCGACAAAAAGAATACCAGCGGAATACTTGAATAAAAGTTGGGATGAACTCTATAATTCTGAACAATTACAAAAAGTTTACGAGGATTTTCCACAACTGTATGACAAATTGAAAAACGAAAAATTTCCAACATTAAAAGATTAATTATTAACAAATTCTTAAACAAATGAACTTACCCGAACCAATAGAAGTATTTTTTGATGAAAATAATTATAATCAAAATTTAGCAATGTATGAAAGTAGAATTGAACACTTTCAAAACGTCATAGATAAGATTAAATTAGCCGTTCCATCAATCTTATTTGATGTTGATGACCTTACACTGCTTTTTATCAATCCAACCGATTTTTTAGCTTCTAAAATCATCATAGAACCAACTACTGTTGGCGGTGTTGAACTTGATAGAACAAAAGTTTTTGAATTATTGAGCTGTACAGATGAATTGAAACAAATTATTTCAGAAATTGAAGTGTTGAACACTAATCGAAACATTACATCTACCCTAAGATTTTTTAATAATTATGCGCCAAATTACATTATAAACAATTCTGATGTTGTAGAAATTCATCCTAACACTTTGCAAGATATTAGAAAAGGAAATACCAAGTTTTTAACAACAGAAAAGCAACAAACCCTTTACAATTGCGCACTAAAATTAGTTGATGTTTATAATGAAATTAAAACGGCAAAGGCTGGGCGACATCCCGAATATCTTCTAAATAATATCATAGAATTTGCGCAAAATGAATCTGCTAAGATTAACATTAAAGAAATATTACAGTATTAGTATTATTATATTTTTGATTTGAAATTTTGAGAAAGAACCATCTTTCAAGGTGGTTTTTTTTTTAAACCGTGACAAATATGGCGCAATCTGTTATAGGTTATTTGTCTGCCAAACTTTATTCAAATCCGTTTTAAATACATTTAAATTTGTTTTAAATGTAATAATTTTTAAACATTTTAAATTTTAAAGCTGTGTAATAAAATAAAAAAAACGCCTTAAAAAAGGCGTTTTTTTGTTTGATGTAAAATAATAAAATAAACTCTAAATTAGTAAATGTAGGCGGATTATTGAATATTTAAATTCTATGTAGCTATTACATTTTTTGCCATAACTAAAGGTAAAACTTGATTTTGTAATACAGTTCCTCTCAATCGCTCATGTAATATACCTCTCATAGTTGACATAATAATGTCTGATACTTCAAGTACTAAATTTTCTGGAATATCCAGTGTTTTTGTATCTTTATTAACTTTTATAATGTCAAATGGCAAAACAATAAACTTTGATATAACCTTAAGTTCACAAAAAACCTCTTCGATAGGCAAAACCTTAATTCTCAATGTTGTAGTAACACTAAACTCTTTTGTTTGCTCATTTACACCTGCTTGAAATTCTGATAAATATTCTAAATCATTATCGTTAGATATTGTGAATTCTGGCACATCGAATTGTGAAAATTTTAAAACATTAATAGATGAATACTTAATCTGTATTTTTGCTTTATTTTCCGTTGTCATATTTATTCATTTATTACTGCATCTTCTACGTCCAAAAAATGTCCATTATTGAATGTATGATGAAATAAGTGATTATCAGAAATATTTGTATTTAAAAAAACGTTTATCTCGTAAACCGAATTAACATTATTAAATCTGAAAAAATTTCTATTTGAACAATCTTTAATTTTAATATCAAATTCTAAATTAAATTTATTTTCAAATTTATTTATAAATGAAATATTAATTTTTTTCACTCCAGTCATTAACTGACTGATGTAAGATTCACTAAAGCCAAGCGCATTAGCCAAATCTCGATTTTTTAAATTTCTGATTTCTAAATAATCATCAATTTGTTTCAAAAATCTTAGACTGACTAAAGATTCGTCTATATCATTTTTGTTTTGATCTGGATAAGATTCAAAATTATTATATTGAATTAATTGATCCATTTGGTAATTTCTATTGAGATATTCTCTATTGTTTTTATTGTGTCTGTTAACTTCTTAGTGTTTTGTTCAGACTGTTTTCTACCATAACGAGATATATAGTATTCTCTGTAGCCTTCTGAACTTTTTTCCAAAGTATAGAAACGATGTTCTTCAACTTTGATAGCATAAACTTTGCCAACGGAAAAATCAGCCTCAAAGTTATATTGTGTTCTATTAGCAGTCTTTAACCTGATTGCGCCAATTACTAAATCAAGTTTTTTTTTTAATTTTTTATCTCGATGAACATTGCTAAACTTTGTCATTAGCTCAGAATCATCATAATTTAGATAAAACCTTGCTCTATGAACATCGCAATTTCTATAAAGGTAATAATTACTCAAAACTTAACTTATTGGTTAAGCAAAGATATATAAAATATTATTTATAATAATTAAAAATAAAGATTTTTGATTATTTATAAACTTTCTAAATGATGGACTTAATATTTAAATTTCCTATTTTGTAACGAACTTACACTATTTAAAAATTAATTGCTTTCAAATCATTTAAAATAGTGTTATCCATTATATGCCCGTAAATCTGTGTAGTAGTTATTTTTGTGTGTCCTAAAATCTTTTGAACTGTTGTAAGGCTTGCACCCTTATAGAGTAAATAGGTGGCTGTTGTGTGCCTTGCGGAATGGAATGTTATCGGTTTGTTTATTTTACTTTCATCAGCGATTTTCTTTAAACATCGGTTTAGATGTTGGTTTGTTGCTGGTGGGAAAATATTAGAATTACCCAGCTTATAATATTTGTAAATAATATCTTTTGCCTTTCCGTTAAAAAGTGTATCAATTGGAATTTTAACAGGTTTTTCCGTTGTATTGATATTTTTAACTGCCTTTTTTATTATCCAGTTTTCGCCATTCACATAAACAATATTAGAAATTTCCAAACTCATTACATCAGAATAACGCAAACCAGTATAGACGGAAAACAAAAATAAATCCTTTGCTAATTGGTATTTTTCCAAATCATTTTTTAAAATACAATTTTCAATAGATTCTATTTCCAAAGGCGTTAAAAATTGTCTTTCGCTCTCTATTTTTTTAACTTTGAACTTCTTAAAAGGATACTGATTGATGTTTATTAAATCCTTGTTTATTGCTAAATTAACATAGGTTTTGATATTTTTAAAATACTTGTAAATGGTATTTTGATTTAATTTTCGTGAGGGTTGATTTTTAAATTTAACATCACATTTTTCAGACCTTACGAACCTCTCAAAATCGTGCAATAATTCAAAAATAATCCCATCCATCGGGATATTTTTATTAAATTGATTTAGGCGGTTTAAGGTGCTTTTGTGATTCTTTTTTGTTGCCTGTGTTAGATTAGAATTTTCTAATTCTAATTTAAAAAAATCATTAAAACTAAGTAAGTCGTTTTTTTTATAAACATCATCAAACATAGTAATAAAAAAAGGCTTCTTTGAGTTTAAAAAACTTAATTCAAATTCTTCATAATCCGTTAGGATTTGATTAAGCCTTTGATTTAATTTGATGCTGTTGGGGTGTGAGGACTTGAAACGATTTTTTGTAGTGTCCCAAAACTCCGGTTTTCCCTTAATTTGAGTATCTACAAATTTACGTTTCCCATTTAAGCGCAATTCTAATTGAATTGATGCAAAGCCGTTTTTATCTAATTGCTTTTTACGGTTAAACCTAATGTTAATAAGGGTTTTAGTCATTTTGTATAGTGTTAATGCCTTACAAAAGTAGAAATAAAAACCATCAAAAAGCGGTTACCGTTCGGTATCCTAAATACTGATAAAAATTGATAAATTAATTTATCAGAAAAATCGTAAATCGTTGTAATTCAATGAAATAAACAAAAAAAACGCCTTAAAAAAGGCGTTTTTGTGGTCCCACCTGGGCTCGAACCAGGGACAACCTGATTATGAGTCAGGGACTCTAACCAGCTGAGCTATAGGACCGCATAAAATTGGTTAGATTTTGTGTGTGCAAAAATAGCAAAATTTCTTTATCTACAAAATATTTTCTGGTTTTTCTTGACACAATTCTACTAGTACGCCATTAGTTGATTTGGGGTGCAGGAAGACAACTAATTTGTTATCAGCACCTTGTTTGGGTTCTTCGGAGATGAAAATAAAGCCTTCTTTTTTTAATCTTTGAATCTCCGTCTGCAAATCTTCTACACCAAAAGCGATGTGGTGGATGCCTTCTCCTTTTTTATCGAGGAATTTGGCTACTGGACTTTCGGGTCTGGAGGCTTCCAGAAGTTCTATCTTACTTTCGCCCAACTCGTAAAAGGAGGTGGTAACGCCTTCCCTCTCTACAGATTCCTTTTTGTAGTTTGGTTTTCCTAAGAGACGCGCAAACAAATCGTCTGCGTCTGAAAGTGATTTTACAGCGATGCCGAGATGTTCTAATTTCATATTGCTTTTTTGATTTTTAGAAATAGTACGGTGATAATTTTTTGTTTAAGCGGAATTAAAAATTTACGCAAAGTTCGCAAAGATTTTTGAAAATTATTGAAAATATTTGAGCTTCGCAAGGGCGCTGACGCTGAACAAAGAATAAACAATTCCACAATTTCAATACCAAGCCATCGGAACGTATGACGATTGGACTGACAAAAATTTGATTGTATGACAAAACCATTAGCCAAACAATTTTTGCTGAAGCGGAATGAAAAATTAACGCAAAGTTTGAAAAGATTTTTTTGAAAATTATTGAAAATATTTGAACTTCGCAAGGGCGCTGACGCTGAACGAAGAATAAACATTCCACAAGTTCAATACCAAGTGATAATAATGCTTGATGATTGGATTGAAAAAAAAATGATTGGTTGACAAAACCACTACCGATAAATTTTTGCTTAAACGGAATAAAATTAACGCAAAGTTCGCAAGGATTTTTTTGAGAATTCTTGAAAATATTTAAGGTTCGCAAGGGCGCTACGCTTAGCAAGGAGAGCAGATATTCAGTATTTCAAACAACAATTGTTCGGAATGCGTGATCTTCGGATTGACAAAAATATGATTGGCTGACAAAATCCCTAGCCCCGATAGTAGTGAAAATCCTTTTTTGCTGGGACTTCCCGATATTTTGAGTGAACCAACGTGTGGCAAAAAAGATTGCAGCGGATAGCGGGATTAGCTCCTAAAAAAAAAACTTTGCCAAATCGGACTGAATTCTGGCTTGGCCTCAGGTTCGATTTGACAAAGTGTATGGTTGGTTGATTAAGAATTAAATCCTTCTATGATTTTTGCAAAATCCTCTATTTTGAGCGCTGCGCCGCCGATCAATCCGCCGTCAACGTCTGGCTGGGAGAAGATTTCTTTGGCATTGTCGGGCTTTACACTTCCGCCGTAAAGGATCGAAATTTCGTCTGCGACTTCTTTACCGTATTTGTCAGCAATGAGGCTTCTGATGTAGGCGTGCACTTCCTGCGCTTGCTCTGCAGTAGCCGTTTCACCGGTTCCGATGGCCCAAACTGGTTCGTAAGCAATCACTACTTTTTTGATTTCCTCAGCTGATAAGGTGAAAAGTGCAGTTTCGGTTTGGTTTTTCACGACTTCGAAATGTCTTCCGGATTTTCTTTCTTCCAGCTTTTCGCCATTGCAGTAGATAGGCGTAAGGCCCTTATCCAGCAATGCTTTCACTTTTCTGTTGGCATGGCTGTCTGTCTCGCCGTGGAAAGTTCTTCTTTCGGAGTGCGAAACGAGACTTCCGTCTGCATCGATGGATGCCAGCATATCTACGGAAATTTCTCCTGTATAGGCGCCGCTTGCGTACTCAGAAACGTCCTGAGCGTAAACGCCAACTTCTCCGTTTTTGAAGACTTCCTTCGCAGCTGCAAGGTACAAAGCAGGTGGTGCGATGAAAACGTCGCAGTTGGTGGTGTTATTTTTTTTGTATTCTAAAAGCTGAGCCATCAGTTCCTTTGCTTCAGCGTAGGTTTTGTTCATTTTCCAGTTTCCTGCGACAATGTTTTTTCTCATTTTATGTTATTTTAATTTCCAAATATTTTTAAGTAGAATGTAAAATTTGTGCTCGTCGTCACTTACTTTGTTGTCGGCTTTGATGAGGGATTTTGCAAACTGGATAAAGGCTTTTCTTTCTTCTTCTGTAGAATCGTCTTCGTAACATTTGGCGTGGAACTCAAAATGCTCCTGCCACTGCTCTGCGGTAAGCTGCGCAATGATCTCCAGCTCGTCATCCAGATCTATACGGAATGGGAATTCTTCGGAAAGGTATTCCTGGATTTTCAGGCCTTCCTGGGGTTTTATAACGCCGTCCACAGCGGATAAAATCATTAATAAATGGTACCCTGCGATAGGTTTGTTCGATTTTCTCATTGGATATATAAGTAGATTTAAATTGCCGGTCATCACGGACAGGCAAATTTTATTTAAGTTTAGGAATTACTGAATGAATATTGTTTATTTTTTTTCATTCTGCAATTCAAATTTATGATTAATTATTCAAATAATCCTTAGCGCCCATCTTTTCTACGACAACACCCTTTTCCAGAATCAGAACAAAAGGATTGCTTCTTGCAATGGTTTTTATCGCAGTCTCATCCATCATATAGTTGGGAATCTGCTTGTAGAAATCGGGTTGCGTGCTCACTCCAAATACTTTGGCTTTCTGAGACAATGCTTTGGTCTCGGTCTTTTTCAGCAATTCCGCATCTGCTTGTTTCGGTTTGTAGGTGAAGATGAGAATTACTCTCGGCTCTTTCAGCATTTGATTTGTAAAATCGTTTCCGTTGACATCTTCAATTTTAAACTTGGAAATTTCGGATTCGTAGCCTTTTTTAGAAATTTCGGAAGTGGTTTTTCCTTCTTCAATCTGCCAGTTGATGTCCTTCCAATATTCCTTATTGATATATTCGTCCTGGTCTACTTTTTTTTCCTCATTGGTTTTTTTGTTTTTTAAGGCGTAAAAAGTCTTGTATTCAGAAGGGTTTTTATTAATTTTATCTTTCTCGGCAGCAAGATCTGTCCCAATGGCATAAGCCCGGAAATCGATCATCGGCTCGTGGAAAATTCCGCGGTACATTACAAAGAACATGATCAAAACAAAAACCCCTAACAAAGGTAATTTGCCAAACCGAACTTCTTCATTTTCTTCTCTTTTTCTATAAAGGAACGCTAAGATTATTAATAGAACCAAAAGCGTAATATCTTTCCAGAATGACTGCCACGGCGTAAATTTCAAAGCATCGCCAAAGCATCCGCAATCTGTCACCACATTATAAAAAGCGGAATAGAATGTCAGAAAACCGAAGAAAACGCATAAGGCAATCAGTGCATAAATGGTTTCTTTAAGTTTAATTTTCAGCAGCAGCATAAAGCCTAAAATCAGCTCCAGAAGAACTACGATAATGGCAAAAGCAAGCGCATATTTTTCCAGAAAAGGCAGATCAAAAACAATAGGCGAAAAGTACTCTTCCAGCTTGAAAGAAAATCCTTTGAGATCCACTGCTTTCACAAATCCTGAAGCAATGAATATAATGGAAACTAGATAACGTAGAATGGATTTCATAGTTTTTTCGTTATTGATTTTGGAATTTAATCAGGCAAAAAACAGCGTAATTCAACATATCAAAATAGTTGGCATCCAAACCTTCGGACACTAAAGTCGTACCGTTATTATCTTCTATCTGCTTGGTTCTTAACACTTTTTGATAAATCAAATCGGTAATAGAGGAGATTCTCATCTCGCGCCAGGCTTCGCCGTAATCGTGGTTTTTGCGCTCCATCAATTCTTTCGCTTTTTGAGCATAAAGGTTATAAAGCATCATCGTTTCTTCAAAATCCGCATTAATTTCATCAGAAAAGCCTTTGTCCAACTGTATAAGGCCAATGATTGAGTAATTTACAATGGCAATAAATTCATCCTCTTCACTTTCATCCACCATTTTGACATTTGTCATCTGCAAAGTCCGGATTCTGTTGACTTTTATATAAATCTGATCGGTAATAGAACTGGGACGCAGAACGCGCCAGGCAGTTCCGTAATCCTTCATTTTTTTCTGAAATAAGTCCCTGCAGACGGTGATAACGTTGTCAAACTGGGCGGAAGTATTTTGCATAAATCGGTCTATTGGTTCAAAGATACAAATTTAGTTCAAAGTTGAAAATTGAGGGTTGTCACTTTTTGTTTTAATTAAAAATAAGCCATCACTCATACGGTGTGAATCATAACTAAATTTTATTTTTGTGGAATGAGCTTTTCTTTATTTAATCCTGATCAATCGCATTTCTTTTCCATTAACTGCAATGGCAGACTGATCGATCTGTCGAAGCCAGAATTGATGGGAATTCTGAATCTCACTCCCGATTCCTTTTCTGACGGCGGCAAATTCAACGATGAAAATACCGCTCTTAAACAGGCGGAAATACTGCTGAAAAACGGAGCTTCTATCATCGACATCGGTGCGCAGTCTACCCGTCCGCAATCACAGTATTTAAAGGCTGAAGAGGAAATCAGACGGATTGGTAATCTAATTTCTACCATCAAAAAAGAATTTCCGGAAAGCCTGATTTCGCTGGATACATTTTATTCTGAAGTGGTCCGATTCGGTTTTAATGAGGGAATTGATATCGTGAATGACATCTCTGCCGGGCAATTTGATGCAGATCTGCTGCAGACTGTGGCAGACACAGGTTTACCTTACATCCTGATGCACATCAACCCAAGCTATGACTCGATGCATCAGAAAATACAATATGACGATATTATCCTTTCTATAAATAAGTTTTTTTCTGAGAAAATTTCTGTGTTGAGTAAGATAGGAATCAAAGATATCATTCTTGATCCCGGTTTCGGTTTTGGAAAAACGGTGCGAGATCAATATAAAATGATTGAAGACTTTCAGTATTTTGGTTTCGGAAAATATCCTGTGCTGGCAGGGATTTCCAAGAAATCGTTCATCTACAAACCTCTGGGAAAGCAGGCCAATGAAGTAGAACAGGAAACGCTTGATCTGCATTTAAAATTGTTGGAAAAAGGTGCAACAGTCATCCGCCTGCACCAACCGGAGACATTGAAAATCTAATTGCAGACAATCTTCCATTGGTTTGCATAATGTTGTAATTTACTTATAACTGAAGCTTTGCCTACTATACTTAGAATGTCCAGAACTTTACACTATTAGAATATATCACCAGCCGATTTGTATAGACCTTAACTGAAACAAAAAAGGAAAGTAGTTCCAATTCCATAATTGACACCATAAACACCATAAAGTTAAATATTGTTTTAATATGTATTTTAATTAATGTTAAAATCGTAAATAATTAACGTTTGTTAAGTTTTTTTTCATAACTTTGAATTGAATCAAAAAAAATAAATTTTATTATGAAAAAAAATCTACTACGATTAGCATTTTTGACATTACCATTATTTGGTTTCGGTCAAACTTATTTCTCAGACAATTTCGATGACGAAGACATCTCAAATTGGACCATTTACGATCAGGACGGTGACGGTTACCAGTGGGAAACTGTTGCGCTGACGGAACCCGCAGGCATCACACCGGCCATCGCTTCGTACTCTTACGATAATCTTACACAATCTGCCCTTACACCGAATAACTACATTGTATCTCCAGCAATTAACTTATCTACGGCAACATCGGCTATTTTGAAATTTAAAGTAAAAGGGCAAGATCCAGCGTATGCAGCAGAGAACTATTCTGTTTATGTAGCAACAACCAACACCGTAGCCGGATTTTTGGCCACTACCCCAGTGTTGACAGAAAGTGCAGCCAGTAACGGGCCTGGTGGCGTGTTCTATACAAAGACGATAAATCTTAGCGCATTTGTAGGACAGGCTCAGGTATACATTGCGTTCAGACATTATAATACAACGGATATGTTTTCATTACATATTGACGATGTAAGCGTTACAGCAGCTCCAACAGCAGCTCCTGGTTGTGCAGTGATGACATCGCCTGCTAACGGGGCGACCAACCTTCCTTATGTTTCCCAAACACTGTCCTGGACAGCACCAACTACGGGAGTGGCAGATTCTTATGATGTTTATCTGGACAAAAATACCAATCCTACAACACTCGTGGGCAGTCCGTCCGGAACAAGTTTAACGGTATCCAATTTAGACGCCTCTTCTACTTACTACTGGAGAGTGGTCGCTAAAAATGCTGCAGGATCTGCAACTGGATGCACAACTTATTCATTCACAACCACGGCTCCTGTATATTGTACTGCAGGTGCAACGTCTACAAGTTTTGAAAAAATAAGCAACGTCACTTTTGCTGATATCAACAAAAACTCTACTGCAACAGCAGGCTATGAAGATTTCACAGCCACGGTAGGTAATGTTAGTGCCGGATCTACTTATACATTCACTGCTACATTCTCCGGAACATCTTACGCTTCTGATCAGGTGCTTGTATGGATTGACTTCAACAACGATAAAGATTTTGCAGATGCAGGTGAGCAGGTTTTAGTAACACCTACCAAAACTTCTCCGTGGACTGGAAGCATCACTATTCCTGCGACTGCAACCATTGGTACAACAAGAATGAGAGTAAGACTGCATGATTCCTCTTTGACACCAAACCTTACACCTTGCGGAACAAGTTCTTTTGGACAGGTTGAAGACTACACACTTAATATTGGTGTACTTGCTGTATCAGAAGCTTCTAAAGCAGGAATCAAAGCTTATCCAAACCCTGTTAAAGACATCTTTAACATCGAGGCTGCGGGTAAAATTAAATCTGTTAAAGTGTATGATGTAGCTGGTAAACAAGTATTCACAAAAGATATCAACGATGCTAAATCTCAGATCGATTTCAGCAGATTCAGCGCTGGTGTTTATGTAGTGACTACAGTGTTGGAAGACGGTAAAACTACTTCTACCAAAGTAATCAAAAAATAATCCTTATCAAATCTTAGTAAGATCCCGTCGAGCAATTGACGGGATCTTTTTTTTGACTGAATCATTAATATATTTGATCAAAAATCTGACTGGAAACTATTTGTTGATGATCTACAAGAAAATAACACTTGTAATTCAGAAAAATATTGTACTTTTGCAACTCGAATTTTTAATTAATAAATTAACATTATGAACAATTACGAAACTGTTTTCATTTTAACTCCCGTTCTATCTGATGCTCAGGTGGAGGAAGCAGTGAAAAAATTTGAAGATCTATTGACTTCTAACAATTGCGAAATCGTTGCCAAAGAAAATTGGGGACTTAAGAAATTAGCTTATCCTATTCAATTGAAAAAGAATGGTTTTTACACACTAGTCGAATTCAAAGGAGAAGGAACTGTAGTTGCAGATCTTGAAACTGCTTTCAAACGTGATGAGAGAGTGATTCGTTATTTAACGACTAAACTTGACAAGCACGCTATCGATTATGCAGTGACAAGAAGAAGCAAAATCAAATCTGCTAAAGCTTAATTATTAACCTTTTAAAATTTTAAAATCATGGCAATAGATGATATGGCAAAACAAGCCTCTGCCGGAGGCGAATCTGAAGTAAAATTTCTTACTCCACTTGATATCAACACAAAATCTGAAAAGAAATACTGTAGATTCAAAAAATTCGGAATCAAGCATGTAGATTACAAAGATGCTGACTTCCTTTTACAATTCGTAAACGAACAAGGTAAAATCTTACCAAGAAGATATACAGGAACTTCTCTTAAATATCAGAGAAAAGTATCTGCAGCTATCAAAAGAGCAAGACACTTGTCTTTGATGCCTTACGTAGCAGATCTTTTGAAATAAGACAAAAATTAATAAAAGCAGCAGGTTCGCCTGCTTCTTTTGTTGCTGAATAAATCAATTAATTCTAACTGTTTTAGATTTTAGATTTTAAATTTCAGATTTTAGATTTCAGGTCATTGATCTTAATTCTAACTTCTAATTTCTAACCTCTAATTTCTAGATCTAAACAAGACAACAACAATGGAAATTATCCTAAAACAAGATGTTGAGAACTTAGGGCTTGAGTTCGATACAGTAAACGTAAAACCAGGTTACGCTCGTAATTTTTTGTTACCACAGGGAATTGCTCTTTTGGCAACGCCTAAAAACAAAGCAGCTCTGGAAGCTACTTTGGAATCAAGAAAAGAAGAAGAAGCTAAATTGGTTGCTACTGCAAACGCTGTAGTAGATCAATTGAAGAAAACATCTATCGTTATTCCTGCAAAAGTAGGTTCTGGCGACAGACTATTCGGTTCTATCAACAATGCTGACCTTGCTGCTGCTTTGGCAAAAGCTGGTGTAAATGTTGATAAAAAATACATCAAAATCCCTGGAAATACAATCAAAAGAACTGGTACAGTGACTGCATTGATCAGACTTCACAGATCTGTAGAGTACAATTTTGATTTCTCTATCGTATCCGATGCTCCGGTAGAAGCTCCTAAACCAGCTGCTCCTAAAGCTAAAGTTGAAGAGGAAACTCCTTCTGAAGATGCTTAATAAGTACTTTTAAAATAAAAAAAAACCATTCTGAAATTCAGAATGGTTTTTTTTGGCTTGAACTTTATTAAGATTTAGATTTCCAGGCATTGAAAAAAGCCTTTACTTTTTCCAGACTGTAGCCACTTCCCTCTTCCAATACTGCACTATCTTGTGTGTGGATCTGTTTTCCGTTCTCATCCAAAACAATAAAAACAGGATATCCAAACTTGTCACCCGGATTACCGTACTTGGCAAATACTTTTTCATTTTTATTTTCCGGTGACCAGTTGAGATGATAGTATACATAATTATCATCTGCCAACTTTTTCAGTTCCGGCGTCTGCTGAACGTAATTATTAAATCTCAAGCACCAGATACACCAGTTTCCACCAGCCTGGATAATTACATTTTTATGAGTCTTTTTAGCTAATTTTACAGCGTTTTGTATGTCCAATTCAGCATTAGCTTCAGGATGATACGGTTTAGGTAATTTTGCTTTTTCTTCAGCGGCAGCTTTCTTTTTCGCTTCAAGCTGTTCCATAGAAACAGCATTTTCGGTACTTTGTGCAGTTGCCGCAGAAAATGTCAATACACTTCCGATTAGGAATAATTTTATTATGGATTGTTTCATTATTGAATTATTGATTTTACAACACCAAATTTAAGCAATTATCCCGCCATTTTTCAGTATATTTGCCAATAAACACAATAGTTTGAATCGATTTCTATTCAGCATATTACTACTCATTTCAAAACTACCACTGAGGATATTATATATATTTTCAGACGTTATGTTTTTCCTTAATTACTATCTCATCGGCTACCGAAAAAGCGAAGTTCTGGAAAACTTAAAAAACGCCTTTCCCGATAAGTCTCAGCAGGAAATTAATACGATTTCCAAGAAATTCTTTTCCAATTTTTGCGACTATCTAGTTGAAATGCTGAAAGCCTTTACCATCAGTGAGACAGAATCCAGAGTTAGGATGCAGCATTTGAATCAGGATCTATTTCACGAGGCTAAAAACGAAGGAAAAAACATCATTCTATTGTCCGGCCATGTCTTCAATTGGGAATGGTTCAACGCACTTACAACAACAGTTCCACAAAGCAAAAGCTACCCGGTTTACAGAAAAATGAGCAATACATTCTGGGAGCAAAAGATTAAAACAATACGCAACAGATTCAACAATAGCCCACTGGAAGCCAGCGAGGTTATCAGACACATTTTTCGGAATCCAAATGACGGCGATTCTATCTATATGTTTGTCGCAGACCAGACGCCGCACGTGTCAACGGTCAATTTCGGACTGAATTTCCTGAATCAGAGGACGCCGGCATTTGTAGGCTACGACAAGCTGTCCACCAGACTGGATATGGTTTTCATCTACTGTGAAATGAAAAAAGTAAAACGCGGATTCTACCAGGTAAATTACCACAGAATCTTTCCGGACGGCGAAAAGTTTGTAGAACATGAAGTCGTCAAAAAATTCCACAGACAACTTGAAAATACCATCAGAAAAAGACCCGACAACTGGCTCTGGTCCCACAGAAGATGGAAATATAAAGATGCTATAAAAACTTATGAAGAATAGATGACTGTCGCAATTGCTATCCTCAACTGGAACGGAAAAAACTGGCTGGAAAAGTTCCTTCCTTCCGTCATAAAATACTCTTCAGAAGCCGAAGTTTTCGTTATAGATAATGCGTCGACAGACGATTCGATCCTTTATTTACAATCGAATTTCCCACAGGTTAAAATTATCAGGAATCCAAATAATTCCGGTTTTGCTGCGGGTTATAATCTAGGATTAAAATCTGTCACTGCCGACATCTACTGTTTACTCAACTCCGATGTAGAAGTAACAGAAAACTGGATTCTCCCAATCAGAAAACTATTTTCCGAACGCCGGGACATCGCTGCAATTCAACCAAAAATCCTCGATTATAATCAAAAAAGTAAATTCGAGTTTGCCGGGGCTGGAGGTGGCTTAATAGATAATCTGGGTTATCCTTATTGCCGGGGCCGTATATTTGATGATATCGAAACCGATCACGGACAGTATGACGACGAAATCGAAATATTCTGGGCATCAGGATGTTCCCTCTTTATAAGATCCGAAGATTTCTGGAAAATGAATGGTTTTGATGAAAGATTCTTTGCCCATCAGGAAGAGATTGATCTTTGCTGGAGACTGCAAAACGAAGGCAGAAAAATATACTACACAGGAAAAGTAAAAGTTTACCACGTTGGAGGCGGAACATTAAAGAAAGAAAATCCACAAAAAACCTATCTTAATTTCAGGAATAACTTATCAATGATGCTGAAAAATCTTCCCGCATCGAAGGCTTTTTTTATTTTATTTCTAAGATTACATCTTGATGGCTACGCAGCGTTTTATCTGGCTTACAAAAATGGATGGAAATTTCTATGGGCAGTTCTGAAAGCTCATGTTTATTTTTACATCCAGCTTCCGGGCTCCATTAGACTGAGACAAAAACATCAGATCGATCCTTATTACCAAAGCAAATGGCTGATGTTTAAGCATTTTCTTGGCTCAAAAAAAATTAAACAATGAACTTTATAGCCTTAGATTTCGAAACCGCAACACACGAGAAAAATTCAGCCTGCGAACTGGGAATCTGCATTGTAGAAGATGGCGTGATAAAAGAAACCAGATCGTGGCTTATAAAACCGCCATCCTATCCTTATTTTAATTATCACAATGTCGCTGTGCACGGTATCAATCCCGAAGATGTGCGCAACTCTCCCACCTTTGGCGACATCTGGTATGAGATAGAAAATCTGATGTACGGAAATCTCATGATTGCCCATAATGCCTCATTTGATGCCAATGTTTTGCGTGGATGTCTGGAGCATTACGGTTTTTTTACACCCAAAATCAATTACCTGTGCAGCATTGGCGTGGCAAAAAAAGCTTGGAAGGATCTGAAAAGTTATGGCCTTAAAAGTCTGGCCGAACACCATCAGATCAACTTCAACCACCACAGGGCAGACGCCGATGCTGAAGTCTGCGCCAAGATTTCACTGCTAAGTTTTGAAAGATTGATGATATCAAGAAACGACGAGATCAACCAAGTTTTTGATAAGAAGATAAAGTTTCTGTAGTAAAAATTTGTAAGTATTTGGGCAGCTATTTCCGTCCTCCACTCCCGCTTTTTTCTTTTTTTGCCAAAAAAGAAAAAGAGCTCCGTTCAGGCCGGGCTGCAGTGATTTCACAGTTTGGCATCAATTGCTCAGTACAGCAGAAACCAAATTAAACTTAGGAATAATTACATTGAAAGTACCTTTGTCAAAATTTTCAAAAACGTAATGTCCTTCCATATTTCCTACACCGGATTTTAGAATGACATTGGAAAAATAAGTGAACTTCTCTCCACTTTCCAACACAGGCGTCAAGCCAATCACGCCTGCACCTTCCACCTCTGTAAAACCAAAACCAAGATCATAGATGATCCACTTTCTAGACAACAACTTCACCGGAAGACTTCCCATATTCTCAATCTCGATATTATAACGGAAGACAAACCTATTTTCTGAAGGATAACTGTTGAAATTATCATACTCAGTTGTCACGCTGACCCTTATTTCTGAAGTATTTTTTGACACCATTGTTAGTAGATTTAATTTTGAGATACAAATATCCCGCCGATTCTTGGATTCAAAAATTACTATTTGGTTAAATCCCAATTCTAATTTAGATTTCATTTCATTCAGTCGGTTAATTTTCTTAATTTTGTGTATCTAAAAAAGTAAAAAAGAAAGAAATGAATTCCTACAAAAACCCACTGGAAGAACGCTATTCCAGTGAAGAAATGCTTTTTAATTTTTCCCATAACAACAAGTTCAGGAACTGGAGAAAACTTTGGATCGCTTTGGCTGAGATCGAAAAAGACCTGGGTCTTGATATCACAGACGAGCAAATCGCTGAGTTGAAAGCCAATGTTGACAATATCGATTATGATAAAGCTGCAGAATATGAGAAGAAATTCCGCCACGATGTAATGGCTCACGTCCACACTTACGGTGATGTAGCGCCTTCTGCAAAAGGAATTATACATTTGGGAGCTACTTCCGCTTTTGTAGGAGACAATACAGATTTAATTCAAATTCGTGACGGACTTTTAATTTTAAAGAAAAAGTTGGTGAACGTGATGAAAAATCTCGCTGATTTTTCTATTCAGTATAAAGATCTTCCAACTTTAGGATTTACCCATTTCCAGCCGGCTCAGTTGACAACAGTTGGAAAAAGAGCAACACTTTGGTTACAAAGCTTGGTTCTTGATATCGAAGAGCTTGATTTCTTCTTAGAAACACTGCGTTTCAGAGGTGTAAAAGGAACGACAGGAACTGCTGCAAGTTTCTTAGAACTTTTCAATGGAGATTATTCTAAAGTAAAACATTTAGATAAAGAATTATCAAAAAGATTCGGTTTCGAAAAAGTTTTCGGCGTTTCGGGTCAGACTTATGACAGAAAAATCGATGCTAAAGTGGTCGCTTTATTAGGAAATATCGCTCAATCTGCCCATAAATTTACCAACGATTTACGTTTGCTTCAAAATTTGAAAGAAGTTGAAGAACCATTTGAAAAAAACCAAATCGGTTCGTCTGCAATGGCTTACAAACGTAACCCGATGAGAAGCGAAAGAATCGGAGCGTTGGCAAAATACGTGATGTCGTTAACGACAAGTTCTGCAATGGTAGCTTCAACACAATGGTTTGAAAGAACTTTAGACGATTCTGCAAACAAAAGATTGACAATTCCTCAGGCGTTTTTAGCGGTTGATGCGATTCTATTGATCTGGAATAACATTATGAATGGAATTGTAGTTTATCCAAACAGAATCAATAAACATATTATGGAAGAATTGCCGTTTATGGCAACAGAATATATTATTATGGAAGAAGTTAAAGCTGGTGGCGACCGTCAGGAAATCCACGAGGTAATCAGAGTTCATTCTATGGAAGCTTCCAAAAAAGTGAAAGAAGAAGGCAAAGAAAACGATTTGATCGAAAGAATTTTAAATGACAACTCATTGAAATTAGACAAATCAAAATTAAAAGAAGTTCTGGATCCTAAAAACTTTATCGGTTTCGCACCTATCCAAACGGAGGAATTCATTGCGAATGAAGTTCAGCCGATTTTGGATGTAAATAAAGAATTAGTTGGTTTGGAGTCTGATCTGAAAGTATAAATAATTGCAGTCTGTTCGGCTGCATTTTTAATATTAACTGATGAAAAACCTAATTTTATTAATATTTTCTTTTATTTCTTTTTGCGTTTTTTCGCAACAATTAAAAACAAATAAGAAAATAAAATCGGATTCAGATTTTACGCATGTAATTTCAGGAATGTTGGCTCCAAACAATATAGAAAATCTTTCACGCAAAGAATTAAATACAAATTCCAAAAACGACAGTGTATTTTCCGCACAATATGAAAGTGCAGGCAGTGATTTAAAATATAATTTCTCAATTTTTCCAGCCTCGTTGGATGAAGAGAGACTTACTCATTTTTTTAATAGAAGTTTGGCAGATAAGAAATTTCGACCAAAAGAAATTGATTTGAAAGCAGTTTCTTATAAGAACGGAAACTTCAAAATGAACGGAATTAGCGGTGTCTATTCTCATTTGAATAATCTAATAAATTATCAGGTTTATGACGCTGGTTATTGGGTTTTTGTATCTGAATTTAGCCAGAAAACTAATGATACAATTGATTTAATCCAAAAACATGAAGAGGTGCTTAGGAAAATTGCACCATCAAGAATTGTAGAAAAAAATCCACTGTCAAACTATACTAATAATTATATTGCTAAGGGAGCTTTTAGGGATTCATTAATGCTTAGAAGTACATTAAGCAGTAGTTTTCACAAATTAAAATGGAGTCTCGACAGCATTGACAAGTTTGAAAGAGCAGCAGGAATTCCAGGTATTTATTTAGAGTTTCAGATAGCTGGCATTGATGGATTTATAGATTATAAAACCGATAAAAATCCTAAACTAAGTAAGGGAAGTTTAGCTACAAATAAAATGATTGATTTCCTTACAAAACTTCGAAATGATGGTTTTTTAGACGAATTTTTGATGGAACAATATCAATATCTTCTGATATCTAAAGATGAAAATAGGAAATTTGATTTTGAAGCTTATGGCAAATGGAAATTGAGTAATTCAATTGATTTTGATGTCAACGGAAAATATTATCTGCTTGTGAATTCAAGGAGAAAAACAGATTTAACAAAAGACGAATAATATATCTACAAAAAGTAATAATGAATAAAAGAATTTTCGTAGAAAAAAGAGGAATTTTCGACGTAGAAAGTCCAAAGATTTTTGATGAAGTAAGAGAGGTACTTCCGTCGGTCAAAAATGTAAAAGTGTACAATGTGTATGATATTTTCAATTTGAAAGATGATGAATTTGAAAAAGTGGTTAATAGCACTTTTGTTGATCCGGTTACCGATATTTTAATCGAAGAAAATCCTGCAAAAGGAGTTTGTTTCGCATTAGAATTTTTGCCTGGACAATACGATCAGCGTGCCGATTCTGCTCAACAGTGTATCGCCTTACTGACTGAAAATGAGAAATCTAAAGTAAGAAGCGGTAAACTCATTGAGTTCGAAGGCGTTTCTGAATCTGACTTGGTAAAAATCAAAGATCTTTTGATTAATAAAGTGGAATCTCAGGAGAAAGATTTATCAGTTTTAAATATTCCTGCAGAAGAAACGCCGTCAAAAGTTTTGGTTCACGAAAATTTCATCAATTTTGATGATGCTCAGTTGGAAGAATTCTTTAACAATCACGGTTTTGCTTTAGGTTTGGATGATTTGAAATTCATTCAGGAATACTTTAAAACTGAAAAAAGAAATCCTACAGAAACTGAATTGAAAGTTTTAGATACCTATTGGAGCGATCACTGCCGTCACACAACGTTTGAAACAGAGCTGTCCAATATCGAATTTGAAGGACAGTTTAAACATACACTGGAAAGCATTTTCAATGATTATATCGAAAAAAGAAAATTCTTAGGACGCGAATTGAAACCAATCTCTCTAATGGATTTGGCAACCGTTTGCGGAAGATATTTCCATAAAACAGGCAACCTTGAAAATCTTGTTGTTTCAGATGAAATCAACGCCTGTACAATCCAGATCGAAGCTGAATATGATGGTAAAAAAGAACCTTGGTATTTGTTATTTAAAAACGAAACACACAATCACCCAACGGAAATTGAACCGTTTGGAGGTGCTTCAACGTGTTTAGGTGGTGCGATCAGAGATCCTTTGTCCGGACGTTCTTTCGTTTTTCAGGCGATGAGATTAACGGGTGCTGCAGATGTTTTGGAGCCGGTTGACAAAACTTTACCGGGAAAATTACCTCAAAAAACAATCACAAAACAGGCGGCGAACGGATATTCTTCTTACGGTAACCAAATCGGTTTGGCAACTACAATGGTTTCTGAAATCTACGATGAAGGCTACAAGGCGAAAAGAATGGAAGTTGGTTTTGTTGCCGGAGCAGTTCCTGTGGATTGGGTAAGACGTGAAAAACCTGAAGCTGGTGATTCTATCATCATTTTAGGTGGTGCAACGGGTCGTGACGGTGTTGGTGGAGCAAGCGGAAGTTCAAAAGAACAGGACGAAACCTCGATTCACACGATGAGTTCAGAAGTTCAGAAAGGAAATGCGGTTGAAGAACGTAAAATCCAGAGATTATTCAGAAATCCTGAAGTGACAAGATTGATTAAAAAATCAAATGACTTCGGAGCTGGAGGTGTTTCTGTAGCCATCGGTGAAATCGCTGATTCTTTGGAAATTAATCTGGATGTTTTACCTTTGAAATATGAAGGTCTAAACGGTACCGAGCTTGCCATTTCTGAATCTCAGGAGAGAATGGCGGTTGTGGTTGAACCAAAAGATAAAGAACAGTTCATCAAGTTTTGTGAAGCTGAAAACATTGTGGCTGTTGAAGTGGCTAAAGTGACAGATTCAGGAAGAATGCAGATGTTCTGGAAAGGCGATAAGATTGTTGACCTTTCAAGAGAATTTTTGGATACAAACGGATGTTCTAAAAGTCAGGAAGTTAAGATTACCCATCTTAATGAAGTAAAAGAAGAAACTCAATCATTCAATGAAGAGAATTTCTTGAAAATATTAAGCGATAAAAACGTTGCTTCTCAAAAAGGTTTAATGGAAATGTTTGATTCATCGATTGGTGCGACTACGGTTGCGATGCCTTTGGGTGGAAAATATCAGCAGACTTTGATGGAAGGAAGCGCTCAAACCTTACCGATTTTAGGGGCTAAAGATATCGAAACAGTTTCTTTCGCAAGTTGGGGATTTGATGCAGAAATTTCAAAGCAAAATTCATTGCTAGGAGCTTCTTATGCTGTAGTTGAAAGTGTTGCGAAAATCGTTGCAATGGGTGGCGATTATAAAAATATCAGATTAAGTTTTCAGGAATATTTTGAAAAATTGGGTCAAAATCCTGAAAAATGGGGCAAGCCTTTGGCTTCTCTTTTGGGAGCTTATGATGCGCAGATTAACCTTGGTTTAGCTGCAATCGGAGGTAAAGATTCAATGAGTGGAACGTATCAGGATTTGAATGTTCCGCCAACCTTGATTTCGTTCGCTTGCGCTAACGGAGAAAAGAAAAATGTGATCTCTCCCGAATTTAAACAGGCACGAAATAAACTCTATTTCTTCAACCATATTCCACAGGAAAACGGACTTCCAAACTATGATAATTTAAAGGTTGTTTTTGAATTGATTTTCGAAAATATTAAAGCCGGAAAAATCGTTTCTGTAAAGACCGTCAAAGAAGGTGGAGTTGCTGTTGCTCTTGCAAAAATGAGTTTTGGAAACAGATTGGGAGCTGAAATTAATATTGCTGATGAGAACGTTTTATTAGCTAAAAAAATTGGTAGCTTAATCATCGAGTCTACTGAAGAACTGAGTTCTGTTGATCTTCAATTAATCGGTGAAGTTAAAAATTTAAATATTTTGAAAATCAATGATTTGAATTTTGAAATCGAAAAATTACTTGAAGCAAATACAAAAACTTTTGAAAACCTTTTTTCAACAGTAGAAAAAGAAAAAATTACGGTTGAATTAGATTCTAGACTGAACTCAATCAACCCAAGAAATATCATCATCAAGAAACACGGAATTGCTCAGCCAAGAGTTTTTGCACCGGTTTTCCCGGGAACAAACTGCGAGTACGATACGCTGAATGCATTCCAAAAAGAAGGTGCAATTGTTTGCAGTTTGCCATTGATTAATATCAATCATCAGTTGCTTGACGAAAGCATCGATGCGTGGGTAAAAGAAGTTAAACAGTCGCAGATTTTAGCGTTCTCCGGAGGCTTCTCTGCGGGTGATGAACCGGATGGTTCTGCTAAGTTTATCGTGAATGTTTTGAAGAATGAAAAGATGAGAAATGCCGTTCACGAACTGCTGGACAGAGACGGAATGATCATCGGAATCTGCAACGGTTTTCAGGCATTGGTTAAATCTGGATTATTGCCTTACGGAAGAATTAAAGATTTAGATGAAAATTCACCCACCTTAGCGCATAACGCCATCAGAAGACATATTTCTCAAATGGTGAATGTGAAAGTTCTGAACGATGAATCGCCTTGGCTGAAAGGAATGAAAGATCAGGTTTTTACCATTCCGGTTTCTCACGGTGAAGGTCGTTTTATGGCTTCGGAAGAAGAAATTCAGAAGTTGTATGAGAACGGACAGATTGCTACCCAATATTTAGATTTAGATGGAAACATTGCTCACGGAATGCCATTCAATCCAAATAACTCATTGTTTGGAATTGAAGGAATCACAAGTCCGGACGGAAAAATCTACGGTAGAATGGGACATCCTGAAAGGTTTGCAGAAGGTTTAATGAAAAATATTCCGACCGCGAATTATCACAACATCTTCAAAAATGGAGTTGAATACTTCAAATAAAAATAAAAAGAAAACGGCTGTCATCAATGGCAGCCATTTTTCTGATTTGTCCGGATTCTACGAAGAAGTTTCTGATGTCTTTATGAAAGATGAAGATTGGAAAGTCGGGACTTTAGATGGTTTTGATGATACTCTTTATGGTTTCGAAGGTGAAATTATTTGGAAAGAATCTGACAAATCAAAAGAAGATTTAGGCTTTGAAGCCACCAAAGTATTTTACGAGAACAAAATCAGACAAGGCAAACCTTTTAATATTGAGCTGATTCAACAAAAACTTGATTATTTGATAGCCGGAAATGGACAGACTCTATTCGAAATATTAATTGAGATTTTAGAATCACATCAGAATATTACTTTAATTTTAAATTGATTTAAAGAAGAGAAATCAAGAAAATGATTTACGGTTTATTCTTCGGAGACAGCATTACCTACGGAGAATACGATGGCGTTTTTGGCGGCTGGGTCGATATTCTGAAACGTTATGCGCTTCAGAAATACAGTGACGAAAATAAGAATGAAGTGATTCTTTTCAATCTGGGTATCGGCGGTGAAACTACGGAAGGTTTGGTCAAAAGAATTCCTCACGAGATCAAGGCCAGAAATTCATCGGATGGAAATATCGTTTTCATCGCTTATGGCGCCAATGATTTGGCGGTAAAAGATGGACAACAGATGGTAAGTTCTAACCAGTTCAGAGCTAATATTGAAACAGCTGTCCAGGATGCAAAAATCTACTCAAAGGATATTTATTTAATCAGCATTCTTCCAATTTCTAAAAATATTGATTCTAAAATCTCAGCAACAGGAAAAATAAGAACCAACGAAGATGTCCTGCTCTACAACGAAATTCTGAAGGATATTGCAGCTGAAAACTCTTTAAATTACGTCGATTTTCATTCTGCATTTAGAGATCAAAAAGAAGTTTTGCTTTCCAAAGACGGCGTTCATCCAAATGAGAACGGGTACAAAATGATGGCTGAAATTGCCATTCCCATCATCGAAAAATATCTGTAGACATTCACAAAATAAAATTCAAAACCTTTCTCAAATCGTGGAAGGTTTTTTTGTGAATTAATTTGTAGCACAGTCTTTGAATTAATCACAAAAATGTAAGTTTATGACTGTTGGAAATATAAAAACAATACTTCTTAAAATAATAAAATGGCTTGGAATTACAATAGCTTCTATTCTATTTCTAATGTTCATTATTCCGATACTATTTCCCGGACAGATCTCAAATCAGGTCAAGATTTTCGCCAATAAGCACCTCGCAGGCGAACTGGATTACAAGAAAACGCACCTTACTTTTTTTCGCCACTTCCCTTCTCTGACGGTTTCCGTGGATGATTTTTTACTCAAAGGTTCAAAGCCTTTTGAGCAGGATACGCTTCTTGCGGCGAAGGAAGTTTCGGCCGGAATCAATCTTAAGAATCTGATTTTTGACCAGGAAATCAAAATCGATGAGATCTATGTGAACGACGCTGTGGCCAATGTTTTCGTCAATTCCAAAGGCCAGGCCAACTACAATGTTTACATTTCAAAACCTTCCGAAAAACCTAAAGATACTACTGAAGCCGGTGCATCCATCAAATTAGATTTAATTAAACTCAAAAACTGGAATATAAAGTACAATGACCACGCTGCCAACGTATTGGTGCAGGCAAAAGGTCTGAATTATACCGGAAAAGGCGGATTGAGTGAAGATATCTTTGACCTCGAAACCGATCTTGCCATCGACAAGCTTGATTTTGCTCTCAACAGGATTTGGTACGCCAAAGAAAAATCACTCCGCGCCGATCTGATTACCAGAATCAACACCAATGCCTTGACTTTTGTCTTAAGAAAAAATGAGTTGAGAATCAATGAACTGCCTTTAAAATTCACTGGTTTCGTCAGTATTTTGAAGGATGGATACAATCTTAATATTAATGCCGCTTCAGAAAAAACAACCATTAAAGATATGCTGTCCGTTTTGCCACCGCAATATCTGAGTTGGGTAAAGGACACTAAAATAGAAGGAAACAGTGATTTATTCTTCAGTCTAAAAGGACGATTTAGCGAGCCAAAAAACCAAAAACCAGATCTGAAAGCCAGTCTGAAAGTGAACAACGGTTTTGTTTCCAACAGCAATGCGCCGGTTCCGATGAACAATCTTAATATGGATTTGAATGTCGACTTACCTTCCTTGGACACTAATAAGCTCCTGTTGGATCTTCGAAATCTAAGTTTTGATCTAGGAAAGAATAATAAGTTCCGCGCAGTTGTGAGAACGCATGGACTGGAAGAAATGAATATCAAAGCCAATATCAAAGGCGGCATTGACTTGGCAACCTTGGATTCTGCCTTAGGATTGAAAGATATTGAACTGAAAGGCCTTATGAATACGGATATCCAATCAGACGGTATTTTCAATATGGATAAAAAGTTATTCCCAAAAACGAAAGGTTATTTTAATCTGAAAAATGGCTGGCTCAAAACTAAATATTATCCAAATGCCATCGAAAACATCAATATTTTGGCTAACATTCACAACACGGACGGCACTTTCAAGAGCCTTGGTGTAAAGTTGGATCCTTTCAAATTTGATTTCGAGGGCAATCCTGTTTTTGTAACGGCAGATCTTCAGAATTTTGAGGATTTACTGTATAAAGTGCGTGCAAAAGGCGTTTTGAACGTTGGAAGAATATACCAGGTTTTCAAGAAAGAAGGCTTCGATGTCAGCGGCCTTATTATGGCAAACCTCTCTCTGAATGGCCGACAAAGCTATGCTACCAACGGACAGTACAGCAAGCTGGACAACAGCGGAACCTTGATCCTCAAAAATATAAAAGCCACGACAGAGTATCTTCCCAAATCATTCTTCATCAGGGAAGGAAATTTTGAGTTTGAAAATGAGAAAATGTGGTTCAGAAAATTCTTCGCCAATTATGGTAAGTCCGATTTTGCCTTGAATGGATATCTTTTGAATACCATTAATTATTTCATCGAGAGAAAAGGAACTTTGCACGGAAAATTCCATCTCAAGTCCAATTACATTTTGATTGATGAATTTATGGCGCTGAAAGAAGGCGACAACAGAGACAAATCTTTGGCAGTCACTTACGCGAAAGAAGAAAATCCGAAAAGCAGCGGCGTCGTGATCGTGCCTACAAACCTGGATGTTTCACTGGAAGCGAATGCTAAAAAAGTTAAATTTAAAGGGCTTGGACTCAATAATCTTGTTGGTTTGGCATCTGTCAACAAAGGCGAAGTATACCTTAAAAATACCACTTTTGACATCGTCGGCAGCAGGATGGGAATCGATGCCAGATATCAGAACGAATCGCCGATCACAGCCAACTATGATATCGCTTTGAAGGTTGATAATTTCGATGTTCAGAGGGCTTATAAAGAAATCGATATGATTCGTGAAATGGCGACTGCAGCCAAAGATGTGAAAGGTATCGTTTCTCTGGATTACAAACTGAAAGGTGATTTTGATGCGAATATGAAACCGATTTATCCTTCTCTTGAAGGCGGCGGAAATGTCAATCTAAAAGATGTGGAGGTCAAAAACCTGAAGATGCTTTCCGCAGTTGGAAATGATATTGGCGCAAATGCCTTCAACAATCCGGATATGAAAGGTGTGGACATCAAAACGAACATCAAAAATAATCTGATCCATGTAGATCCATTTACTTTCAAAGTTTCGGTCTTACGACCGTCAATCAGCGGAACAACCAGTTTCAACGGCCTACTCGATTTCCGAATCCGGGTTGGTCTGCCACCCGCAGGCTGGATTGGTTTCCCTGTGGTAGTCACAGGAACGCACGAGAAACCGAAAATCAAAATCTTCAGCAAAACCGGACAAGGCATTCTGGAAGCTTTATATAATAAAAAGTCCAACAAAGTCATCCGTGAGGAAAAACGGGCAGTGAAAAAATCCCGGGCACAACAGAGAAAAGACAAACGCGCTCAGGAAAAGAAAGCTGAGAATGCCGAGAAGCAAGTTACAAAAGATGTGAAAGAGAAGTAAAGTGAAGGCTCCAGTTGATTTGGAGCCTTTTAGTTTTGTCAAACCACCGCCTCCAGCCGATTCAGAACTGCCCAAAGGTGGTTGGCGTAGTAGCAAAAGGTGGTCAATGAATGCCTACGGGCGCTTCGCAACTACCTACAGACACTTCCCCAAGTGGCTACAGACGGTTAAGAAGTGCCCGGAGGTACTTAGACAAGTGGTCACAGACACTTATGTAAGTGGTTACAGGCACTTCGGAACCTGCTTCAGACACTTCTCGTACCTGTTGTAGCCATTTCACAACCTGGGATACCCCCCTTCCGAACCACCCCTAACCGGTTTTTGATTCATTGGAAATATGAGTATTGATGCACATTACGACTGGATTAGTCAAAAGTATTTTATCATTAAGAATGTATAAAGTCAGAAAATGAATTATTTGTCCACAAAACTTTTTGGTAATTCAGGAAAAGCTCTATTTTTAGGCAAAACAAATCAATGTCATATTATCCACTCACCAGCATACCCGATTATTATTCCATAGATGCCCTGTTGACCGAAGAACACAAGCTTATCCGCGAATCTGTCCGCAGCTGGGTCGAGAGTTTTGTAATGCCGCAAATAGATCAGGCAGCACAGGATCACACCGATATTCCGGGATTGATGAAGGAATTGGGCAACATCGGTGCTTTGGGACCTTACATTCCTGAGGAATACGGCGGTCCGGGACTGGATCAAATCTCTTATGGATTGATAATGCAGGAACTGGAAAGAGGCGATTCTGCAGTTCGTTCAGCCGCTTCCGTACAGTCTTCATTGGTGATGTTTCCTATTTTCGAATACGGATCTGAAGAACAAAAAAGAAAATATCTTCCAAAATTGGCATCCGGCGATCTAATCGGCTGTTTCGGATTGACAGAGCCCAATCACGGTTCGGATCCTTCCTCAATGGAATCCAAATTCACAGACCAAGGCGATCATTATCTTTTGAATGGCGCGAAGATGTGGATCACCAATTCTCCAGTTGCTGATATTGCCGTAATATGGGCAAAAGGCGAAGATGGAAAAGTCCGTGGTCTGATCCTGGAACGCGGGATGGAAGGCTTTACAACCCCAACTACGCACAACAAATGGAGTCTGAGAGCTTCCAAAACCGGCGAATTAGTTTTCAACAATGTGAAAGTTCCGAAGGAAAATCTGCTGCCAAATGTTGAAGGTTTGAAAGGACCACTTTCCTGTCTTAACTCAGCCAGATACGGCATTTCGTGGGGCGTAATCGGTGCAGCAATTGATTGCTATTGCACGGCTGTTCAATATTCTAAAGAGAGAAAACAGTTCGGGAAACCAATCGGAGGATTCCAGCTTCAGCAAAAGAAATTAGCAGAATTCCTGACTGAGATTACAAAATCACAATTGCTTTGTTACCAGCTAGGCAGGCTTAAAAACGAGCACAAAGCTTCGCCGGCACAAATCTCGATGGCGAAAAGAAATAATGTGAAAATGGCAATTGACATTGCAAGAGAATCCCGGCAGATGCTAGGCGGAATGGGCATTATGGGCGAATTTCCGATGATGCGTCACGCTGCAAACCTGGAATCTGTCATCACATATGAAGGAACACACGACATCCATTTACTGATTACAGGAATGGATATCACGGGTATCAATGCCTTTGGATAAGACCAAATTAATCTTATATATTTTAAAAGAGAAAACCTACGGAAATATTTTCGTAGGTTTTTTCGTTCATCATTTATAACTGTTCAAATGCGAAAATACCTGTTACTTTTCATCCTGATTTCTGGCTTCAATTTTGGTCAGAATTTCCCTTCAAAACTTTCGAATGCAGCACTGGAACTCACGAAAGACAAAGTCGTTTATGACCCGGCATATTTCAATTTAAAATATCCAAACGGTGATGTTCCGGCGGATAAAGGTGTCTGTACAGACGTCGTGATCCGTGCTTACCGCAAATTAGGAATTGACTTACAGAAAGAAGTTCACGAGGATATGGTGAAGAATTTCTCAAAATATCCAAAAAACTGGGGCTTAAAAAGACCTGATTCCAATATCGACCATCGCAGAGTTCCCAATCTGCAGGTTTTTTTCTCTAAATTTGGCAAGGTAAAACCGATTTCCAACGACGCAAAAGACTACGTCCCGGGTGATATTGTCACCTGGCTGCTTCCTAAAAACCTGACGCACATCGGAATCGTGGTTAATAAAAAATCGCCGGACGGCAAACGGTATATGATCGTTCACAACATTGGGAGCGGACAGGTTTTGCAGGATTGCCTTTTCAGCTGGACAATTACAGGACATTATTTTTATCAGAAGTAGAAGTTAGAGATTAGATTTTAGATTTTAGATTTTAGAAATTAAATAACTTTGTATTGTTCAAAAAGTGTTTTGCAGTCTTTGTTTTAAATTAATGATATGACTAAATTTTTTCAAATATTTTTCTTTAGTTTTTGTTTTCTATTTCAGGCTCAAAACTTAAAAATAGTTCAGAAGCCGATTGATTATTCTAAGGAAAAAATCAAACTGAGTCTGGAGTATATGAAGGAGCACCACGGGCTGGATCAAAAAACGCCGAAGATCACGCCCAGAGTCATCGTGCTTCATTACACGGCTGGCGGCACGGTGGAATCCAATTTCAAATATTTCAATAATCTTCACCTCGAAAATCAAAGATCCACTCTAAAAAAGCAGAGCTCTTTGAATGTTTCTTCCCATTTCATCATAGACAGAGACGGAACCATTTATCAATTGGTAGATCCTGAATTGTTTGCAAGGCATACCATCGGGCTGAATTACTGCGCCATCGGTGTGGAAAATATCGGAAGCAAAGCGCAGCCCCTGACAGACAAACAAGTTGAAGCGAACGCAGAACTGGTGAGATATTTAACCAAAAAATATCCTATTGAATATCTGATCGGACATTCGGAATATGGTGTTTTCCGCAATTCCAAACTCTGGAAAGAATCTGACCCCAAATATTTCACAGGCAAAGCTGATCCAGGCGATGATTTCATGAAAAAGGTAAGAACAAAAGTGACAGATTTGAAATTGAAAAGTCAACCTTAAAACTACCAGCTCACCTTCTCTTTTTCCTCAAACGGCACCTCAGGATTTAGAATTTCTGCAATCAGATTTCTGATGGAATTTTCTACTTCCGAATCTTCAATATCGATAAAATTTAGATTTTGAGGCCCGGCATTAACTTCTGCGAAAGACCAGATGGCAGTTTCTACATTTTCCGGTTTTATATTGAGGGAATTGGTAATGCAATATTTATAGATAGAAAGCTGCAGCGCCTGTTTGTTGTCGTCTTTAAAGAATAATTGCGGCAGTTTCTCTTCCTTATTTTTACCCAAATTGATAGTGAGGTTTTTAGGTTTTGCCGTTTTATAATCTATGACTCTTGTGACGCCGTCCAGTTTGTCGATCCTGTCTACAAAACCGTAGAAACTAATCTTGTCAGATTTTTCTGCATCCAGGTAAAAGTCACAGTTGATCTCTTTTTCCAGATCTATAATCTCTAGAGCAGAGCCTTGTTTCACCAATTCCAGATCATATTCTACGATGTTTCGCACTACCCTTTTCGCAATCTCTCTGTGAATGAAATTCATCCCGCGATCATAGAATTCGGGCTGGTGTTTTAGCTTTTCGATGGCAAATTCTATGGACTGATCCGTCTTATTCAGCAGATTTTCAAGATCCTGAACGGTCAGGATTTTGCCTGTCACCGGCTCGTGCAGAAATTGCAGTGCATAATGCACGAGATTTCCGTAATTTCTTTGAGAAAGCTCTTCCTCAATCTCGTTGGTTTCTCTGGTTTTAAGGATTTGATTGAGGTAAAAATCAATCGGATTATAAAGATAAGTGACAAGATGCGAAGCGGAAACACGGTTTTTCCATTCGCTTAGAAGTTGCATCACCGCAGCATTCTTTTCAATTTTCATCAACTCCTGAGAAATCGGTTCGGATGTATTTTCTATGATGATATGTTCGATTGTGTGCGGACTTTCCATCTCCAGTTGCGTGATGAAACGGCTTTTCTCACCCGTGTTTACGCCGGAACTCAACGCATTGAAAAGAAGGTGGACATTCTCTGAATTTTGAATTAAGCGATAAAAGTGATAAGCGTAAATACTGTCGTTTTCCAGAAAAGTGTTGAGACCGAAATTCTTGCGGACATCAAACGGAATGTAAGTATTCTGCGTATTTCCCAATGGCAATTTACCTTCGTTGACTGACAGCAGAATGATATTTTTGAAGTTGAGGAGCCGCGTTTCCAGAAGTCCCATAATCTGGAAACCAGCCAGCGGTTCACCCACAAAATCGATGCTTTCGGTGTTGACCAATTGATTGATAAGCACTTCCAGAGTTTCAATTTTGATTTCAATTTTATAAGGCAGTAATTGATTTTTGATGACTTTAAAAACTTTTTCAAAATGTGCAATATTTTCGTACTGAATATCATCCAGTTCTTTGAATTTCAGCTCATAACAAAATGTTATCAGAAGATCTAAAAAGCCCTGTGTAGATTCCGGTTTTTGAAGCAGGAGAAAATAACTGAGATCGCCCAATAATTCCTGCAATAGAGTTTTGGAAATGTAAACGATATTCCGCTCTTCAATTTTTGAAATGAATTCCTGAATCACTGCAGTGTCTTTCTCGTCATTCGGAAGTTCTTCCAGAATCGGTAAAACATCGGCGTAATAATAGCTGGAGGATTTTTTCTCCTGTTGCTTCTGCAGGTAAAACAGTTTTTTGATGGCGTTGCTGAACGAGAGATTCTTCAACGGAAATCCCATCGTAATGTTGACGCTTTCTACAGAAGTCAGGCTGTCCAAAACAGCTGGCAACAGATTTTCGTCCAATAAAACCAAAGCCGTTTCGGACAATTCCTCTTTCGGGATTTTCTTCAGAATTTCGGGCAGAACCTTGGCCTGGACAATATTTCCGGAGACTTCGTAGGTTTTAATATTTTTTGGCTGGGCAAATTGATCATCGATCCAGTTGAAAGTTCTGTAAAGGTCAAATTCTTTCCATTTGATGGTTTCCCTGAGAAATTTGCCGGATTCCTGCCGTTCATCATTAATGTAATATTGATCGGCCTGGAAGTAGGTTTCGGCTTTGTTCCACTGCAAAAGTTTCCGCACCAATTGCTCTTCAACTCGTGATAAGGCGTTGAAGCCACAGAAAACAAAGTGATTCTTTGTCGATTTTGCAAAATTGTCGAGCTTGGAAAATGCTTCCTGGTAGATCATTCCTGCGGTGGCGAGGTTTTCTTTTCTTAAATCTGATTTCAGCATTGGCAGAAACTCATTCATTTTGCGCCAGAAGTTCAGGTTCCTTTTTCTGGGATTGTCTTCTTCGCCCAGATCTTCGCCCCAGTTTTTGATGCGCTCTTCGTCCAGCATCCATTCAAGGATTTTTTGGTCATTTTCTGAGAACTTCATCATATCATCCCAATCTTTTTGCAGGGTTGGAAACCATTTTAGAAATCCGGAAAAATCTTCGGAAGAATCGATTTTCTGATAGGTTCTATAGGCGAAAAGCCAAAGTGCAATGCCTTTGATCTCTAGGTTTTCCGACAGTTCTGCAATGAGCTCGTCTATGGTGACAAAGTTGGGAAGCAGTCCTTCATATTGTTTTTCCTGCAGGATTCTTTTGATGAAAACCATCGGACGCTTTCCCGGCAAGACGATGTCGAGCGCTGATAGGTCTTTGTGATTTTCTAGTAATTCTGTAATAATCCTGTGGAGAAACTGCATAAAAAAAGCCTTTTGAAGTAAAGGCTCAATTTAATTATTTTTTTGGTTGAATTTTAATTTTTAACGCAAAGTCTGCAAAGTTTTGTGCAAAAATACTCAAACTTTTTTTTAAGACTTCAAACTCGAAAGACTCAGCGAAGTTCAGTCTTGCCTCATTCTTTCCTCAAAATGGTATTTTTATATTGGATGCTGAAGGGATGGCAAAAACGCATAGCCCCGATCGCAGTGGAAATCCTTTTTTGCACTTCTTAAATCTCTATTGGGCTGAAAATGTGAAGCAAAAAAGATTGCAGCGGAAAGCGGGAATAAGCTCCTAAAAATTTTAATCTATTCTACGACCACTTTTCTCTCCAGAAATGTATTTGTTCCGGCGGCGTCTTTTCCGGCGAAGAATTTGAAGGTGTAAGTTCCTGTCTTCACAGGTTTGAAACTGATTCTGCTGCCGTCTACGTAATTGCCGTCGCCGCAGACATCGTTGGTTTTATAAGCATAATTGACCACTGTGCGGACGGAATCGTTGGTGTAATTGTAGTCATAACTGTAGATGCCTTCACAGGTTTTGACGAAGGTAGAATAGACTTTCAGATCCTGCGCAACGCCCAGAGCCATTGTATCCATCGGGATTTTCACGCTGTCTATTTTGGCAGCATAGACGTCTGTGATTTGCTGATAATCGTCATTGTCTTTGCAGGAAACGGCTGCTAATGAAAACAATGAAATGACTGATAAAATAAAAGCTTTCTTCATGATCTTTTCTTTATTTAGTTGTTAAAATTGCCTTTTGACAGATATACGACTTTTTTGGTGTCAAAGAATTCTTCTTCAAAATAATTTTTGAGCTGGAAGATTTCGCATTTGATGCCCGCGAGTTCTTCGCCGAGATCGCCGCCTTTGAGGTAAAGAACGCCGTTGTGCTTTGGGTTGAACTGCTCTTTCTCAAACTTGCCACGCAGCCAGGTAAGGAAGACTGGCATCTGTGTGACTGCACGGCTCACTACGAAATGGAATTTCTCTTTTAACTGTTCCGCTCTCATATGATGCGCCGTAACATTCACCAGTCCAAGACTTTCTGCGACTCCGTTTACGACAGCAATTTTTTTGCCAATGCTGTCTACAAGAGTGAACTGCACATTTGGGAACAAAATAGCCAGCGGAATACCAGGAAATCCGCCGCCGGTGCCGATATCCAGCACTTTGGTGTCGTCTGCAAATGCCATCACCTTTGCAATGCCGAGCGAGTGCAGGATGTGCTTTTCGTAAAGGCTTTCTGTGTCTTTTCGGGAGATGACGTTGATCTTCTCATTCCAATCTTTGTAAAGCGTTTCTAAGGCTGCAAACTGATCTTTCTGACTGCTGGTGATATCGGGGAAATATTTTAATATTAATTCTAAAGGCATAAGGCGAAAATAGGATTTTAATAGGATTTAAACAAAAAAGCCATCAAAAAATATTGATGGCTTTCTTTCTACTATTAATTTTTTATTTCAGGACTTTTTTGGTTGTAACTGTGTTTCCTGATTTTGCTTTGATAATGTAGAGACCTTCCGGAAGATTATTCTTATTGATAAGAATTTCTTTTTTCGAAGATTTATTTTCGTAAATCAATCTGCCCAGTGCGTCATAAACGCTCACCATATCCAGATTTTCAGGGGAACTGATGATGAAATTCTGAAGATCCTTGTAGATCTGGATTCCTTTTTTGACTGCATTATCTGTAGCCAGCGTCTCCTGATTTTTGTATATAATCTGGAACCGGTCATCATACTGGCCGGCGCTGGTATTGAAAACATAAGCACCATCCTTCAGGCTCACCACTTTGTTGAGATATGTATCTTTCAGATAAACATTTTGACCGGCATCGAAAATCCCTTCTTTATCTGTAATACTGATTGCATACTCACCAGCCAGAGACGCTTTGATCCCCAGTTTTACAAAGTCTTCTGACATCAGAGGTGTTTCTCTTGCCTGGATTCCTAATTTTTTGCTGTCTAAAATACTCCAGAAAGAATCTGTACCTACGGCTAGTAATTCTGTATCAAAATCGCTGTCGTAGCCATTGGTTGCAGCAGGCATGTATCCGATAAGGATTTCATTGTTGACGTTGGTCGGAGACTTGAACTCCAGCCAGAATCTGTCTTTTTGTGCTTTGTTAGCTTCTCCTTTGTTGTAGAAGTTGGCATTTTCAGCAAATCGCATATTATCATTAAAAATAAGCGGCTGATTTTTCCCGGCAGGTCTGGCCTGAACAATGAAGCCCTGACCTACTGAAATGTAACCGTTTGGCTTACGGTTGTTATAACCAAAATAAGTAGCGGATGTACCACCTGTTCCGTTGTAGATTGCATAATTATTACCTTGATAATTACTGCTCTGCTGGTTGAGAATACGGTCATCATTATTGGTCCAGCAATAGGCGACGCCAAATATTTTCTTGCTGTTTGCCGCATACAGATCATCAAAACTCAAATTGGAAGGATAAGGATTCCCAACCATATTGTAGCCGTGCGCTGCGTTGCTCCACTTCAGTAGGAAAGAGAAATCTCCGTTTTGCGGTACGCCTTTGAACTCAAAAAGAGAAGGTGTGGAGGCACTTGTAATCTTATCAGGAAAACTGTTTTTCCCTCTGATCGCGTAGCCTCTGGCAGCCTGAAAAGCTGATGTGGCAGTTAGCGTAATATCGTTTGCTAAAGTGGTGACAAAGTAGTCATTAGCTTCATTATAAACGTAGAATCTGTTCCAAGGTGTTCCCGTTCCCGTTCCAGTTGCCTGATTGTATCCGTCAGAAAACTGATACAAGTTTTGTCCGGCTACCGGTGAAGACCAGTAGTTGTAACCCATTTTAGGAATTACTGCTGTTTTCTGAATCGTGATATTTCCAACATTCTGGCCGGAACCGTACTGCAGCAGGTTCGCATTGTTTTCAATCAAGAATTTGTCTGTACCGGCATTGTTGATGATCTGACCATTCACGGTGATATAACCGCCCTGTTTTATAGTAATACTTGCACCTGTGTTGACTGTAAGATTTTTGCTGATAAAATTACCGTTTGCAGAAGTATCGTATTTTGTGTCCAGAATAGCGTGTTTTTCTGCTGTAGGTACACCGTTGCTCCAGTGTGGCTGTGCAGCGTTCTGCCAGACAGTATCTGTAGAAAGGGATGTAGAATTATAAAAGAGACCGTCAATCTGCGGACCTGTAGCGCCTGAATAATACTGCATCACAAAGTGGCTGTAGCTGTTGAAAAGGTAAAGTCTTACATAGAGTTTTTCGCCGGCATTCAGTTTATAAGCATTCTCAAAGTTGAAGTTATAGACTGTCTCTCCTGCGTTGAAAATACCTTCAGACAATGTTTTGACATCGGTAGAAAAATCTGCAGCCTTGGAATATCTGATCTGATAACTGACAGCTCCTGAGCCGGTGAATGACAATGTTTTTGGCTCTATCGTTTTGGTTGTACTCTTATTGTCTAAGATAAACTGAACATACTTCGAAGGATTGACACTGCTTCCTGTCTCCAGATTGGAAGCGATATAAACCGGTGTAGACCAAGTATCGGTGCTGAGTGTAATGCCGGAAGAGGTCATTTTCGCAGGATCAATAAAATTTTGAAAAGCCGTTCCTGAATAATCGTTGTTTTCCCATCTGATAAGCGGTGATGAATTGTTGGCAACCACATTCAGGGTTACAACGGCATAATTCGACACACCGTACTTATTGGTGATATTATAGCTGAAAGCATCTGCACCGGAATAGTCTTTAGCAGGCATATAATTGATGGTATTATCTGCATTAAGGACTGTCACACCGTGCGATGGCTGCGTGATAGAAACAGATGTTACCTGATTGCTGTAATCGTCATTAGATAAAGCGTTGATATTAATATCATTATTCACACTTGTTGTCACTGTGTCGTCATAAGCAAGCGGTGCAGTAGAACTGTATTCCACAATACCGTTGAAAGCCGGACCTTCATTATTATTCGGATGAAATTTGATTTGAAACTCATTATAAGTATTGTAAACATAAACACGCAGATAAAGGATCTGTCCGTCTGTCGCGATCGGCGCCGGGAAATTATTTAGTGAAATATTGGTCCAGTTGGAGCCCAAAGTGGTTTCCGGGAGAATGTTTGCTGAATTGGTGAATGCACTGTTCAGCGCATAATCAATTCTTATTTTAGAACTGCTCCCGCCCATTCTTACCAGAAAGTTGAAATCTGAAAGGCTCAGTTTGTAGCCATTCTTGGGGCTTACCGTAAACTGCAGGTATTTTGTTTTGTCAACAGTTGTGGTAGAAGGCCAGCCAGCAATCTGATACATTTTGTAATTGATGCTGTTTTCCCAATAGTCGCCGGAGCTGATTGCAAGCGGCGAAGTGATATTACCGGAAGTTACTTTTGTATTGTAAATACTCGCAGAATTATCGGTATTGTTCCATCTTACCAATGATGCAGCTACATTGCCCACCACATTGATGCTGACTGTCGCCGTATTTGACACACCTACACTGTTCGAAACAGTATATTTGAAAGTATCTGTTCCCGTAAAGCCAACTGTAGGTTTATAAGTAACACCGGAAGTTCCGTTTACAGTTACAGTTCCGTTTACAGGATGTTGAGTAATGGCAACCGTTGTAAATGCTGATGAAGATACGTCATTGGCAAGAATATTAAATTCGCCGTCATTATTTTTCGCAACACTGTATGAATCATTATTGGCAACAGGCGCCGTGGGTATATCAGCAGCTACTGTACCTGTGATGTTTGGTCCTGTGCCTACACCACCTTGCGGTGTATACGCGATATGGAAATTATTATAAGTTTCATAAACGTAAAGACGGATATATAGTGTTTTGCCGGACGCAACCGTGTTGTTCACAAAGTTACTCTGCGACAGATCGTGCCAGTTGCTGTCTGTAACTGCTGCGTTGTAAAGCGTTTGTGGACTGGAAAAATCGGAATTTGTAGAATATCTGATTTCAAATTTGGAATTTCCACTTTGATTTCTGTATCTTAGTTTCAGACTTTGCAGCGTAATTTTATAGCTGTTTGCAGGAGCAATTGTGAACTGAATATATTTATTGGTATCAATATTGCTAGAGTTGGAAAGTCCTGAGATCATAAAAAATGACTGGTCCCAGGTTGTAGGAGAAATACCTACGCCGCCTGCTGATGAAATAGGTAACGCAGAGACATTGGAAACAGAAGTCGGAGCCAGATCATTTTTGGTCCACCTTACAAGTTCGGTTTGCGAATTAAATAAATTTATCAGTAAAATAAAAAACAATAAATAATACTTTTTCATTATATCTTTGGGTTATAAATTTAGAGCGCACGAATAAAAAGTCCGAGTTGTTCAGACTTCAAATTGGGAAGGAAAACTTTATTAATGAGCACAGGAAAACGGCTGAATCAGTCAGTCATTTGTGCGGACAAATCTTGTTTTCAAAATCGTGGTGCAAAAGTATCCATATTGAAAAGGAAAGAGACTATACGCATGGCTAGTTCTGCGCTATAACAGGAAAGACTACCCCTCGGGATAGTCTCTGATCAGTAGATGTTGTAGGTTTGTAAGGCTAATTATTAGTCATTTTTCTAAATAAATCCTTTCTGTCTTTAAGTTCGAGAATACTGTAAATATTTCTGACGTGATATTTCACGGTGCTTTCTGTGATAAATAATTTATCTGCAATTTCTTTGTTAGAAAAACCTTCGGAAATTAATTTTAAAAGCTCTTTTTGACGTTCTGTCAGTTTATCATTTTCAATAAAAAAATGTTCTGGGCTTAGCAATTTCACATCGGGCTGAGGATGGCTTGTGATGGTTTCCATATCCTCTTTCATTTGTACAATTTCTGCCGCCATCTTCCTTTTTTCCAATCTAAGATCTCTGCTGTACACAAAAGAATAGGCTATTATAGAGAGCAGAATTAGTGCAATGGCAGCAGATCCTACTTTGTCCCAAAATATCGTGCGACTCTCGCTGGCTTCTTTCATCTCCGTATATTTCTTGTCTACAATGTGCATTTCGGAAACCTTGTTATCCAGATTCTCCAATTTTCTTAGAGAGTCCAGTTTTGCGCCTATCGAATAGGCTTTGTCGAGAAGATTGTGCTCTTTATAAATTCTCTCCATTTCGGCAGAGGCCATTATTTCATACTTCATGATTTTATACTGTCGGGAAAACTGCATACTTTCCTGATAAAGACTCTCAACCTTATTAATATCATTTTTCTTACTATACAGCTCCATCATCTTTACAAGGATGATGGGAAGATTGGCAGCATTGGCGTCCCGCATCAGCATAAATGCCTGGTCGTATTTTCTCTGCGCCAAGGCAAATTCCCTGTCCATCAAAAAAAGATAACCTTCCTGCATTAGTATATACGACTGATCCTCCGGAGACACATCAATATAATTTTTGTCTGCAATACGCTCCATCGCTTTTTTTGCTTTTTCAAAATTTTTGCTGTCAAAATACACGAATGCATACTCATAATCGAGTTTCTTTCTTAAAAAATTATTTTTCGGAAGGTCCTGTGCGATCTGATGAGATTTATTAAGATAGTCCAGGCACATCATATAATCGTTCACACCGCGGTATGTGATGGCCATGTATAAAAGGACTGCCGATTCTTCTTCTTTACTGAGATTACCTGAAAATAATAAGTCGGAAAGTTTTTTTTGAGAAGTCAACTGCCGCCCTTCTCTGTTGTATCTGCAAATCTCTTTTTCGAGAGAGATCACATCTAACTGTTTTGCAGTCAGAAAGCTGGCAAGCAGCAGCAGCAAAAGGCTGAATAAGGTGGTAGAGAATATTTTCATCTTGGTTTTAGGTTTTATTTTATTCTAAATTTTCATAATTTGATATCAAAATTGAAAATTTATTCGCAAAAATAATCAAATATTGAAAACTATCATTCAGGGATATACAAATTTTATTAATTATAATTAAGGATAATCATTAACTTTTTAAATCAGAAATTTCCTGAACAATTTAGTGCAAACAAGTCGGCAGTTCCCTATTAAAAAATTATATTTGTCAGATTGATCTAATAAAAAAGTATTTATGAATAAAATTTCTGACAGGCTGAACAGACTAAGCTATTCCCAAACCTTCGTAATGAGCAACAAAGCACGTGATATGAAAGCCGCAGGCATAGATGTCATCAGTCTGACTTTGGGAGAACCGGATTTTGATGTGCCTCAAAAAATCAAGCAGGCCGCATTTGACGCCATCAACGAAAACTACAGCCACTACTCGCCTGTTCCCGGTTTTCTGGAACTGAGACAAGCCATATCTGCGAAACTGAAAAGAGATAACAACCTGGATTACAAACCGACCCAGATCTGCGTTTCCAACGGCGCAAAACAATCTATTATCAATGTCCTTTCCGCAATTGTAAATGACGGCGACGAAGTGATCCTTCCTGCACCATATTGGGTAAGCTATGATGAAATGGTAAAATTGGTAGGCGGAACTTCAGTTTTCATAGAAACATCGATCGATACGGAATTCAAATTCACAGCAGAGCAGTTAGAAAAAGCAATTACACCAAAGACCAAAGCACTATTATACAGTTCGCCGTGCAATCCTTCCGGCAGTTATTACACAGGAGAAGAGTTGGAAGCGATTGCCAATGTTGTGGCCAAATATCCGCACGTCACGATCATTTCTGATGAGATCTATGAGTTTATAAATTATGAAGGCAAGCACGTTTCCATTGCCAGTTTTCCACAGGTGTACGAGCAGACTGCGGTGATCAACGGGATGAGCAAGGCGTTTGCGATGACAGGATGGAGAATCGGATATTCCGCGTGCCCGGAATGGCTGGCGAGTGCCTGCGATAAAGTCCAGGGCCAGATGACGAGTGGCGCCAATACAGTGGCTCAGAGAGCTTCTATCACAGCTCTGCAGATGGATCCTTCGGAATTACAATATATGATTACAGAATTTCATAAGAGACGTGATCTTGTTTTTGATCTGATGAAGGACATCAAAGGCTTTAAATGCAATCTTCCAAAAAGTGCATTTTACTTCTTCCCGGATATTTCTTATTTCATCGGTAAAAACCTGGACGGAACCGAGATTAGGGATGCTGACGACTTTGCGATGTTTTTACTGGAAAAAGCGCACGTTGGATGCGTTGGCGGTGTAAGTTTCGGAAGTCCTGAATGCATCCGTTTTTCCTACGCAGCGTCGGAAGCTGATTTACGGGAAGCGATGAAGAGAATTAAGGAATGTGTAGAGAAATTCTAGTTGCACTATTCCTCTTTAATTAGATAAATAACATCACTGAAAAGTGGTGTTTTTTTTTTATTTTAAATTATTGAAGAAGAACAATTAATCACCTTTTATTGTTAAATATTTGTTTGAATAATTAATATTAGAAGCATCTTTCAGAATGATGTTAAATCAAAAAACGAACGTTGAATAGCACAGAGCTCAGGCTAACACCGTTAGTTATTAAACTTTCATATTGATAGATTTTATAAATCGATATTTAATATTCAATTCACAAAATCTTATTACTTTTGCACTATCAAATTTCAACAATTAAAACTTAAATATTATGTCATTAGTAGGTAAATTATTCCCAAATGTAGCGATCGATGCAATGAGCGAAATGGGTGATGATCTAAAAATCAACGTTTTTGAAGAAGCAGTCAACAATCAGCAAAAAGTAATCCTGTTCTGGTATCCAAAAGATTTCACTTTTGTCTGCCCTACAGAATTGCACGCTTTTCAGGAAGCATTGCCGGAATTTCAAAAAAGAAATACAGTAATCATTGGTGCATCTTGCGATACAAATGAAGTGCATTTTGCGTGGCTAAACACACCGAAAGACAACGGCGGAATCGAAGGTGTAACTTACCCGATCCTTGCAGATACACACAGACAATTGGCAAACATTCTAGGAATTGTAGATCAGGATTTGGATTATGATGAGGAAGGAAACGAGGTGTACACAGGCTCCAACGTAACTTATAGAGCAACTTATCTGATCGACGAAACCGGAAAAATCTTCCACGAATCTGTGAACGATATGCCGCTTGGAAGAAACGTAAAAGAATATCTCCGTTTGATTGATGCTTACGCACACGTTCAAAAACACGGCGAAGTTTGTCCTGCAAACTGGGAAGAAGGTAAAGAAGCAATGAATGCCAACAGAACCGGCGTTGCAGAATACTTCAGCAAAAACTAATTGATTCATAATCAATTATCATTTATAACTAATCATTAATAATTTCAAAAATGTACATAGAACTTACAGAAGACAACTTACAACAGATCGTAAGTGAAAATGATAAAGTGATGGTTCAGTATGGTGCAACGTGGTGCGGAAACTGCAGAATTATGAAACCAAAGTTCAAAAAGCTGGCTTCAGAAAATGATGAGATTCCTTTCTATTACGTAGATGCAGAGAAATTACCGGAAAGCAGAAAGCTCGCAACGGTTGACAATTTGCCAACATTTGTAGTATTTGAAGGTGGCACTTTGAAAAGCCAGGTTCAAACCAACAAAGCTGAAAGTTTGACGACATTATTTTCAGAGATTAAAAATTAATATCTGAAAACCTTTGTAAGATTTGTTGAGTTTTACGCCTTTACGAACCTTCACAATATTTTCAATAAGTTCAAAAAAATATTTGTGGACTTTACGTTAAAATTTTCAGCATTAAATTTAAATAATCTAAATAATGAAATTACCAATCATAAGACAGTTTTATCAAAACCAAACGCCGGAAAATCTGGAAGCGACATTGGAAGTTTTGGAAAGTTTTTCAGAATTCCGAAGTGTTTCCGAAGAAGACCTGAACGTTGCCGGAGAATTGATTACCAACATTTGCGGCGCGCTGGAAGTGCACGTCAACGTCAGCAATGGAATGAGCGAAAAAGATGCGCTCAACTCATTTGCCCAAAAAGTAATGGGATCCATTGATAAGTAGAAGTTAACTTTTATATTATATCAAGGCTTTAGAATTATTTCTAAAGCCTTTTTTATTAAATTTGATCTCCGTAAAAATCAATTAAAAATGCAAATTAAAAACATCATCTTCGACTTCGGAGGCGTTCTGATGGATTGGGATCCGAGATATTTCTTCAAAACCTATTTTAATGATGATGATAAAATGGAATGGTTTCTCAAAAACATCGCAATTGACGAATGGAATATCGAACAGGACCGTGGAAGAACTTTAAAGGAAGGAACAGAGATCCTCATCGAAAAGCATCCGGATTGGGAAAAAGAAATCCGCGCATACTACGACAATTGGCCGGTAATGCTGAAAAGTGAAATTCCCAAAAATGTTGAAGTCCTGAGGAAACTAGAAGGAAAATTCCAACTTTACGGATTGACGAACTGGTCTGCAGAAACCTTCCCAATTGCATTGGACAATTACGATTTCTTTCAGCTTTTCGAAGACAAAATCGTGGTTTCCGGGACAGAGAAACTCATTAAACCAGGCAGAGAAATTTTTGAACTTTTACTTAAACGGTATGATTTGAAAGCTGAAGAATCCGTTTTTATTGATGATAATATTAAAAACATAGAAACTGCGAAAACTCTGGGATTTCGAGTGGTTCATATCAAACCTCAAACGGATTTAGGAGATGAATTGAAAAATTTAGGAATAAACTTTAATTAAATATTAAATTCTGAAATAAATGAACAAAATTTTATTTCTATTTTTTGTAACAACATCATTAAATGGATTTTCCCAAGATAAAATTCGTGATACTATTATTAATTGTAGTTTCAGAGAAAATCAGAGTTCTATTTGCCCAATTTGTAAAAGAGATAAAAATACATTACCTATTTTTTATGGTTTAACGACAGGAAAATTTTATAAAAAGAATAGGAAAAAATATTATTTCGGAGACTGTGAAATTACAGGCTGTTATCCAAAATGGTATTGTAAAACTGATAATTATAAATTTTAATATTTTTAATTTTTAAGAATCATCAAACTCCGTTTATGATTTTGAAAACCATAATGCTCATAGAGTTTTTTTGCTCTGTCATTGTGGTTTTCTATTTCTAAAAGCACCACTTTAAAGTGATTTGTAACCGAGTAATCTTTTACAAATTCCAGTGCTTTTTTACCAAGAGATTTGCCCTGAAATTCAGGTTTAATGTACAGTTCATCCAAAAACAAAATTTCACCGCCAAATTCAAAACTGAAATATTTCACCAAGATAATATAACCGGCAATATCGCCCTCAAAGACCATTTTAAAGCAGACACCATATTTTTCGTCATTAATGAAATTGGCAAAGTTTTCGGTGGTCACTTTTTCATCAAAAGGATAAAAATCGATGGCATAGAAATCCCGCATCATCTGAGATAACTGAGGAATATCTGCCGTAGTTGAATTTAAAATTTGGTAATTCATTTTTTCTTTTTTTCCCGCCAAAGCCAAGGCGCAATCGGATTTTTATCTTGCCAAAGTCCCACTCTATTTCTTCGGGCTGCTGCTTCCAGTTTTGAGTAAAACGGATCTTTGGAATACTTGGTAAAATGCCAGGCCATTCCCAGCTTTACCATTTCCTGATTGACATTTTGATTTTTATTATTGATGACAACCGCAATCAATCTTTTATACCGGTCGTATTTCTCAGCTTTTACTGTCACCATTCTTCCGAAACAAAGGTTTGACAAAGCGATTTTAGCATTATTGCCAAACGGTTGTTTTCCCCTTTTCTCAGGACAATCTATGTGTGCTAAACGGATTTTGACTGGATGATTTCTGTACAGTATTTCCATCGTATCGCCATCAGTTATTCCTATGACTTTAGCCGAAAATGTTTTCTTGGACAGCTTTTCTGAAAGTTGAGTCTGACCAAATAATTGAGCACAAAATAAGATTAGAATAAAAAATAATCGCATCTAAAGGCTAGATGATAAACTTTTTGTTGGCCAGTTCTTTTCGCACTCTGCTGAGGCTTTCCGGCGTGATTCCAAGATAGGATGCCACCATCCATTGTGGTGCTCGCAGCATCAGATTCGGGTATTTTTTCAGGAAATCCATATAGCGTTCTTCAGCGGTTGTGCTGATGAGTGCATTGACTCTGTTTTGCAGATTTTTGATATGGTTGAACATCAACCGTTGATTTTTTTCTGCCACATCAGGATAGACTTTGGACAGATTTTCAAAAAATCCTTCCTTGGTAATTACAATGGTACTTTCCTCAATCGCTTCGATATAAAACCTGGATTTTTCGTTTAAAAGCTGACTTGTGGTATCAGAAATAATCCAGTTTTCCGGCGCAAACTGAATGATGTGCTCCTTCCCTGCTTTATCTATGGAATACATTCTTAGCAGACCTTTTTCGACGAAATAAGTAGAATCGGAGATTTCGCCTTCCCGCAGGATGATCTCATTTTTCTTGACTTCTTTCACGTCGTAATGACTCGAACAAAAATCCAGAGTATCAATGGGCACACCCAATATTTTGGAAAGATGATTGCGGAAATTGCTGGATATCATTGGACTTGATTTGAGATTGAAAGTGAGAGTTTATGACCGGAACCGATTTTTCTGATCTGTTTTTCTTGATTTTGATTAAATTTTATCAAGATCTATACTTTGGTGAGACGCATTGTAAATCGCTTTCCCATTTTCCAAAACGATCAGCTGAGGACTCTGGTGTACAACGTCCAGCTGACTTTCTATGTCGTTTGAAATATTGCGGTGAGCAATCAGATCCAAAAAATAGTAGCTGTAATCCTTGTCCGAGTTTTCCATCTGCTTTTCAAAAGATTTCAGAACTGTTTTGCTTATAAAACATCTTGTAGAATGCTTGAAGATTACCACTTTTTTCTGTAGAGACTTCTCTACGGCAGCATCCAGATCCTTCTCAGATTCTATTCTCGTCCAAAGCGTTTTCGTCTGATCCTGCTCTTCTTTTTTTCCGAATATTTGGTCTAAAAATCCCATAATTTTGATTTGAGTAAAAATATGATTTTATTGATAAATTAGAAAATCTTTTTTATCCTTAATGATGGTGAAAAAGATGTCCCGCCAGCGCCAGAGAAATCCCGACAATAACCAGAACAATTTTTTGCCAGTCCATCTTGTGGTTTTTGTTGCTTTCAAAAATAATAACTGATGAGATATGAAGGAAAATCCCGCCGACAACTGCAAGGAAATAGACCTTCAGATTTTCATCAAAATATCTCCCCAACAGCATTCCCAAAGGCGAAGCCAAAGCGAATACAGATACGATAACCCAGAATTTGGTAGAGAAATTCTTGCTGTGTGCCAGGAAACTTCCCAAAACAAAAGATATTGGAATGTTATGAAAAAGAATTCCCAAAAGATATGGTGAAAACGTCTCCTTCTCGTGTGACAAAGGAATTCCTTCAATAAAAGCGTGAACAAACAATCCTGCAATCAAAGCCACGGGAAGAATCGCGTGATCTTCAGAATGATGGTGAACGTGACCGTGCTCAAAACCTTTAGTCAGATTTTCTAAAAGCATCTGGATCAAAACACCCAGAATGACGAAAATCCCAATCTGGTGGCCTCCAAATTCATAAACCTCAGGGAAAACTTCATTCAGGCAGATTGTGATCAGAAAACCGGCGCTCAGAATCAAAAGATTTTTGGCAAATTGCTGCTTGCTCCCGAAATATTTGCCGAGAAAAACACCAATCAAAACGCTTAAAATGAGCAGTAAAATTATAATCATCTTTAATTTGATTCTTTAAATAGAATGCTGTTTTTTTCTGAACAAGTTGATACACCTTTGTGAGCTGGATTCATCAAAATCATTCAACTGATAATCACCCCATCTTTTGACCAGTTCGAAGCCAAATTCCTCCGCAAACTGTAATATTTTTTCCGGTCTGGTCAGTTTTACCCTTTCGAAAAAGTGAAAATTCTTGCCCTGATCTTCAAAATCGATTTCTTTCATAATATACTCACCTTCGATATTTTTCTTAATATTAAAGACAATATTCTCTCTCTCAACCACAGCATTTGGCTTGATGACACTCTTCACATATTCTGCATTCAGAAAATCCAGAACAAAAAAAGAATTATCCTTCAAAACATCCGAAACAGACCGAAAAACACTTTTATCCTCTTCTTCAGTTTCAAAATATCCAAAGCTTGTAAACAGATTGAAAACTGCGTCTACAGGCTCGCTTTCAATTTTATTCCGCATATCGTGGACCTGAAATTTCAGAGTCTCCGTCTCAAACTGCTTATCAAAACTGATACTTTGTTCAGAGAGATCCAGGCCCAAAACATGGTAACCCAATTTATTCAGATAAACAGAATGCCTGCCTTTTCCGCAAGCTAAATCAATTATTTTTGAATTTTTCTCAAGTTTAAGATCATCAGTAAGAAGATTAAGAAAATCCTCCGCTTCTTTGTAATCGTGATTTTTATAAAGTATGTGATAATATGGTGTATCAAACCATTCTTCGAACCATTGCATTTTGCAAAAATAGTGAAAATTGACGTGAGACAAATAGAATATAGATGATAGATTTTTCAAATCAATTATCATTTATCAATTATCATTCATTAATTTTGCAGAATGGATATAGAAAATCTTCAGATACAGATCAAAACCTTTTTCGGATTGGAAGATATTTTGGCAGAAGAAGTCAAAAAATTAGGCGGCAAAAATGTGGAACTCAAAAACCGAGCAGTCACTTGTGAAGGCGACTTAGGCTTCCTGTACAAGCTGAACTACGCTTGCAGAACTGCTGTGAAAATCATCATTCCGATCATGGAATTCAAAGCTTACAACGAATCGAAATATTACGACAAGCTTTTCAAAATGGAGTGGGATGAATATCTGAGTCCAAACCAGACTTTTGCGATAGATGCAACGGTCAACTCTGAAAGATTCCACCATTCTCAGTTTATGACTTTGAAAATGAAAGACGCCATCGTGGATTATTTTCAGGACAAGCATAAGATGAGACCCAGCGTCAACAAAGACAATCCGGACATCAAATTCCACCTTCATATCGACAGGGAATTGGTAACGATTTCTATCGACAGTTCCGGCGATCCGCTTTTCAAACGCGGTTACCGAAAGGAACAAACGATTGCACCGATCAACGAAGTTTTGGCTTCGGGAATGCTGCAGCTCGCAGGTTGGGACGGAAAAGGAAATTTTCTGGATCCAATGTGTGGTTCCGGAACACTATTAATAGAAGCAGCGATGATCGCAATGGATCTTCCGGCACAGACTTTCAGAAGAAACTTCGGTTTCCAGAACTGGAGAAACTACGACGCTGAACTGTTTAATACCATCAAAGATGTGAGACTGAACCGCGTGCGGGAATTCACCGGGAAAATCGTAGGTTATGACATTGATCCTGAAGCTCTGGACATTGCGCACATCAATATCGAAGCTGCAGAAATGGACGATATTATCACACTTAGAAACAAAGATTTCTTCGAATCTGAGAAAGACCTTTTCCCATTATTGATGGTTTTCAATCCACCTTATGACGAGAGAATTTCTATTAACGATGATGATTTCTACAAAAAAATCGGTGACACTTTCAAACAACATTATCCAAACACTTTGGCTTGGCTGATCTCTGCAGATCTTGACGCACCTAAGAAAATTGGACTTAGACCTTCGAGAAGAATCAAATTATTCAATGGAAAATTGGAGACTAGATTTTTGCAGTATGAAATGTATGACGGTTCTAAGAAAGGGAAATATATGAATAAGGAGGAGGAATAAAATGTTCTACATTTTATCAATAATATTTTTCGGTTTAGGTATTTGGGAATATCAAAAATATATTAATAATTACAGAGAAGTAAATACGTCAAAAATTAGAAGCATTGTAAGTTGGTTTTCCCTTAGTTTAATGTTTTTAGCTATCGGAATTTTTGGATTTAAAGATTAATAATTTGAATAAGACAATCTCCATCATCATCGCCATATTCAACAGAAAAGACGAATTGTTCGAGCTTCTGAATTCCTTGTCTCATCAGACAGATAAGGAGTTTGAGATCATAATTGTGGATGACGGTTCCAAAATTGCCCTTCTCCCAATTGTAGAATTATTCGAAAAGCAGCTCGATATCAAATTTTTCCGGAAAGATAATTCAGGACCGGGACTTTCCCGAAATTACGGTGCGAAACGGGCAAAAAACGATTGGCTGGTTTTCGTAGATTCAGACGTGATTGTTGAGGCCGATTACATCGAAAACATAAAGAGAAACCTTGCCGAAAATCCCTGCGATGCTTTTGGTGGCGCGGATAAGGCGCACAAAGGTTTCAACCTGATGCAAAAAGCCATCTCCTACTCTATGACCTCGGTTTTCACAACTGGCGGAATCCGTGGGAAGAAAAGTGCGGTCACCAAATTCCAGCCAAGAAGCTTCAATATGGGCGTCAACAAGGAGGTTTTCCTAAGCGTCGGCGGCTTCTCAGAGATGAGGATTGGCGAAGATCCAGATTTATCGATGACGCTGTGGGAAAGTGGTTACACGACTATGTTTTACGACAATATCGGTGTCTATCACAAGCGCAGGACAGATTTTGGGAAATTCTCAAAACAGGTCTATCAATTCGGCTGTGCGAGGCCGATCCTGAACCACCGCCACCCAAAATACACCAAACTGACTTTCTGGTTTCCCAGCATCTTTTTACTGGGCTATTTCGTCGGTATTATCCATTATTTTGTTTGGGGAAACGGATTGCTTCTTGCTCTGTACGGGCTTTACACATTTCTCGTATTTTTCCATTCAATGATTGTTACCAGGAATATCAGCATTGCATCTATGGCCGTTATTTCAACCTATATTCAGATGTTTTCCTACGGTTATGGTTTTCTAAAATCTTGGTTTTTGATTAATATTATGAAGCAAACACCTGAAGAAGCATTTCCCAAGCATTTTCATTGATTTAATTAACATTTAATTATCAGTTAAAGCACAGCGCTTGGAATATTTTTTGTAAATTTTGGTGGAATTAAACCTATCAAAAATGTCAAAAAATATCGCCGATCAATTTGTTGAAATCCTTGTCAAAACGGGAGTCAAACGTCTGTATGCCGTCACCGGTGACAGTCTCAATTTTTTAAATGACGCCATCAAAAGGGAAGGCTCTATCAAATGGATCCACGTAAGGCATGAGGAAGTAGGTGCTTTTGCAGCTGCCGCAGAGGCAGAACTTGAAGGTCTTGCTGTTTGCGCAGGCAGCTCCGGCCCCGGCCACGTTCATCTTATCAATGGACTTTATGAGGCCAACCGCGGCAATGTTCCTGTCTTGGCTATTGCATCCACCTGCGAAAGCACAGAGTTTGGAACTTCCTATTTTCAGGAGACTAATACAATCAAATTATTCGACGACTGTTCCGTATATAATCAAATTGCTACCACGCCGGAACAGGCACCAAGAATGCTGCAAGCCGCATTACAGCACGCCGTTTCACAAAAAGGGGTCGCAGTTTTAGGAATGCCCGGCGATCTTTTTGAGGAGAAAGCAGTAGCCAATATCAGTTCTGACCTCGTTTTCAGAACCAATCCCAGAATAATACCTTCCGACGAAGAAACCAACTGGATTGCGGAGCATCTCAATTCCGGAAAAAAAGTCGCAATCTATTGCGGAATCGGAGCATCAGAAGCTCACAGTGAAGTAATTGCTTTAGCTGAAAAACTGAAGGCACCCATCGGCTATTCTTTCCGTGGGAAAATGGGAATTCAATATAACAATCCTTTTGAAGTCGGGATGACAGGCCTATTGGGATTGCCTTCTGCTTTCAAAGCGATGCACGAAGCCGACATTATTTTCCTTCTGGGAACAGATTTTCCTTACGTTAAATTTATGCCGGTAGATAAAGTAATTATCCAGATTGATGACAAGCCTGAACGTTTGGGAAGACGTGCCCAGCTGACAAGAGGTTTTGCAGGTAAAATTAAGGATTCACTTGTAAATCTTTTGCCATTAATCAAAAATAATGATGACAGATCATTCCTTGATAAACAACTGGAATTTTACGAGAAAGTGAAAAACAATCTTCAGACTTATGTAGATGATAAAGGGAAAGAGAGCCAGATATCCCCGGAATTTGTTGCAGAAACACTTAATATAAAAGCTAATAAAGATACCATCTTCACCGTAGATACAGGAATGTGCTGTGTTTGGGGCGCAAGATACATCAATGCAACCGGCGAGCGAAAACTGCTGGGATCATTTAGCCACGGGACGATGGCGAATGCGATGCCAATGGCCATTGGTGCCCAGTTAGCAAGTCCTGACAAACAGGTGATTGCGCTTTGTGGCGACGGCGGACTTTCTATGCTTCTTGGCGATATCGCAACGATAAAGCAATATAATCTTCCAATCAAAATTATCGTATTCAACAACAGATCACTGGGAATGGTAAAACTGGAGATGGAAGTCAACGGCATTCCTGATAACGAAACGGATATGGTAAATCCTGACTTTGGATTGCTGGCACAGGCTTTCGGAATCAAAGGTATCAACGTTACTGATCCTGAAAAAGTGGAAGAAGCCATTGACGACGCTTTGCAGACAAGAGGTCCTGTTTTGGTGAATGTTTTCACTGACCCAAATGCGTTGGCCATGCCGCCAAAAGTAGGTTGGGATCAGATGAAAGGAATGGGCGTTGCGATGACAAGAATGATGCTGGACGGCGACTTCAAGGAGGTTGCAGATACCATCGCAAGCAACTACAAACATATCAAAGAAGTTATTTAAATTCAAACCTACTACCTGCAAAACTATCAAAATGCTGATTATTGGCTGTGGTCTTTGAAATCTTGCAACAATTAAGAAAGAAATGTTTAGCAATATAGTTCGTAGAAAAAAATACGCTGGAATTCGAAACGAATGACTTACGATAATTTATAAAAGAAAGTTGCCTGAAAATGGCAACTTTTTCTTTTTGCTAAATGGTGACTCATCATAAAAAATTATATAGATCTGATGGATTTCTTTAAAAAATAAATAGCATCTCACCTCTGGCTCTTGGCTTATTGCTTAAAAAATCCCGCTCAATATTGAACGGGAATTTTTATTATAAAATATTTAGTGTTGAATTATTCTAAATTCTAGAATCTAAAATCTAATTTCTACTTTAAGAATTCATTAGATCTTCAATCTCTTCTACTGTAATCGGAATATTTGCCATCATATTAAACGGCGTTCCGGCAGATTGGATGACATAATCGTCCTCAATTCTTACACCAAAACCTTCTGCTGGAATGTAGAAGCCCGGTTCGTTTGTGAAAACCATATTTTCAACAAAATCATCGGTCAAAATACCGTAATCGTGCGTATCCAATCCCATGTGGTGAGACGTGCCGTGCATCATAAACTTTTTATAAGCCGGCCATTTTGGATCTTCGTTTTGGACGTCTGCTTTATCTATTAATCCCAACTGCAGTAATTCTGAAGTGTAAACTTCGCCCATTTCTTTATGGAATCGGTACCAGTTGTTTCCTGCAACCAGACGTTGTTCCGCCTCTACTTTGCACCTCAAAACCGAGTTATAGACTTCTTTCTGTCTGTCGGAATATCTGCCATTTACAGGAATGGTTCTTGTAAGATCCGATGAATAGTTGGCATATTCTGCGCCTACATCCAAAAGAATGACGTCACCGTCTTTGCATTGCTGATTGTTGGCAATATAATGCAGAACATTGGCATTATTTCCACTTGCGATGATAGGCGTGTACGCAAAACCTTTGCTTCGGTTTTTCACGAATTCGTGGATCAGTTCCGCTTCAATTTCGTATTCCCAGACATTTGGTTTGATAAAGTTGAGCAGTCTTCTGATTCCTTTTTCCGTAATATTACACGCATTCTGAATCAAGGCCAGTTCTTCCGGCTCCTTGATGCTTCTCAGACGTTGAAGGATAGGATTGCTCCTCTTGTAATTGTGCATCGGAAAATCTGCTTTTATCTTTTTGATAAAACGGTCTTCGCGGATTTCGGTTTCTATAGAGCTTCTGTAATGTTCATTTTTATTAAGGTAAACATTTTCTGCCTCGTACATCAGAGATTTGAAAATCTTATCAAAATCACTCAGCCAATAGACCGTTTTGATGCCAGAAGTTTCAAAAGCCTGATTTTTATCCAGCTTTTCCCCTTCCCAAACTGCGATATGTGCATTGGTTTCTCTCAGGAAAAGAATTTCGCGGTTCTCCTCCAGATAAGCATCCGGAAAAACAACCAAAATACTCTCCTCCTGATCTACGCCACTGAGATAAAAAATGTCGCGGTGCTGCTGGAAAGGCATTGTAGAATCTGCACTGATAGGATAGATATCGTTGGAATTGAAAACTGCCAAAGATTTCGGAAGCAATGCATCAGCAAATTTCTTTCTGTTTTTTACAAATAAAGAGTTGGGAATCTGGTCGTATTTTGTAGTCATCTAATAGGATATTTTGATATTTTACACTTTAATATTTTGATTGATTTCAATTTTAAAGCGATCCAAATTTACAAAACCTGAAAAGATTAAATTTAAAAAGAAGGCTTAAAATTTTCATAAATTATAATCTTTCACAACTGAAACAAATTCTTACTTTTATTGTTATGAAATATCTGGTATTAATTTTTACACTGCTTTTCATTAGAATGAATTCACAAATAACTTTCAGGATTACAAAACTTCCGGCAAATACTGAGAAGGACGCCAAACTATTTTTAGCAGGAAGCCTCAATGGCTGGAAAGCGGACGATGATACCTTCGAATTCAGAAAAAACAATGAAGGTCTTTACACCTTGACAATTCCGGCTCAGGAATCAAAAACAGAATATAAAATTACGAAAGGTAGCTGGGATTTTGCGGAAACAGACGAAAATGGAAAAGCAATATCTAACAGGACTTTGGAAACCGTTGTCAAGATGGAGACTGTAGATTTAGAAATAAAAGGCTGGAGCTCGCCCTCAGAAAAGCAGCATACGCTAACCGCCAATGTGAAAGTTCTGAGCGAAAATTTTACAATCCCTCAGCTTAAGACAACCAGGAAAATATGGATCTATCTCCCACCCGATTACGAAACTTCTGGGAAAAGATATCCAGTGATCTATATGCACGACGGGCAGAATCTCTTTGATGATTTCACCAGCTTTTCCGGAGAGTGGCGTGTGGACGAAACGCTGAACGACATCTACAAGGAAACCGGAAAGTCGGCCATCGTAATAGGTATTGATAACGGCGGAGACAAGCGTTTGGCTGAATATTCGCCCTGGAACAATGAGAAATACAAAACCATTGGTGAAGGCGATCTGTACGTGGACTTTCTTGCAAAAACCCTGAAACCTTATATTGATAAAACATTCAGAACGCAGAAGCAATCGTCGAGGACGATTATTCTTGGAAGCTCTATGGGCGGTTTGATTTCGCTTTATGCATCGGCGAAATATCCTTCTGTTTTTGGAAAAGCGGGAATTTTCAGTCCTGCATTCTGGTTTGTTTCCAAGGATTTGAAAATGTTTCTCAATATTAATAAGAATAATCTGAAACATTCCAAATTCTACTTTGTTGCAGGAAAAAACGAGGACGAATCTATGGTGCCGGAAATCAAAACTGTCAATCAATTATTATTAAAAAAATCAGTTCCGGAGAAAAATATTGTTGTAAAAATAGATGAAGACGGAACGCACTCTGAAAGTTACTGGAAACGCGAGCTGAAGGCGGGTTTGATTTGGCTGTTACAGTGACCGTCTTGATCGTAAAAGCACTAAAATTGAGCTCATACGTTCTAAAATTGCAAAGTTGGATGCAGTGTTTTACATAATATTACTGTTTCTATCCTCTCTATCCTTCTATATAAAGGATGACAAAATGGTACTTTTAGGTTGACTATTGTTTTATGTACAATCTGCAGCCCGACTTAGTTCTACTTTTATTTATTTTTATTTGAATCGATGAACCACTTCGTTAGGTTTGAGTGGAAATCCTTTTTTGCGTGGCATAATGTTCTATTTAAATTGAAATCGTGAAGCAAAAAAGATTGGGAACGGAAGGCGGAAACAGCTGCCCAAAAGATTTATAATAGCAAAGCATTGGTTCCTGCTGAAAAATGCTTCCCAAAAATCAAAACAAAAACACTAAATTTGCAGCATTTATGGAAAGTAACAGACAGCGCAAAGTAGCGCAAATCATTCAGGAAGATATGGCGGAGATCTTCCGCAAGCAGGCATCGGAAAGCAAACAGAGCTTCCTGGTTTCGGTTTCTGACGTGAAGGTGACAGCAGATCTCAGCATTGCGAAGATATATCTCAGTATTTTCCCTGCAGAACTGCGCAAGCCTATTATGAAGGAAATCAACACCAATAATGCTTTTTACCGCAACTATATCGGGCAGAAAATGTCTAAACAGGTGCGCATCATCCCACAGCTGGCGTTCTACATAGACACCACGATGGACGATGTGGAGCGGATTGAAAAAGAGCTGAAAGGCGAAGGCGACAACCCTGTACTTTAATCCCCGACCAGTTTGAAAAATGCTTTTTACATAGCATCCAGATACCTTATTTCCAAGAAAGGAAGTACGGCAGTTACGTTTATCACGTGGCTGGCGGCTTTTGCAATGGTAGCTGCCGTAGCGGCTATGTTTATCATCATATCGGTTTTTTCCGGTCTGGAGGAACTGAACAAGGATATGATTGCCAATCTGCACGCGGATCTCACTGTGAAAAGTAAAACGGGGAAAGTTCTTCCTGATATCAGTAAAATCGAAAAGGCGCTGAAAGCCAATGCCGAGGTTACTCATTTTTCCAAAGTGATTGAGGAGAAAGTGTATCTGGGTTATAAGGACAACGGCGAGATTGCTTATCTGCGCGGTGTAGACTCGGCTTACATCCACGTAAATCCTATTAATGAAAGTATCTTTTACGGCAAATATCCGGACTTTAAATATAACAATGAGGTGATTATGGAGAATGGTCTGGACAACAGACTGTCTCTGCCGGTGAACTCCAGTCAGGATTTTGCGACCATTCTGATGCCTAAACCCGGTAAAGGAATCATCCAGCAGGAGAATGATATTTTTAATAAGAAAGACATCTACGTGAGCGGGATTTTCCCCGGAAATGAGCAGCTGGACAATTACATTATTGCGCCGATAGAGCTGGCTCAGGAGCTTTTGGGACTTCCGAAATCGGCTTGCTACCAGATTGTCATCAAATTAAAAAACACCTCCAATTCCGAATTGGTAAAGTCGACTCTCAATAAACAGTTTGGCAATCAAATTATTGTCAATACAAAATCTGAGGAGAATGCGGCATTCTGGAAAATGATCAATACGGAGAAACTGATGATCTATCTGATTTTTGGCCTTGTGATTTTCATTACGACATTCAATCTGGCTGGTGCTATTACCATCCTTCAGCTGGACAAGAAAGACCAGGCCAAAGCACTGATTGCTCTTGGATTTAGTAAAAAAGACCTGCGGTTGACTTACTTTTTCACAGGCTTGCTGATTGTTTTCTTCGGTGTGCTATGCGGCCTTCTGATAGGTTCGGCCATTTCGTACATCCAAATCCAGACGGGATTTTTCCGGGCAAGTGAGAATCTTGCATTTCCGGTTAAGATAGAGGTAATGAATTATCTCGTAGTCTCCGGCGTGGCTCTTTTTTTTGGTCTTATCATTTCGGTTCTTTTTTCTAAGATCAACAAAAGTTATCTTGTCGCGAAATAATCATTCTGTCACCTTTAAATTAGACCAATATAATTTCCACAGTTAGCAATAGCGTTGCTATTATTCAGATCCTTTTTAATAAACCTTAAATTTTGCTTAAAATTAAGTACAAGATGACAATTATTGAAAATTAAGCATAACTTTACGCCCTAATTTTTTGAAATGAAAAAATCTATTTTTTTATTATTTGTTGGCTGTATGAGCTTTGTGAATGCTCAGGAGCCAACCGGTTATTACAGCACAGCGTCCGGACTCACCGGATACGCACTGAAAACTAAACTTGGCGAGATCATCACTGCTGGTTATCAGACCAAAAGTTATGATGCGTTATATGATGCTTATCCAAGCACAGATACTGATAAATTTTACGAAAACGACGGTTCTGTCTTAGACATCTACTCAGAAAATCCTTCCGGGGCAGATCCTTACAATTTCCAGCACGGTGTGAAAAAGTGCGGTAACTATTCCAAGGAAGGTGATTGCTACAACAGGGAGCATACTGTGCCACAAAGTCTTTTCAATGAGGCGTCTCCAATGGTTTCTGACGTCCTTCACATCTTGCCTACAGACGGCAAAGTCAACGGGATGAGAAGCAATTATCCTTTCGGAAAAGTGACCAATCCATCTTGGACATCGCTAAACGGTGGTAGGGTTGGGAATAATACGGTTGGAAGCTATGCCGGATCCAGTTTTGAACCTATTAATGAGTTTAAAGGCGATATCGCAAGATGTCTACTGTATTTCGTAACAAGATACCAAACCAGATTATCAAGTTTCTCAAGTGGAAATATCCTTAATACAAGTAATGTAAATCAAGGACTTGTAACGTGGGAGCTGAATCTTCTTTTGCTTTGGCACCAGCAAGATCCTGTTTCTCAAAGAGAAATTGTCAGAAATAATGCAGCGTACGCACATCAGAAAAATAGAAATCCTTTTATAGATCATCCGGAATGGGTGACTGCAATCTGGGGTTCTTCACCTCTTGCTGTGGATGATGCCAACTTTTCCAAAAACCTGAGCATTGCTCCAAATCCTGTCAAAGGAAATGTGATCAACGTAAGCGGCGACAAGGATCTGAAGAAATTCACAAAAGCTTTTATCTACAACATGGTGGGACAAAATGTGCAGACTATAGAAAATCCTTTCCAGAACGGTAATACGATTACATTAAACAACCTGCCGAAAGGGATCTACATCCTGAAAACAGGAGAATTAAACACAAAATTTATTGTTGAATAATAATTTCAACTGATATTATACAGAAAGGCAGGAATTAATTCTTGCCTTTTTTTGTTTGCGGTCTATCTGTACTGGATTTCATTATATTAATATAATAATTTGTTTTAACAGCATTAAGTTAACTATAATGTTAAGAACTAAATCACATAATAAATGATTTATTTTATACCTTAGCCGCCCTATTTAATTTGAAATGAGAAAAATAAATTTACTTCTGGCTTTCGGAATCTCCGCATTAGGATTTTCTCAGGCTCCTACCGGTTATTACGACGGTACAACCGGTCTTACAGGCTTTACTTTAAAGACCAAAGTCAGCCAAATCATCACCAACGGTCATAAGGATATGGGCTATAACTGGGCTGTATTTGTGAATGCTGACAAAGACAAATATTACGAAAAAGACAACAGCGTACTGGATATTTACTCAGAAAATCCGACGGGTGCCGATCCTTACAAGTATGCCTTCGTTACAAATCAGTGCGGAAATTACAGCGGAGAGGCGTCTTGCTACAACAGAGAGCACACTATTCCAAAATCTACTTTTGATGATGCTACACCAATGCACAACGACTACAACCACCTGTTACCTACGGATGGCTACGTCAACGGGAAAAGAAGCAACTGGCCATACGGTGAAGTCGGGACTGCAAGCTGGACATCTAAAAATGGATCAAAACTGGGAAGCAGTAAGCTGAATGGCTACGGCGGAACTGTTTTTGAGCCGATCAATGAGTTTAAAGGTGATGTTGCAAGAATTTATTTTTATTTTGCAACACGTTATGAAAACCTGATTCAGACCTTCGTTTACGATATGTACGATGGTTCTAAGACTAAAGTTTTTGCTGAACCATTTTTGGGAATGCTATTGAGATGGAATCAGCAGGATCCTGTTTCTCAAAAAGAAATCGACAGAAATAATGCTGTTTTCGCCTACCAAGGGAATAGAAATCCATATATCGATCATCCGGAATGGATCACAACAATTTGGGGAGCCGCACCATTGGCAGTAGATGATTCCTCATTTTCTAAAAACCTTACGATTGCTCCAAATCCTGTAAAAGGCAACATCGTTGCTGTGACAGGTGATAAGGATCTTAAGAAATTTGATAAGGCAATGATCTACAATATGGTAGGTCAAAACGTTCAGACGATTGAAAATCCTTTCAAAAACGGAAATACAATTATACTCAACAATTTGCCTAAAGGAATTTATATCATGAAAACAGGAGAATTGAATACTAAATTCATTGTAGAATAAGTACTTTTAACTATAATTAACAAGAGACAGAAATTAACTTTTCTGTCTTTTTTCATTAATGATACTCAACAATGTTAACATAGTTTATGAAATAAGTTTTAATTTTGGCATCACTATTGAAATTATGTTTCGCAACAACTAAAATATAAATAATGAAAAAATTATTAATGTCAGCATTATTCATAGGAACTTTTTCACTTGGGTATGCACAATCAGCTTATTATAACGATTACAGACGCAGCGTGACAGATGTCAACTGGCAAAGTGTGGTAACGGATCTGGTTTTATCAACAACTCAAGCCAATCAGATTTACGCGCTAAACGACCGCTACTCCGACTATAATGGATGGAACAGTGTTTACGGCAGTAATCCTGACAGATGGTCTACCGATCGATATACGGAACTGGAAAGAATCCTCGGCCGAGACAAATACACAAAGTTCAAAACGAAGTATTATAAAGGAAAAAATCCGGTAGCCGTTTACAACAGTAACAAAAACAATGATAAACGCTACAAGCATATGGCAAAAAAGTCCAAAGGATACAAGTCCAATAAGGGTAAAGGCCACAAAAATAAATAAGATCATCACCAAAACAGTTGCTTCTGGCAGCTGTTTTTTTGTATCTTGAAAACTCAAAAAATTAAAAATATGAGCAGACAGTTTTTCAGAAGGATTTTATTTTTCGCATTCATTTTCAATTCTCTCCTACTCTTTTCTCAGGAAAAACCTTATTGGAAAGAGATTCAGGAATTCAAAAAGACTAATACTGAGAACGGAATTCCTAAAAAGCCTATTCTCCTGCTGGGTAGCTCATCTTTCACCAAATGGACGGATGTCAACGACTATTTCCCGGGGAAGAAAATCGTCAACCGTGCGTTTGGTGGATCGCGGCTAGTAGACCTCAACAACTATTCTGATGAGCTTTTGGATCCTTACAAACCAAAACAGATTATCATCTATTGCGGCGAAAACGATGTAGCTATGGAAAATCCTACTGCAGCAGAAGTTTTCGAGAGATTCAAAACATTCTTCACGACAGTAACGACAAAATACCCAAGAGTTCCTGTCGCGTATGTTTCCATAAAATATTCGCCAAGCCGTGAGCAATACTGGCCAATTGTAAAAGAAGTCAACGGACTGATAGAATCGTACCTTAAAACTCAAAAAAGAACAGATTACATCGATATTACGAAAGTGATGAACGACGCCAATGGAAAAGTACGAACAGATATTTTCCTGGATGATATGCTTCATATGAAACCGGAAGGATACAGGCTTTGGACAAAAGTAATGGCGCCATATCTAAAATAATTAGGTGATTTATATCAATTTCTATTTGTATTTATTCTAAATTAATATATATTTGCAATATGAATCAGCCAGTTATCGCATTTAGAATCGCACCACTTGCGCCAGCCCTTGGAAATACAGAAGAAATGTATTGTGGAAAGAAAAATTGCTGCAAAAAGTTCAAGAAAGGGAAACGATGCAAAAAGTGTCCCGGCCGGGAAAAGATCAGTTGAACATTAGCCAGATAACCATAGCAGCCAATGCTAAAAATATAAATAGAGAAACCAGTCTTTTAGATTTGGTTTCTTTTTTTTGTGATTTTGGGAAAGTTTCAGAAGGATTATTCAGAGATTCTTTTTGATCAGAATCGGATTCGTTTTTAGCTAATTCTGTGATCGTAATCCCTTGAACGATTGTTTTGTGAAGAATCGTATTGGTCGCGTGAAGCAGGATCTGAAATTTCCCCTGAGAATCAAATTCCTTGATCCTGATCGTCCGTTCACCATTCGGTTTTTCAAGGCCGAAAGGGACAATTTTCACAAGATCTGCATCATACGTATTCCAGTAGATTGTGATCTCTTCATCTTTCTGAGCCCGGATTTTACTGGCGGAGAAGTTCTTGATCTTCGGAGGCAGAATACTTTTGACATTGCGCTGCTGACTGCCCAGATTCTGGTCGTAAATTTTTTTCCTCTGCGGATCGGTAAGCGTCTCGTAAGCTTCCCGAACTTCCTTGAAACGGTCGGAGAAGTACACATCATTATCATTTTTGTCCGGATGGTATTTCAAAGACAATTTCCGATAGGCTTTTTTGATGTCCTCAGCAGAAGCATTTTGAGGAATCCCGAGAAAATAGTAATAGTCCTTCACCAGACAAATTTAACAATTTCACCTGTTCAAAAACAAAAAACGGAAAGCATAACTTTCCGTTTTTTCTAACAATTTAATCTAATTTCAGTTAAAATTGACATCTCACAGATTTTACAGATTCAGCAGATAGAAAAAAATCGGATTAATTTCCCAGTCCGCGAGAACAAATCTTAATTACTCCACATCTGCAGTTCTCGCTTTGCAGCAGCCTCTCCTAAAATGCGATTTCACCTTCTCCTTCATCGCGTTGTACTCGTCATCGTTCATAGTTCTGATACGGTCTGCAAATCCGAACGGCGTTCTTTCCTTCACATCATATTCGTCAAAAATTCCTTTTACGAATGCTTTTCTCTTTTGCGCTTTTTTTGCGATAATGGCGATGGCGGCCAAACCTGCGATCGCTAAAATTCCTTTTTTCATTTTTAAAAATTTTACGTTTTACATTTAGGAAGACGCAATGAGACCTGGTTTACCTTAAATAATTATTTGGGCGCCTTTATCCGTCTCTCACTCCCGCTATTTTTTTGCCTTGCATTTCCAGCCGCAAAAAAATGAGCTACGTTCAAGCCGGGGCGTGCTTCGCAGAGTTGAGAGATTAATCTAACTTTTAACATTCCAAAAAATTTCAGGTAACTTTGATTTAAAATAAACTTGCTTCTATGAACTTTTTCGAAGAATTAGACAGACAAAAAAGCTTACTTTTAACCAAGATTTTTGAGCCCGAAGAAAATTCACTTTACTTAGAAATTTCGGTTCCAAGAGTTGACAGCGCGAAGGAACTTGTTATCAATGGGATAAATCTTGGTTCAGCTAGAGAAATCATTGATGATCATGAAAAAATTTATAAAGTACATTTCCCAACTTATATTGGTTATTCGGTCATAAATGAGTCTTTTGATGATCTCGAAGCGAGTAAAAATTACAGGGGAAATAAAGTAAAGATTTATGATGATTCAGTTTTTTTAGATTATTTAAAGTCTGAAACTTTCGCAACTGATGACTATCCCGGAAAATTCTTTCAGTATAAAATCATAACATTAAATCACATAATTAATATTGCCAGTCAGGAAGAACCGATAATCGAAAAAATAATATAAAAAGCTTTGCGAAATCGCAAAGCTTTTATTCTAATCTGTTTTCATAAAGTCGAAAGCACCTTTCCGCAGATGGATGCCATATTCTAGCCAGGCTTTCATACAAGCCAGAAAATTGGCCCAGCCTTCCGTCTGTCCGATAGCCCATTTAATACCTTTCTCATCACTTTGGTGACCTTCTTCGGAAACCTTTACAACAGTATCATTGTCAGAAAATTTCTGGAACTCTATCGTTACCACCGACTCTGGATCCGAGATAAAAACGATCTTTTCATTCGGGATGATTTCTTTTGTTGTCAAAGGATAAGAACCTTCAAATTCAGGGAAAGACCAGAGTATTTCTTTACCAACTTCCATTCGTCCGGAGCTTTTGGAAATGAAATAATTCTGCATTTTATCAGGATCTACAATCGCTTCAAAAACTTCTGAAACAGCTTTTTGAATTCCGATAGTTGCTTTTGCCGTTAGCTTTTCCATTAATTAAATTTATCCTTCGTAACCGGAATCCTTGCTGAAGTTCACCATCCAGAAAACACCGAATTGATCTTTGAAGCTTCCGAAATAATCGCCCCAGAACTGGTCTTCCATCGGCATTTCTATCTCACCGCCTGATGATAACGCGCTGAAAATCCTGTCGGCTTCTTCCCTGCTTTCCGGAAAAATCGAGATGTAATTTCCGTTTCCCTGACTGAGTTTTTGTCCCATCGAAGGTACAATATCAGAAGCCATCAAAAGGTCTTTTCCGATTGGCAGAGCGATGTGCATCACCCTGTTTTTGTCTTCTTTCGAGAGGTCTTCTGTGCCGGGAGCATTTCCCATTTTCATCACGCCGCCTACGAATTCTCCGCCGAAAACGGTTCTGTAAAATAGAAAAGCTTCCTCTGCTTTCCCATCAAAATTGAGATATGGATTTAATTTTGGCATAACCTGAATATTAAGAGTTAATTGTTATTTGGTAAAAGTGGGATCGCAGCCCGGCCTGAATGGAGCTCTTTTTCTGTGATGGCGCCAGACTAAAACTTCTGAAAAATGCCTCGCCAGTACGCGATCACAGAAAAAAGCGGGAATGGAGGACGGATATAGCTGCCCAATAAATTATTAAAATTAGTGTGCCTGCGCCTTTTCGGGATCATCATAATTGACCATCCACTGGATCCCGAATTTATCTTGCCACATCCCGAAATAGGCACCCCAAAACGTGTCCTGAAGTTCCATTGTCACTTGCCCGCCGTCCGATAATTTGGTGAAGAGCTGCAGCGCTTCTTCTCTTGATTCTGTATTGATAGAAATTGAAAAGTCGTTCCCGTTTCTGTACTCGCCCATTCCTGGTAGAGAATCGCTGCCCATAATGGTGGTTTCTTTCGAAATCGGCAACGCGACGTGCATAATTTGATTTTTGTATTCGTCCGCCAACGGCGGCATTCCCTCTGCAGGAGGCATCTCACCAAATCGGCCCCAGAAAGGAACCTTTGTACCAAATGCGGATTCGTAAAATTTAAAAGCTTCTTCGCACTGTCCGTGGAAGGTAAGATAAGGATTGACTGTTGCCATAATTTGTTGTTTTTTTTTAATTTTTGTTAATATTTCAGATCCATGTTGAAGTCGTATTTCATTCCGTCGTAGCCCAGGATTCTGCGCATCAGACCGATTTGGCCGCATAGATAATCTTCCCTGCCAATGCACATTCCTACGAAATTGAGAATATTTTCCGGAAAAAAGTCGATGTTTATCCCCATCTCGAAATCTTTGCCGAGATCTTCTTCTGAAATCTCTAAAAGTTTACTGTAAAGCAGAGGCGAAACCTTGTGGAAACTCTCTTTCAGCGCCTCCAGCGTGGGATAAATAAAGTTCTCATCCAGCGCTTTTCCCTGGAAAAAAAGTTCGCCGTGGGGATTATCAATCTCGAGTCCCAGCACACCCGCCAGGGCATATCTCATATCTAGAAAATTGCCGACCATCCAGATGATATGGTTGGTTCTGCCCTCGATTCTTTTCAGTGCATCCTCTTCGGAAATGCCGTCCAGTACGAGCAGGAGATTCTGAGAATGGCCGCGGAAGGCCGGAATGATAATGTCTAATTGTTTCGAATTGGGTTTGTCCATCATTTGTGTTTTTAATTGTTTTCTGATAATTGCTTTATTATTTCGAGGCCTTTTCTGAAACCTTCGTCCATCATCTCTTTGAAACTCTGGTCAGCATCTACTTCTATCTTAAGTGTTGTCTTATGATCTTTCTGTTCAAGATAATAGCCTTCCAGTGCGCCGTTCCAGGCTTTTACACTGTCGCTTTCAACGTCTTCTACGCCATCCCGGATTTCGCCCAGATGTTTGAATATCAGTAATTTCGGTTTTTCTATTCTCTCAATTGTGCTCACCATTCCGTTCTTTTTGCTGGAATCGGTAAAATATGTTTTGCCGCCAATCTGCCAATCTGTCGCCATACGCGAGCCGGGACTGAAGAAATGAGTCCACTGAGAATACGACTTTTCGTTCCATAAAACATCCCAGATTTTCTCTGCGGAAGCGTTTACCTCTATTTGATACTTTAATTTTTCCATATCCTTTTATTTATGAGTTCATGGCGTCTTCAATATCTTTGATGACGATCTTATTCATTTTCAACATCGCATCAAAAGCCTTTTCGTTTTTTGCAGGATCGCTTGTATTTGTCAGTTCTATTAGGCGTTTTGGAGTGATCTGCCAGCTGAATCCATATTTGTCTTTCAGCCAGCCGCACCTACTTTCTTCGCCATTTTTGGTCAGTTTGTTCCAGTAAAAATCGGTTTCTTCCTGGTTGTCTGTCATTACAACCATAGATGTTCCTTCGGAAAAATTAAAATGATGCTGATGAGAACTGTCCATCGCCATCATCGTATAACCATTGATAATGAATTGTGAATGTCCGATATTGCCTTCTGGTTCGGCTTGTCCTGCAGGATAATCCATAATACTTTCGATTCTGGAATTGGGGAAAATCGAAGTGTAATAGTCTAAGGCCTCACGGCATTTACCGTTGTTTTGTCCTGTGAACATCAAGACGGGAGAGAATTTCTGATCAAATTTTTCTTTGCTGTAATAAAGTTGCCACGAGATGCCGTACTGATCTTCGACCCACGCATATTTCTCACTCCACGGATAGGAATCTAATTCCATCATCACTTTTCCATTTTCAGAAAGTTTCTGATAATACGCTTCCACCTCATCTTGGGTGTTGCACATCATCATCAGCGAAACTGTGAGATTGGACTTGAACTGTGGACCGGCATCCAAAAACATTAGCTTTTGGCCTTCAATTTCTATATTGATGACCATAGAAGTGTCCATTGTGATTTTCGAATTTTTGAAGACGGAGGTGTAAAACTTTGCAGCCTTACTTCCTTTTTGGTTGAACCAAATGCAAGGGAAAATATCGTTGTTCATCTGGGAGAATTTAGATGTTAAAAAGAGAATATGATTCGGGCGTGATTAAATACTTTCAGCGTACTTTTTAAAATTATCCAGAATTGCCTGCCAGCCTTCTCTCTGGAAGCTTTCAGGATTGACGTTTTCAGGATCGAAATTTTCAGTTAGCTTGCTTTTATTTGCAGATAATTCCTCAAACACCACTTCTACATTTCTACCGTCTTCAAGATGGTATCTCAGAATTTGACGGTCTATAATTTCATCATAAATGCCGATCAGATCAAAACCAAAACTGCCGTCTTTGGCCTGCATCCTCACATTTAGCTGCCCGCCTTTTCTCAGATCATTGCTGGCTGCGGGGCATTCCCAGGTCTCGTGCGCAAAATTCCAGTGGATGATATGTTTCGGATCATTAAAGACGTTCCAGACTTCGTCTAAAGCCCTTTCAATTTCTACAGATACTGTAACCTGATTCATAGTTGTGATTTTTATCAAAGTTAAAATTCTTTCGGTATGAATGACTTGTCATAAGGCAATATCTAGATCTAAAAACAAAAAATCACTCATAAAAGAGTGATTTTCAGTTGATTATTTTTCGAATTTTATGGGATACTTGACGTTGCTGTAACTGTCTATACTCGCTTTGAGGGATCCCACCGCGAGTTCTGCTTTTATAAGAACCGGAACCCTGTTCTGATCATTGGTGACCCACATTGTGACGCCTTCTTTTGCTTTGAAAACCCTGCCACTGATGACGGAAGGAATGATCTTGAGGCAGTTCACTTTTCCAAATTTGGTTGAGACCTTTTCTGTGCCGACAACCTTGAGCTGGAAAGGAAAAAGCTCGTCGTCTATCCATACATTCATTTTAAGAACCGATCCTACTTTCAGATTATCCACACTTCTAAGGTAATAAAAACAAGAGAGAATATCCTGAACATCATTGGGAACTTTCACGGTCTTCGCAGGTCTGTCTGTATGTTTTTTATCGACTAAGACAAGTGTATTATTTCCGGGATTGAAGGTGCTCTGCAGATGTTGTGTATAGCTGCCTTCTGAGACATTTCTTACATAATAAAGCGGCTCTTTCTTATCATTAATGTAACTTTCGTAGACATCCTCCACTTTAAAAAATGCCTTGGCAGCGCCACTTGTTTTACCAACGCCGCGGACGTAGAAGGCCGGCTGACCTTTGTAGGATGTTTTTGTAGTGGACAACGTGGCGTTACCCGCAGTCAGAAATCCGTAATGGATCCTGAAACTGATGTTCTCGCCAGCATTGATATTGCTGAACTGAGCAGAAACCGAAGAGAATATAAAAATTCCTACAAATAAAAAAATATGCTTCATTAAATTGTTTTTTTAGAGATTCATTAGACAAATTATCTGCCAAATTTAAAAAACAAAAACCCTTCATAGCGAAGGGTTCTGTCAATTTATATTAAAATTACATAATATTGGTGCCGTCCGGAATCACTGCGTTTTTCTTTACCACAACAATACCTTCCTTGATAGAATGTGTGTCGTAGTCGCCGTCAGGATGGTGTCTGCCACCTATAATTCTTACATTATTTCCAATGTAACAGTTTTTGTCGAGAATCGCTTTGTCTATATAACAGTATTTGCCGATTCCCATACTGGTAATGTTATCTGCTTCGTTCTGAGCTATTTGCTGCGCAGTCTGGTAATAATCTGAACCCATTACATAAGAGTTCACAATGGTAGAACCGCGGTCTACTCTGGTTCTGTTGCCAATAATGCAGTTTTCTATTTTATCTGCGAGGATGATGCACCCGTCACCGATGATGGTTTTGCTGATGTAAGAGCCGTTTACCTTTGATGGGGGCAGCATCCTTGCTCTTGTGTAGATTGGGTTGGAACTGAAAAGATTGAACTGCGGAAGATCCTGGGCAAGATCCAGATTGGCTTCATAAAAAGATTCAATCGTACCGATGTCTGTCCAGTATCCGTCATACTGATAGCTCAACACACTGTAGTTTCCGATTGCTGCCGGGATAAAATCTTTCCCGAAATCGTCACCTTCATGCTCTTCGAATAATTTTCTAAGTACATTTTTGCTAAACACATAAATTCCCATAGAAGCCAAATATTCTTTGCCCTGAGAACGGCTTTCGTCGCTTACTTCGGACTTCCAGTCTGCCAGCATTTCGTAATCCGGTTTCTCTGTAAAAGAAGTGATGTTACTGTCTTCATCTGCTTTCATAATACCAAAACCTGTTGCATCTTTGGCATTCACAGGAATCGTGGCAATTGTAATGTCGCCGCCGTTTTTCTTATGGAAATCGATCATCTCCTTGAAATCCATCTGGTAAAGCTGATCACCTGAGAGAATCAAAATGTATTCATACTCATATTTTTCGAGATGTTTCATCGTCTGACGCACAGCATCTGCAGTTCCCTGGTACCAGTTTTCGTTTTCTACATTCTGTTCTGCTGCCAGAATATCTACGAAACCTTTGCTGAAAGTATCGAAATGATAAGAATTTTTGATGTGCGAATTAAGTGATGCGGAATTAAACTGAGTGAGGACTAAAATCCTGTTGAGTCCCGAGTTGAGACAGTTGGAAATCGGAATATCTACCAACCGGTATTTTCCCGCAATCGGAACTGCAGGTTTTGATCTTGTATTGGTCAAAGGGAACAGTCTGCTGCCTCTTCCGCCTCCGAGTACGATGGAGATTACACTAGCTTTCATATGTGTCTTGTTATTTTTATAAGTGGTTTAAAGTTACTGATTGTTTGCCAATATTAAGCCAACGTGAATCTAATTATTAATAATTATAAAGAATTTCATAATTTTTCGCAGACTTCTCCCAAGAGAAATCAAATGACATATTATTATAGATCAATCCCTTCATCAGATCCTTTTGGCTGTAGATGTGCAAAGCTCTTTTTATGGCGTGAACTGCATCTTCAGCTCCGGCATTTGTAAAATTGAGTCCGCTGCCACCGGTGGAAATATCCTGAACTGTATCGCGCAATCCTCCGGTGTACCGTACAATCGGAATGGTACCGTATCGCATCGCATACATTTGGTTTAGTCCGCAAGGTTCTACTCTGCTTGGCATCAGTAGAAAATCTGAGGATGCATAGATCTGATGGGAAAGATATTCCTTGTAACCAAGGTCTATAGCGAGGTTCACGTATTTATGCTCCAATTCCTTCAGCTTATTTTCGATACCCTGATCACCTGAGCCTAGAATAATGATGTTGAGAGCACCATTGGTTTCCTGAATACTTTTCTCGACAATATCAGGTAGGAAGTCTGCGCCTTTTTCACCGGCAAAACGACCTATAAATCCTACGAGCGGAAGATTGGGATTGAGACCATACTCTGCACAGATCACTTTTTTATTCTCCCATTTCCCTTCTTCTGCATAGTCTTTATTATAATTGAATTTCAGCATTTCGTCTGTTTCAGGATCCCAGACTTCGGTATCAATGCCATTGATGATGCCGAAAGCTTTTTGTCTTTCCTGATTCATCAATGGTTCCAGGCCCTGAAAACTGTAAAACAGCTCCTCGAGATAACCACCGGAGACGGCATTGAAGGCGTTAGAAGACTTGATCATCGCTGCCATCGGATTGATTCTGCCGCTCCAATCCAGAAGACCGGATTTCCAGCCGTCAAAATGGGGAAGGAAGCTGGACATTTTCCAATCCATACTACCCTGATATTCACCATTATGGATTGTCCCGATGGTTTTGACGCCTTTCAGGAACTGGAATTCATAACAATTATCAATCATAAAAGGAACCAATCCTGTATGGTAATCGTGGCAATGAAAAACATCCGGGCGGATCTGCATAGCACTCAGCCAGTGCAAAACACCGTGCTGAAATGCTATGAACTGCTGACTCTCGTCCCAATAGCCATACACGCTCTCCCGATCCAGAAGACCCGGAATCTTGACCAAGTAAAGGTCAAAACCGAGCACATTACTTTTCTCCTTGAACACCTGAACCTGATACATATGAAAGGACTGATGAATAAAGCCGTCAAAGACGATTTCAAAATCGTGGTTGTAGAAAAACGGTTTGTTGTACCAGGGCATTATCACGCTGGCATCCAGGCCCATTTGATTTTGATATTTTGGTAATGCTCCTACGACATCTGCCAGTCCGCCGACTTTTGCAACAGGATAACACTCCATAGAAAGGTGAAATATCTGCATATTTATATTTTCTTTGGTATTTATTTTTTCTTTTTACTAATTTTAGATGGCGCTGCAGCAGGTTTCGATGTTTCAATCTGTTTCAAAACAATGCCGGACAAAGGTGGCAGCCTTACAATAATTGAATTTTCACGGTTGTCCCAACTTTCATTCAGCTCCTGAGAAATAACAGCTTCTATTCCGCTTCCGCTGTACTTTGCATCATCAGAATTGAAGATCACTTCCCATTTCGAATCTTTGGAAACGCCTATTCTGTAATCGAAACTGTTTGGTGTCAGATTTAGAACATTCATAAGAACTTCCTTATTTTCTTTGCTCTTTCTAAGATAGATGAAAATCGAATTATCTGTATCATCTGCATTCACCCATTCGTAACCTTCCGGAGAGAACTGCAGCTCATAAAGTGCAGGGTATGACCGGTAAAGAAGATTCAGATCCCGTACAAGACTCTGCAGATTTTTATGAACAGGGAAATCAAGAAGATGCCAGTCGAGAGAATCTCTGAAATTCCACTCTCTGGTCTGGGCAATTTCGTCGCCCATAAAAAGCAGTTTAGCGCCGGGATTGGTGAACATATAAACATACATGGCTCTCAGATTGGCAAATTTTTGCCACTCGTCGCCCGGCATTTTGTAGATAAGACTGCTTTTACCATGAACCACCTCATCGTGTGAGAGCGGCATCATGTAATTCTCATTATGCACATACACGCTCGTGAACGTGATTTTGTTGTGGTGGTACTTTCTGGCAATCGGATCTTCTTTGAAGTAATCCAGTGTGTCGTGCATCCAGCCCATCATCCACTTCATTCCGAAACCTATGCCGTCGTCGTGGACAGGTTTTGTAAGTCTCGGAAAGTCTGAACTTTCTTCTGCGATGGTCTGCACATCGGGAAATTCTTTATAAACAGCAATATTGAAATCCTGCAGAAACTCTTTGGCTTCCAGGTTGACATTGGTCCCGTAGATATTAGGTTCCCATTCGCCTTCATTTCTGGAATAATCGAGGTGAAGCATAGACGTCACAGCATCTACGCGGAGGCCGTCTGCATGAAACCTGTCCAGCCAAAAAATAGCATTTGAAATTAAAAAAGATTTGACTTCCGGTCTTCCGTAATTGAAGATATAAGATTTCCAGTCCGGATGAAAGCCTTTCCTGGGATCCTCGTGCTCATAAAGGAAGGAACCGTCGAAGAAGTGTAATCCGTTGGCATCGCCCGGAAAATGCGACGGTACCCAATCCAGAAAAACGCCAATATCATTCTGATGAAGTTTGGAAATGAGGTACATCAGTTCCTGTGGCGAGCCAAATCTGGAAGTCGCGGCATAAAAACCTGTGATCTGATAGCCCCAGCTGGGGTCGTACGGATACTCCATAACGGGCATAAACTCTACGTGTGTAAAATTCATTTCTTTGAGGTAAGGAACCAATTTATCCGCAATTTCACCGTAGCTGAGAAACCTGTCGGGATTGCCCGGATCCCGCATCCAGGAGCCGAGGTGCATCTCGTACACGGAAATGGGAGCGCTCAGGCTGTTGTGACTGGCACGCTTCTGCATCCACTCGTGATCCTGCCATTCATACCAATTGGTGCAGACTACGGAGCCTGCCTGCAGGGCATTTTCAAAACAGAGCGCATAGGGATCTGCTTTTTCCAACAATACATCTTTATTGGTTCGGATTCCGTATTTGTAAACATCTCCCAGATCCAAGCCGGGAATAAAACCTTCCCAGATACCGGACTGGTCCCATCTTCCTGAGAGCTGGTGCGAAAACGCGTCCCAGCTGTTGAAATTCCCAATGACGGAAACCTCCTTGGCTGTGGGAGCCCACACCGAGAAATATACGCCGGAGACACCCTCTACTTCCACTTTGTGGGAGCCAAATTTCTCGTAAAGCCTGGTATGCTTGCCTGAACGGAAAAGGTAGATATCGTAGTCGGAAAATAGAGAATAAGGCTGAACCTGCATAAATGATGTTTGATAAATGATGAATAATAAATGATAAGTGTTTTTAAAAACCTAATTTGACAGATTTTTAAAGTGTTTTCACTTCTATAATCACTGATTACAACATTACCAAGGTAGCGAAATTAATTGTTACCGGACTACAAAGATTCTGTTAAAAATTTATTAATAAAAACGAAGCTTTCTGGCGGTAAGCGTGAAAACATAATGCTATCAAAAATTTAAAATACGAGCCGGAAAGAAGCGTCAGCGCGTGAGCGATGGAAACGTATATCCTTTTTGTGGCGCCGAAACCGAATGACAGAGGAGAAATGTGCTGACAAAAAGATAGCAGTGGACAGCGCGACCGTTTTCTGCCTGCCGGAGCGTGACTGTAACAGTTGAAAATGAATGCAGAAAACGGGCACGCCACAATCTTCTAAAATTTGAAAAGACTTCTGATAAATGTTCTGTTGAGAAACTTGTCCAGCGGATAGATTTTGAGAAAGTGATTGCCGATGAACAAAAGGATTAACACCACACCGGGCTTATAGAAAAGATTGAGGATATTGAGTTTGGAGTCTGGTAACAGCAAGGCTACATTGATTGATAAAAACCCCAGTATGAGGGCGTAGATCATCTCGATTCCCAATGGAAATACTCCGAATTTGACGTAATTGAAGATAATTTTGATCAGATTGAATAATGACAGCGAGATGGCGTATGCTACTGCAATCCCGAGGATTCCCATCTCTGTGTAGGTCAGAAAAATCATATTGAGACTGATGGTGAGGACTGCCAAAATCAGCATGACCACAATGTTGAATTTGTAAAATCTGGAGAGTGAAATGATGTGTCCGTTGAAACCTGTTGCGAGGTCAAACAGCATTGCAAAGCCCAGAACCCAAACGACAGGTTCTGAAGAGCGGAGATCCTCGCCGTTTTTCATAAAATCTGCGAGGTAAGGAAATCCGACAACGATGCAGCAAAACAGGACAAAACCTAGGAAGAAAAGACTGAGCGAGGTTTTCTTGTGGAACCTGTCCAGCTCCTGATAATCTCTGCTTGCGAGCACCTTGTTGATAATTGGCGCCGAGAGATTGAATAATCCCATCTGTGGCACGGTGATCAAGGAGATGATCGAATAGATATTGCTGTAAATCCCGTTTTCCTCAAAACTGATAAATTCGCCGATCATCAGATTGTCTATATTAATAGCAATATAATTTCCGATATTTCCTAAAAATCCAAACAAACTGTAGGTAAGAATCTCGCGGTAGAAATTGTTTTTTTTGAAATAACCGAGTTCAAAATCTGGTTTGATTGTCTCTAGTCTGTTGGTATAGAATCCGTAACCCAGAAGCGACATCAGGAACATCATAAAGAAAAAACCATAGGCTGTTTTCTCACCAAATCCTATAAAAAAGAAGAGGCAGAACGCACCGATATTAGCGATTTTCGGGATGAAATTTTCGAAAATATTCGGGACTACAATTCTTTTGTAATTGGTCAGAAATTTATTAAAAACAGAAGAAAGAGCCAGAACGAGAACCAGTGGCAGAATCAAACGCTTCATTTCCCATAGTTTGGATTTTTGCAGATCGGGAAACAGATAATTGATGAGAAAATATCCGCCAAGGAAGATGATAAAATTAAGACAGACAGCTAATAGCGAAAGCGACAGCATATTGTGATGCTTGCCGTCTTCCTGTACTTTTGAGAAAAATTTGACGTTGGAAAAACTCAGTCCAAACACTACGATTGGAACCAGGATTTCTGCTGTAGGCAAGACATAGCGGAGTTTTCCGTAGAACTCCATGTCGTAGGGAAAGATAAAAATCGAGGCCACCGTTCCCAGCAAAAAACCGAGATAACCGATGATCGAATATTTTATGCCCTGTCTTGCAACTACGCTCATTTTTTATAATTGATGGTTGATTATGGATTAATGGATTTTACGTTTCGAATAGAATCAGTTTTAGAACTTTTCGTTTTGAGAAATCGCTTAATTTTTCGTTGGTAAAAAGATGATATTGTTGATGTAATTTTTATAATTCTTGACATTATCAGGATCCTGCGCATTTAGAAATTCCTCTGTCAGTGTCTTTGGCTGGAGCGATTCTCTATCAAGATAATTCACAGAATAGCCGTACGCAGCAACTTCTGAAATCAGAGTCCAAAGATTGTCGCTGTGGTGGCGTTGCTCCATTTCGACCATTAGAATTGGCTTGAATTTCTGGATCGTTTTTCGGGCGCCACGCAGGGTCTGCATCTCGTTGCCTTCGACATCTATTTTGATAAAATCAAGCTTTTTAAGATTCAAGTCAAGATCATCCAAAGGTTTTACCTGTACTTGCTGCAAAATGGTTTTCTCTTCATCTTTTTCTTTGATAGAAGTTTGCAGAGTCCCTCTGGTGTGTACTTTTTCACCATTGATAACCGGTATTTTGAATTCTGCAGTTGTAGAAATATCAGACAACGCAACGGAGGACAAATTGACTTTTGGAAACAGACGCCTGAGTCTTTTGAACAACTGCGGATTGGGTTCGAACGCATAAATATTTGCAGACTGCAGATGACCTTCCAGAGTAAAAAGATAGGCTCCAACATTGGCTCCAACATCGATGAAGACTGCATTTTGATCCAGAATTTTTCTGATCCACAGAAACTCGGGTTCCACTTTCCTTGCTAAAAGATTTTGAGCATTGAGGCCTTTCAGTTTTTTGAAAAATCTGCTTTTGTAGTATGACGGCGAAATGTATTGTAAATTCTCGGCAAGCTTACTGTAGACGCTCATAAATTGGGTTCGTAACAAATGAACAGCAAAGAAAAAGCTTTTATTTTAAAAATCATAAAATTTGTTAAAATTATTATGTATGACGGCAGGGACTAAACGTTATATTTTTCTGAAAAACTTATTTTTGTTAATGTAATCTCTGCTGATCGTAATGCTTTCAAAGATGTCTCCTCTGCTGGAATCCTGCTCCAGAAACCAGTATTTGAGGCCCGCTTTTTCTTTGGCTTCAAAGATGGATTTAAAATTGATGGTTCCGTTTCCGATTTCTGTAAAATCCCGGCTTTGTGCTTCCATATCTTTCACGTGCCACAGCGGAAATCTTCCCTGATATCTGTCAAAATAAGTGACTGGATCTATTCCGGCTTTGGCAATCCAGTAGAGATCGAGCTCCATTTTTACAAAATTTGGATCTGTATTGTCTAAAATGAAATCATAAATAGTTTTTGATTCCAACTTCTCAAATTCGAAATCGTGATTGTGGTAAGCAAAATCTATTTTTGCGCCTGCTGTAATTGCTGCACATCTATCGAGCAATTCGGGCAGTTTTTTATAATGTTCAACAGTTCTTTCTTCTGGAAAGAGATAGGAACAAACCATATATTTGGACCCGATAAAGTGCAGATCTTCCACAGACTGTTCCCAGTCTTTTAGCAGTGTTCCCTTGTCATTATGAAGAATTCCTGTCGTGTGATGCGAACTGACTACTTCCAGTCCTGTATTCTTCAAAATATTGAGAAAATCCTTTCTGTCTTTGCCATAGAAAGTACCGTTATAACCATAGATTTCCAATTGTCTGAAGCCAAGTTCTGCCAGACGTTCCAATGATTTTTCCAGATCCAGCGCGATCGCATCACGAATGGTATATAGCTGAATTGCGAGAGGTTTTTGGTTATTCATAAGCGCTGATGTGCCACGGGAATACAGTCCCAAAAGTCCCATAGACGACAGTTTGAGGAAATCTTTTCTCTGCATTTTCTAAAGATTTTAATAATTTATGAGGCTTAAAATTACAGAATTTTTAAATCAAAAAAATCTTCGTGCTCTCCACCAAGGATTTTCGCGAATATAAAAGCGGTTATTGCTAAACTTGTTTTAAATTTGAACTTTAAAATCATTTGATAGAATTTAAAATAAATTAAATAACTTTATATGAAATATTTATTCATTATTATGTTTTCACTTTTCGGATTTTCAAAAAACAAAGCCCAGGCAAAATCGATACACAGCTTCAAAGTAGAAGCGCTGGATGGCTCTACGATTGACTTTTCTAAATTTAAAGGTAAAAAAATTCTGGTAGTCAATACGGCTTCTGAATGCGGATTTACACCTCAGTATGCGGATCTGGAAAAGCTTTATGAGAAATACAAAAACAAACTGGTGATCGTGGGTTTCCCTGCGAATAATTTTGGAGGTCAGGAACCGGGTAAAAACCACGAGATCGCTACCTTCTGTCAAAGAAATTACGGTGTTCAATTCCCGATGGCAGCGAAGATTTCTGTGAAAGGAGACGATATTGCGCCCATCTACAAATTCCTTACAGACAAGAAGGAGAACGGTGTGAAGAATACAAAAATCCTTTGGAACTTCACCAAGATTTTGCTTGATGAAAAAGGAAATGTGATTGACAGTTTTATCAGTACTACCAACCCAATGAGCGATAGTATTACGAAATATCTTAAATAAAATCAGAGATTTTAAACCTCAATTCAAAGACAAAAAAAGCGTTCAGATTTTGAACGCTTTTTCTTTTTCTATTGATCTATTCGTAAAAAATTTCCGCTTTTATCAAACTCCAGATCTATATCGTTGATCAGATCGATTTTGATTTTATTATCATCTTTATCAATTGATTCCACTTTGATCCCTCTGTACTTCTGATCCAGATAGGTTTTAATCTTCGCCGGAATCAACACTGGATTCACACCCTGTTTATCACTGATTTCTTCCCAATTTCCGTTCTTGTCGAAGTCTATTTCTGCGCCGTTGTTTAGTTTGACTTCATACTTCTTACCGGCAAGTGTCGTTTTGGACTCATACTTTGCTACGGTTGCTTTCGGATAATATTTGGCGAGAAAATCTTTCACGTTTGCAGGCATCTGTTGTAGGAAACCGGCAGCCACCATTTCGCTTTGATTTTGCTCTGCCACTACTTCTTTTTTATCCGCTGCCTGGAAAAATAAAGTTCCTGAAAGCAGCATCACCATACTTAGTTTATTAATTTTCATAACGAATTATTTTTTTCAATTGACTAACATCTTCTCATCAAAAAAGCGACCAAAATAGCCGCTTATGATGTTTAAAAAGAAAATCCGATGTTAGACAAAAGGCAGCTTTACCACTTTCGCTGGGATGTCTTTATTTCTGATCCTGATGAAAATCTCAGTATCCAGTTTGAAGTTTGCTTTATCTACGTAAGCCAATCCTATTCCCACTTTCTTCATTGGAGACATTGTTCCGGAAGTTACTTTTCCGATGATTTTTCCTTCTGCATCCACCACTTCATAATCGTGTCTTGGAATTGCTTTTTCGAGCATTTCAAAACCGACTAATTTTTTAGTAATGCCTTCGGCTTTTTGATTCTCAAGAAATGCTTTATTTACAAAATCTTTATCGAATTTGGTGATCCAACCCAATCCTGCTTCAAGTGGAGAACTGGTATCATTAATATCCATACCATACAGACAAAAGCCTTTTTCTAATCTCAAAGTATCTCTGGAAGCCAATCCACAAGGAATCAATCCGAAATCTTTTCCAGCTTCCGACAAAGCGTCCCAGATTTGTTCGGCATTTTCATTATTAAAATAAATCTCAAAACCGCCGCTTCCTGTGTAACCTGTATTTGAAATGATAACAGCAGAAAAACCAGCTACAGAACCCACCGTGAAATGGTAATATGGAACCGCTGACAAATCTGTCTCAGTCAATTTTTGAAGAATCTCAGTTGCTTTTGGACCCTGGATGGCAATCAATGACATTTCGTCTGAAGCGTTGGTCATTTTAGCGCCGAATTTTTCGTTGTATTTTGAGATGTGATCCCAGTCTTTATCGATGTTTGAAGCGTTTACAACTACAAAATATTTTTCGTCTTCCATTTTGTAAACAATCAGATCATCTACAATTCCACCGGTTTCATTTGGCAAACACGAATATTGTGCTTTTCCGTTTTCCAAAGCGTCCACATTGTTGGACGTTACAAACTGCAAAAGCTCTTTCGCCGATGGACCTTCGATGAAAAACTGTCCCATATGAGAGACATCAAACATTCCCGCTTTTTCGCGGACAGCAAAATGCTCATCGTTGATTCCTGAATACTGGACAGGCATTTCGAAGCCTGCAAAAGGAACAATCTTGGCTCCCAGAGAAACGTGTTTATCGTATAAAGCGGTCTTTTTCATCTACTTTTTATTAATTTATTTATTGCAAGCAAATCTAAATATTAATGGTGAATTATAAATGATTAATGCCAAGTTTTTATTTCGTCTTTTTTAAACGCTGAATCTCTCACAGCCCGACTTGAGTGGAAATCCTTTTTCGGTGATGGAGAAGAGTTGGCAAAAAAAAGATTGACTTCGTCGAACCGCTTCGTTAGGTTTGAGAACGGAAGGCGGATTAAGCTGCCTAAAATATCATTGAAATTTAATTAACTTTGCGACTCAAAATTAAAAAACTATGAGCGACACGATTCTTTGCCCGAAATGCCAGTCAGAATTCACTTACGAACAGGATAATCTTCAGGTTTGTTCCCAATGTTTCTACGAATGGGACCCGGCGGAAGTTTCTACGGAAGGGAAAATTTTCGATTCTCTTGGCAAGGAATTGCAAAACGGAGATTCTGTGATCGTCATCAAAGATCTTCCTGTGAAAGGCGCTCCGAAAGACATTAAAGCCGGAACGAAAGTTAAAAACATCAGATTGCGACCGGAAAGTGACCATAATATCGATTGCAAAATTGATGGTTTTGGGTCAATGGCTTTGAAGTCTGAGTTTGTGAGGAAAGCTTAATTAGCTTTTGGCGATTAGCAAATAACAATTAGCAAAAAAAAAGGAAAAATTTGGCAGGGTCGACTTTCAAAGACTCTGATTGTTTTGCCGGAGCAAAGCTAATTTCCAGTCCCTAAGGCAGAAAGAGAATTAACCAAAAATTTCCTGATGTATTTTAGTCTGTCAAAATTAGAAATATTTTTTGATTCAACAAACTGAATATCTATAAGTTATCCATATTTTATCCACAAAAGTATTGATTTAATTATTAGATGAAAATTTAAACGCAAAGTCCGCAAAGATTTTTTGAATCACTTTGAAAATATTTTAAGGTTCGCAAAGCCGTAAAACTCATCAAAGTTTATAAATTATTATACTAATGTAGACAATAATTAAAATTCAAGATTGACTTTCCCTTCCAGAAATTGATGTGAATAGATAATGATAGATTTACCATTAATCAACAATTTATTTCGGTAATGAGAACCTGCAAAACGGCTGTCCGAAACGGTTGCTTCTACTCCATTATCAACAATTTTGATTTGATGCGGGAAATAGTGGGTTTTACTTAAATTTAGGTCAGCTTGTTCGGTTTCTGTAAAAATATTGACTTCGCCAAGCAATTTTGCAACATAATCATTATAAGGTTTTTCATAAGTTTCTTTCGGTGAATCATTCTGAATTAATCTTCCTTCCTGCAAAACAACGATTTTATTTGCCCAAGGCAAAACCTCCTCCAGATCGTGTGTCGAAATCATCAGGCTGAGATTGTTGTCTTTGACATAATTGAAGAGCTTCTCCCGCAATTCAAACTTTCTGGAAAAATCAAGATTGCTGAATGGCTCATCCAGCAAAAGCATCTTGGGAAGAACCGCCAGAGCACGTGCAATCGCAACTCTCTGCTGCTGTCCGCCGCTGAGATTTTTGGGAATTACTTTCGCAAATTCCGTCAAACCGACAATGTCCAACAACTCTTCTACTTTTTCTTTTTTCTCTTTTAGATTGATATTGGAAATAAATTTCCCTACGTTGTCATAAACTGTCCCGTAAGGCATCAAATCGTAATTCTGCGCTACGAATTTCATCTGAGATTCGCCAGGAACCAGATTTCCTTTTGGTCCCAAAAGTTTTTGACCTTCAAACAGAATTTCGCCGCTTTGCCAATCTATCAAACCATAAATGAGACTCAATAAAGTTGATTTTCCACAACCGCTTTCTCCCACCAAAGCGATGATCTGGCCTTCATCCACATTGAGATTAAGATTTTGAAATAATGGTTTATCGGTCTGATAATTGAAATAAAGATTTTTGACTTCCAGAAGCATTTTGTAAAATTAGTAGTTTGAAGTAATAATAATTTTATTATTTTAGCAAAAAGACAAAAATAGGTATAATTTAAAACTCTTTTGAAATTGCAATGCAATTCATCTGACATTAAAAAAAACAAATCATTTTTATGAAAAAGACCACTTTGATATCAGCTTTGGCAATAATAACTGCTTCCGTAATGATCATCTCCTGCGGAAAGGACAAGCCGGTAACCAGCGAGAGCAATGAAGTTCTGACGACCACTGACGGCCAGGTCTACGCGATCGACACGCTAAACAGTAAGGCGGAATGGAAAGGTTTCAAAGTTGTAAAATCTGACAATACAAGCCATATCGGAAGCCTGAAGTTTGAAAGCGGCGAAGTAACCGTGAAGGATAAAAAACTGGAAAGCGGACAGTTTGTAATAGATATGACCTCTATCACCAATGAAGATCTGAAAGATGCTGAAGCCAACGGCAAACTTTTGGGACATCTTAAAAGTGCCGATTTTTTTGATACTGCCAAATTTCCAACTGCTTCTTATGAGATCACAAAAGTGACAGCAGCAGCAGAAGGAAGCGATTATAATACAGTTCTGGACGGGAATCTGACACTGAAAGGTATTACAAAACCGTTTAATTTTAATGCAAATGTAAAATTGGATAAAGGAGAACTTTTAATTGCTACAGAACCTAAAGACATCAGCCGCGACGAATTTGGCATCAAGTTCCAGATGCCTGCTGCTGAAGGGCTGATCAAAAATGAAATCAATATTCAGATCAAAATAAAAGCGATGGAAAAGAAATAACAGAAAAATTATAAGCTAAGAGATAAAACTTCTTACTAAAAACTAAATCTGCTTCTGGAAAAGGCAGATTTTTTTATTTTAAAATCGTATTTTTGCAATCTATATTTTATATATAACAATGCTAGAGACAATTGATGACCTATTGGCGGAAGTGCAGACTTTCCAGTCTTCTGCCAAAGATGAGATAGAACAGTTCCGACTAAAATTTAACGGGAAAAAGGGAATCATGAATGATTTCTATGATGCCCTGAAGCAGATTCCGAACGAGCAGAAAAAGGATTTTGGACAGAAAATCAACATTCTTAGAAATGCTGTAAATGAAAAGCTTGAGGCGCTGAAATCCTCCGGTGAAAACAAGATTATCCTTGAAAAAGAAGATCTTACAAGGCCTGGTTTTCCGTTGGAATTAGGTTCGCGTCATCCTATCAATCTGGTAAAGAACAGAATTATCGAAATCTTCAAATCCATCGGTTTTGCAGTGGCAGACGGACCGGAGATAGAAGATGACTGGCATAACTTCACCGCATTGAACCTTCCGGAATACCATCCGGCAAGAGATATGCAGGACACATTTTTCATCGAGCAAAATCCAGATGTGCTTCTTAGAACGCACACATCGTCTGTTCAGATCCGCTATATGGAGGAAAATGAACCGCCGATGAGAATCCTGGCGCCCGGCAGAGTTTTCAGAAACGAAGCCGTATCTTCCCGTTCGCACTGTATTTTCCATCAGATAGAAGGGCTTTATATAGATGAGAATGTGAGTTTTGCAGATCTTAAACAGACCATTCAATTCTTCACGACGGAACTTTTCGGGAAGTCGAAAATCAGAATGAGACCTTCCTATTTTCCTTTCACAGAGCCAAGTGCAGAGGTTGACGTTTACTGGGGACTGAACTCCGAAACAGATTACAGAATCACAAAAGGAACAGGCTGGCTGGAGATTATGGGTTGCGGAATGGTAGATCCTGCAGTTTTGAAAAACGTTAATATAGATCCTGATAAATTCTCGGGATACGCTTTTGGGATGGGTATTGAGAGAATTGTCATGCTGCTTTACCAGATGAGCGATATCCGGATGTTCTTCGAGAATGATTTAAGAATGCTGGAGCAGTTTAAAAGTTTATAGTTAAATTTTCACAATTCAAAATATTTAATCCTGTAAAATAATTTTTTTACGGGATTTTTTTCTTAGCTTTATCATCTAAGTCATAATAATTTGCCTTAACAAAATTTTAATTAACGCTTAAAATAATGTCTTATTGTTAAAGAATTTGTAAGCATACTTTTTTATTTAATGATAAACTCAGTAAATACGGTCCAAAAAAAACTAATCGATGAATGCACAAAATGATATTTCTAGATCTAAATTTAGATTAAGAAAACCTGTCCACTACTCTCTTATCATCTGTATTCTTCTCATACAGCTAATTATAGCTGGATATTTCTACAATGAATTCAAGAACAGAAAGAATTTAACTTTTATTGAGAATCAGCTAAAAGAAGTTGAAACTCTGGAAAAAATGACCGACGACTCCCGGAAAGAGCTCATCACGTCTCAGGATTATTTCCAAAAATACCTGATTACAGAGAAAAACACCTATCTGGAATCTTACTTTCAATCCGTCAATAAGCTTAGCAAAAATCTAGATAACATCAATCGTTACCGGGAAAAAAATCCAAGATTAAAATCGTTACTCATCAATCATAAGAAGGATACAGCGGAGCTGACTAAGCTCAAAACACTTGTAGATTCAACTTTCCAGTTTTCTAGCAAATCCAACTTTAAAGTCCGGGATGAGATTCCGCAGTTCAAAAAAATGGACGTCGATTATAATTTTGAAAAGTTTGATATTAAGAAGGAGACTTATGCTGACACTATTGAGCAAAAGGGACTTTTTGGAAGATTAGGAGATGCTATTTCGGGAAAAGTAAATGTCCAGAAAGAAAGTACCGTGATCACCTTAAAAAACGGAAAAACGACAGATATTAGCCAGATGAAAGGCGAGTTGGACAGCCTGATGAGGTCTGTCAATAATCATTATTCAAAAGAGGTACAGAAAATCCAGCTGAATGTGACAAAGAATCAAAACAACAGCAGCAGGTTTTATAAGACCTTCAATAATATGCTGATTTACAGCAGCGATCTGATGACTATTTACGAAGTGGCGATCAGAGATTCTAAAGGAGATTTGGAAAAGGAACTCGCTGATCAGAATTCCAAGAGCAACAAAATCCGAAAATATCTTGTGCTGGGTGCCATGATTCTGATGTTTATTGTCTCGATACTCATCATGTATCTCACCAGAATCGCATTTATTTATGAAAAAAGATTGAATGTAGCAAACCGTCAGATTAAGGAAAATCTCAATTTCAAAAACAGAATTCTCGGAATGCTGAGTCACGAACTGCGGTCACCACTGAAGATTATTGGAATTTTCATCACTCGAATCAGCAAAAAAACAACGGACGATACGATAAAGGAGTATCTGAAATCGATCAGCTTTACCAACAATACACTGCTAATGCAAGCCAATCAAATTTTGGAATATACAAAGAATCAACACGTGGAAAACAAGCTTGTACCAGCCGTTTTCAACCTTAAAAATGAAGTGACATCTATACTTACAGCTATTGAACCTTATATAGAAACGAGAAATAACAGATTTGTAACGCATCTTAATATAGATGAGGATCTTGCCGTCTATTCAGATTGTACAAAGATTAATCAGATCTTCATCAATATTTTGGGTAATGCTAATAAATTCACGGAAAACGGACAAATTACAGTACGTACACGTTCAGAACACCTTGATGAGCAAACCGTTTCCCTCATTACTGAGATTAAAGACACAGGCGCAGGCATTTCTGAGTCTGATCTTGAAAAAATATTTGAACCTTATTATCAGGGAATTATTTCAGATAAAGTTGAAAATCTCGGTGCGGGATTAGGCCTCAGTCTTTGCAAGGAAATTATAGAGTTATATTCTGGTCAGATATCCGTGTCCAGCGAACTTGGAAAAGGGACCACGGTTAATTTTTCCATTAATTTAAAGGTTAATAAATGAGTTCTACTGAACATAAGACCATCAATTTTTTATTGGCGGACGACCACAGCCTGATACGTCAGGGAATTGTATTTGTGCTGGAGGATATGGAAATTGACTGTCATATCTATCACGCATCAAATCTGCAGCAGGTAATGCACTCTATCACTGCTAATGACATAGATATTGCCATTATTGATGCTCATTTTCCTGATGGCAACAGCCTCAGCATCATTGCCGAAATCAAAAAGATAAGTCCTCAAACTAAAATCCTCATATTTTCCGGGATTGATGAAACTATACAGGCTCTGAAATTTTTAAATGAGGGCGCCAACGGATTTCTCAGCAAACTGAGTGAGGAGGAGGAATTGAAACAGGCTATTTCGAAAATAATTAACGAAGGCGAATATATCTCAGCTGTGACACAGGTCTTACTGATGAATTCTCTACGGAACCGGCATCTGATTAATCCTCTGTTATCCTTAACAGAGAGAGAGCTGCAAATCGCAGAAATGTACGCAGAAGGAATGGGTAACCTGGAGATCGCCAACAAACTGGATATCAAACAAAATACTGTAAGTACCTTAAAGAAAAGGATCTTTGACAAGTTAAAGGTCGAAAATATTATAGAACTTGTTGATATTATGAAAGCTCACTACTAATTTGCTGTCCCGTGTACCAGTACTAAGTAGAGCTGATCATCATAAATCAGCTTTTTTTGTAGATAAAAATCTACAAGCTCAGCGATATATATCTTGAGGATTTAGTGAAATAATAAGCTGGATGATAGTACTTTTGTATCAAGATAATTGAGAGATCATTTATCCGAAAGTAAGAGAAGAAATGAGCTTGTTCAGATACTAATTCAATTTATAATAACTCTGATAATCTGAAGATTCTAAAAACACAAATGATGGATCTGCATACAGTCCGCAAGAGCTGAAAATGTGGCCGATGAAAGGGTAAAAACACAAAAACCGTAAAGATTCTAACAACACAATGATGGAATCACCAAAGATGCAGAACTGAAAAAACTGCAAAAATGAAGAGGGCAAGAACACAAAAACAAAAGATTCTAAAAAGACAAATGATGGGATCACTTAAGATGCAGAAGTGAAAAAACTGCAAAATGAAGAGGGCAAAAACACAAAAAAAAGAGATTCTAAAAATACAAATGATGAATCAATACCAAATTACAGGGTCAGACGGCTCTGTAATTCTGGTATCAAAAACACAAGATTATGAAGATAAATAACCGAAGAGAGATCCGGATCTCAATGAATCTGTTTTTCTTTATTATTCTATTGGACATCGCCTATCTCATCGCCGGTAAAAAAATCTGGGCCATCTCTCCGGTCATTTTATACAGTACTTTCTTAGTAATCTTTATTTTCACCGTTTATAAGCTAATGACGCTCAAGGTCTTCTATATGGAAGTTTCACAACATATTATTTCTGTCAAATATATGCACCCTCTTCTCAAGAAAAAACATCCCGTTCTGGAAGTACCCCTTCGTAAAGTATTTGCACTGGAAACTACCAAAGGCATTATCACCTATATTTTGACTATCAGCATCCATACAAAAAGGGGAATCAAAAATTTCTACTACAATATCGGACAGCTTCCTGAAAATCAGATTGAAAAATTTCGAGCCATCTCAGACTTTGTAAAAACTTCCCACGATCAGAACAGGTCTGAACTGAAAACAACTTTCTGAAAAATTTATAAAACACATAAAAAAATCCCTTGATAATTTCAGGGGATTTTTTGTTTTTCAGCCAGAAACCTCGAAACTATCTTACATCAATTGCCAGCATTTTTGGTTTTTCTAATTTTGAAAAATAAATAATGACTAACTTTAAAAAAATAAGATATGAAGACAGAATTTGAAATTATTCCACTTGTCAAAAACGACGCTAAAAAAAGATTTGAAATAGAAATTGACGGCCATTTCGCTTTTATCAATTTCGGTGAGACGGAAAATCAGATTGCTCTGGTTCATACCGAGGCAGAGCCGGAGTTGGCAGGAACAGGCGCAGCAGCAGCCGTTGTGGAAAAAACACTGAACTTCATCAAAGAAAGCGGAAAAAAGCTGTTGCCATTCTGTCCTTATGTTTTTGCATTTATCAAAAAACACCCGGAATGGAAAGCAATTGTTGATGAAAAATTTGCTTCGTACGATAAACTTTAATCCCAATCTGTCAACAATGAAAATATTCGCCTTTGCAGGAAGCAACTCTTCCACCTCTATCAACAGAGAACTTGTAAAATTTGTACTGAAAAGTTTCCCGGATGACGAGATCAATTTAATAGATCTCAATGATTATCTGATGCCTGTCTTCTCCGTAGATATCGAGAAAAAAGGATTCCCGGAGGAAGCGCAAAGATTTCTGAAAAATATAGAAGATGCAGACCTTATCATTTGTTCTCTTGCCGAAAACAACCGATCTTACAGTGCAGCCTTCAAGAATATATTTGACTGGGCATCCAGAATTAATGTCAAAGTGTTTCAGGACAAACCGATGTTTCTGATGACCACATCGCCCGGCGGTTATGGCGGCGGAAACGTAATGGCAGAAGCTGCTAAGTTCTTTCCACAGTTTGGTGCCGATATCAAAGAGACTTTTTCCCTGCCTAAGTTTTACGAGAATTTTGATTTGAAAAATGGGATTGTAGAACCTGCACTGCTTGCGACAATCAAGTCCAAAATTGAAAACTTTAAAAATCAGATCTAATGGAGACGCACGAATATGAAGCCGGAGAAATCACCGTGCTCTGGAAACCGAAAGTCTGCATCCACGCCGGTGTCTGCGTAAAAATGCTGCCACAAGTTTACAATCCAAAAGAAAGGCCTTGGATCAAAACAGAAAATGCCACAAGCGAGGAATTGAAGAATCAAATCACAAAGTGTCCTTCCAGAGCTTTGAGCTATAAATTAAATTCTTAAAAAATGGGTGTAAAAGTAAAAGCAACACTTGGGAACGAGAAATATTATACCACAGTTACCGCTGGAGATAATATCATGATCACAGACGAGCCGATCGATAAAGGTGGCGGCAATAAGGGTTTCAACCCATTTGAAATTCTGGCAGCTTCTCTTGCGAGTTGTACCGCTGCAACCCTTCGAATGTACATCGACAGGAAAGGCTGGGATATTCCGGAAATCAACGTGGAAGTAGATCTGGAGAATTATCCTCAGACAAAAAATGCGCAGTTTTGCAGAATCATTGACTTCGGCCCGACAATCATTTCCGAAGAAATCAAAGACAGACTATTCAAAATTGCAGACGCCTGTCCCGTGCATAAAATACTGACAAACAATATAGAAATCCTTACTAAAATATAAAAAGATGCTGGAAATAAAACAAATTAACAGAGAAACAAAAGGCGAATTTGTCGCCACCCTGGACGGACAAAAGGCAGGACTGATGACTTATTCCTGGGCTGGCGATGAAAAAATAATTATCGATCATACAGAAGTGCAGCCGGCATTCAACGGGAAAGGTGTAGGCAAAGAATTGGTTTACAAAGCAGTAGAATTTGCACGAGAAAAGAACCTCAAAATCCTTCCGCTCTGCCCTTTTGCAGCTGCGATGTTTAAAAAGAATGAAGAGATTAGAGATGTTCTTTAATTTTTAATCTTAATCAAAAAACCCCATTTCAAATTCTATAATGGGGTTTTTATATTTTATAGAATCTGCACATACAAATCGTAAACAGCAGTTAAAACCAGTTTTTAATTCTGTTATAATCCAGGAAATAGGTGATTCTGAGGGAAATATTATTAATCATTGGCGCATCAAACAGCTCATTAAAATTATTTTTGAATCTCATCCTTGAGACTTCCAGATAATTGCTGGTTGCATTCCTGTAAAGCAAAGTGAGTTGGCTTCCCGGCGCAAACCACCATGAATAGCGCAAATCTACATTCCAGGAATTATAGGTTCCCGCAAGATTCGGATTGAAAGTCGTGTTACTGTCCAGCCCGCCATCACCGGTGAGAATGTAAAACTGTTTGTAAGTAACATCAGAAAAGTAATGTCTGAAAGCTAAAGATAATGCCATTTTGTTGTTGAAAGTGTACTGTCCTGTGACTGCATTTTCATAGGTGTTGCGCTGGCGTCTTCCCATAAAAATCTGATCGCCATCTTTTCCCGCAAATCCAACCTCATTGTTGCTGAAAACAGGATTGAACTGCCATATCAGATTGAGTTTATCCGAAGCTCTGTAACGAAGATAAAGTGACGGAATTACCTTGTTTCTGCCCTTTTGGTCATAAGCGTAATAATCTATATTGAGGTTGTACTGCAGCTTTTTCCGGCTGTCACTTTCAAAATAAAGCCAACTGTCAAAATAGCCCGGGACTTTCAGATGACGCCCAAAAGTCCTTGGTTCGTAGATGTCATTTTCACCCAGAGGCGTGAACTCTACACCGCCACCGAAATTCTCAAAATTCTTGGTTGTAAACTGGTTATTATGGTTGAATCTCAGAGTACTGTACAGAAAAGGCTCGAGACGGTGGTCATAATTGAGGTTGAAATTGAGATAAATATTGTTGAATTTCTTGACAGGCTGCAAAATTCGGTATCCGTACCAGGTGGCATACGACGCATAATTCGTTTTGGTCGAGAATCCTAAATCGTTGATATCCCAGTTTTTGTTGACGTAATTTCCAATGACTTCGAAGCGGTTTTTGCCGGAATATTTTCCTATTCCTAGGTTTCCTCTGTTCCCAAATTTGGTGTCGCCATCTCTCACCCAGCTGCCTTTAAAATTTCCGAAATAGTTGTAGGTATTCTTTTTATTGGCAATGTTCCAGAGCAGTCCTGTCGCATTGGCATCCCGGAATTCACCCATCCGCATCGTACTCGTATTCACAAATGTGACGGAGGAATTGCCGCCAAACCGCTGGTCAAAAACCAGCACATTATAGTTGGTCCAAGGTTCTACGGTTGCCATTCTGGTCTCACCTGTTTCGTTATTTTGAATTGTTGCCTCCATTTTTTCTGTCACCCCGTTGAAAATACCTATTCCAAGACCTTTTTTGGTTCTTCCCGAGATTTTGAAAGCATTAAAAAGTTTGACCTTTCCGGGAGATTCAGTTATGGTTTCATTGTCGGCAATGCTTGGATAAATTGACGGTTCGCCACCCACACGGCGTGAGTAGAACATATCGCCTTTGCTGAAAAGCTCTGTTCCTTCCATAAAGAATGAACGCTGCTCGGAGAATTGTTGTTCGAATGGTGTGAGATTCAGAATTGAATTATCAAAATTGGCCTGTCCGAAATCCGGGACCAGAGTCATATCAAACGTGAAGGCATCGTTGATTCCGTATTTCAGATCCATCCCGCCATTGACATTCATCTCCGTTTTGCCGTCAAAACTATTAACGTAAGTTGAAAAGTAAGGCGTGAAGGACAGTCGTGTCGGCGTTTTCACATCTTCGATTCCGTTCAGAATACCGTCGTAAAGCGTAAAACTTCCTTTTGTGTTATCAATATGATTCCAGGCCAGCTTTTTGCGTTCACGCTGGATGTTCCGGAAGAAATTAATTCCCCACTGCTGGACTTTACTATTGGGAAATCTCAATTCGAAATACGGAATTTTCATCTCGACATTCCAGCCTTTGTCAGTAATTTTGACGGCGCTGTACCAGATTCCATTCCAGGTAGCATCTTCGCCGTTATCATTCGTGGCTTTGGCATCAAACTGAACGCCTGCTGCGGTCACAATAAATTCATAACTCTGCTGTTTGTCATTGTAACCATTGATAAAAACGCCGAAAAAATCATCATTGTTGATGGCATCTCTCTCCGTAAACTGCCGTGCAATTTTATCCGGTTCACTGTCATAAAGTGTGGCTGCGACGTAGATTCCGGTATTGTCGTACAAGACTTTCACAACACTTTTCTGATTCTCAGATTCCTTTTTACCGTTGGCCGGCTGGAATTCTATGAATTGGTCTGCAGTGGAAGCGCTTGCCCAGGCTTCTTCGTCAATAATTCCGTCTATTTTAATGGATTTGTCCGTTCGCACGGCATTCATCTGGCGCCTGGCGATGCTGTCTGCTGCGATGATTTTCTGGGCAAAGCAAATTCCGGAAAAAAGGATGATTGCGAGGATACCAATTTTAGTTTTCATAGTAAAGCTTATTCTTGAGATTAGACAAATCACTTCACCACTCTATTACATCAAAACAAAAAAATCAGACAAACGCCTGATTTTCAAAGTTATAATATTAAAATAAATCTCATATTTACAAAGTACTTAATCGAAAAAAAATCAGACAAAAGTCTGATTTTAATTTAAATTATTATTGATCCTTAATACTCTTCAGATATTAAGGCTTGTAACCGTCTTTCAATGTCACCGTCCTGTTGAATACCAATTTGTCATCTGCAGAATCTCTGTCTTTAATATAATAACCGATCCGCTGAAACTGGAAATGATCATCAACAGTCGCATCTTTCAGGCTTGGTTCTCCAAATCCGTGTGTCACTCTAAGTGATTGAGGATTAATAAACTGAACAAAATCAACATCCTTAGTGGCATCCGGCTGCTCTGTCGTGAACAGTCTTTCGTACGTTCTGATCTCGATCGGTAGTGCATGTTTTGCAGAAACCCAATGCAGCGTCCCTTTCACTTTTCTCAGACTAGCTTCTGTTCCGCTGCCTGATTTTGAATCTTCATCATAAGTGGCATAAATGGTCGATATTTCACCACGGTTATCCTTCTCCACACGTTCTGCTTTGATGATGTAACCTGCTTTCAGTCTCACTTCTCCTCCTAATTTCAGACGGAAAAACTTCTTGTCTGCTTCCTCCTGGAAATCCTCTTTTTCAATATAAATTTCTCTGGAAAACGGCACTTTTCTGCTGCCTGCATCTTCATCTTCAGGATTATTTTCTGTTTCCAGCCATTCTTCTTTGTCTTCAGGATAGTTTTCTATGATCAGTTTAACCGGATTTACAACAGCCATTACTCTGGTTGCAATTTTGTTAAGATCCTCTCTCACACAAAACTCCAAAAGTTGTATGTCGATCAAATTTTCTCTCTTCGCAACGCCGACTCTTTCAATAAAATTCTTGATAGCAGTCGGCGTATAACCTTTTCTTCGCAGTCCGGAAATTGTAGGCATTCTTGGATCATCCCAGCCAGTGGTGATGTTTTCCTGAACCAATCTCTGGAGTTTTCTTTTAGAAGTCACCATATAGGAAACGTTCATCCTAGCAAATTCTCTCTGTTTTGGAGCGACACTTTCTTTGTCATAAACCTGATCCAGATACCACTCGTACAAAGGACGGTGATTCTCAAACTCCAGTGAACATAACGAGTGCGAGATCTGCTCGATATAATCGGATTCTCCGTGCGCCCAATCGTACATTGGGTAAATCTTCCATTTTTCGCCGGTTCTGTGGTGCGGCTTTTTCAGGATTCTGTACATCACAGGATCCCGCATATTCATATTGGGAGAAGTCATGTCTATTTTGGCACGCAGGCTCATCGCACCTTCTTCAAATTCACCGTTTTTCATCTTTTCAAAAAGGGAAAGACTCTCTTCAACGGGACGATTGCGGTAAGGCGAATCTACACCTTCCTCGAAAGGTGTTTTTCTTTGTGCGGTAATATCTTCCGATGATTGCTCGTCTACATAAGCTTTTCCTTGTTTGATGAGCTCTACAGCCCAATTGTAAAGCTGTTCAAAATAATCTGATGTGTATAATTCCTGATCGTATTTGAATCCTAGCCAGTCTATATCGGCCTTGATAGAATCTACAAATTCCTGCTCTTCTTTGGCAGGATTGGTATCATCAAAACGAAGGTTGACCGGCGCACCATATTTCTGCCCAAGCCCAAAGTTGATACAGATCGCCTTTGTATGACCGATGTGAAGGTAACCGTTGGGTTCCGGCGGGAATCTAAAACGCAGCTTGGATGCTTCCAGGCCGTTTTCCAGATCGTCTTCTATGATTTGCTCTATAAAATTGAGTGATTTTTTTTCTTCTTCCATAATCTGAACGTGAAGTGCAAATTTAACGTAATTTCCTCAAAAAAAGAAAGGAATTGTCCTTCAGAATTGTTGTCAATTTCAATATAAAAAAAGCTACTGTAATCGTTCTTTATTGGCTTTTAAATGTTAAATTTGTGTGAACTTTAAACATTTGGTCATATAGAGTTCAATTTTTTTTAATTTTGACATATTAATAAATCGAAATGAATCGTAAAAAAATCCTTTTAATTGATGATGAACAGGACATTCTGGAAATCATCTCTTATAATTTGGAAAAAGAAGGCTATCAGGTTTTCACAGCAAGTAACGGCAATGAAGGAATAGTGAAAGCAAAAGAAATCGTCCCGGACCTCATTCTCCTAGATGTTATGATGCCTGAAAAAGACGGCATCGAAACCTGTCAGGATCTTCGCAAGATCAAAGAACTGCAGAAAACACTGATCGTATTTTTGTCAGCCAGAAGCGAGGAATTTTCACAGCTCGCAGGTTATCAGGCTGGTGCCAATGATTACATTGTAAAATTGATCAAACCGAAAGTCCTCATCTCCAAAGTTGCCGCACTTCTGCAATTAGGAGCCAGCTCTAATGAGAATTCTAATTACATAGAAATCGGCGACCTGATTATCGATAAAGACAATTTCAAAGTTTCCAAAGCGAAGGAAGAATTTTTACTCCCGAAAAAGGAATTTGATTTGCTGTACCTTTTGGCTTCCAACACAGACAAGGTCTTCAAAAGAGAAGAAATCCTGGAAAGAGTCTGGGGCAACGATGTGATTGTAGGAGAAAGAACCATTGACGTCCACATCCGAAGACTGAGAGAGAAACTGGGCATCCACACCATCCAGACGCTCAAAGGAATTGGTTATAAACTAGTAGTAGCTTAAGATTTTCTAAAAGAAAATCTTTTTTATTGATATGCGATTTAGAAACTCCATAAGGATCAACTGGATATCTGCTGCGGCCTCATTTTTACTGGTGGCCGTAGTTGGCGTTGTGGTTTTACTCTTCGAGTTTTACACGGATGACATCTATTACAAAAGCAGAGATTTCAATTATTTTCTGATCTTTACTTTGTGGTTTTTATTTATTCTCAATTATTTCGTTCTCGAATTTCTTTTCAGCTTCTACAGTAAAAATCAGATCCGGAGAATTACCAACATCCTGCCGGAAGACATCATCCACGACTACGACACAGATCTGGGCTTCAAAGAACTTGGTGAAAAGATGCACGAGATGAACCAGAGAAACGCGGAGATGGATATGATGAAAGAGATGGAAGACTACCGGAAGGAATATCTGGGCAATGTTTCTCACGAGCTCAAAACGCCGCTATTTTCGATCCAGGGTTATATAGAAACGCTGCGCGACGGCGGCGTGGAGGATCTCAATATCCGGGACAAATATCTGCAGAGAATAGACAGCTCTGTGGAAAGACTGCTCAATATTGTAAAAGATCTCGATATGATCAACCGATTCGAATCCGGACAGATCAATCTGAAATTCAGCACTTTTGATATCAATCATCTGATTCAGGAAATCTTCGATCTTCTGGAGATGGAAGCCGACAGACATTCTATGACTATGCAACTGCAGACAACGCAGTCGCAGCTGTTTGTATATGCAGATAAGCAGAAAATCTCTCAGGTTCTCATCAACCTCATTTCGAATGCTGTAAAATATGCCAACCGCGAGGAGGCGCAGATCATCGTCTCTACAAGAGAAGGCGTCCAAAGCATCCATATCTCGGTAGAAGACAACGGAATGGGAATAAAACCGGAAAATCTGCCCCGTATCTTTGAGCGTTTTTACCGGGTAGAATCCAGCAGGAACAGGAAAGAAGGCGGCTCGGGACTGGGTCTCGCCATCGTAAAACACATTATGGAGGCGCACAAGCAAACCATAGTGGTAGAAAGCGTCTACCTTTCCGGAACCAAGTTCAAGTTCAAACTGGCCAAAGCACCGCTTGACAAAATCAAGAAAAACAAGCCTGCTTTTATCGAGTAATTCGCAGTTTCCAAGACGCTGAATTTATAAAAATCTTTTTTGAAAAAAAATTTACAAGAAATTTTTATGGAATTTCATTTGTTTTATATTTGCAACATTAATCAAGCTAATAAAGTTAAAGTAAAACAACAATGGTTTATAAGATAAGAGTAATTCTAGACGCAAAGGATACGATCTTCCGAGACGTAGAAGTCAAAGAAAAACAGACACTTTGGAATCTGCATTTGGGTATCAAAAGTGCGTTCAGCTTACCAGGCGAAGAGTTGTCTTCTTTTTATTTTTCGGATGATGACTGGAATGAAGGAAAGGCTGTTCCTTTGGAAGATATGAGTGATGACGGCGATGGCGAGATCATGTCCGACATCTACCTGCCAGAAGGTTTCCCGGCTGTTGGGGAGAAAATGAGATTCCAGTACGGGTTTATAGAGCTTTGGGATTTCTATTGCGAGCTTTTGGAAATCGTAGATGAGAAGCCTGCGGTCAACTATCCGATTACGGTTTACAGATTTGGAAATGTTCCATTGAAAGCGCCTAGCAAAACAGGTTCTGCCAACGGAAAAAGCAAAAATTCTGCAATGCCTTTGATGGATGATGATTTCGGTGACTTCGAGTCTGAGTTCAAAGCTACAAGTTTCGCAGATGAAGATGATGACTTCAATGATGATGAGGAAGAAGACGGCTACAACGACGTTTTCGAAGAGGATGATGAAGATTAAAATTCATTCTGAACAAAATAAAAGCCCGATTTATCGGGCTTTTTTGTTTTAAATCAGAGACATTTTGCAGCGTCTCTCCTCGCCTTATTTTTCATCAATAAATCAAAAGTTTTCTGCAGATCTGCAATCGAACAGTTCTTCATCTCTTTATTAGGAACATTTTGAGATTTTGGATTGCTGTCAGAATTTGATTTTAAGATGTATTTTTTCTCCAGACACTGCACCGCTTTTTGGTCTACAATATAAAAACGCTGCTCGGTCACCTCATCTTTCGTCACAGGCTTCTCGGGTGTTCCGCCGTCAAAACTCCATACTGTTTCGTCCTTAAAGATGAAATAGGGTTTTCCTTCATTAATAAAATAACTGTCGGTTGAAGAAAAATGGCTGTCGGCCTGGAAATGTTTTACCATTTTCAAAACGCCTTGATCTGAGAAGTAAACGACATTTCCCGAGATCTCGTCACACTCATAGTTGAAACCTACAGAATCCAGTTTTTTCTCCGCAATTTTAGAATTCACCAGGTTATATTCCTGCTTGATTCCTGCTACGGTACTCAAATCGTTTTCTAAACTGAGCGAATGGGACTTCACTTTGGAACTGATGATATCCGGGGCGGAAGTAGTTTCCTCTTTATTTTCCTTTTTACAGGAGAACAGCGACAGCAGACCAAGTACAAAAAACAGCTTTTTCATTGATTAAGATTTTGAGGTTGTGATGAAGACTAACAAATAATGTGCAATTGGCTTCAAAAATAAAAAATGCCCACATTTCTGCAGACATTCTTACTAACTAAAACTAAACTTAATGTTATGATAATCTATTATTTTAAGGATTTCCGTACATATTGGATTCGCCGCCGTCTATGGCAATCACCTGACCGGAAACGTAACCATTCTCTTCACTCAGGAGGTAAGCCACCAGATTTCCTACATCCTTCGGGTCACCCAGTTTTCTCGTGGGATTTCTGGATGCATATTCTGCTTCGGCCGCTTTCGGGTCTGTTGGATTCACCTGATTGAAGGCTTCTGCAACCATCGGAGTCAGAATGGCGCCAGGCGCGATGGCATTTGTAAGAATATTATATTTACCGTATTCCAGAGCTGCATTTTTGGTCATACCAGCTACAGCGTGTTTTGTCGCAACATACGCAGTTTGATTGGCCACGCCACGGATTCCGCCGACTGAGGCAACATTTACAATTCTTCCGCCACCATTTTTCTGAAGTTCGGGTATGATGTATTTCATTCCGTAATAAACGCCGAGAAGATTAATATCAATGACTTTTTTAAAGACTTCTATATCGTAGTCCACCAGAGATGCCTGCTTGCCTTCGATGCCTGCATTATTGTAAAGGCCGTCCACTTTCCCGAATTCCTTCACGGTTTCAGCTACATAATTTTTCACCTGATCTTCTACGGATACATCCGCTGTGACGGTCAAAAAACGGCTTTCCGGATATTTGGATTTTAAATCGGCTTTCGCTTTATCCAATGCTTCTGCATTATAATCCACTAAGGTAAGATCTGCACCTTTTGAAGCCAAAGATTCTGCGGCTGCATATCCCAGACCCATTGCTGCACCGGTAACTATGATTGTTTTTCCTTTAAAATTTGCCATGATGTTATATTAATGTTTCATTGCTTCATTATGCAACAATGATACCCTTTGCGATTTGGTTATTATTAAAGTTTTCCTAAAATTTCATTAATAAAATAAAAATAGTTGAATAGTTTAACGTACAACCGTTGCAGCGACAACGTTCATTCATCTTTTATCAAAACATTAACAAGTACAGATTTTTCGGCTTTGGTAGTTTTTATTACATTTACACAATAGACTAAAAAATCACAAACTTTCGAGAAAATTATTTAGAATGAAAAAACTGATTCTTCTGCCGGCAATTGCCGCACTAATGCTCTCCTGTAAAACCCTGCAACCCACAGCCAAGCTACCTATGGAACAACCACAAGACTGGAAACACACGACCAATATCTACGAAGTAAATGTCCGACAATATACGCCGGAAGGCACGTTTGAAGCATTTGAAAAACACCTGCCAAGACTCAAAAAGATGGGTGTGAAGACGCTATGGTTTATGCCAATCACGCCTATTGCACAGCTCAACAAAAAAGGAAGTCTGGGAAGCCAGTATGCTGCCTACGATTATACCACTATCAATCCTGAATTTGGAACATTGGAGAACTTCAAACATCTGGTGGACGAAGCTCATAAAATGGGTTTCAAAGTCATCATAGACTGGGTTGCCAACCATACGGGCTGGGATCACGTCTGGACCAAATCTCACCCGGACTGGTATCTGAAAGATGAAGACGGCAGCTTTCACAAAGCCAGCGGAATGGATGATATTATAGAACTGGACTACTCCAACAAGGAAATGCGTCTGGCGATGATAGAAGCGATGAAATACTGGGTGAAAGAAACCAATATCGACGGCTACCGCTGCGATCTTGCGAGCTGGGTAGAAGTAGACTTCTGGCAGCAGGCAAGACCTGAAGTAGAGAAAGTAAAACCGCTGTTCTTCATCGGCGAATTCGACGAGCTGGAAGCACCGGAATACGGAAAAGTATTTGATGCCAGTTACAGCTGGAAATGGATGCATCTTTCTCAGGATTTTTATCAGAAGCATCTGCCACTTTCCGATCTCAAGAATCTACTGGAACAGTATTCCAAAATTGGAGATAATTCTATGAGAGCCTGGTTCACAAGCAATCACGACGAGAATTCCTGGAACGGAACAGAGTATGAAAAATATGGCGATTTCGCTCCTGCATTAGCCGTATTCTCTGCTACCTGGAATGGTATTCCGCTCTTATACAACGGTCAGGAACTGCCGATGAAAACCAAAAGGCTGGAATTCTTTGAGAAAGATCCGATCCCTTGGTCCGGCAAGTTTGAGCTTGAGGAATTTTACCGTACGTTGTTCACTTTGAAGTCCGAAAATCCGGCACTGCGAGGCGGCGATCCTGCTGTGACGACGTTCTGGATCAACACAACAGAGAATGATAAAATATTGGCTTATCTGAGAAAAAACGCCGACCGTGAGGTTTTGGTTTTGATTAATACAACGAAAGATGCAGTTAACTTTAAACTGGAAGACGACAATTCTGTCGGCGGCTACAAAAATGTGTTTACGAAATCAAAAAACGAATTCATCAAAGGTTCTGATGTGAGCCTGGATGCTTTTGGCTACTTGGTTTTTGAGAAATAATCTCGCAGACTTGAAGATGATAAAAGAATAGATGAGAGATTTTCTACTTGTTCTGCATCTCTAATTGATAAACAAAAAACCCTTTCGAAATTGAAAGGGTTTTTCTTTTTATTTAGGTGTGGAAACTTGTTTTGATCTGGACTTTGCAGCCCGGCTTGAACGGAGCTCTTTTTTTTTTGGCTAAAAAAAAAAAGCGGGAGTGGAAGACGGAAAAGCTGCCCAACAATTCGCTAATTAATAAGCTGCGGTGAAGCGCTGTCTCACGAAGTTGTTCTGCTCCAACTCGTCTACCAGGGCGACAGCGACGTCTTCTACGGACAGGATACTTCTGCCCTCCTCGTTGAAAACGGGATTTTCCAGCGCCGTTCTGTAAGTTCCTTTGCGGACGCCCGCCGTTCCCTGATGCATCTCTATTGCAGGCGAAAAAAACGTCCAGTCGAGTGTTTTATTTTGTTTGATTTCGTTCAGATAATCTCTTGCGGCAGTGGCGCCGGGTTTGATGTCTGCCGGAAAATCTGGCCCGTCTACGAGTTGATTGCCGTCTATAAACAAGCTGCCGGCACCGCCAACAGTGATAAACCTCTTGACGCCGGACTGCTCTACTGCTTTTTCGATATTTCTGGAACCGTTTAGAAAGTCGTCATAAAGGTTAGGGTTGGTCCATCCTGCATTGAAAGTGTTGATTACCGCATCATTCCCCTTGAGGACTTTTGCCAGCTCTTCTACATTGTTGACATCTGCACTTATAGCGGCTACATTGTCTTTTTCTTCAACTTTTGAGCTGTCTCTTGCGATGGCGTTTACGGCGTAACCACGGTTTGCTAATTCGTTTACGACTTGTTTTCCTACGAAGCCTGTGGCTCCGATTACTGCTACTTTTTTCATTTTTCTAAAGTTTATTGATAATTAATTGTAATATATTTTGTTACATTTTACACTAAATTTTTTTAATCGAACTGGCTGGTAAAATCAGATAACTTTTTGCCGCTCAGAAACTGCTGCACAAGACCGTCTGTTTCTGAAAATAAGGTATTCAGATTCTTGTTGATGTCTTTCCCTACGGTACAAAGTGGATTTGGATGCTGATTTTTCTTACCCAGAATTTCAGAATTTCTTACCGCTTCATAGATTTCGGCGACGTTTATTTCTTCCGGATTTTTAGCGATTCTCACGCCACCATCTTTCCCCTGCCGGCTTTCTACAAGAGCTGCTTTTTTGAGATTGCCCAATTCTTTCCGCACTATTACAGGATTTACGTTGATACTGCCTGCGATCCAGTCAGAGGTAAGCCACTCCTGCGGATCTCTCGCCAAGAGTGTCATAATGTGGATAGCGGTTGCAAATCTCGTGTTGCTCATAATGATGCAAATGTATCACAAATTTAAATTGTAACAAAAATAATTACAGTTAAATTTTTATTAACTGTAATTATTTTAAAATTACTATTTCGTTTCTATTTCCACTATTCTTTTGCCCTGCTTTCCGAAATACAGATTCATCAGTGGCTCGTAAATTTTGTAGCCGTCATCAACGTTTGTAAAAATCACGAGACCTTGGTTAGTCTTTGGTAAAATGAATGCAATCGTGTTGACACCTTTGTCGGAACCGCCGTGTGAAAGGGCTATTTCATCATTCCCGAGATCATAAATTTCAAATCCGAGTCCGAAATATTTATTCTTTTTGGTCTGGACCTGATTGGTTTTCATTGCTTTAAAGACCTCGGGTGAAAGCAAATTATTATTCATGACCGCTATCAAAAATTTGCTGTAATCTTCCACAGAAGTTACCAAGTCATCTGCAGCATTCACTGTTTTATTTTTTACAATATCGTAGGGCTTTCCAGCCTGGTCATAGCCTGTTACGATCCTGTCTGCCTCCTTTTTCTCATTCCAGATGTAACTTGTATCTACCATTCCCAGAGGATTAAAAATATATTCTTTGGCTAATTGCTCCAGACTTTTATGGAATTTCTTTTCAATTGCTTTGCGCAGATATTCAAAACCCTCGCCTGAATACTGGTATTTTGTTCCCGGCTCAAAGTCGAAAGTCAGCTTATTATCCTTATTCATCCTTCTCCAATTAGGAAAACCTGACTGATGGCTTAGTATCAATCTCGTTGTTAATTTCTTATTTCTGGGATCATCGGCAATATCCGGATCTGTAAAATATTTGTATAACGGCTCATCCAGATTCCATTTTCCGAGGCTTACCAGTCTCAGAACTGTCATTGCTGTCACCGGTTTTGTGAGTGATGCCACATTGAACAGGGAATTATAAGCGGCAGATGTTTTTTCATTTAGTTTACCATAAACTTTTATCTCTGTCAGTTTCCCATTTTCTATGACACCTAATCCAACAGTCGGAATATGGTTTTCCTGCATCAGTTTTTTCAGATTATCATCGATTTTTGGAGCGGAAGGCGCGCCGTGATCGTAGCTGAGAATATCCCTCATCATCCAGCTGCTGCCTTCTTTGGTCCAGACTGTAGTAAACCGGGCCTGACCACCCAGCACATCACTTTTATTTTTTTCTCTGATGTAAAATTGATGATCACCACTTTGAATGGCGCCGTACAGCACACCATTATTGTATAGAGGAAAGACTTCCAGAGTATTTTCTAGGACCTTTCTGATCGGCTTTTGGTTTGGATTGGAACAGATATTTTCCCTCATTCTTTCCAGGAAGATTTTCTTATCCTGGAAACCGCCTTTGTCGTGGTAGAATTTGAGATCACTGCTGACTGTTTTCTCCATATACGCCATATCGCAGCCATTGAAACCGCGTTCAAAAAAAAGGCTGTCCTGTCTCTTTAATTCTAAAAATAAGGGTGCATTTTCGTCGATTTGGGATTTCACATTTCCGAAGAAAATAAAGAGGATAAAAATGCTGAATCTTAGTTTTTTTGTCATTATAATATTTTTGACAAAGATTCTGATTTACTCAAAATAAATTCAGAAAATAAGCCCGACAAAAACACGACAATTAATTTCGTGAATCATATTATGCTGAAATTCAACTTATAACGAAGACGTTTGGCGCGGTCTATCTCGTAGGCATTTCTGAGAATAATGAAGACATTAATTAAAACTAAAAGCACAATTGTTGCTATCACAGAGCTATGACCCAATTTTAGCAAAACGATAATCATAAATACAATTGGTAAAATAATGGCCAGGATAATCTGGAGCGAAATGATTTGTTTGACGATAAATGATTTTTCCTTTGTGAACAGCATTATCAGCAGTGGTGGCAGAAAATTAACGACCGGGAACCACGCCAAAGGAATGGACGAGAGATTGATAATTTTGATTAAGCCGTAATCAGGTTCTTCTTTTTCAGTTTCGACAAAAATTGGTTTCTCAGTTTCTGTTTCCAGTGGTGTATTGATTGGAGTCAGCAGATCTTTTTCAGATACAGAGAGACTGCTTGCAAGGGTTTTCAGAGTGTAACCTTTCGGTTCTGTTCCGGCTTCGATCCGTTGAATGGTTCTCACGGAAAGGCCGGATTTCTCAGCTAATTCTTCCTGTGTAAGATGCTGTTCTTCTCTGATTTTCTTTAATTCTGACATGGATCCGATAAACTTAATTTATTCTTAATTCTGTATAACTGAGCAAATTTAAAGGATAAATATTTTATACTGAAAGTAAAAAGATGAAAGCAGCAAAACTATGTAGAACATCAACAAGTAAGATACTTTTTCTAAAGATAAATTACTGTAAGACAATCTGGTATGCAGACAAGCGATTAAAATAAAAATACTGATCCCTACATAGCCTGCCCCAAACATAGCCACATAACCCCACGGATATCCCAAAGCAATCCTGGTTCCAATAAAATAATTCAAAAACGGAATCCCGCCGGCGCACATTAATCCAAAAAGCAATGGAAAGATAATCATTGATGTAAATTTGAGTGTTCTCTTATCTTTTATCACAGTAGAAAACGGCTGCTGTATGAATTGGAGCAGATTGTCTGCAGTCCTGCTCTTTTTTCCTTTGAGGATCAGCCAGCAGCGCTCGATTTCCAATATAAGGAACGCCTGCAGCAGTATACAAAGCAGGTTGAGCGCGATTTTGGTGATATAAAAACTGGTCATTTATTTAATGATTTGAGTGATCTTTTTAAAATGTTGGTTTGGAGATTTTAAAACTCAAAATTAGAAAAAAGTAACCGTAATGTTATATTTTGAGAAATAACTGAATAGTAAAATTTTTCACAATCAGACACAAAAAAACCTTTCAGACACGAAAGGTTTTTATTAATTATCTTGAATTATTTTTTAGCTATAGATCTGGAAATCACTATTTTCTGAATCTCTGACGTACCTTCGTAAATCTGGGTGATTTTCGCATCGCGCATCATTCTTTCCACGTGATATTCTTTCACATAACCGTAGCCACCGTGGATCTGAACTGCTTCTATCGTTGTATCCATCGCCACCTGTGACGCGTATAGTTTGGCCATTGCTCCGCTTTCTGAGATATCTTTGCCTTCGTCTTTCTCAGTTGCCGCTTTATAAATCAGCATTCTTGCAGCCATAATACTGACGTGCATATCTGCCAGTTTGAACGCAATTGCCTGGTGATTGATAATCTCGGTACCAAAAGATTTTCTCTCTTTCGCATACTTGAGAGACAATTCATAAGCGCCGGAAGCAATTCCCAAAGCTTGAGAAGCAATACCAATTCTACCACCGTTGAGGACGGCCATTGCAAACGCAAACCCAAAACCATCGGCTCCAATTCTATTTTCTTTAGGAACTTTCACGTCTGTAAACATCAACGAATGCGTATCACTTCCTCTGATTCCTAACTTATCTTCTTTTTTTCCTACCTGAAAACCTTCCCAGCCTCGCTCTACAATAAAAGCATTGATTCCTTTGTGTTTTTTCTCAGGATAGGTCTGCGCGATTACCACATAATAAGTAGCATTTCCACCGTTTGTAATCCAGTTCTTGGTACCGTTCAGAAGGTAATGATCGCCCTTATCTTCGGCAGTAGTAGATTGCGAGGTCGCATCTGATCCTGCTTCCGGCTCAGACAAGGCAAAAGCGCCTATTACTTCGCCACTCGCTAATGGCTTCAGGTATTTATTTTTCTGATCTTCGCTTGCAAATTTTTCAATACCTGCGCAAACTAAAGAATTGTTTACAGACATCACCACTGCTGCAGACGCATCTACCTTGGCAATCTCCTCCATGGCAAGGACGTAAGAAATACTGTCCAGGCCTGCACCACCATATTTCGGGTCTACCATCATCCCCAAAAATCCCATCTCTCCCATCTTTTTAACTGCATCATAAGGAAATTTTTGTTCGTTATCCCTTTCTATGACGCCCTGCAAAAGTTCTGCATTTGCAAAGTCTCTGGCTGCCTGCTGGATCATCTGCTGCTCTTCTGTTAAATTGAAGTTCATATATTTTTATTATTTTTTTTTCTGTCGTAAATATAAACTTTTTAGCAAAAAATCAAAGTAAAATGCGGCATTTTGTTATCTTCGAAAAAAAAATTATATTTACGAGAATGTAAATTATATTTTAACCATATATTAACAACCCTATTTTATGAACGTTAAAAGAATATTTGATTTTTCTGCGCTTGCATTAGAAAAATTCCCAAAAGAAGACTGTCTGGTTACCAAAAAAAATGGAAAATGGGTCAAAACTTCTACTTTGGAATTTGTGAATCAGGGCAACAAGATATCTCGAGGTCTTCTGAAACTGGGCATAAAACCTGGAGACAAAATAGGACTTGTAACATCCAACAACAGGACAGAATGGGCCATTATGGATCTCGGTATTTCGCAGATCGGAGTGGTGACAGTGCCTGTGTACCCTACTATTTCTGAGGAAGATTACGTCTACATTTTCAACAATTCTGAAATCAAATACTGTTTTGTTTCTGATAAAGAGCTTTATAAAAAACTGACCAATGCCAAAGGACAAATACCTTCTCTTGTAGGCATATTCACTTTTGATGATATAGATGGCGCTCCCAACTGGAAAGAGATTCTGGATCTTGGCGAGAATGACCTCACTCAGGACGAAGTCGAAGATCTTGCAAGAGCCATCAATCCTGAAGATGTTGCAACAATTATCTACACATCCGGCACGACGGGCAAGCCGAAAGGCGTTCCGCTTACACACGAAAATTTGGTCTCCAACGTCACACTGAGTAATCCAAGGGTGCCAAAAGACAAAAGCCTGGATTACAAAGAACTGAAGGCACTTAGCTTTCTTCCGATCTGTCACGTATTTGAAAGGATGATTTTCTATATTTATATGAGCAACGGCATCGCCCTTTATTTTGCAGAAAGTATCGAAAAAATTGGTGAAAATGTGAAAGAGGTAAAGCCACATTATATGACGGTAGTTCCCCGATTGGTAGAAAAAGTGTATGATTCTATCTACAACAAAGGAACTGCGGCAGGCGGGCTGAAATCAAAAATATTCCTGTGGTCGCTTGGAATTGCCGAGAAATACGAAATCGAAAAACCGAAAACTTTCCTTCATAAGATTGCAGACAAACTAGTTTTTAAAAAATGGAGAGAAGGTCTGGGCGGGAATCTGATAACACTTGTTTCCGGCTCGGCAGCTTTGTCAAAAAGGCTGAACGTCATGTTTCACGCCGCCGGCATTCCGATTCTGGAAGGTTATGGTCTTACGGAAACTTCCCCGGTAATATCCGTCAACAGTTTTGGAAAGGTGAAAGCCGGATCTGTAGGCATCCCGCTAGAAAAATTAAAAGTAAGAATAGAGTCTGACGGTGAAATAGTCGTAAAAGGACCATCAGTCTTCGGCGGATATTATAAAGACGAGGAAAAAACCAAAGAAGCTTTTACGGATGACGGCTACTTCAAAACAGGCGATATCGGAATTTTGGATGAGGACAATTTTCTCTTTATCACAGACAGAAAAAAAGAAATGTTCAAGACTTCCGGTGGAAAATTTATCGCTCCTCAAGTCTTAGAAAATCTGGCTAAAGCTTCAAAATTCATAGAGCAGATTATGGTTGTTGGCGATGGCGAAAGAATGCCTTGCGCGTTGGTGCAGCCAGACTTCAATTATGCTAAAACGTGGGCAGAAATGCATAATGTCAAAATCTCGGACTCACACAAAGAGATTGCTGCAAATCCTGCCGTAAAATCGAGAATCGAAAAAGAAATCGAGAATATGAACCAACATCTCGGTAAGTGGGAACAAATCAAAAAGATAGAACTGACACCAAAAATCTGGACTATAGATGACGGCCTTTTGACGCCAACGCTAAAATTGAAAAGAAAAGCGATCAAGGCAGAATTCCAGGATCTGTACGACAGAATGTACCAATAACTGAAAGCTATCCAACGGATAGCTTTTTTTATGTAATTATTAACAGCAGCAAACTGAGGATTTATTTATATTTGCTTACAGCACTGGTGGAAATGCTGTCGATCGGCAACGGTTTTATTAAGCCAAGTAAACTGCAATGGTAGATTGCTTGCCAATTTTGCCGAGCAAATTATGAAAAACACAAATTTAAAACAGATCAAAATGGAAGTAAAAAGAATCTTCGACATTCCTTATTATTCGAAAAGCAAATTCGTCAAAGATGATTATTTGTGTGATAAAAGAAATGGGAAATGGGAAAAAATATCAACCGACGAATTTATTAAAATAGCAAATCAATTATCCAGAGCTCTTCTCAGATATGGGCTGAAAAAAGGTGATAAGATAGCTATCAGTACTTCTACAAACCGCGTAGAATGGTGCTTTTTTGACCAGGCTGCTCTACAAATCGGGCTGGTGACGGTTCCTATTTATCCATCAATATCAAGCGAGGATTTTGCCTATAATCTTGAGAATTCTGATTCCAAAGTCTGTATCGTTTCTGATGAAAAACTATTTGAGAAAATCACATCTATAAAGGATCAGCTGCCTCATCTGCAGGATATTTTTACATTTGATGACGTTGCGAACGCCAAATGCTGGAAAGAACTTTTTGAAACCGGAGAGGCAGACGACAATCAAAATGAGGTAGATGCGCTCAGGAACTCCATTTCTGATGAAGAGCTGGCTTCCATTATTTATACTTCCGGAACGACCGGCAGACCAAAAGGTGTAATGCTGACTCACAGAAATATCGTTTCTGATGTGATTGGATGCGAAGACCGCGTGCCACATAAAGATCCTAAAAACCGTGCGTTGAGCTTTCTTCCGCTCTGTCACGTCTACGAGAGAATGATTCTTTACCTTTTCACCACCAACGGAATTTCTATTTATTTTGCAGAAAGCAATGATAAGCTGAGCGACAATCTAAAGGAAGTAAAGCCACAATACCTGACCGTAGTTCCCAGAATGATAGAAAAAGTTTTTGATGCTATCAATACCCGAGGCACGGAATCAAGAGGCCTGAAATCCAAAATTTTCCTCTGGTCACTGAAAGTAGCCGAGAATTATAAAATGGGAAGTTCAAAATCTCTTTCCCATATCATTGCCGACAAATTGGTTTTCAGTAAATGGCGAGAAGGCCTGGGAGGTAATCTGATCACTTTGGTTTCAGGCTCTGCAGCGCTTTCTAAAAGACTGAATACGATGTTTCACGCCGCCGGAATTCCAATTCTGGAAGGTTACGGCCTTACAGAAACGTCTCCTGTGATTGCCGTCAATAGTTTTGGCCATACCAAAATAGGCTCAGTTGGCAGACCTATCAAGAATATCGACATCAAGATCCGTGAAGATGGTGAAATTACAGTTAAAGGCCCCACTGTAACTCAGGGATATTATAAAGACGAGGAAAAAACCAAAGAAGCATTTACAGATGACGGCTATTTCCGGACTGGCGATATCGGAATGCTTGACGGGGATAATTTCCTCTTCATTACAGATAGAAAAAAAGAAATGTTCAAAACGTCGGGCGGCAAGTATGTTGCGCCTCAAGTGATTGAAAATCTGGCTAAATCTTCGCAATTCATTGAGCAGATTATGGTTGTAGGTGACGGCGAAAAGATGCCGACTGCCCTGGTACAGCCTAATTTCGAGTATGCGAAAACCTGGGCTGGTAAACAAAAGATCAATATTGGGAATTCGCCGGAAGAGATCGCCAATTCTAAGGAACTGAAGGATGAAATTCAAAAAGAAATTGAAAAAATAAATGCCCACCTCGGAAAGTGGGAACAGGTGAAGAAAATTGAACTCACACCAGAAGTCTGGACAGAAAACAACGGACTGCTGACGCCGACCCTGAAGCTGAAAAGAAAAGTGGTAAAAGAGCGTTTCAGAGATTTATATGAGAAGCTTTATGGCAGATAAGCGAGCTGAATAGGTACAAAAGATCTGCTAAAAATTAAAAAGAGAGAATGAATATAACGCGAAAAGAATTAGTAAAGATCTGCGACAGATTTCTTGAAGACAAAATCAGCAAAGACGAGATGATCCATTTTGCAACATCCGTTATGTTTGATGATGCAAATCTATACGAATGTGAAGGCGAGATCGTAGAAGAAATACTGTCACAGTGGGACAATGTCCATACGCAACACAAAATAACCAAACCAAGCATTCTGGTTTTGAGAAACAGACTTGAAGAAATTGATGCTTAAAAAAAAGTCCCAAAATAGATTGGGACTTTTTTTATTTTCTCTCTGAAAGCTTGCTCCAGGTATGGAGAATATATACGACGATAATTCCCAAAATCCCAGCTGATATAGAAAATATGAATTTGGTATTTTCCTCATCCATAAATCCTGCCTGCCAATCTATCGCATAAAGGCTGACCGCGATAGAGATTATAAAAACTACTAAGAATATTTTATAAAACGTACCCATTTTTGATTGTATTTAGAAGTGAATGTAATTCTGAAACAGTTGTGCAAAGTTAGCGGTAAATAATTTAATAGAGATCGCTAAAAGGATAATTCCGAAAACTTTTTGCAGTACCTGAAGAGATCCTTCGCCCAATTTTCGCTCTATCCAAGGTGCTAATCTCAAAACGATATAAACCAGAATGGTATTGAGCACGATTCCACAAATGATATTAATATCATGATATTCAGCCCGTAATGATAAGGTTGTTGTCAATGTTCCTGCTCCCGCAATCAGTGGAAAAGCGATGGGAACGATGGAGGCGGCCTGCGGCTGGTTGGTCTTATGGATTTCTATCCCGAGAATCATTTCTATAGCAATGATGAAGATCACAAAAGCTCCTGCAATAGCAAAGGAATTGACATCGACACCAATAAACTTAAGGATATTATTTCCGATAAAAAGGAAGGAAATCATCAAAAGTCCTGCAACAATGGCTGCTTTCTCAGACTCAATTTTACCGAACTTCTGCCTTAGCGAAACGATAATGGGAACAGATCCCAGAATATCTATAACGGCAAACAGGACCATAAAAGCGGTGACTGTTTCCTTGATCGAGAACTCTTCTAAAAATTCCATAACTTTGATTTTAAAGATTTCGCAAAAATATGAAATATTTTTGATAATTTCTTAAATTTTATTATAGACTTCTTTTATTTCAGTTAAAATTTCGGATCTCTTGGTTGCTGATGAATAAGGCGAATACTTCTCCACCGCCACCTGCGTCATAAGATGCTTATACTTTTCGTCATCTGACATACCAAAATTCGTTTTCAGATATTGTGAGAAATCTGAATTGAATCTGGCTCTGCAATACTCGTCTGCATCCGCTCTCAGTTTTTCGACACCGTCAAAGAATTTGGTTTTTTCTTCGTCCACTGTTCTATTCAAATAATCAAGATGAGACTGCAGATCAAATGTGCTTTTGCTACGAAGAATCGCCTCTGTTTCTGCAATGTTGACGATGGGCTGCGAGGCTTTATTTCTCTTTTCCAGATCTATTTTTTTCTTCTCCTTCATCTTCCGGTTGAAATACATAAAGGCCAAAGCTCCAATTCCTATGATAAACAAGTTGCCAAAAATGACCATCCAGCTCATCTTTTTATGTTCCTTTACCTTCAATTTCTGCGTACTGAGAACCGGGGAATCTACTTTCTCAAGAACATTGTTGGTATATTCATTCACCTTTTGAAGTGTCGTTTTGGCATTTGCAATATCCTGCGCATTCACCGTATTCAAAGCCAGAAACTTGGATCCTACTTCCACATATTTTTCCTGTCTGGGGTCGAAGTACGAGAAATCTTCTGTGACAATCCTCAGATCACCTCTTTTCTTTGGAATGATGACATATTGCGCTTCCACCTCACCTTCAATCCCTTTTACAGTGGCCACGGAGTTATTGATAATCTTCGGTTCAAAGACTTCATAATCGGGAGACGGCAAAATTCTTGGAACGATGGCAGGTGAAAGATTCCCGTTACCGGACACTTTAACTGAGATATTAAATGCTTTGTTGATTTCAAAATTCTCCTTGCCTTTATCGACCATTTCTATCTTGACATCATACTTTCCAACGGCATTATTAAAATTGACAGGCGCACCGTCCGGCAGTTTTTTAACATTAATTTTCACCTTGTTTGAAACGAGCACATTTTTATGATTGGTAAAAGGTACTTCCACAGAAGGAATATCCATAAGTCCTGCAACTTTGGGAACGATGACAAAAACACCGACAACCTGCGCCGAATAGTCATTTTCAGAATCCTCTATAGACTCATCAAAGTTGGCAATAGAGCGGATAGCAAGATTTCTAACCGGTTCGAACTTCGCAGGTTCCAGATGGCGGAAATTGGAAATATTACGGGAAAATGCTTTCAAGACAGCTACGACAGGTTCATTTTTGTAAACTTCACGATCGTCGATCTGCATATTGAGATACATCGATCTCGCAGGATTGTTGGTAGCCAAAGGTTTTTTCTCTGCTTCTTTTACGACGATATCTATGGGTTCCGTTTTATACATTTTCCCATTAATCCGTACCAACGCAGAGCCGATTTTAAGATTTCCGGTCTGTTTCGGATCCAGTGCAAACTGATAAACCATCTGGTTGATTCTGATCTTTTTGACAGGATCGATAAAGGTATTCTGCTCGGAGGAGATGGCGTAATCAAATTTTGTAAGATCCGGCAGTTTTACAGGGGTCTCCTGCACCAGATCTTCACCGAAAATCTCCAGAACTACAGTAAAAAGAATTGGGGCATTCACCCGCGCCTCTCTGGAACTGACTTCTGAGTAAAGGTTGACCTGAGCAAAGGTACATGCCGATGCTAAGAGGAATAATATGTATAAATTTTTCTTTATCATTTACCAATCCTTCTCTTTGCTTTGCGGCATCGTATTGGATTTTTTGTTTAAAATTCTTCTTGCAGTTTCCTTCTCCCTGTTTTCTATATCCTTCAGGATTTGCTTTTCTGCTTCTTCCGGTATTTTATTTTCCTGCTTTTTTGGCTGGTTGGGTTTCCCCTCGCCCTGACCTTTTTGGCTGTCGCCCTGGCCATTTTGCTGATTCTTCTTCTGATTGCCTTTATCAGAATCTTCTTTGCCCTTGTCGTCCTTTCCGCCGCCTTTTCCTTTGCCCTGTTTTTGCTGATCTTTTTTCTCCTTATCCTTCAGCATTGCAATTTCATAGTTTTTTCGGATGGCTTCGTTGTAAGGATCCTGTTTCAGTGCCTGCTTGTAATATTCTGCTGCTTTTTCGGGATTATTTGACTGTATAGAGACATTTCCCATATTGTAGAGCGCAGCGGCCTTTTCGTATTTGCTCTTGGTATATTTTGCTGCTTTTTCATATTCAGCAGAGGCTTCTTCGTATTTTTTTCCTTTGTAAAGTGCATTGCCTAAATTGTAATGCGCAGTATAATTGCTATTTTTCTGAGCAATTGCTTCCAGATATTTGCTGGACGAAGCATCATAATCCTTAACATCAAACTTTTTATTACCTTCATACACCAAAGCATTATAACTCTTCTGCGCAAAGAGAAACTGCGAGGCTATGAAGACGAAAATAAGTGCTAAAGGAGATCTAAAATTCATTGATACAAAATTATCCGTTTTAATGTTAAAATCAACAGTTTAAAAGTTAAAGTTGGGTTAAAAATAAGGAGGCAAAAACACCTTTAAACAGAGGATTTTTTAACATTTCGACGACCTATTTAACATAATAAAACCACTGAAAATTCAATCAGTGGTTAGGAAAATTCAAATGCTAGTGGATTTTTACATTATAATTAACTTTATATAAATTGATCTAAATAATTAAATTACAATTATTTGAATTAGGTTAAATAAAGCTTTTTCTACCAGTCTTTTTTCTTTAGGATATAATAACTTCCTGCGACAAATAAGATAGACCAAGCTACACAGGCAATCACACTGTAAAATGGATATTCGAATTTGAATTCCATCCCAAACATCTTTGCCATATTCGTCCGGATTGCTGGATTAGGAATTAAATTTGACATACTTCCCAATGGTAGAAAATCTGTGAGGTAAATGTGATTTATCTGTTCTGCAGGTTGTTTCGGATCGAATTTCTGAACACTAGAAAACTTCTCCACACCAGACAAAACGAGTTCCGCAAACCAGATCATAAAGAAACCCAGAAATACAAAAATCGATTTTCTGAACAGTACCGATAAAAACATAAGGAAAGAAAAGAATGTAAACAGCTTCAGGAAGTAATTGAAGATGAAATAGATTTCCTTAAAAATAAGATCACTCTCCTGAGTCGCAGAATAACTTTTACCCAGAATAAACGTTACTACAAATACAAAAAGCGTAGAAAATGCGGTAAAAACAGTAATCGTCAAAAGCTTGGAAGCAATAAACTCTTCTCTGCTGAGGCCGTCTATCAGATTCTGTTTAAACATCCTGTTGCTAAATTCCTGACAAATCGAAAACACGATAATACAGCCCAAAAATATCTTCAGCAGTCCGACAATATAAGTGGTAAAGTTCCAGATACTTGGGAAATTGTACATTCCCTGTTCCTTCAGATTGACCTTGGCACCCAGAATATCAAAGTCTACAAGTCCGACAAAAAGCAAAGCAATTAAAATCATGAAGTAAATGCCCGCAAAAATTTTGAAAGGTCTGTAATTCAGGTTTTTAAGGTATTCTAATTTTAATAATCTGATCATGAGTTGGATTGTTTTACGAGTTCTAGGAATTGGGTTTCGAGGCTTTCTTTTTTCTTCATCAGATGCGACAGGAATATGCCTTTTTCAAACAGTTTTTTATTGAGTTCAGAAGCAGACATATCTTCGGAGATTTGTGCCACTACCAGCTTATCTGTTTCTTTTACGCTGGCAAAGATATTCAGACTGTTAAGTGCCGAGATCAGCGCATTGTTATCATTCGCTTTCAGCTCAAAAAAGCCTTTTGTATTGCTCATTGCGTCTACAGAACCTGAGTAGATTGCGGAACCATGCTTCAAGACAATTACGTGGCTGCAGATTTTTTCGATCTCATCCAGAAGGTGACTCGCGACAATAATAGTAGTTCCAGATTTCGCAATAGAATTGATGATATCCCGGATCTGAATGATACCTTCCGGATCCAATCCGTTGGTAGGCTCGTCCAAAATCAGCACTTCAGGATTGGCGAGCAATGCAGACGCAATAGCAAGACGTTGCTTCATCCCCAAAGAATAACTTGAAAAGACGTCTTTTTTTCTCGTCAAAAGATTTACAGTTTCCAATACCTGGTCTATCCGCTGCTTTGGCGCACCTTTGATGGTCGCAACGATTTCCAGATTCTTCTCCGCACTCAGATAAGGATAGAAATTAGGCTGCTCGATTATCGCACCTATTTTTTTCAGCGTTTCAGTATCCGTTCCTTCTTTACCAAACCATTTCCAGTGGCCAGAAGTTGGATTGATAGTTGAAAGCAACATCCCGAATGTGGTAGATTTTCCGCTGCCATTGGGTCCCAAAAGACCGTAAACATTCCCTTTTTCTACGTCGAAGGAAATATTGTTGACCGCAATTTGTTTAAATTTTTTGGTCAGATTTCTGACTTCCAGAATTTTCTCCATTTATTAATTTTTTAAATAGTCTATGAAATTGATTTATAGTTACAGCCGGAAAATTAAAAAAGCCCGAATTATCGGACTTTTTCAATTGATTGCAATCTTGTATTAATTAGTTTCTTCTATTTTCTTCGAAACAGCCATAGAAGTCACAAGATCATTCAGGAGTGAACTTGCAGCAGTCGGCGAGTTGGGCAGCAACACAAGATTTGATCTGTTATTGGCGCCAATAGAATGCAAAGTGTCATAATGCTGTGTAACGACAATCAGAGCCGAAGCTTCGTGAGCACTTATGCCTGCTGCGTTCAGCATTTTCACAGATTCTTCGAGACCTTTGGCAATCTCTCTTCTTTGATCTGCAATACCTTGTCCCTGAAGTTTTTTAGATTCTGCTTCCGCTTTCGCAACGGCTACAATTCTAATTCTTTGCGCTTCGGATTCATACTCTGCGGCGGTTTTCTCACGTTCCGCAGCGTTGATCCTGTTCATTGCATGTTTTACCTGATCGTCGGGATCAATATCTGTCACCAGAGCTTTGATTATATCATAACCGTAACTTTGCATCGCTTCCTGAAGTTCGGCTTTTACAGCTACTGCAATATCATCTTTTTTAAGGAAGACATCATCCAGCTTCAGTTTCGGAACTTCTGCCCGTACCACATCAAAGACGTATGAAGTAATCTGATCGTGTGGACTTTCCAATCTGTAAAAGGCATCTGCAACCTGAGTCCTGATTACTTGGAACTGAACGGATATTTTCATTTTAACAAAAACATTATCAAGCGTTTTGGTATCAATCATCACATCCAGCTGCTGAATACGAAGATTCATCCGCTTTGAAATCTGATCGATAAATGGAATCTTAAGATGCAGACCAGCGTGTCTTGCCGACTGAAATTTGCCTAAACGCTCTACCAACGCCGCTGTCTCCTGCTTTACGGTGAAAAAAGAACCAAAAAGTGTAATAAGGCCGAAGAATATTATAATTCCTAAATATATCATGATTTATAAATTTTCTTAAAGATAAGTGTTTTAGCAAACATTTCCAAAAAGTTTGTCGATTTACTGAATTAATAATTTTAATCTTAAATCGATATAAAAATCTCAATTAAACAGATAATTTGATAATAATTAGCTAAATTTGAGATTAATAAAAATCTAATATGAAGATAAAACTACTTTTTGCAATGGCCGGATTCTGCAGCAGCTCATTATTGACGGCTCAGAATATCTCGGTTTTCAACGATGTCCCTTTTTACAGTATGTACCATTATCTTGGCGAAGGACAGACTATGCCGCCGGAAGCCTTTTCTCAGATTCCTGCCGGCGCAATCAGGCTTCATGCTTATGAGCAGGATATCATTTCACGAAAACTTACAGCTACAGAGATTGCGTCTCTCGGGAGCAGCGTTACAATGAATATCACCCTGAAAGCGGCTTGTGACAACTACGATAGAATTGCAGGTGTCAATCTTGTTCTGGCTCCGAAAGGAAGCACTTCATACACCTTCAGTCAGGCAGATATCAAGCGGATAGAAATTGGCCGTTTTATAACGCCGTTTATGAACAAAAATGCGGCTATTAAAGAAGTGCCTTACAGCTATAAAGTAGACAATATTTCCAGTATTCTCCACGATAGCAATTTGTCTGCACTCTATGATTTTTGGATTGAGTTCCGTGCAGACGGCTATTCTGCAGCAGCTAATACAGAAGTAGCGGGCTGTGCAGACAGAACCGATGTGTTCCGCGGCAATCTGGAATTCGTTTCCAGCGGTACGGCGGCACCTTCTCAGAATTTCTTCCTGCCGATCTCTTACCGCAAAGATCTTAATAATTACAATGCGACCGATGTTACCGGCCAGACAACCAGAATTGTGACTTTCACACTGGATCAGGCGGTAGACAACGCCGTTTTACATCTTACTACATCCAACCATGGCTCCAACAGTGGCGGCGAAGAATATGTAAAAAGGGTTCACAATGTTTACCTGGACAATACATTAGTTCATCAGTATCTGCCGGGCGGGAAAAACTGTGAAGATTTCAGGAAATACAATACGCAGGGAAATGGAATCTATGGTGCCTCACCCAAGACATTAAGAGGCTGGATCTCCTGGAACAACTGGTGTCCGGGCGATGTTATTCCTAACCGGGATGTAAATCTTGGTAATCTTTCGGCTGGCACTCATACTATAAAACTGGACGTGCCAGATGCCAAATTTGTGGGCGGTCAAGGCTACTTCCCTATTTCAATGTACATCCAGAATCAAAAAAGCGGTGAAGTAATCTGCGCTGCTCCTTATGATTTCAAGATTACAAATCAGGCCAATACGACAGTAGATCTAGAATGGAAAGAAAAAGAAAACGCTACCGAATGGCAGACGTTATGGGGAAGGAGAGGCGTTTTCAGTGCTTCTGGCGGCGAGGTGTATAGAGATATTACCGGCATTCCTAAAGATTCGCGCAATGACCTGACAGTCAATTGGCTTTACGAAACTTATGTGAAGTCAAAATGTTCCAACGATCAGAGCAGCACTTGGTTTGGCCCTTTATATTCTACACAGATCAGATTGGGAACAGAAGATCTGGAGGGTAAAAAAGTAGCTGTCTATCCCAATCCTACCAAAGATTTTGTGAATATCAACAGCACTTCAATAGTTTCCAAAGTGACGGTTTTTGCGACAGACGGAAAACAATTACTGGAAGATTCTTCGGCCAAAATCAACGTTTCTAAATTGCCTGCAGGAATGTATCTGATGAAAATAGATTTTGCTGACGGTAAATCATCGACACAGAAAATCGTAAAACAATAGCTTTATCATTATTAATAACTAAATTCCTGCTTAGAAATAAGCGGGAATTTTTTGCTTCCCTCAATATGATCAATAAATAAACGTTTTGATGCCATGAAGTATTTTGGATTTTTAATAATCAGCATTTCCTTACTGTCCTGTAAAACTCACATCAACACCCAACCGGAATTTTCTGCGCTTGCAGATAAAAATCAGATTGAGATCAAAGAAGTGAATAACTTCAGGTTTTTGGGTGGATTAAAAAATGAAGATGGGAAAATTTTAAAAGACAGTCTCATCTACAGAAGTGCAAATCTCCATCAGTTGAGATCAAGGTCTTTCGGTGAGTTTGAGAAGCTGAAAATATATAAAGTGATTGACCTGAGAACGAAACATGAAATTGAGAAGGAAAATGATCACTTACCGCGCAGCATCATTTATAAAAATTATCCGGCTTTTGAAGATCAGAATAATGAAATGAAAGCAGCGAAAAAACTGGCATTAAAAGGAAAAATCAATAAAGCTGATGCAGACCGACGAATGGTAAAATTCTATACAGATTACGTCACAGAAAATCCCGAAGTTATCAGGACCATCATTACAGAAATACTCAATTCAGATCAGCCGATTCTCTACCATTGTACCGCCGGAAAGGACCGAACCGGAATGATCACCGCTTTGATTTTGAAGATTTTGAAATTTGACAACCAAGTGATTTTTGATGAATATCTGGCATCAAATAATCTTCGGAAAGAAGTCATCAGCAAGAGATTGAATCTTGCCCAACATCTGCATTTCATTTTTCCCAAACTCGACATCGGAGTGATCGAAAAAACAAGCTGGATCGAACGGGATTATCTTCAGGCTGCATTTGATGAAATTGACAAAAAATATGGATCATCAGAGAACTACATTCATCAGGTTTTAGGAATTTCGGAAACGCAGCGGGAGCTTTACATCAATAAGTTTTTACTATAAAAAGAGAGCAATCCGGATTCCGAATTGCTCTTTTTTTTATTAATTTTCTTCTATTAAATTAAGGTTCAACCTGCGTTCTTTCATCACCTTTGATATGAAGATCGTTGTGCAGCTTTTTGTATTTAAACCAGGCAGCGAGCGACAACAAAATCATGTATCCGATACCTACGTAAACCCAGACCGGAAGTGGAATCGGATCTCCTTTGGCGTAAGAATGCAGTCCGGAAAGATAATAATTCACTCCGAAATACGTCATCACCATAGAGCAGAATGCAAACATCGTCACGACGTGGAAAGTGTACCTTCCTCTAAGGCCGGGAACGAGCCTCATGTGGATTACAAAAGCGTAAATCATAATGGAGATGAACGCCCAGGTTTCCTTAGGATCCCAGCTCCAGTAGCGTCCCCAAGACTCATTAGCCCAAATCCCGCCAAGGAAATTCCCGATTGTAAGTGCTAAAAGTCCGATATTTAAAGACATTTCGCTCACGATGGCCAGTTCTTTCAGAGTAGTATCGTTGTGTCTGCGGAAAGTGTCTTTATTAGCAATGATGTAGAAAATCAAAGAGATCATCGCAATCAGCATCGATAAAGAGAAAAATCCGTAACTGGATGTAATAATTGCAACGTGAACCACCAGCCAGTACGATTTCAGAACCGGAACCAATGGCGTAATCTGAGGATCCAATGCAGAACCGCCGTGCGCAAAGCCCATCATAATCACAGCAACAAGAAATCCTGCGGCAGGAATCAGTGTATTAGAGTTTCTGTAGAGCGCATAGCCAGCCGTAATGCCGACCCATGAGATAAAGATGATGGCTTCGTAACCATTACTCCAAGGCGCGTGACCGGAAATATACCATCTCGCCACCAATCCCAGGAAATGGAACGTATAACCTACAGCACCAATATAAATCAGTGCTTTGATAACGGCATTAAGAATCCTGTTCGGTTTAAACAATTCTATAAAACCTAAGACCAAAAGGAGACCGCCAATAAGGGTGTAAAAAATCAGTAATTTGAAGTTGATATCCAGCTTGTTGATGAGCACTTCCAGCTTTACTTTCGTTTCTGAAGGCACCACATTTTTTCCCCATTTCTGTTGGTAATCTACCACTTTTTTGAGTTCTGCATCGGCTTTTGCCCAGCTTCCGCCCTGTGTTGCTAAAAGGACGCTTGATAAATAAGGGCCGAGAACAGCCTGTGCATTTTCATCTGGTTCAAAAGAAGGCGTCATCACAGAATTCCAAGTGTGGTTGGAATCATTTTTAACCGGAACTGTACGGAAATACTGGTAAGACATAATCCCGTTCAGCACCTGAACTTTGTCGTTCAGTTTAATCACCGCTTCATCATATCTTGTTCTCTCAGCCGGTTTTTTTCTAAACGCATCATTATAATCGTCTTCCAAAACGAAACGAAGATTTCCGTTTTTGTCTGCAGGGAATAATTTGATGAGACTCGTAAAACCTTCATCTGTCGCTTTTGTTTTAGCACGAAGATCCTTCCCTACTTTACCTGCGGTTTCAATTTTAATAATATTCACCTGCGCCCAGAACATCGGGTCTATCGTAGCTGCCAGAAACCATTGGTTGGCATCCAGATCCTGAAACTTGTCTCTGCTGGTCAGTTTATGAAGAATATCGATAGCTTGTGTATTAGAAGGGACAATTCGGCCTTCATAATTCTGAACCAGCAGGTAAGCGAATTTATCAGCATGCTCTTTGCTGATTTCGATATTTTTTACCATCGCATCCGCATCAATAACTGCCGGATTCTTGTTCGGAGATGTCGGCTGCACTTCTGAATGTGCTGCACCTAGGTGGCTGCCGTCTTTCCCGTGCATATCAATTTCCTGAGCATTGAGGCCGAAACTTAATAACAATAAAAGAATGGCTGCTGCTTTTTTCCTGCTGATGGTTTTCAGCATCTGGTTGAGACTCCAGAATCTGGATCCTTTCCAGAACATTGTCACAAACATTCCTATAAATAAGAAAGCGTAACCGATGTAGCTGATCAGTGTTCCCCAGAAATCGTGGTTTACAGAAAGAACGGTTCCTTTTCTGTCCGGGTCAAAGCTGGCCTGGAAGAATCGGTAACCTTTATAATTGAGAACGTGGTTCATATAAATATTGTACGGTGTTTCCTTGCCTTCATCCACGATTTTCACGTGCGATTCGTAAGCGGACGGCGAAGAACTTCCCGGGTAAGTTTCCATTACAAATTTTTCCAGTTTAAGCGCAAAAGGCTGCGTGAAATATATTTTTGGTCCAAATCCCAGCATCACATCCAGGCCATCTATTTTAATTTGTTTGTAGTTATTCGGATTTCCTTTTTCTACAACAAGATCTACGATCTGCTTTGTTTTAGGTCCGGAAACTTCTACTTTCAACATATCGGGAACATCTTTATCCTTCTGTTTGTCACCCTCATAACTCACCAATTTACCTCTTTTGGTGCCTTCCGGGATTACCAGTTTTAATTGTTCTATGGTATAAAGACTTCTCAAAACAAGAGGCTGAAACTCATCTTTGACAGTAGTTCCGGTGGCCTGCGTTGCCATCGTCATAAATGCTGCATTTACAGGTGTTTTGATGTAGAGCTGATCGTCTTTTTTCTGAAATTCTACCGCACCGTCAATGGCGGTTCTGTTGTAGCTTACCAGCGTACCGTTGATATTCTGAACATCGCCTTCTGCCAGATAAATATTCTGTCTGCCACCGGTATCACCTGTAGAAACCAGGTGCAGATACTCCTTTCCTGTTCCGGAAACCAGACTGTCTTTTTTTCTCTGAATATAATCCAGCGTTTTGATCACTATTTTTTCTTTTCCGAGGAAATCGTAAGTCGCCTGGAAATCGTGGTGCAGGGGTGACATCAGGTAAGGAACATCGTGATAATTCTGCTGCTCTCCTTTTTCCTCAATTTTTATTTTAAAGAAATGCTTGTCGGTTACGATTTCATTGTTCGTCTCGCCTTCGCGGATGTGCATTGTCCCTTCAAAACTGATATAACGTGTAATGGCACCACCAATAAAAATCAGAATAAAAGCAAGGTGAAATACCAGCACTGGCCATTTCTCTCGCCGGAAAAGTCTGTATCTGCTGATGTTTCCGATGAAGTTTAAAATCAATAAAAACATGACGGCTTCAAACCATTTTGCTTCGTAGATCAAAGCTTTGGCCGTCGGTGTTCCGTAATCGTTTTCGATAAAAGTGGCAACCGCCATAGAAATAGCGAAAACCAGCAATAGAACAGCCATCGTCCGCGTAGAAATAAGAATATCCTGAATCTTTTTCATTCTGAAATTTAATAATTCACAAAAATAGGGATGATATTTTGATTTGGCGAATGAAAAGCTGTATTTATGATTTTATTCAGATTACGAAATACTTAAACTCTTAAAACCGGAGCAGATTGATAAAATCAGAATATTAATTCGTTGGACAATATTTTCTTCGAATCCTTAAATAATGATTAGAAAAAGCCGCAACATTTCTATGGTGAAAAAATCTTTTAAACAAAACCGACTCAATATTTTTAACAGAAAGAAAAAACGCTAAATTTGCATCTATTGTCGATTTTTAAAATGAATAAGGAACCAAATAACACATCTGCCGGAAGCAAAATCATCTCAAAACCAAGGATCATTTCCGGGATCACTTTTCTCGTATTAGCCGTAGTTCTCACGCTTTCTTTTGTATCCTATCTGATGAACTGGAAGGCAGATCAGAGCCAGGCGGGAACGATGGCAGACAAAAGCGTAGAATCTTCCAATCTTTTCGGAAAAATCGGTGACTGGCTGGGGAATTTTTTCATTTTTGAAAGTATCGGTGTTGCAGCCTTTGTAGTGGCATTTCTGTTTTTTGTTTTTGGGATGCTCATCTTCAAAAAGACTTATTTCAAACCCTGGAAGACCATTTCCCACAGCTTATTTTTCATCTGCTGGACGCCTATTTTCTTTGGCGCAGTGACTAATGGTGAAGGTGTACTTGGTGGCGTTTACGGTTATCAGATTATGGATTATCTCAAATCTTACATCGGTTCTGTTGGCCTGTGGATGGTGCTTTTTGTAAGTTTTGCGCTTTATTTTGTTCTTGAATTTAATTTAAGACCAAGTTCTATTAAAAACAAACTAAACGACCTTAATGATAATACGCTGGGCAAGCTCAAAAATATGATGCCTGCATCTGAAGAAGAGTTTGAAGCAGACGAAGAACTGGAAAATGCTGCTGTTGCGGAAAAAGTTGCAGTGAACGAAGTACCTTTGAAAACTGAAGACGACTTCAGCAATATCAAGGTGACTCAGGATTTCGAGCCCATCAAAACGCCTAACAAAACTACCTTTGTAGAAGAAATCAAAATACATCAGCAGGAAATTGTACTTTCTGCAGAAACGCCAACTCCGAAAACAGTTGTTGCAAAGCCAATTGCAGAGACGCCCAAAATCAAAACTAATGACGACATTACGCTGAATATAGAAGTCAAAAAAGAAGAAATCTACGCTCCTACCGCCGAACAGCAGAAATCTGACGATCTGGTAAGTAAGCACGGACTCTACGATCACAAACTGGATCTGGCAAAATTTCAGATGCCTTCTGTAGATCTGCTGAAAGATTACGGAAATGAAGAAATCACCATCAACCACGATGAACTCGAGGAAAATAAAAATCGAATTGTAGGATTACTAAAGACTTTCAACGTTGGAATTTCAGAAATCAAAGCAACGATAGGACCAACAGTAACGCTGTACGAAATTGTACCAGAAGCAGGAATCCGGGTTTCGGCTATCAAAAAATTACAAGATGATATTGCCCTGAATCTCTCTGCATTGGGAATCCGTATCATCGCTCCAATGCCTGGAAAAGGAACGATCGGAATCGAGGTTCCAAGGAAAAATCCAACAATGGTTTCTATGAAATCCGTGATCGCGTCACCAAAATTCCAGACTGCTGATATGGATTTGCCAATCGTTTTTGGAAAAACCATTTCGAACGAAGTTTTCGTAGCCGATCTTGCCAAAATGCCTCACCTCTTGATGGCCGGCGCAACCGGACAGGGAAAATCTGTGGGCATCAATGCTATTCTGACATCCTTAATATATAAGAAACATCCGAGCGAACTGAAATTCGTAATGGTAGATCCGAAGAAGGTTGAACTTTCCCTATACTCAAAAATCGAAAGGCATTATCTGGCAAAACTGCCCGATACGGAAGATGCGATCATCACAGACAATGCGAAAGTGATCAACACTCTAAACTCACTTTGTATTGAAATGGATCAGCGTTATGATCTTTTGAAAAATGCGTTCTGCAAAAACATTAAGGAATACAACGCCAAATTTGCCCAAAGAAAACTGAATCCCGAAAACGGACACCGATATTTGCCCTACATTGTTTTGGTGGTAGATGAGTTTGCAGATTTGATTATGACTGCAGGAAAAGAAGTCGAGCATCCTATTGCACGTCTGGCTCAGCTGGCAAGAGCAATCGGCATTCACTTGATCGTGGCGACACAAAGACCGTCCGTCAACGTCATCACAGGTATGATCAAAGCGAATTTCCCAGCGAGAATAGCATTCCGTGTAATTTCAGGAGTCGATTCTAAGACTATTTTGGATTCACCTGGCGCGGAGCAATTGGTTGGACGTGGTGATATGCTTTACTTCAACGGAAACGATCTGACACGTTTGCAGTGTGCCTTTGTAGATACGCCGGAAGTGGAGAGAATTGCTGAGTTTGTTGGCGAGCAAAAAGGTTATCCGGACGCATATCTTCTACCAGAATATTCCAGCGACGAAGGAACATCTACAGTTGGCGCCTTTGACCCAAACGAGAAAGACCAGCTTTTTGAAGATGCCGCAAGAATCGTGATTTCTACGCAGCAAGGTTCAACATCTATGCTTCAGAGACAATTGAAATTAGGATACAACAGAGCCGGAAGAATTATGGATCAGCTGGAAGCGGCTGGTGTAGTTGGCGGTTTCAACGGCGCAAAAGCGAGAGAGGTTTTGATCTCTGATCTGCATTCTTTGGAAAGGTTGTTTGATGAATTGAAAGGGAGATAGATTAAAAATTGCCATAAAGAAGAACTCTAAATATTTATCATTTTTTTGATTTAAATTATAAATATTTGATACAAAATAAACAACATTAAAGAAATTAAATATGAAAAATATAAAATACTTATTACTTGTATTAACATTTATTACTTCGTTTAAAATTAATGCGCAAGAAGTAAAACTCTCCAATAATAAAGTTTTGGTTGACAAAGTTGCAAGATTCAATTTTGATAAAAAGGAATTGGGCGATAGTTTTTCTTTATATAAATTAGATTCAAAAGAAGAAATTATATACATGGCTCTAAACAGAAATGGGACTCAACATTTTCAAGATGATGATTATAAAAGATTCACATTTATAGAAAACAATGTAACTATTGAATCTAGCAGATTAAAATTTAAAAGTTGGAAATCAATAATTGAATTATTATTAGAAGAAAAAATTTTAAATCTTGATGGTAAGATTGATTCAGTTAATTTGGAAAAATTTAAATCTAAGTATAATGATTTAAGAAATTAATCTGCTATACAAATTTAATAATTTATTTTCTTAATTTCATTAAAAATAGTTATCCTTGATGTCCACACACGAACTCCTCTACAAAGCCATAAAAATAGCGACTAAAGCACACAAAAAACAAACCGACAAATACGATGCGCCTTACCTAGGACACGTTTTTCGAGTGATGAATGCAGGAAAAACCATCGATGAAAAAATTGTCGGCGTTCTGCACGATGTGGTGGAAGACAATCCCGAATTCCCGTTAGAATTTCTCCGCGAAAAAGGTTTCCCAGAACATATTCTTGAAGCGGTAGAATGCCTGACGAAGCGCGAAGAAGAACACATCGATTATGATGCCTTCGTTGCAAGAATCGAGAAAAGTCCGTTGGCAATCGCTGTAAAACTGAATGACCTTCGCGACAATATGGATCTCACCAGATGTACCGCTTTGCTCGAGGAAAAAGACCTCAAACGCTTCAACAAATACCTGAAAGCCTACCTTTATCTGATTGAAAAATATTAGAAAATTATATAGCCAAATAGGTTATAGTAAAATCATATTAAAAAGGTCAAATAGAAACAATATCTATTTGACCTTTTTATTTAACGATGTGCCTATGTGGTGAAACTAAAAGTTTTAATCCACCATCGGAATCACAAAATCCTTCTCGTCATCCGTACTATCGATGGTAAAGTTGAGCGCGAAGTACAGAAAGTGGAAATTATCATTCCCTTTCGCCGCAAACTCGCGCTGGAACATATAGCCCGAAGTCACAGACAAACTGTTATTAAACTGATAGCCAAATCCTGCAAATGTCCTGTTGCGTTTGAAATTAGGATCCTCAGGACCCAGAAAAATCTCCTCAAAAGCATTCACAAAAAACGTCTGCTCCTGGATCTTATCTTTATTGATTGGCAGACTCGCACTCAGCCTGTAGCGGAAGCGGTTGGCCTTGGTATTTTCACCCGTCTGGCTCGCGTAGAAAAACCGCTGCTCCGCTCTGGCACGGTGATCCAGCTTCAGTTTCCCAAGGCGCTGCGTGAAGGTATACTGCAGCCACATCCGGAATTCCTCCTGCGAAATTTTCATTTTTTCATACGTTCCGTACCGGCCTATTCCTACAAAAACCTGATTATTTTTGGTAATATTATAACCCACTCCACCCTTGGTTTCATAATAGTCAATCACAGTATAATCCCTTCTGGCACGGGTTTGCAGCTCTACATAAGCCATCCATTTAGGCGTCATTTTATACGTAAAAGACATCATATTGAAGCCCGACAAATGATCTTGTCCGAAAACAAAATTCCCCATTAAAACCAATAAAACTGCTAACTTTCTCACCCCGCAAATATAAGAATTTACAAGAATCCAAATTACTAATTTTTGGGCGTATCCCTTTGTTTTTGCTCACAAGCTTAGTCCCTTCAAATCACCATTGTGCGCGGCAAAAACAAGCGGGTCGGGCTGTCCGTTACTATCTTTTTGTATTCAGGTGTTGTAATTTCTCATCAAACATAATTTAAGACAAAAAGGATATCCACTGCCATCCCTTACGCAGCCTGCGTTACAGAATCTGGTTTTTCACACCAAAACAAAACCCCTCAAGTCATTGAGAGGTTCGTTAATATTTAATTACTTGATTTCAAATCAGGCTGTAAGCATCTGCCAGATGACCAGCTATGCTAAGCCGAGTTCCTGCTCGCGTTGATATTCCCGAATAGAGAACGCATCACCAACTTCTCATAGCTCTCGCGGTTGCCTTCGCCCTTCTGGATTTTTATCAGTGCATACTGCTGAATACTCAGCAATGGCAGTACAATCTTTTCGCGGATCTTCACAGATTTACGGTTCAGCGGTTCCTCCTGCATCAGGATTTTGTAGCCGGTCAGCTCCAGCATCATTTCTTTGGAAAGAGAAAACTCGGCAAAGAGAATATTCCAGAATTCCCCAAACTTCTCATTATTTCGCATGTAGTAAGTCAGCGGGAAATAGGTCTTATTCATGCTCATCATAGAGTTCAGCACCAGTGTTTTGAAGAAGTCCGACCCTTTGTACAGATCTTTTATTTCATCAAATCGCCCTGCATCCATCAGTGTTTTCAGCGCAAATCCAAATCCGAAGAAGCCCGGAACATTCTGTTTCAGCTGTGCCCAGGATCCTACAAACGGAATTGCTCTCAGATCCTCAAATTTGAGTTCAGAACCTGCACCTCTTTTGCTTGGGCGGCTTCCAATATTGGTACGGCCGTAATACTCCAGCGTACTCATTTCCTGCAGATAAGGCACAAACATCGGGTGCGCTTTTAGATCAGAATATTTCTGGTAACTGATATCTGCAAGTTCAGAAATCAGTTTTCTTTCTTTTTCATTCAGGTCTTTCTTCACACTTTTGAAAACGTCATTCTCAATTCCTGCCGTCAGCAGCTGTTCAAAATTGAACTTCGCCTGATCCTTATTCCCAAAAACGCTGGTAATGGTCTGACCCTGAATCGTTAACTCAATTTGATTATTGGCAATTGTTTTACCCTGTGATGCATAAAAATCGTGTGTTTTCCCACCACCTCTGGCTGGCGGTCCGCCTCTGCCGTCGAAGAACACGACTTTGGTTCCGTGTTCTTCGGAGATCTTTGTCAGTTTTTCTTTGGAGGTGTAGATCTGCCAGTTTGCTTTCAGGTAGCCGCCATCCTTGGTTCCGTCTGAGAAACCAAGCATAATGATCTGTTTGTTGTTTCTTCTGGCGAGATGTTTTTTATAGACGGGATGATTGTACAGGGTTTTCATCACACTTTCGGATTTGTCCAGGCCTTCCATCGTTTCAAAAAGCGGAACAATATCGATGTGAATATCCTCATCAGCGTAGCCGCAAAGCTTCATCATAACATAAACATTCATCACATCTTTCACCTCATCGGAGTTGGAGATAATATAGCGGTGCATTCCTCTCTCGCCATTATTCTCCTGAATCGTTTTGATGTTGTAAACGCTTTTCAAAGTTTCGCAAGTCATCTCATCTGAAAAATCCTCAGGATTGAGAACAATGCCGGAATCTAAAAGCAGATCAATCTTCTCGTCATTGGTGCGCGAATCTACATTGCCGTCAATTATTTTGGTAAAGATATCATCTATAACAGCTTGATGAACTCTGCTGTCTTGGCGGATATCAAGTGTTGCAAAGTGTGTCCCGAATATTCGCACGCGGTCTCTGAAGTCATCCAAAACATCAAAGAAAAGTCCGTTGTGTTCTTCTTTAAGGATTTTTTCGGCTTTGTCAAGTTCTGCAATAATTTCTTCTGCAGAAATCCTTACATTTTCCTGGAAAATAGCATCATAAATATTTTTACTGACAGATTTCAGGATATCGGAAACGCCGCGGAAGCTTAGTCTGCGTCTTACGATTTTGAGATGTCCATAATAATCTTTAAGAATAGAAATCCTCAATTCTTCTGCGACTTTCATTGTGATATCAGCAGTTACGAAAGGATTGCCGTCACGGTCGCCACCAGGCCAGAAGCCTAACTGGATAATGTCTGGATTTGGTGTATAGTTGGAAGTCCCGAAGACCTGTTTTATCTTTCTGTAAAGTTCACCAATGCTTTGATAATATACATATCTGAGGTAATAAATGATGCTGAGCGCCTCATCTAATGGTGTCGGTCTTTCTTTATTGACAAATGGTGTCTTGCCCAGCTGCTGCAGCAGAGTATCAATCTGCGTTACAGAATCGTTTATAATGGCATCTCTAAGGTCGTGGATAATTCTCTGAACGGCATTTGGATAAAACTGGGTTGGATGCGCAGTGAATACAATTTTTATCGCAAAATCGTCCATCTTTTTCCTGATAGCAGAAAGATGATGTTCCTGATTGGCGCGGTCGTAGAGATTCATCACAGTTCCTGAATCATTTTCGGAGTGCAATTGCTGGAAAGCGGCATCTTCTATACTGTCAAACAGGACTACCTGCCTTTCTATATATTGAATAATTTTGAAAAGCAGTTCCAGTTTCTGATCTTCTGTTTCCAGTTCTGTATGTTTCTGAAAAAATTCTTCAACAATTTCTTCAGGAGAATTTCCGACGTTGTATCCGTCTTTGCTTTCTTCGTATAAAAAAGGAAGCAACATCCCGATATTGGTCATCTTGTCATAGGGCAAACTCATAAATAGTGAGTTGTAGATCTGAAACTTATTTTCTACAATCTGCCTGAATTTTTCAATTTTCTGATCGTTTAGCATTTAACAAAAATAAAAGATAAATTGTAAAATCAATGTACGCAAGTGTTATTTTTATCTTAATATCCTGATAATTTCTGATCAATTTGCTGTTGTGCCCGAAAGATTTCTATGCATTTTCCAAGACTGCTAAAACTTCGTTCCCGTACTTTTCAACTTTGGCTTTTCCAAGACCTTCAATGTTGTCAAAATCTTCGAAAGTATTGGGTTTGTGTTTTGCGATGGATACCAGATGCGCATTGTGAAAAATAACATAAGGCGGCAGTTGGGAATCTCGAGCTTTCTCAGTGCGCCATTCTTTTAATTTGTTGTAAATAATCAGCTCCTCCTCCGAGAGTGCTTCTTGCGGAGTGCTATTATTCTTATTTGAGTTTGGCTTTAATTGTTTTTCCTCATAATTGACTAAAACAGACCAGTAATTGATGTCTCCCGATACCATTTGCGTGTGGAGATCTATAATATCAAAACGTTCCAGATAATCATTCAGAATGGCTTCATCCATATTCTGAAACTGATCTGAGACTCGTATTTTTAAAACTTTTACTTTCATAGAACTTAATTACGATGGTAAACCCCTCAGACAGTAATGACATCGGGGTTATCTCACCATGATTATTTTGAGCCAAATAGAACCAATTCCTCAACGCGGATTTCTGCCACTACCCTTTTCACACCTTCTTTGTCCTCATATGGGCGGTAGGTTATTTTGCCTTCGATTGCAATCTCTTTACCTTTGGTGACATACTTTTCCATTATTTCTGCTGCTTTACCAAAAGCAACAAGGTTGTGCCACTGCGTTTCTTCTACTTTTTCACCACTGGCATTGGTGTAATAATCGTGTGTTGCAAGTGTCACGTTGGCTTTTTTAGTTCCATTGTCAAAACTGTAAAGCTCTACTTCTTTTCCTGTGTGACCTATCAGCGTCACTTTGTTTCTTAAAGACATAATTGTATAAATTTTGGTTAATTTTTCAAAGTCAGGACGTGTCGTCTTTCTCCTGATTTTCTGATGCAAATTTTCATCAAACTATAAACCCGATTCGGTAGAAAAACATTTATATCCGTTTGTAATCGTTTGTAAACGGAAACCTTTTTATAATTTTGGATGAAAGCTAATTTGAAAATGACAGCAATTGATTTCAGAATACTTTTTGTTGTGGTACTTCATAACCTGATTAAATGTGAGAAGTAACATCCGAAAACCGTTGTCAGAAATGATGAAGAGCACTTAAAAAAAACTATCTGAATGATCCGAAATGAAAAATTATTAGGCTAATAAAATTAAAAATCACAAATATGAAATTACTATTTATCCTTCTGTCCATCGGAACGTTATCCTTTGGTCAAACTTCTAACGATAAAAAAGAAGGTGAAAAAATCGAAGGTTATTTCCTTGCAAAAGGCAGGAAAATCACCGCAACTTCGGTCCGAACGAAAGAAGGAAGCGGAAATCCCATCGAAAACGGAACGCCAGCCGAATATGAAATCCAATTTTCCGACAGCAAATTGAAACCTATCAAAGCAGGCTGCTGCGAAATAATTCTAGTGAACGAAGGTGATCTTAACAATGATGGAACCGATGAGATTTCTATTTATCAGGCGCCAATGAATGGCTGTACTTTTACAATGTCAACGTATTCCTACAACAATGGAAACTGGAAAGAGATCGTAACGCCTTTTCTGATCCCGACAGGTTGCAATCAACTAAATAATGACGAACTACAAAGTAGAATTTTTCTTCAACATAAAAAACTATACTACTACGAAACTGTATCCGATAACGACAGTGGAGAAGTGAGTTTGAAGAAAATGCCAGTTCAATAAATTATTAATTTAAAACAAAATCTATGAGGAAATACGTTTCATTTGCAACTGTTATTCTATCGCTACTGACAAATATGAGTTGTGACCAATCAAAAAAGAAAGAGGAAATTTCTACAATCAACGACACAATCACATCTAAAAAAGACTTACCTGAAAAGTCCGTTTCCACAGCCGACATCAAAAACAAACCCACCGATTTTGTCCCCAAAAGTTATGTGGTTTTTGAGAAAATTTTTGGTGATCTGAATAAAGATGGATCAGAAGATTGTGTCCTTATTATCAAAGGTACCGATAAAACTAAGTTTGTAAATGACGAAAGCCGGGGCGAACTGGACAGAAACCGACGCGGCATTATTGTACTTTTTAATAAAAATGGAAACTACGAATTGGCGACCAAAAATTACGATTGTTTCTCTTCAGAAAATGAAGAAGGCGGCGTTTATTACGCTCCGGAATTGGGTTTTGAAATTACAAAAGGGAATCTGTATATCAGTTACGCACACGGCAGATATGGCTACTGGGCTTACACGTTCCGCTACCAAAATTCGGATTTGGAACTTATAGGATATGACGACAGTGACAATCGAGGACCGGTCATCAACTCCGAAACCAGCATTAATTATCTGACGAGAACTAAAATCGTAAAGGTAAACACCAATGATAATGCAGACAGTGGCGAGGAAATTTTCGAGAAAACCGTCTCAAAAATTAACCGTACAAAATTGATAAGACTTTCGGAAATTGAAGATTTTGATGAGCTGAGAATGTCCGAAGATTAAGTTTTTTGTACTTTAGATTAATTTTTCATAAAAACACACAAATGGAAACCCTAAACTGTCCGGAATGCGGTGATAAAATCATTGGCAGATCCGACAAAAAATTCTGCTCCGACGCCTGCCGGAACGCTTACAACAACAAGCAGAACAAAACTGCTACCAACCATATGCGAAATGTGAACAACAGGCTGCGGAAAAATTACAGAATCCTCACAGAAAATAATTTTGAAGGAAAAACAAAAGTCAATCGTCTTAAGTTACAGAATGCCGGTTTTGATTTTGCTTACATCACGCAGATCGTAACTTACAAAAACGGCTCCCAATACTTATTTGTCTACGATCAGGGCTACAAAATCCTGGACAGCGAATGGGTATTAATTGTAAAAAAGATTGACTAAATTATGATCATTGCTTGTCTTATTATTCTCTTGGCTGTAGCCATCTATCTCTATTATCTGCCTGTTTTTGGCGGCGAAATGTCTGGAAAGAGACTCGTAAGAATGAAGCAATCGCCTCACTACAAAAACGGTAAATTTCAGAATCTAAGTTTTACGCCGTCTATTGCAGAAGGTTTTACGATGCGCGGTGTGCTTTGGGATTTCATTACCGACAGGACGGAGAACAAAAGTCCCAAATCTCCTATCCCAACTAAGAAAACCAATCTGAAAGAGAGAGCCAAAAATGAAAATTTTCTCGTCTGGATGGGACATTCCTCTTATTATTTTCAAGTCGATGGCCAGCGCTTTTTGGTAGATCCTGTGTTCAGCGGGAATGCATCGCCCGTTCCCGGGACTACCAGGGCTTTTGCCGGAACAGATATTTATCAGGCCGACGATTTTCTAGAAATCGACTATTTAATCATTTCTCACGATCATTACGATCATCTGGATTATAAAACAGTGAAAAGCCTTCAACCTAAGATCAAAAATGTCATTTGCGGTTTGGGCGTTGGTTCCCATTTTGAAAAATGGGGTTTTGAGGAAGATCAGATTATTGAGCTGGACTGGTATGATGATGCGGAATTCGCTGCCGGATTCAGGATTACGTCTACACCGGCGAGGCATTTTTCCGGACGGCGGTTTCATCGGAACAATACACTCTGGTCATCTTATGTTCTGGAAACTCCAAGTAAAAAATTATTTATCGGCGGCGATAGCGGATATGATTTTCATTTTAAAGAAATCGGTAATCAATTTGGTCCTTTTGACTGGGCTTTTCTGGAAAACGGACAGTATAATGAGAAGTGGCACAACATCCACACGCTTCCCGAAGAATTTACAGCTGAAGTGGAAGCACTGAAGGCAAAAAACGTCTTGCCTGTTCACTCCTCGAAGTTCCTGCTGGCGCAACATGCGTGGAATGAGCCATTGCAGAAAATTCACGACTACAGCATCGGCAAAACGTTCCGGATTGCAACACCGATTATTGGCGAAAAACTGAATTTAGATGATGATAATCAGACTTTTAGCGAATGGTGGAAATCTTAAAATTTTGTTAAAATAAGTCTTATCTTTGATAAAATTTTTGATCTAATATTGAACAAATTCCACCTTTTTGTTTTAGTTTTTTTTGTTTTCTCACTAATTAAATTTATACTAGTTTTATCAGCTGAAACAAGGTTCAGGTAAAAAACGGAAGAATGGTCGTTAACACAACCACAAAAGGAGAATCCTATGAATGGAACGGCGAATCCAACGGCCGCAAATTGCCAACTGACAGCTATTGGTATCAAATTAAACTTAGCGACGGCAGAATCCTTGAAGGTTATGTTGTCATCAGAAACAGATAAATAATATAAATAATGAAAGAATTAACTGAACTCGAGTCCATATTACTTAACGGTTTGACCTTAAAATATCCTCAATTTAAATCTCACCTTCCATACCTCCGTGTTTCTGACAGGAAAATGACGTCAACAGGACTAGATGTTATCGTGGAATATTTGGATTTTAATAATGAGTTAGATGATACGAATGCACTCTTCAGCAATGGTGAAAACATCCAGATCAAAGCTTTGAAAGAAGGTTTGAGCTACGTTATAGACATCACTATGGGACAAATAACGGCCATAGAATTCTCAACTTATAACGAAAAATGGGACGGCAAAATCATAGATTTTAAAGTTGTAGAAAAAGACTCAATTTAAATTTTAAAAGATTTTAACAAAAAAAAGGATGAGCAAACACTCATCCTTTTAATTTTATCTAATCCAGGATTATTTGGTTGTCACAACGGTGCTTTTCAACCAGTTGCTGTGGAATTTACAATCCTTATATTTATTATCTACAGAGATAAAAATAGAAGGTATTTTTGCATTGACCCATTTCTCAACAATCTCGTTTTTCTTTTTGTTCAGCGCCATTTCCTTGATTCTTTCGTAATCTGTAGAAAGTTCCAGCTGGTGCGCATCTATCACCTCGTTCACCTGGATCATACTGATCATCTTTCTTTTCTGCTGATCTTCCTGCTGGAAAGGCTCTGTGATATCCCCTTTTTTAAGACCTGCAATCTGGTAAGAAACTGTTGGATCAAGACCCAGTTTTTCAAGTTTATCAGAACCGTCCTGATTGTTGGTCATAATTCCCGCAGAGAACTTGTTGCTTTTGTCGTCAGAAAACTTGTAAGCTGCATCTTTGAATGTCATCTTTTTGTCCATAATCAAAGTTCTGATGCTGTCCATTTCCTTTCTTGCAGACGCTATTTCAGCATCGTTGGGCGTACTTTTGATAAGAATGTGTCTTGCATCGTACTTCTTACCGTTTCTCTTGATGAGTGTGATCAGGTGGTAGCCATATTCCGACTCGATAGGGTCAGACATTTCACCTTCCTGTAGATTGAGCGCTGCGGCCTCAAAGGGCTTTACCATCTGGCCTACATTGATGTTTTTGTAAAGTCCGCCCAATGCAGCAGAACCTTCGTCCTCAGAGTAAATCCTTGCCTGGCTTTCAAAACTCTCGCCTTTCTTGATATCGTCCTTAATTTTATTAAGTTTAGCGATAATCTCCTGTTTGTGAGATTCAGAAATCTTCGGAAACATACTGATTTTAGAAAGAGAAACTTCGTCTTTTACATTCGGAAGCTGAAATTTGAACTGATTATAAAAATCAGTCACTTCATTCGGCGTCACATCTGCTTTTTCAGTAATTCTGCCGTATTTAGCCTGGCCGTAGTAGTTGTCAGCATCAATTTTCTCAATTGCCGTCTTCATCTCATAAGAAGTACGGAATTTATAGGCTGCAAGCATCGCCTTCTCGTCCGGAAACTGGGAAAGGATTTGCGTATATTTAGTTCCTGCCATTTCTTTGATAGCCGCAGATCTGTTTTCTACCAGGGTATCTTTTTTAGCTTCGTAGATCAGTAGTTTATTATTGAGAATGCTCTCCATGAAATCACATTTGTCTCCTACATTTGCGCCCTGCTGTTTTGCATAGTTCGCCTGATCTTCTATGTCAGACTCCAGTACGATCTCATCACCAATTACGGCTGCAATCCCATCTATGAGCTGACCTTTCTTTATCTGAGCAGAGAAATTTGTGCCCCAGAAGCACAGCATTACCGACAGTAAAAAAAGACATTTCGTGTATTTTAACATTATTTATATTTATTAAGGTGCAAAATTAAGATTATCAACCAATTCTGCTTCATTTTTTGTTATAATTATTTCTTAAAATTTTTATTCAGTTCTGCCATAAAAGCGGGCTGAATTTCAACTTTGGTCTTGGCACGCTGCTCGGCAATTGTTTTTTGAAGGACTTTCTCTGTCACAGCGTCTGTCATATCTTCCTGAGCCTCGGCCTGAGTCATCTGCTGTTCCGGCAAAACGGCGTCTATTGCTACCACCACATCTCTTTCAGAAATCTTTGTGGTAAATGTTCCTTTTTTGAAAGGTACATTGTTTTTCTTGAAAATATCAGAGGATTCCTGAATCTTTCCTTCCTCAAAATGCACCAAAACCTGGTTTTTGTCATTCACCTGATTTTTATATTTGATTTTCAGAGCTTCCCACTTTTTAGGATCTTTGATTTCTTTTTCGATATCTTTCACCAGTTTTGGGTCAGAGATCACTGCTGCGCGGGATTCTGCACGTTTTTCCCAGACAAATTTTGACTTATTTTCATTATAATAATCGGTGAACAATTTGGGATTATTTTTAACTTCCTCTTTCAGATATTCAGAAAAGATATATTCGGAATAGAGATTCTTTTTAAGCTCATCCATCTCCGGTTTTACAGCAGGAAGACTGGAGAAATTCTTGGCATAAACGCCCATAATGTACTGCTTAGCCTGGTAGTCTACAAGCTGCGACCACTGATTGGTTGGGATCTGTTCCAGATTTTTGTATTGCGCATCAATTGCTTTTTTAAAATCTTCATAAGTCACTTTGTTGTACCCATAAGAGAATAAAACCGCCTTTGGATTTTTTGGATTGAGGTAACTTTGGTAGGACTTCTTGATTTCAGAAAATTCCGGTGTTTCCACAAATTTATCCTGAGTCTTCAGCCACTCGATCATTTTCGAAGTAGCTTCTTCGCCATAGCTGGTTGCCATCATTTCTTTTTGGAAAAAGCTTCTGTTGGTATCTGTAAGGGTATAAGGCTCGAGGTTATAAATATTAAAAATGAAATATTTGTCCCCGAATAATATCGGCTGTTTGGTATAAAACTCCTTTGGCTGACCTTTCAGAGCGCTGTAGACTTCGTCCGGAAGAATAGGCGATCCCATCACTGCGCCGCCGGAATTCTTCTCCTCCTCTGTGGCGCCAAACTTTTTCACAACAGCCTGAAACTTGGTTCCAGAGGCAAGATCCTGATAGATTTTTGCTTTTGTAGTTTCATAGTTGGCATCATTAGGAATCGTCAGAACTCCAAAAATCAAATAACCCAGACTAGGTCTCGTTTCCGTTACTTTTGCGAAACCCACAACATTTGGTTTGTCTATAAAAGAAGTGTAGAAATTAGCAGGCGTATTTTTGATCTGCTGATAAAGATCGTAGTCCAGCATTCCGGGCTTCACGTAGAATGCTTTTGCGGCTTCTGGCGAAGCATTTTTTGCCAGGAAATCCTCCATCTTCACTTTTCCGGATTTCACCTCGTTGTAAAGGGTTTTGTAATCCGTTTTGTCGTCCGCTTTTTTCTCCTTAATGAAAAGCAAAACCTGAGTCTCTGTCTTGCTCGAGTTTACAAAGTCCTGCAGCAAAGGATCTATAATCGGTTTTGGATAGAATTTCTGCTCTCTCAGCTCCGTCATTTTCTGGTTCACAGAATTGACGAAGAAAGTAAGGGTATCTGCCTTCTTTTCTCTTGCCAACTGCTGCAGCAAAAGAAATTCTACGGTAGAATTCACCGCTTTGTCCGGTCCACTGTTTTCCAGACCATATTTATTTTCTTTTATGTAATCTTTGACAGAGATACTGTCCTTCCCTACAATCAGATATTGCGAATGAGCCATTTGCGATGCGAATGCCAGAACAACCGGAAAAAAGATCTTCTTCATTTGATATATTTTTATTAACACCCTTTTGAGTGGTAAATTTTGATAAGGTTAAATATTAAATTGCAGATTCAAAAGCCGTCAGCTCCTTGAACTGGTGGATTCTCTCGCCCAATTCCTGCTTGGTCACGTTGGCGATTCTCTCGGTCCCGAACTGCTCTACCGTAAAAGATGCCATTGCACTTCCCACAATGATAGCGGTTTTCATACTTTCAAAACTGAAATCGCCTTTGATGGCAAGGTAAGATGCAAAACCACCTGCAAAGGTATCGCCTGCTCCGGTCGGGTCAAAAACTTCTTCCAATGGCAACGCAGGAATGGCAAAGATTTTCCCGTCGTGGAACAGCAATGCGCCGTGCTCTCCTTTTTTGATAATCACATATTTTGGTCCCAAAGCGTGGATTTTCTTAGCTGCTTTTACCAAAGAATATTCTCCGGAAAGTTGTCTTGCTTCCTCGTCATTGATGGTGATGACATCGGTTTTTGCAATCACTTTCATCAGGTTGTCCCAGGCGATATCCATCCAGAAATTCATAGTGTCCAGAATCACCAGTTTTGGATGGGTTTTCATTTTTTCCAGTACGGAAAGCTGAACTACGGGATCCAGATTTCCTAACAGCAACACTTCTGCCTCGGAGGAATGCTCAGGAACTTTTGGGTCAAAATCCGCCAAAACGTTAAGTTCTGTCACCAAAGTATCTCTGGTATTGAGATCGTTGTGATATTTCCCGCTCCAGAAGAAGGTTTTGCCGTCTTTCACCATTTCTACACCGTCTACATTGATGTTTTTTGACGTCATCATATCCAGATATTCCTGTGGGAAATCTCCGCCAATCACGGAAACAAGACTTACGTCTGCATCCAAAGCTGAAGCTGCAAGTCCAATGTAAGTGGCTGCACCACCAAGAATTTTATCTGTTTTACCAAAAGGTGTTTCGATGGCATCGAAGGCTACAGTTCCTACTGCTAGTAATTTCATAATTTAAGTTTTTACTAATGTTTCCTGAACTAAAAAGTGCGCAGGGTTTTATTAATGATAATGTATATTTTAATTTCTTAAGGCTTCAACCCGGTAAAGAGAAACAGCCGTTCTGATTTATTTTTTTATTTGCTAATCATTTTTTTTCCATTCAAAGCTGTCTATCAGATGCAGAAGATCTTTTTTGATATAATCTACAGCCGGCGCCAGAGAATCTGGTCGTGGGCGGGAATTGAAATATAGATTCCCTGTCACAAAATGCCTTGTACTGTCTGTCACAAAAAACTGGATATTGGAAGCCGTCTGCCCTTTCAGCTCATAAAAGTTGCCGTAAACGTTCTTTTCCGGATAGGCGAAAAACTTGGTTTCTATCGCACTTGCTTTGATGGTATGTTCGTAAACCATTTTTTCTACCTCTTTTACATGCAGCTGAAAATCATTTTTGATCGGGAAATAGGTGATAAAAACGTTGGCTTTCATCCCCGGATAAGACAGATTGTACCAGCAGGCCTGCTTGGCATCTTTTACTTTAGCAAAATCTGAGTAGTCAAAAGAATAGTTGCACGGTGTAGAAAAGTTCAGATATTTTGGTGTCGGATATTCCAGACGGAGATCTCCTTTCGGTTTGGGAACCGGCTCTTTGGCGCAGGAGAAAATCGTAAAACCAACAAAAACTCTGATCAGATTTTTAAACATTCCGCAAAAATAACAATTAGAATTGATACAGAGAATTTTGTATCCTTAATTTTTGTTAAGAATAATTGATTTACAGAGAAATAATTAATAATTGGAACTCTCGCAGATTTGGCAAATTTTGCAGATTATTTTAATTGTAAAAGTCTTCGACTCCGCTCAGACTGACACGTTTAACAGTTTGGAAATTCTTTATTAGATTTGTAACACTCACAGTTGAATTATCTCGCAGATTTAGCAAATTTTGCAGATTATTTTACTTGTAAAGTCTTCGACTCCGCTCAGACTGACAGGTTTAACAGTTTGGAAATTCGTTATTAGAGTTGTAACACTCACCGTTGAATTATCTCGCAGATTTGCGAAATTTTGCGGATTGTATTTAATTGTAAAAGTCTTCGACTCCGCTCAGACTGACACTTTTGACAATTTGGAAATTTGTTTTTAGCTGTCACACTGAGCGGAGTCGAAGTGTTTTTGATAAGAATAACAAAACCATCAAATCTTGTAGAAAATTTCGGATGATGCAGAATCTGCAGCCCGACTTGAACGGAGCTCATTTTTTGTGGCTGGAAAAGCGATGGCAAAAAATAGCGGGAGTGGAAGGCGGAAATAGCTGCCATAAAAATAAAAACTAACTAATCGCCGGATGTCAAAAGCTGCCAAAATAATATTAATTTGTTTTAAAAAGCGTTAAAATTGATGAGAAATCTGACAGAATTAAAATATTTGTAACCTTTTCCGGTTTTTGATCGTATAATATATTGCAACCGAAATGAGGTTTTTATATGAGACAATTAAAAATTACAAAACAGGTTACCAACAGGGAAACCGCATCATTAGACAAATATCTTCAGGAAATTGGTAAAGTGGAATTGATCACAGCCGACGAAGAGGTAGATTTGGCTCAGAGAATCCGCGCCGGCGACAGAGCTGCGCTGGAGAAACTGATCAAGGCTAACTTACGTTTCGTGGTTTCCGTTTCCAAACAGTATCAGAATCAGGGACTTTCTCTTCCCGATCTGATCAACGAAGGAAATCTTGGTCTTATGAAAGCGGCGAAAAGATATGACGAGACCAGAGGTTTCAAATTCATTTCTTATGCTGTTTGGTGGATTCGTCAGTCAATTTTACAGGCTTTGGCCGAGCAGTCGAGAATTGTAAGATTACCATTGAATAAAATTGGTTCTATCAACAAGATCAACAAAGCTTACGCCCACCTGGAGCAGGAAAACGAAAGACCACCTTCTCCGGAAGAATTGGCGGAAGTTCTGGATATGAGCGAAGAAGACATCAAGGAATCTATGAAAAACAGTGGCCGTCACCTATCGATGGATGCGCCGCTTGTGGAAGGTGAAGATTCTAATCTATACGACGTTTTGCGTTCGGGAGAATCTCCAAGTCCTGATAAAGATCTGATGTTGGAATCTCTGCAGATCGAGATCGAAAGAGCACTTCAAACTCTGACACCGAGAGAAGCTGATTTGGTAAGATTATACTTCGGACTGAACGGAAAACATCCAATGACGCTGGAAGAGATTGGCGAAACTTTTGACCTTACGAGAGAAAGAGTACGTCAGATCAAAGAAAAAGCGATCAAAAGGCTGAAACACAACTCAAGAAGTAAGATTTTGAAGTCTTACCTTGGTAAATAAAAATTCCTTTTTTGGAATGAAATTGAAGCAAGACTTTTTGGTCTTGCTTTTTTTGTATTTTTGAATATGATTGAAATTAAAAAATTCAAATTTGCATCTAACCTAGAATATGTTCATTTAATCTTAGATGAGCAAAAAATTCCGCATTTTATAGATGTTGAAAATCTAAATTTATTTTCGGAACACCTACAAAAAGAAAATATATTACAAATCATCAATAGTCTAAACTTAGATGAAAATGAGGTTGAAGTGGATGAGAATTTTCAGAAAGATTTTGAAGATTGGCATAGCAACAGCTTAAATCCGGGACATTTCACTGGAGGCCAGATACCATTTTTTCTATGGAATGTTAAGAATTATCCATTCCTGCTGTTTACAATATGTTTTGTTCCTATTATTTCTATCGTTATTATGTTGTTCATGCAAGAAGGTGATAATGTTGATTTTTACGGCAACCTTATATTTATTTTTTATTTGATTATTGCTATTTCAATGCTTGTCCAGTGGATAAAATATAAGAAACGAACAAAGATAGAACGTTAAATAATGAACATCTCAATCATCGGTGGCGGAATTGGCGGTTTGACTTTGGGAAATGTTCTGAAGCAAAATAACATCGATTTCAAAATCTATGAAAGTGCACAAGAAATAAAACCGGTTGGCGCAGGAATCGCAATGGCAGGAAATGCAATGCAGATCTTCGATAAACTCGGTCTGAAAGAGAAAATTGAAAATGCTGGCGTCAAAATGCACGCCTTAATTATCACTGATAAAAAACTGAGAACCATCTCAAAAACCGACGTCCTGAAACTTGAACGCAAATACAAGGTTTGCAACATCGCCATTCACAGAGCGGAACTTCAGAAGGTGTTGAGCGAAAACATTTCGGATCATATCATTCTCAACAAACGCCTTTCAACAATTGAGAAAAAAGAAAATTACCATTTGACTTTTGAAGACCAGACGAAAATCGAGAGCGAAATAGTCTTCGGAGCGGACGGCGTGAAATCTTTGGTCAGAAATCAAATTCTTAAATCCGGACAAATCCGGGAAGCGAAACAAAAATGCTGGCGCGGAATCCTGACCACCGAAATTCTAGAAAAATACAGCCACAATGCTTATGAAATGTGGGGAGAAGGCCAACGCTTCGGCTTTGTCAAAATCAAGGAAAACACTTTGTATTGGTATGCTTTGGTGAATGAAAAAGCTTATTCTGAAGATATTGATCTGCTGGCAAAGTTCGGTGACTTCCACCCTGATGTTCTGGAAATGATTTCAAAAACAGCCAAATCCAACATTATATTTAATGAGATTATTGATCTAAAACCAATGAAGAAATGGAGCGTGGACAATCTCTGTCTGATTGGCGATGCTGCGCACGCGACAACTCCAAATATGGGACAAGGCGGCTGTCAGGCTGTCGAAGATGCTTATATTATCGGGAAATTACTAGAAACTGAAAAAGACTGGAATAAAATATTTCAGCAGTTTGAGAAGATCAGAAAGTCAAAAGTAGATCACATCGTAAACACAAGCTGGACGCTTGGAAAAATCGCGCAATGGGAGAATTTCACCGGACTTCGGAATTTTATTTTCAGGCATATGCCGGAAAGCATCAATCAGAAACAAATGGAAAAAATTATCAGGCTTGAGATGTAAACCTTAATTTCAAAATCAAACAGTTTTAGTCCTCTTTTTTCAAATTTTCAATCAGATTTTCCAGTTCCTTAATCTTATCTTTTAAATTTTTGATGTCGTTTTTGTTGTTGGAAACTTTAGTTTTGAGCATCACATTTCTGGCGCGGTCGCTGTGATCATCCTCATCATCGTCCTCGTTGATCTCCTCTACATCTTCCTGGATTTCGTCGATGTCTTCCTGAATTTCCTCTACATCTTCCTGGATTTCCTCAATATCTTCCTGAATTTCGTCTATATCCTCCTGGATTTCGTTGACATCTTCCTTCAGATCCTCGATATGCTCCGTACTTTTGTTGACCGACATTTGAATAAAAATAGCCAGATAAATCGCTTCCAGAGAAACTACAGTTGTGAGAACCAGCAACATATGCTCAAACTCCACAATTTTGAAAATCGGTAAGGCGAAACAGACTATAAAAAATACCGTGTGAAAAATTAGTGACGGGATAGAACCTACCCACCAGATAATTCCGTTGGCAATCTTCTCCAGGACAGATAATCTTTCTTCGTTTTCTTCAGTGATTTTCATTGATAAATTTTGATAAAAGTAAGGATTTAAATACCGACGGGCAAAATGGCATCAGTCAAGAACATCGGCCAAAGCACTGTCCAGCCTTTCATAGGCAAAGTTAAATCCTTCATTAATGATCTTGTCCGGGGAAATCCTGCTGCCTTCCAGCGCTAGAACGGACATTTCGCCCAAAGCTGTTTTGATGGCAAATTTCGGGATATTCGGCAGCCAAATGGTTTTTCCGAGATGATCGGCAATTGTTTTGGTAAGTATCTTATTTGTAACAAAATCCGGTGCAGATGCGTTGTAAGCGCCATCAATAGTGACACATTCAACAGCTTTAACATAGATATTCACCAGGTCATCGATGTGAATCCAGGGGAAATATTGGTCTCCGGTTCCCAGCACTGCGCCTACATTCAGTTCGATCGGTTTTTTAAGCACCTCCAGAGCTCCACCTTTTTCGGAAAGAACTGTTGAAGTCCGCACGCAGACTACTCTACTGCCGAGATTCCTGAACTGCAAAGCCTTTTCTTCCCAGTCTTTACAAACTTTGCCAAGAAAATCATCCGCTGCGGGATCTTTTTCTGTAAAAATAGTCTGTGAAGTGGTCTGCCCATATATTCCGGCAGCAGATGAAGAAATGACAGCTTCGGGATGGATGTTTTGCTTCTGCATTTCTTCGTAGATGAACTGTGCAGAATTGATGCGGCTGTTATATATTTCTTTTTTGTAAGATTCCGTCCACCGTTTGCTGATTGTTGCACCCGCAAGATGGATGAAGATATAAGTATTGTCTAATGCGCCCTCTTCCAGAAAACCTTTTTCGTAATTCCACAGATAGCTCTTGAAATCTGATTCCTGATCTTTGGAGCGCACCAGTATTTCTACTTTGTAACCCCTTTCGTGTAATTTTTTGGACAGTTTTTTACCTACAAGTCCTGTTGCGCCGCTGATAAGAATCTTTTTCATTAGTGATTTTGGTATCTCAGATCAAAAACGAGTCCAAGTCACGGGCGATTTCTGATAATATGGAATAGGTGAGAAATAACATTAAAATTAGAGAAGTTTGATCCTGTCTTCTGCTATTTCTATCAATTTATCTTTATAAAGGCTTCCTATTGCTTTTTTAAAATTTTTCTTGCTCATCTGCACTTCATCTTTGATTTCCTCCGGTGAAGATTTGTCGGAAAGGTAAAGCAATCCAAAGCTGTCATTCAGTTTGTCCAGTATTTTCTGTTTGAATTCGTCGACATTTTCAAAACCCTGGGGCTGCAAAGTCACATCTATTTTACCATCTTCACGGATGGTTTTGATGTAGCCGGATTCTTCGGAAAGCGGATACAGTTTCTTGAAAACATCAGAGACATAGATGAGTCCGATGTATTGTTTATTGATGACCACATTCCATCCCAATTCAGATTCATTCATCATCAGGAGATCTACTTTGTCACCTTGTTTCAGCGGCAGATCTTCGTATTGTGGGTTGCGCTTGAATTTGGTAGTTCCAGTGGTAAGACCAGTGGCATCATCGGTGTATACGTAAACGATGTAGCGCTTGCCTTCCACCATTTTGGATTTTTGCTGTTTGTACGGGACGAAGAGGTCTTTTATAATTCCCCAGTCCATAAACGCACCGCTTGGCAGACTTTCTACACAGTTCATCACTGCAAACTCTCCTACTTCTGCATTGGCTTTTTCTGTAGTAGCTTTTAGAGAGCCGTCATCCTGATAGACGAAAACTTCTACGTCGCCGCCTACTTCCCAGCTGTCATCGGCAAATATTTTTTGGATAAAAGCTTTTTCGCCGTCTTCATCATTCAGGATATAGCCTGAAGATATTTTTTCTGCGATTTTGAGAGTTTGGGTTTTACCAGCTTGCATAGAATAGAATTTGACGCAAAAATAGCTAATCTTTTTTGAATGCAGCCTATTGCGGAATATCCAGTCGCTAAAAATCAACGTTAAAAAGCATAATACGATAATGCATTATTTTTAACAAGGTCATTTTCTGTGTGTCGCGATCTATTTTAAAATTCATCAGTAAACTGCAAAAAAATCAGCCTCAGATTAATAAAAATCTGAGGCTTTATAAATAGTGGAAGAATGAATGTCATCTTTTAAAGACTACCAGCTTGTACCATCTTTTACAGGTGGATCTGGGTCAACTTCTGGTCTTTGGCTTGCTTTTACAGCGTCCGTTTTTACGGAGTCTTTAATTATTCTGTTGGAAACGGTAGTTGTCTGTGCAGCGTTACCGTTGAAGTCTGCAGTGTCGTCATCCTGTCTGCAAGAAGTAAAACTAAGCGATATTACCGCAATGGCAGCGATTGTAAATAATTTTTTCATAATAGAGTTATAGTGTGTTATTGTTAACGTTGTAATGTTTCTTATTTCTGCTACGAAAGTATACAGTTCATGCGGGCTATCAAAATTATACTGGTCATTATCGGGAAATTTTGACGTCCTAATTTGTAAATTAATACATACTTATATTTTTGGTTATCAATAATTTAGCATTATATTTAACAAATGTATTCTCATAATTTTTTTTTACTAAATATTTCATAATCATATTTGAGAATTACGTACTTTTGCGCAACAGATGAGAAGGATAAATAATACCGTGAGAAATTTTTTCTTGATCATATTGGCATTTTCTTTTAGTCTTGTCTGCGCCAAAGATAAGACGCCAAAATCATATGAAGATTACCGCAGGAAGTATGAAAACCTTGCCGAGGATGACACCCGCGCGTTCACCAATCTCAATCTTTACATCAAAAAGGCCAAACAGGAAAAAAAGTACGCAGAACTGTTCCAAGGTTATCGCGATGCTGTTTTTTTCTCAAAATCCCGGGACAAAAAACTTCAGTATGCCGACAGTTGCCTGGACGCTGCGTACAAATCTGCCAGCGACGACAGGATCTCTACGGCCTACGTTCTGAAAGGCAGCGTCTATTATGCTAAGCTTAAAAAGTACAAACCCGCACTGGACGAGTATCTGATGGCTTACAAATATGCCAAAAATACCAATGATCTTTACCTTAAATACAAAATATCCTATCATCTTGGTGTTGTCAAAAACTATCTGGGCTACCACGAAGAGGCTCTGGAATTGTTTAAGGAATGTGTAGCGCATTTCGAAGAACAGGCTAATAACAAAAACCTGCACGAGTTCAAGATTTTCAACAATCAGAAGGGTTATCTGAACAGTATTCACCAAATGGTGGTTTGCTACAGGAATATGCAGGACTTCAAAAAAGCAGATTCACTGGTAGATATCGGTTTGCTGAAAACTTTCAACAACAAGGATTTCCTCCTGGAGAGAAGTTATTTTCTGAAATGCAAAGGCTTGTCAGAATTCAACAACAACAAGTATACGTCAGCCATTACCTATCTTGATCAGTCTTTAGGCTTGATTAAAGATGATTTTGCTTGGATGTCCGTTGATTATTTCTACATCGGGAAAAGCTATCTGAAACTGGATCAGGAAGATCTCGCTATCGCAAACTTTAAAAAAATAGACTCGATTTTCAATAAACATGACTTCATATTACCAGAACTGCGGGAGAATTACGAATTCCTGATCAATCATTATAAAAATAAAAAAGAGCCGGAAAAACAACTGTACTATACCACACAGCTACTGAAAGCGGACAGCATTATTTCGCGTGATTTCGCCTATCTGTCTATGAAAATCCACCGGGAATATGACACCAACACGTTGATTGAGGAAAAAGGAAGGCTGGAAACGGCTAATGCCTGGGGCGGATTTCTGATCGCCGGTCTGGCTATTACAGCGGGCGTTCTGGTTTTGATCCTCGTAAAAAGACACCGCAAAGAGAGAAGCACTCTGGAGAAATACGTCCTGCTGGAGGAAAAAGTCAGAAACGACAACTATGTGCGCTCGGCATTCAGTAACACTGCCAACCCTGATCTTTCTGATGACAAAAAAACACAGATTACCGAGACTATCAAGCAGGATCTGCTTAGGAAACTTCGCGTTTTTGAAGATAAAAATCACTTCACACAAAAAGGACTTACCATCCAGAAACTGGCTGTACAGTTTGAAACCAACTCCAGCTATCTGTCTCAGGTGATCAACGAGCAAAAAGGCATGAACTTCAACAAATATCTTGGTGACCTGCGAATCAGATATATCACGAGGCTTCTCTTTGACAAAAATATTTACCTGAATTACACGATAGAAACTCTCGCTAAAGAATGCGGCATCGCTTCACGGCAAAACTTCTCCGATCTTTTCTTTGAAATCAATGGCATCCGGCCAACAGATTTTATCAGAAACAGGAAAAAAGAGGTCGATAATATCAGTCTGGGATCTGTGAAACTTTAGGATTCTTTGTTTAGAAAATCTTCAATCTTCAAGGTTTGCTGCTCTCCATTCTGTAGATTTTTGACCGTCACGGTTTGATCCGCAATCTCCTGCTCTCCCAGAAATACCAGATTTTCGATCCCTTTTTTCTCTGCATAAGTAAACTGTTTTTTCAGTTTGGCAGCATCCGGATACAGTTCTGCTGAGATTTTGTTGGCTCTCAATTTTGAGATTAATTTCAGCGCTGCTACAGATTCCGCTTCACCATAATTGGCAAAAAGATATTTGACTTTAACGTCAGAATCCTGTGGAAACACCGCTAATTCCTCCATTACAAGATAAATCCTGTCCAGACCAAAGGAAATACCGATTCCGGGAACATCTTTTACACCAAACACTTCAGTAAGGTTGTCATAACGTCCGCCGCCGCCGATGGATCCCATTGCGACGTCTTTTGCTTTCACTTCGAAAATGGCGCCCGTGTAGTAATCCAGACCTCTGGCCAGCGTAATATCAAATACCAGATCCTTGGAGTCTATTCCAAGTTCTAAAGCATTTTTGATTACAAACTCCAGTTCCTCCACGCCTTTTGAGCCCGTTTCGTTACCCTGGAATTTTTCTTTGAGATTTGATAAATTTTCCAGCGCATCATTGGTCTGATTAAACAGAAAATCCAGTTTTGAGATTGCTTCTTCAGAGATGCCTTTTTCCAGCATTTCTTTGGTCACGCCTTCTTTTCCAATCTTGTCCAGCTTGTCGAGAGCAACAGTAAAATCTATCAGCTGATCTGCAATACCTGCATATTCTGCAATTCCGGAAAGTATTTTTCTGTTATTAATATGAATAGAAACGGCTAAACTGAGCTCATTAAATGATTTGAAATACAATTGCAGCAACTCCACTTCCTGCCACAGACTGGTGCTTCCGACCACATCGGCATCACACTGGTAAAACTCTCTGAATCTGCCTTTTTGAGGACGATCTGCTCTCCAAACCGGCTGGATCTGGTAGCGTTTGTAAGGAAATGCCAGCTGTCCCTGATTCATCGCAACAAATCTTGCGAATGGAACGGTAAGATCATAACGGAGAGCTTTTTCGGAGATCTGCGAAATCAGTTTCTGAGAATTTTTGCTTCCCCAGTCTTCATCATTTGTTTTCGAAGCATAATCGCCGGAGTTTAAAATCTTAAAAATCAATCGATCACCTTCCTCGCCATATTTTCCAGTCAAAGTAGAAAGATTTTCAAAACTTGGCGTTTCCAGTGGCTGGAATCCGAACAGTTCAAAATTATTCTGTAAAATCTGGATGATATATTTTCTTCTGGAAACTTCTTTTGCTGTAAAATCTCTGGTTCCTTTTGCTAAGCTCGGCTTCATTTTATAATAGATAAATGATGGTTGATAATTGATAATCGACTGCAAAAATAAGGATTATAGAATAAGCATCGGAAATTTTGAAAGGCTAAATTTTGAAGCATCCTCATTTGAAAACTAAATCGTATTTTAGAAGCTTAAACGAAATACTATGAAAGCCCTCAAAATTCTGGTTTCAGGAATCTTTTTATCTGCAATGTTGATTTCCTGTAATTCTACCGACAAGCTTCAGGCTGAGAACAAAGCGCTGATTGAGAATTATTTTAAACTGTTCAATAACCACAACTGGAAAGCACTTTCCGAGCTTTATGTTGAAAATGCGGAATTCAAAGATCCGTCTTTCGACAATGGAACCGTGAAACAGTCCAAAGCTGAATTTGTTAAAAAATACACCGAACTGAACCAGGTCTTTCCTGATTTAAAGGACAAAGTGATTCAGGTATATCCTTCCGGAGACCAACATATCATTGTAGAATTTGTTTCCACTGGAACAGCGCCGGATCAGTCCAAATTTGAACTGCCGATTTCTACCATTTTTACCATCGAGAATGGGAAAATCATCAAAGATTACACTTATTACGATAATTTCGAAGAAGCAAAATAATGAGCCTTTTTGACGATCAATCAGAATTAATAGAAAACATACTGCCTTACGACGGCGTAACCTCTTACTACGGAAAAGTCTTTTCTGAAAAGGAATCGAATGATTTTTTCAACAGATTAATGAGCGAAATAGAATGGAAAAGCGATCAGGCCGTGATCTTCGGAAAAGTGATTGAAACTAAGAGAAAAGTAGCGTGGTACGGTGGTGAGCCTTTCAGCTATACCTACTCCGGGCGCACCAAAACTGCTTTGCCTTGGAATGAGACTCTTCTGCGCATTAAAGAAAAAATCGAAGCCATCAGCGGAGAAAGTTTCAACTCCTGCCTTCTCAATCTGTACCACGACGGATCCGAAGGAATGGCTTATCACAGCGACGGCGAAAAGGATCTGAAAGACAATGGCGCCATCAGCTCGGTCAGTTTTGGAGCCGAGAGGAAATTCAATTTCAAACACAAAACAACGAAGGACCTTGTTTCGCTAATTCTGGAAAACGGAAGCCTGCTGATGATGAAAGATACGACGCAAAAATTCTGGCTACACAGGCTTCCCACCACTACCCGAGTGATAAAACCAAGAATCAGCCTCACTTTCCGGACGATCGAGAAATCTAGATAACCGGTTTGTATTTTCTGATAAATGCGAGACAGAGAATGAGTCCCAAGATGGACAGTCCTGCGCCTACAAGAGAAGGATAATTATACGTGAGTCCGCATTCCAAAGGCAATCCTCCGAAAAAAGCGCCAAGAGAATTGGCAATATTAAAAGCAGCCTGCATAATGGCCGCAGCCATCATTTCAGAATTTTTGGCAGTCCGCAGCATAATGATATTAATAGGTGTTCCAACGGCCATTGACAGAATCCCGCAGACAAAAGTGAGAATCAGGGAAACAATTTTATTTTCTGAGAAGAAAAAGACACAGATCAAAGCTAAAATCATTGCTGTAAAGAGAATAGCTGCTGCCAGAGCCGGACGCATCTTGTCAGACATTATCCCTCCCAGAAAGTTACCTACAAACATTCCTGACCCTGCTAGAACCATAAGGTAGGCGATAGAATCTGTCTGGAATTTTGAAACATTCGTCATCAAAGGCGTGATATAGCTAAACCACGCAAAGAGACCTCCAAACCCAATTGCTGAAATCGAAATGATATGCCAGGCTTTGATAGTCTTGAAAAACTCCAACTCGTCTCTCAGACCTACAGTCCTCAAGCTGTTCATATACGGCAGCAGAAATTTTAAGGCAACAATGGTAATCAGTCCTATCAGAGAAACTACGCCGAAAGCATACCGCCACGAGAGCTGATGGCCCAGCCAGGTGACAAAGGGAACCATCGCGAGATTAGCAAGCGTCAAACCGGCGAACATCATTGCAATACTCTGCGCCTGTTTTCCCGGTTTTGCCAATCTGGAAGAGACCACAATCCCCACTCCGAAAAATGCGCCGTGAGGCAATCCGGACAAAAACCGGAGAATCATCATTGTGTAATAATTATTGGATAAAGCAGACAATCCGTTGAAAATTGTGAAAGCAATCATCAGAAAAATCAAGATTCTTTTCGGCGGAAATTTTGCAGCGTATGCCACCAGAACAGGCGCACCTACGACAACACCTGCAGCATAAGAAGAAATGAAATGTCCGGCCTGAGGAATTGATACGCCCAAAGATTTTGCGACGTCCGGCAGCAGTGCCATTATTACAAACTCTGTAGTCCCAATTGCCAGTCCGCCCAGTGTAAGCGGAAGTATTCTCTTATCCATTTTGCAAAAGTCCTCAATTTATAGCTCAAATTCAACTTTTAAGCGTTTAAAAAACCGAATGGTAAGATTAAATTAAACTATTGTTTAAATTTGGTTCATACCAATATTTATTATTCACTGTTATTGTTGGTTAAATTTGATCTGCATTGTGTTTTTTCTGCTATTTTTGCATAGCTAAAAATTATGCTGAACAAAGTACTTACATTTCCGATCGTGGTTTTGATCAGGTTTTATCAGCTTGCGATCTCGCCTTTGATGGGCAAGAATTGCAGGTACGATCCTACCTGTTCGCATTACACTTTGGAAGCGCTAAAGGTGCACGGATTGCTGAAAGGCAGTTGGCTGGCAGCGAAGAGAATTGCAAGCTGTCACCCGTGGGGCGGCCAGGGTTACGATCCGGTGCCTCCCAAACAAACAAAAAATTAACTATCAATGAATCATATTTTTCTAAGATTTTATCTCATTATTTTTGCCGGAATTTTCCAGATGGTTTCTTCCCAAAGCACGGCCAATGGTCTCTCAGACGGAACCTTGAGAATCAACAATAAGGAAACGCTGCCTGTAAAAATTTTCGCCACACAAAACACAACACTGTTCTACGACGAGGCGTCTCAAAATATTCCCAACGAACTGGTAATCCTGAATGAAGACAACATTTCTGCAGAATCTGCAGAGCAGCTGGCATCTATCCAGAACATATTGCTGAAGTACAAGGGCTTTAATTTTCAGTTTCTGGACAAGAATTTCAAACCGGTAGATGCAAATCTGGAGCAGAAAAATATTGAGAATTTCAAATATCTTCTGAAGTCAAAAACAGTTCTGAAACCTACAGATACTGCAGAACTAGAGACGAGTTTCAAAATCTGGGATCCTGTAAAAGGCCTGAAATTGGGTCCTGTCATGCTGCACTTTTACAGTCTGATGTTTATCCTGGCGTTTGGGCTTGGCTATTTTATAATGGCAAAAATCTTCAAAATAGATGGTGTAGACGAAAAATACCTGGAGCCCTTTTTCACCTGGACATTAATAGGAACCATTCTGGGAGCCAGATTGGGGCACGTCATATTTTATCAGCCTGAGCTTTTCAAGGAAGATTTTCTGAGCGTCTTTTTACCAATCAGCACCAAAGGCGGATTGCATTTCACCGGATTTTCCGGCTTGGCAAGTCACGGCGCAGCGATTGCCGTAATTGCTACAACCTTATATTACAGCTACAAAATCATAAAGAAAAATCCGTTGTGGGTCTATGACAGAATCGGAATTGTGGTAGCTTCCGGTGGCGCTTTTGTAAGGCTTGGTAATTTTTTCAACTCAGAAATCATTGGCAAACAAGTAGATCCTTCATCGCCTTTTGCGATTTTGTTTCCTCAGCAAAGTTCAGAATACGGCATTACCATTCCAAGATATCCAACACAATTGTTTGAAGCCTTTGGATACGTCTGCCTCTTCTTTTTGCTTTGGTTCTTATATAGAAAAACAGACAAAAAATACCAGCAAGGATGGCTGTTCGGATTATTCTTCATCTTACTTTGGGCAATCCGTTTCTTTGTAGAGTTCCTGAAAGAGCCACAGGGCGATGAATTTATTTCGTTTGCAGGCCTCAATACAGGACAGATTCTGAGTATTCCATTTATGATTGCCGGTGCGGTGATTATGATTATCTCCAAGAAATATAAACTTCCCAAACAGGAAACAGTATAAATTCAAAACTCCCGGCATCGGGAGTTTTTTTGTTTAATCTAATAGAAAAATGACATCAACTGTCTGACGTTTGAAGGAATTCCCCTGTTGAAAGCGCATGAACTTGGGAAGCTGAATCTGGACGATCCTATTGAAAAATATCTCCCGTTCAAAGTTTTCAATCTTCAATACAAATATGTCTGATAAAGCGGGAAACAAAGCATTTTTCGATATTTGGAATGCGATGGAAAAATATCAGAACAGATTTCAAAAATAATTACAGGCTTTCTATTTCATTAATGAAATCTTCCACAACCTCATCAGAAGTTGCCCAGGATGTGATCAGACGAATTGCAGAATTGGTTTCACTGATCTTTTTCCAGACATAGAAATCAAACTTTTCAGACAGTTTTTCGATTTGAGCATGATTTAGGATGGGGAAAATCTGATTGGTAAAAGTCTCGGATAAAAAGTGAAAGCCTTTCTGATGCAAAGCCGCTTTGATCTTCATCGCCTGAGTGTTGGAATGCTTTGCAAGATCAAAATAAAGATCCTCTTTCATCAACTCCAGAAACTGAATTCCCAGTAATCTTCCTTTTGCCAGCATCGCGCCTTTCTGCTTGATATGAAACCCAAAATCTACCTTTAATTTATCATTTGTGATCACAATTGCTTCGCCGAGAAGTGCACCGTTTTTGGTTCCTCCGAGGTAAAAAACATCGGTGAAATTGGCAATATCCTCCAAAGTGAGATCGTTGATTTCAGATGTTAAGGCTTGTCCCAATCTGGCACCGTCTAAGAATAAGTAAAGATTATTTGCCTGGCAAAATTCATACAGTTCCTTCAGCTCTTGCCTTTTGTAAATAGTTCCAATTTCCGTAGAATTGGAGATGTAAACCAACTTCTGTTTCAGCTGGTGCGGTTTGTTGGTGTGCGAATCCAAAACCGACTGGATGTGTTGCGTTTTTAGTTTACCGTCTTCGGTAGAAACGCCGTGGATTTTGTGCCCGGTGGCTTCTATCGCGCCCGTTTCATTGGTAAAGATATGTCCTGTTTCTGCAGAAATTACGCTCTCGTGCGGGCGCAAAATTGAGGAAATGATGAGCAGATTGGCCTGCGTCCCGCCGCTTACAAAATGAATATCTGCTTCTGGAATATTAGCTTTCTTCCGGATTAATTCTCTAGCTTCATTAGAATAATCATCGTAACCGTAACCATTTTGCTGATTGAGATTTGTTCTGCCCAATGCTTCTAAAATATTGGGATGACAACCTTCTGAATAATCATTTTTAAAGGAATACTTCATGTTCTTTCTACTTTTTTTGAAGCTTCAAAGGTATTGAATTTGGTGAATCTGATGCGCATTAAAATAATGTTAATTGTTAGGGTTAAATTTTATATCATCTAACTTATTAGTAAATTTGGTTTATGAATTCGTTAACTGAAGAAAATTATCTCAAAGCGCTTTTTCACCTCGTCAATGAGAATGATGAAGTGTCTGTGAACGATCTCAGTCGTCAGCTTAATATCAAAATGCCGTCGGTGAACAGTATGGTGAAGAAATTTGCTGACAAAAACTGGGTCAAATATGAATCCTACAAACCAATCAGACTCACGGAAGCCGGAAAAAAAGAAGCGTCATTAATTGTGCGTAAACACAGACTGACTGAAATGTTTTTGGTGGAAAAAATGGGATTTGGCTGGGAAAATGTCCACGAGATTGCAGAACAGCTGGAGCACATCCATTCTGATCTTTTCTTTGATAAAATGGACGAAATCCTGAACTATCCTAAAGTAGATCCGCACGGAGAACCCATCCCCGACAAAGACGGGAATGTACTGCAGCCGGATCATAAAAAGCTGAGCAAATGCAAAGAAAATGATACTGTAGAACTCGCATCAGTTGCAACATCATCAGAAGAATTCCTGCATTTCCTCAATAAAAGGGATCTCAGTCTGGGAACCAAACTGAAAATTCTGCAGATCGAAGGTTTTGATCAATCGATGCTGGTAGCGTATAACGGACGCGAAGAAAATTTCAGCAAGACGGTTTGTGAGAGGCTTCTAGTGAAATAAAAATAAGCTATTGATAAAAAAAAAGAGACTCAGTTGAGTCTCTTTTAATATTTAGTTGAACATATCTTTTACTTTCTCAAAGAATGTTTTCTCTTTTCCTGTTGGTTCGGCGTTCATATCGCCGTTTTCCAATTGTTTCTGGAAGAAGTCTTTTTGTTCTTTCGTCAGTTTTTGTGGTGTCCATACATTGATATGAACAAACATATCGCCTTTTCCGCCGTATCCTTCGATGTTTGGCAGACCTTTGCCTGCGAGTCTGAGGATCTTTCCGGATTGCGTACCTTCATCCACTTTGATTTTCACTTTGCCGCCAACCACATTGATTTCTTTGGTTGTCCCCAAAGCAGCTTCTGCAAAAGAAACATATAGTTCCTGATGAAGATTGTCACCTTCACGTTTGATGGTTTTATCCACTTCCTCTTCTACCACCACCAAAAGATCGCCAGGTGTTCCGCCCAAAGGTGCATCATTTCCCTTGCCTCTTACATTCAGCTGGATGCCATCTCTGGCGCCCGCAGGAATATTGATGGTAATCTCTTCATCTTCCTTGATCAGACCTTGCGCATTGGCTCCGGCCGGAATTTTGTCTGCTACTTTCCCTACACCCTGGCAAGTTCCACAAGTGGTTTGTGACTGCATCTGCCCGAATACCGTGTTCATCATTCTTACCTGAACGCCGCTTCCGCCGCAGGTAGGACATGTTTTGGAAGTCACGCCTTTCGCCAGTTTCATTTTTTTGACCTTGATGGTTTTCTGAGTGCCACCGATCATTTCTTCCAGGTTCAGTTTGATACGTACACGAAGATTAGAGCCACGCGCCTGCTGCTGTCTCTGGCCACCGCCGCCGCCAAATCCACCACCGAAGATATCGCCAAACTGACTGAAGATGTCTTCCATATTCATACCGCCACCAAAGCCGCCGCCGAAACCGCCGCCTCCAGCTGCACCGCCAACTCCTGCGTGACCGTACTGGTCGTATCTCGCTTTCTTGTTGTCGTCGCTGAGCACTTCGTATGCTTCTGCCGCTTCTTTGAACTTCTCTTCAGCCTCTTTATCGCCCGGATTTTTGTCCGGGTGATATTTGATCGCCATTTTCCGGTAGGCTTTTTTTATCTCGTCAGCACTTGCTGATTTGGTGATTTCTAATATTTCGTAATAATCGCGCTTCGCCATATTTATTGTATGATTGATATTTGATGGATGATAATTGATGTAAGATTAACCGTTATGATTTAATCATTTATCAAAGATCATTTATCATTTATAATTTTAGTTTCCTGTCACTACTTTTGCGAAACGGATCACTTTCTCATGAAGCTGATATCCCGTTTCAACCACGTCTATAATCTTCCCTTTTAAATCTTCTGAAGGCGAAGGAATAGAGGTAATGGCCTCGTGCAAATCTACATTGAAGGCGTCGCCCTGCTCTACGTGAATGGCTTTGAGGCCTTTATCTGTCAGTTTGCCTTTCAGTTTTTGGTAGATGAGCTCGATACCTTTCAGTTCTGACTCGTTGCCGCTTTTGGAGATTTCTTTGATGGCTCTTTCGAAGTCGTCTACTACGCCAAGCATAGAAGTCATCAGATCCTGCGATGCGTAGAGATAAAAATCATTTTTCTCCTTCTGCGTTCTTTTTTTATAGTTTTCGAATTCTGCATAGAGACGGATGTATCTGTCTTTTTCTTCTGCCAAAAGTTCTTCTGGTGTTGGTTTTTGTGACAGATTTTCCTGGTTTTCCGTTTCTGGGTTTTCTACGGTCTGGTTGTCTTGATTCAGGTTTTCTTCTTGTATATCTTTGTTTTCTTCCATAATGGTAATTTTACATGGTATCTTTTTCAATTCCTTTGCCAATCGTGGTTTTTTGACAATTAGGCAGAACTTGACCGGAAATGAGAGGATAAACTATAAATGATAATTGATGAATGATGATTGATAGATGATGATTGCTGAATAGTGTTTTGGGGACATCCTTTCTGCGCAGCTGCGTGAGCGATGGTAATGGATATCCTTTTTGTTTCTACAACATTCCTTTTGAATGGCGACAAGTGAATACAAAAAGATAGTAATGGACAGCGCGGCCTTTTTGTTTTTTTGCGGTGGATTGGCTTTGGCAAAAACAAAAAGGACACGCCCCAATATTATTTGATCTGCGTGCTGACTTTGTTGCGGAATTCTATATCATCCAGGGTCCAGCCGAGGATTCTGTCGTCTGTGCCGAAGATGTCGTTGTAATTGGGATCGACGGAAAAATTGGGGAATACACCTCGTTTTTTATTTTCAAATTCTATGTTGGGACGGATGAGAAAAAGGCCGATAGGCAGCGCCAGATGCGAGTTGGGCAGGATGACTGTGTTGTTGACGCCCGAGACCGTCCCGTCGTTGGCGCCACCCGTTTCTTCGCCCACAATGGTGGCGACACCTTCGTACTTCAGTTTTGCGGCTAGAATGGCTGAGGCAGAGAAACTGGAGCCGTTTACCAGGACGTAGATCTTACCTTTGAACGCATTCTGCTTGGGCTTGGTAGGCCTGGATGCAAACTCGCGGAAGTAGTATTTATTTTTCTTTTTTGAGGACAGCAGATAATTGCCAGCCAGGAAAAAAGGATAGGCCGGAGCGGTGAGAATCGCGGTAAAGACGGACTGTCCGCGAAAATAATTCTGATGGAGGCCGGAGGTTTTCGACGTCATCTCGGGCACTTTTATGAGTGTAAATTTTTGGTCGGTAAGATAGGAATATAATGCGTTGATCTCGGACAAAGACCCGCCGAGATTGTCTCGGACATCCAGAATGAGATATGAAGAATTGGCATTTTTGATTTTCCTAAAGGTGTTGGCGTAGAATTTTTTGGCGAAAGTGGCAGAGAATGATTTGATTTTGAGATGGGCGACGCTGCTGTCTGATTTCAGGAATGTGAGCGTTCTGTTGTATGATTTGGAGATTTTATCATAATCGCGCAGTTTCTGATCGGCAGTCACTTTTGGCAGATCGATGTCTTGCAGAAGATCTGTTTTTACTTTCTTTTGTCTTTTAATTTTGACATCCTTGATTACATTGTCGCAGACGGTTTTGAGCTTTACACTGTCCAGATAGCCATTTTCCAAAGTATAGTAATTGAAAAAAGCAAGATTGATGAAATACTTCTGAAAGGTTTTGTTTTCGCCATCGGAGCTGTATAATTTCTTATACTTCCGGACCAGATCTGACACATTTTCTTCATTGATTTTCAGGATTTCTGTGCCGGCTTTGATGTTTGCAAGATTTTCTTTGTTTTCCTTAACGAAAATCCTGTCGTCTACAATTTTATAATCCATCAGTGCAAAAAGCGGTTTTTTCTTTTTGAACTCTTTCTCCTCGGATTTAGAATATCTTTTCGGCACAGACCTCAGCCGCAAATGCCCTTCATTGATGCTTGCGATCACGGGCGCCAGTCGGAAGAAAAACTGATTGGGTGTGAGCGGCTCGGAAATAGCGGTTTTGAGGCTGTCAAATTTATAATCCAGTTCTTGTTTTGAAATGTACCAATACAGGTTGGGATGGAATCTCTGCAGTTTGCGGTTGGTAAAATCAATGTCTTTTCTAAGCTGAGAAGGCGGAATCTTCTTATCCAGAAAGGCATTATTGCGCCTTACCGACTGGCAGGAAAATAAAATCAACAATATAAATAGGGTAAAGCCGTTTTTCATAAATAATCCACTAAAAATAAGATTATTAATCTAAGCTAATAATCGCTGGTGCAAATTTAACATTTAATAACAAAAAGTGGTTTTAGATTTGTAAACAAGTGCTTGTTAAAATCAACATTACTATTATGAAAAATATAATTCTTGCAGCATCTGCATTCCTGATTTCTCAGTTTTCGCTGGCACAAAGCAAAGACATTACTGCTTTTACCACACTGAAAGTATTTGACAAGATACCGGTACAGCTTGTAGCTTCTGATTCCTATAAGGCAGAAGTGAGCGGAACGATGGCCGAAGAGGTCGAATTTGTAAATTCCGGAAACGAATTGAGAATCCGGATGAAACCGACAAAACTACTTCAGGGTGACGATATAAAAATTCTGCTTTATTATCAAAACATTACGGATATCCAGGCCAGCCAGGGTGCGAAAGTGACTTCCTCAGACATCGTAAAATCTACCAGACTGGGATTGACATCCAATGAGGGATCGCAGATAGACCTTACCGTCAATGCCAATGTGATAGATGGAAAGGTAAATACTGGCGGCGTTTTGAAATTGTCAGGAACGGCAGATTCCCAGTCAGTAGTTGTGAACACAGGTGCAAAATATAATGGACAGAGTCTGCAGACCGACGTTACAAGCATTACTACCAATGCCGGCGGACAAGCTTCTGTAAATGCCAACGAATCGGTGGATGCTACTACGAGAGCAGGCGGAATCATCGATATCTACGGAAAACCGAAATCTAAAAAAGATAAAAAAATTGCCGGCGGCAAGATTAATTACCATTAAGGCGATGTTGGAAGTTAGATCTTAGATTTAGGCACCAGGATTACTTAAGATAAAAAAATCCCACCAAAATATTTGGTGGGATTTTTTAATTTATCTTTGATGATGACTGCCTGATACAGAGCATCGGCGTTAGAACGAGTTTCTTTTCTATCGTGATCCCGGAGAAATTATCCTTGATGCTCTCCAGGAAAACATTACCTGAAATTTTACCCATCAAAACCGGCGTCTGATCTACGGAACTTATGGAAAGCTCCATAAATTGGGTGAAAGGCTCATTACTGAATCCTATCACACCAATGTCCTCGGGCATTCTGAGTTTCAGATTTTTGATCTCCTTGCACACGCCCAGCGCAGTAAAATCTGATGCTGAAAAGATCGCATCTGGTTTTACTTTCCTTTTCCACACACTTTTCATAGCGTGGATTCCTTCCTCGATAGAGCTTCCCGTATTGATGATATTGTCCTCCACGACAGGCAGTTTATAATCCTGCAATGCGCTCCTGTAGCCTTCAAGACGGTTTTGGTAGATCTCCAGATTCTGATCTCCGGAGAAATGGTAGATATTCTTATAACCCTGATTAATCAGATGTTCTGTAGCCAGATACGCTCCTTTATGATCATCAATAGTAATCGTACTGATGCCTGGAATATCCTTTTTCCTGTCGAAGAAAATGACCGGCGTATTGGTGGTGCTGATCACTTTTTTGATATATTCCGTATCCGTCGTATTTTTTGAAATCGAGATAAAAATGCAGTCTACCTGGGTATGAAGCAGGGTATTGAGCTGTTTTTTTTCTATCGCAGCATCGTCGTGGCTCTGGCAGATGATGACGCGGTAGCCGTGCGGCGAAAGCTCCTCCTCTATCCCGCGGATGACCGACGAAAAAAAGTTGGTATTGATGTACGGCACAATCACGCCCACCGTTTTGGTTTCCCCACTTTTCAGGGCTTTGGCAAGATTATTTTGTTTATAATCCATTTCTTTTGCCGCATTTACAACCAGTTCTTTGGTTGCCTGGCTTATTCTGGGATGGTTGTTCAGCGCTCTGGAAACAGTCGCTACACTCACATTCAGTTTTCGGGAAATGTCATATATCGTAGTGTTCTTTTTTGTCATGTAATCTTGTGTGAATGGTCGGTAGTATTGATGTAAATATATAAATAAATCCCTATTGATACTGATATTTTAATCCAAATTTAAAAAAAGGTAGGTATTATTTTCCCTTTAGTTTCTAATTTTCAAAATAATCTTAATACAATTGCACATCAGGCCATTATAAGTATCAGTTTTTGTATAATCAATAAGAAAAAAAAGCCAATCCATAAAATGAAATTGGCTCTTTTAATTGAGATATTATTTCTTGATCAGTTTCCCAGTGATCTCACCGGAAGCTGATTTTAAACTGTAAAAATAAATGCCCGTTTTTAAATCTGAAGTCTCTACCGTCATCTGGTTGATTCCTGATTTTTGGTTGGCTTTAGTTATATTCTTCACGGTTCTTCCCGTTGCATCATAAATGGTAACGTTCACATCTGATCCGGCTTTCAGATCATAAGCAATTGTAACCTGATCTGCAAAAGGATTCGGATAAACACTCAGTTTGGAATTATTGGCATTACCAACTGCCAGCGTTCCAAAATCAAAACTTACAGAAGACAACGGCATCCAGTCAAACACAAAGGAAGGATCTGTCTCTTTTTTGAAAACATTCTCTACTGTATAAACCAAAGATTGTGTCTGTGTAAGGACTGTACCTCCGTTTCCTCTTTGAAGCAGTCTCTCAGGTGTAGCACCATCGCCTGTATTTCCGTATTCTACGAATGTTACCGGAAGCGGTCCGTTGATTGGCGTTGTCCAACCGATTGGATTCAGCATTGCTGGTGTTACCGTTCTGATGAAAGCTGCTTTTGGCGCATTCTGCCAAGCTCTTCCGAAATGGAAATTGCTGATTGCCGTTCCGTTGAAATCCAAAGTTCCAGCAGTAGGAACTGTCAAATTACAATCCAGAAACACAAATCCAAATTTGGTGCTGGCCTCTGTAGAAGGCGCTGTCACTACACTATTGTTACGGTTGATATAAGTTGTACACTGATCAAAAACCACAGTTTGGCGACCAAAAATGAAATCTACATTTCCTTCCAAGTAAGAATTTTTGAAGTACGCTCTTCCGATGCTGTTTCCAAGATAAGTGTCCTGATAACCTAAAATCCTGCAGTCGTAAAATGCCTGACGGTCGCCCTGCGTCTTAAGCGCAACAGCCTGTGTGCTTGAATTATTGGCAGTGTTTACGTTTGAATTGACAAAAGTATTGGCAATGGTAATTTTGGAAGCTGTAAAATCATTTCCAAAAACGGCCATTGTCTGCGAAAGCGATGTTCCATAGGCCTGATTGGTCTCAGGATTGATCGTCCCGGCAGAAACATTATTAGTAATAATTGTAGTAGCAGCATCATCACCGATGAGGTAAACGTTAGATTTTGTAGCAGCCAACGTTGGTCTTTCTGTATAAGTACCCGGCTTGATATGAAGAATCCATCTTCCCGTATAATTATCCGGAACGGCGTCGAAAGCCTCTTGAACAGAAGAATAATCTCCTGATGCTCTGCCGTTTTTGCTGATTGTTTTGATGACATCCGGATCTGTAGCTTTTGTAGTTACTGTAGCTGTAGAGCCATAAGAAGTTCCTGCAGCATTGGTTGCAAAGGTTCTTGCGTAATATAGTGTTGCAGCATCCACGCCGTAAACATAAGATGAGAACGCACCCAATCCGGTTCCGGTAGACACTTTATTATCATCTTCCAACGTTGGTGTACTGTTAGTTTTAGACCAAACAATCCCACGCTCGATCACTTGAGAACCGCCCCAATCCGACACATTTCCGGAGATGACGAAAGATTTATTTGTAATCTGTGACTGTCCGGTAGTAGTGACGGTAGGTGCTACAATAGCTGCCAGAGTTGTAAAGTTGACCTGTGATCCGTATGAAGTTCCGGCCGAATTGGTGGCATATGCACGCGCATAATAAGTTGATCCCGGTGTCAATCCAGATAGTGAACTTACGAATGAACCAGTGGTTGCATTTTCATTAGTCTTAGAATCGTCAATTGTAGGATTTTGATTTGTGCTCCAAACCACTCCACTTGCGGTAATTGCGCCACCGCCGTTGCTGGAAATAGTTCCTCCTGATTGTGCGCTTGTTGTAGAAACGGACGAAACTGCTGTTGTAGAAACTGTTGCAGGATTAGCAACGGCACCTTCCATAGTACCTGAAATTTTTACATTTCTGAGTCCAAATTGCTTGTTAGTTGCCGCAGCGGCCAAATATGGATAAAATCTGAGATAAAGTTTCTGGCTTCCGGTAAGTACAACAGGAGTTGGAAGCGTAAAACTTAGCGCCGACGAAGCGTTGTTTGGTAATTTTAATGCTGACTGCACAGAAACCGGATTTGAGAAATCTGCATTCACACTGTAAAATGCCTGATAGTACATATTTCCTGTTCCAGAGGCTCCAACCAAAGCATCAATTTTATTTACCGTCAATGTTCCGCCATTTGTGGGATTCACGTCCAGCTGAACGTAGACATCCGGATTGAATACCGTTGTACTTCCTGTTGCTGTCCAGCTATTTGCAGCACCAACAAGCTGCCAAAAAATAACATTGCTGTCTGTAACGGCATCGCCTGTAAAATCGATTTTTGTATTGACATTGTAAGCCACGGTTGCCGCAGGAAAAGTAATGCCCGACTGCAGGTTGCCCTCCAGAGATTTGTCTGTAATATTGGTAATCAACGGCCAGGATACAGAGGCCGGAGTTGCTTCAAAAGCTTTTGATGCTTTTAGATTGCTGCCGGTAAAATATTTAACGGCTTCTTTTGGTTTTCCGCTTGCAGATTCAGTTTTAACATCATCATGGGAAGAGTTTGCAGAATAGGAAACATTAGTCCCGATTCCGAAAATGGTAGCAGCGCTCAAAAGTGCTGCCGGCAAGATTAGAGTTTTTTTCATTATTAATTGAATTAATAGTTTTTGAAATGGATTAATCTTAAAATTTATTTGACAATGACTTTCTGGACATAAGAATTACCGTTGCTTTTCACTTCGAATAATTTTACGCCTTTGCTGAGTTTATTGATAGAAATCCCGTCGATCACGTTGTCACCTTTCTTTAGAATGCCATTGTACAAGGTACCTTCAGATTTTCCCGAAAAATCTAATACAGAGATCTGAACCGGCTGATTATTATCCTTAGAAAAAAACTTCAAAGAAATCTGACCGGAAGCTGGATTTGGGTAAAGTGAAGCAGCATTATTTTTGGAAGTCACTTCGCCCGTTGCTAAAAAAAGACAGTCTGTAGGCTGCAGAAGCACTGCACCGGCGCCTGCCACCACAGTCTGCTTTACATCCTGAGAAGCAATTTTATTCACAGCGTAAGGCGGGACAAATGCAGTTGCGAATCCTGCCATAGTTCCCGTGGCACCGGCAAAAGTATTATCTACCAATTGCGCAGCAGTGAGTTTGCCAGCCTCCAGTCTAACCGGATTCTTTACATTTTCGAAATAATTGCCTTCTATCAGAAGATCCGCTTTATAACCTGCGTAAATGCAATAGTTGCTGACGGAACTGTTGAAATAATTGTTTAAGAGATGAACTTTGCCAAAACGTACTCTCGGCATTCTTTCTTTCACGCCCGGTCCCCACCAGCAGTACTGCATCGTGATTCTCAGTTTTCCTTCATCCTGTGTTGCATCATCGCCGGATCCGAAAAGATTGGAGAAACGGTGATCATTACTTCCGCCAGATCCGCCAGGAATCGGTGTTTTCAAATACTGGAACTTGGTCCAGGTAACTGTGATAAGATCGGATGCATTTTTGATATCAAGATTGCCGTCCAGCGCATCCTGAAAAGTACAATGGTCTACCCAAACGCTGGTGCAGTTGTCAATCGTAAGATTATCATTGCCATCTACATCATAAGCGCCCGGGCCTTCAAACGTGATATTTTTGATGAGAATATTAGAGCTGTTTTTGGCATAAAGAATTCCGGATCCGCCAGAGGTGAGGTCTACGGAAATTAATTTAGCGCCCGCTAATCCTAAGATTGATTTTCCGGTTTGATTTTGAAGCGTCAATCTTCCAGCGGTAGGAAAAGTGATTTGTCCAGAGATATGAATCACCTTTACAGCAGTGGCATTGATTGCAGTTTTAAGTTCTGCGTAAGTTGAAACAACGGTTGGCGCAGCAGTTCCGCCGCCAGTGACTCCATTTTGCGAAGCCCAGCCGGTAGCAGGACATTGCGCACTCATATTCATCGGAAATGCGGACATTACGACCAATATGGACAGAAGGAATATTTTTTTCATTAGAATAAAATCAATTAGAAATTAAGTTGGAAGATAAAGTTTGAAAATTTTAAAGACAACAGTCAGAATTATTTAAACTAATGACATTTAGATAGTTATGAACAATTATTTTTAAAATAAAGAAAAAAAAAGTTTGATGAAAGCTGGTTTCATCAAACTTTATATTAATGAAAAATTTAATTCAGATTAATTATAAATCTTTCCGGTCATCAGTTTTTATTTGATTAAAACTTTCACTGACTTTTCGCCAGCCTCAGATTTAAGATTTACGATATACAGACCTTTGTTGTTGATTTCGAAATTGGTGTCTGCAGACGCTTTCACAGTCTTTACTAGAGATCCGCTGGCGTTGAAAACGTTCACCTGCGTGCTTTTGGAATCAAGATCTGCAAGATAGATTTTGTTACCGCTGGAGAATACGTTGGCTTTCATAGATTTCTGAACATCGTTTACACCCAGAACAGTTGTACCAACGTTGGTAGCGGTCATTTTGTAAAGGTTTAGAGACGTGTCGCCATAGATGTACAGGTTGGTTGCAGGTCCTGTGTACTCAAAAGTATAAATAATTCCGTCTGCAGAATTTGAATAAGTTTTGGAACCAAGTACCGCAGATCCGTTACCGATATAAAGTGTACGGTCGTTACCACCACCGTTTTTGTACCAGATGTTGATCAGTGAGTTTCCGTTAACTTTCAATACAATGTAACGCTGCGTTGGTGTAGTATTGACGCCTGTTGAAGTGTAACCACCACCATTCAACTTGAAACGTTTTGTTGCAGAATAACCATCAGGGAAAGTAGCATTGTTAGCTTCTATCTGTGCGAAGTTTACAACAGTAGCAGGACCGGGAATAAGTCCGAGGTTATTTTTCACAACCGGAGCCGTCTCGCCAGCGTTTATAGGCCATGCAGCACTGGAGAAGTCCCAGGTAGTTTGGGCTTTAAGATCGCCAACAGAAGCAACAACAGCAAATGCTAAAAAAAGTAATGTTTTTTTCATGATAAAATAAATTTATTAATTGTTTTAATTTTAATGCAATCGATTACACAAATAGCTGTAATAATTCGACGGTTCTAATATAAAATTATTATTTAAAATCAAGATATTTTTTTTTAACTTAACATTAATTTTTTTTAATACTGTCAAAATTTCCTTTATCCATAAGGTTTTTGACTGATAATTATTTTAATTAAAATCTATTTCACGACTTAAAATTGATCATTTAGAAGTCATAAAAGCGTGCAATCGGTTGTCCTTATTTAACTAAAAATCTAAGCTAAATGACCAAATAACATATTTTTCAAAAAAAACCATATATATTTTAACATCTCATAAGACAAGCAATACAATCATTGTCTCCTGATGAATCATCCACCTTTATTTTGGGCAGAGCCATAATAATTACAGCTTTCCGCATCAAAAAACCCTGCAAAATAAATTTTACAGGGTTTCGAAAAAAAATTATGAAAATATTTACTACTCCGTCTTAAATTACTTTACCAAGACTTTTACTGATTTCTCACCAGCCTCAGACTTGAGATTGACAATAAAAATACCTTTGCTATTGATCTCAAAATTGGTATCTGTAGAGGATTTTAAAGATTTTACCAAAGATCCGTTCGCAGAATACACATTGATAGCCGTATTCTTGGACTGTAGATTGGAAACATAGATTTTGCTACCGCTGGAGAAAGCATTTGCCTTCATGCCGGATTTTGCATCATAGACCGCCAAAGTGGGAGAAGATGTCTGCAATCTCTGTATGCTGTTGTCACCGCCGGCCGTTGCAATAATCAGCGTACCTGCCGCACCTTTGTAAGCGTAGGTAAAGATCTGTGCATCTGCCGCTGTAAAATCACCTTTGAACAGGATTGCAGAAGCGGCTTTGTCTGCCACAACGATAGATCTGCCGTTCCCACCACCTTTTGACCAGATTTTGATATCCGTATCTCCAGATACCGTCAATTCCAGATATCTTCTAGCAGGCAACGCTGCTGCGCCGGTTTGCGTAATAACAGGATTGGTAGAACCAGAGTAACTGTTGCCGCCGAATGCCAGACGCTGCGTCGTTACAGAACCGTCAGGGAACGAGGCGCCTTGCGCACTGATAACAATTGTACTGCTGCTGCCGGCAATGAATTTGAGCCCATCATAATCCGTATCATACGTTACACCGCCGATAGGCCACGCCACAGGATCATTGAAATTCCAGATTTTTTGAGCATTAACAGTGACTGCAGAAATGCCTGCAAACATTAAAGAAAATAAAATTTTTTTCATGATAAATTAATTATATAGTTGTTTAAATAATTCTATGCAATCGATTACACATATTTCCAGGCTAATCGACGGTTCTAATATAAAATTATTTTGAAACAAGCAAAAAAATATTTTATTTATTTTTTATTTGGAGGTTAATTTTCATTAATATAAAATTAATATTTCCTTTATTCATAGAACAAATTCATTAAATGACTGTTTAAATAAAAATGGTTTACGTTAAGTTCTGGATCGAAATTTTTGCGATTTTTGGTTCAAAAATCAGGTAATCGATTGCATCAAATTAACCATAATATGAACTGAAAACTTTTTTAATCCTATAAAAAAATAAAAAGCTTCTGGAATTCGCTACATTATTTGCTGAACTTTACTTTCATTTTCCACTATTCAAAAACTGGTAGCAGATCGAAATGCCTATTTAAGATTCTCAAAGACATTCAAAATATAGACACCATTTTTCTCAGTATAGATATCAAACAGCTTGGTTGCGGGAACTGTGCTGGCTGTGAGATCTGCTTTTTCTGAAACTATAGGCACCTTGATAGCATTTACCTGATAGAATTCATTAGAATTCTCTCCTTCAGCGGGACGCAACATATTTTGAGCGGAACCTTTTAAAGCAAGCGCTGCATCTACCCTGATTCTTGCGTTGCCTCCCAGACTGGATTTTATGGTGACTCTTCGAAGTTTAGACTCTTGCCACTCCATATCAATTTCAAATCCACCTCTAGCTCTCAGCCCTTTTACAGAGCCATTCGGAAAAGCGTCCGGAAGCGCCGGCAACAAGTAAATGAAGCCATCGTGGCTTTGTACCAGCATCTCCGCAATCCCCGATGTACAGCCAAAGTTACCATCAATCTGAAATGGCGGATGGGCATCCAGGAGATTGGGATACGTTCCGCCTGATTCACCTTTATTATCCAAAGGCGCTGGTGACAATTGATCTGAAATCAATTTGTACGCCCGGTTCCCGTCCAGCAGTCTTGCCCACCAGTTGACTTTCCAGCCCATAGACCATCCCGTAGATTTGTCGCCACGGTAGATTAGCGAATTCTTTGCGGCTTCTGCCAGTTCTGCGTTTCTGAAAGGCGAAATCTGACCCGACGGAAAAAGCCCGTAAAGATGTGAGATATGCCTGTGTTTATCATCCTTTCTGTCCATATCGGCAAGCCATTCCTGAAGCTGAGCGTGCTGCCCGATCTGCATTGGCGGAAGCCTGCTAAGCGCGGAAGCAACTTCACCAGATAAGGTAAAATCCTTATTTAAAATTTTAGAAGCACTGATGAAATTATGAAAGACATCAAACACAAGCTGATTATCCATCGTAGTTCCGCCTGTGACACCTACATTTTTATAATACTTATTTTCCGGTGACATTGATGGGGAGACCACCAGATATTTTCCGCTAGGATCCTTCTGCAATACATCAAGATAAAACAAAGCACAGCCTTTGAGAGCGTCATAATTTTTCCTTAGAAATTCCTGGTCGCCCGTGTAAACATAATGGGTCCAGATGTGCTGTGTGAGCCATGCACCACCCATAGGCCACATGCCGTAAAACCCGCCGTCCACCACGCCTGTGATCCTCCAGAGATCTGTGTTGTGATGCATATTCCAGCCCCTTGCACGGTACATTTCTTTAGCAGATTCCTGTCCGGTAATGGTGAGATCCTGAATCATATCAAACAGTGGCGCATGCATCTCGCTGAGATTCGTATTTTCTGCAGGCCAATAGTTCATTTCTGTGTTGATGTTGACTGTATATTTACTGTCCCAGGCAGGCGCGAGCTGGTAATTCCAGATGCCCTGAAGATTAGCAGGCTGGGTGCCGGGTTGTGACGATGATATTAATAGATAACGGCCAAACTGGAAATACAGCGCAACCAGATCCGGATCTTTTGAAGTGCCAAATTCTTTGATTCTGATATCCGTTGTCTTCCCGGACTGTTCAGTTTGTCCCAGGTCAAGACTGACTCTGTTGAAATATTTCTGGTACTTTTCCGTGTGATTTTTCAGTAATTCGGTATATTTCTTTCTGGTGGCCAGTTTCAGGTATTCTGAGACTTTGGTGTCAGGATTTCCGGAAAGGTCATTGTACTTTTTGAAATTGGTGGCTATCGTGATGTAAATAACAACCTCATCTGCTCCCGAGATTTGCAGCTGATCCTGCGACATTGTCACTTTTCCTCCTTTTAGAACAGGAAGAACCATAGTTTTGAAATTAATCTTGCCTATTTTATTGTCTGCAGATCCAGCTGTTCCATTGATTACCAAACGCTTGTCTTCCGTAAAAATTTCTTTTTTCAAATGCGGACTCTCGGCACGGATCTTAAAATTAAGACTTCCCTTTTTACTTGATGATAATCTGACAACAATCACATTATCTGCAAATGACGAAAATAGTTCACGTCTGAAGCTGACGCCGTCTACATTATAAGAAACGGTGCTGATAGCTGATTTGATATCCAAAGTCCGGCGGTAATTTTTAAAATTATTGTGACCTTCAAAGTCCAGAAACAAATCGCCCATTGTCTGGTACGGCATACCGTAATTCAGGTCTTTTGGTGCCTGTCTCGGGTAGGTTTTATTGGTCAGATCCTGAGCCTTTTCGAATTGTCCTTCGTTCAGCAGTCTCCTTACTTTTTGTATGCTGTCGAATGTATTTTTCGGCACATTGTTTCCGGGCTCGCCTGCCCAGATCGTCTCCTCATTTAGCTGAAGATGTTCCTGTGATACGCCTCCAAAAATCATGGCACCCAATTTTCCGTTGCCAATATGAAGTGCTTCGTTCCAGTTGGTTCCGGGTTTATCGTAGGTTAATTTTAAATTTTGCTGAGCGTAAAAAATGTTGGAACATAATATTACAAAAATGACCGGGAACATTTTATAAAAAAGTTTACTCATAACATCTTTTCAATATTTAATTATCGCGATATAATTAGTCTGAATTTATTTATCAATCTGTGTCAGCCAATCTGCGCAGATCTTTTTCCAGTTATCCGACAGTTCAGTTTTGTTGGAGATTCCGATGTTGTGCTCCCCTTTTGGAAAGATAAAAAGTGCGCCTTTGACTTTACTTTTAATCATCGCCTCATAATAAAGAACACTGTTGATGACGGGAACTGCAGGATCATTCTGAGCGTGGAAAAGAATGGTAGGCGGCGTTTTATCTGTCACACGGTTCTGCATAGAATATTCTTTGATCTTTTCCTGCGAAGCGTTTTCTCCAAGCAGATTGTCGCGGCTTCCTCTATGCGCAAATTCGCCCAGATCTATCACCGGAGAAACCAGAATGGTGAAATCCGGAACAGCTGAAAAGTTCTGCCACTCGCCCTTCAACTCAGTATAATCTGTAGAAATATTACTGGCCATCGCCGCAAGATGTCCACCCGCGGAAGTTCCCAAAACGCCTATTTGATTTGGGGAAATACCATATTGCGCTGCATTTTTTCGGATTAATTTAACCGCTGCCTGAATATCCTGTAACGGTGCGAGTTCCCTTTGTTTTAAATCCGGAGAAGTCGGAAGTCTGTAATTAAGAACGAATGCAGAAATTCCTAATGTATTGAGCCATTTCGCATAAGAATATCCACCCAAATCGTAAGTCAGATGATGATAACCACCACCCGGAATAATAATCACCGCCATTGTTTTCCGCTCCTCTTTTGCAGGCAGAAAAACAAACAGTTCCGATTCCTGAATCTGGGTAATTCTACCGTCTTTTTCCTCTATCGTTTTCAAGTTTAAACCTTTGGAATTCGGCATTGTTCCTTTCTCCCAAACCGTTATCTTTTGCTGCGCCGTGACTTGACTGATGAAGAAAATTAATATAATAAAAATTGCTTTTTTCATTGATTTAAAAATTTGAAACATTTACTTTTCATCTAAACTTTTCAGCCAGTCAGAACAGAGTTTTTTCCAGTTCTCACTCAGTTCGCTTTTGTTGGTTATTGAGAATTTGTGACCGCCTTTTGGAAAAATAAACAGAGCGCCTTTCACTTTACTTTTTGTCATCGCTTTGAAATACAAAATACTGTTCATCGCCGGTACAGCAGTATCATCCTGATTATGAAAAAGAACCGTCGGCGGCGTTTTTTCCGTCACGCGATTTTGCATAGAAAATTCGGTAATCTTTTCAGGCGAAGTATTTTCGCCGAGCAAACTTTTTCGGCTGCCAACGTGCGCAAATTCTCCAAAATCGATGACCGGACAAAACAAAACCGCAAAATCCGGAATTGTCGAAATATTGGTCCATTCGCCTTTCAAACCGGTATAATCTGTAGAAATATTACTGACCGATGTGGCCAGATGTCCGCCAGCTGAAGTGCCCACGACACCAACCTGACTGGGTGAAATCCCCCATTGAGAAGCGTTTTTTCGAATATATTTTATAGCTGCCTGCGCATCCTGAAGAGGTGCAATTTCCCTTTGAATCAAATCCGGAGAAGTGGGTAATCTGTAATATAAAACAAAGGCCGAAATCCCTAAAGTATTCATCCATTTTGCAATCTGAAACGCACCTTCATTATAAGTCAGTTTTGAATAACCGCCGCCGGGAATGATAATGACCGACCTTTGTGAACGCTCAGATTTTGGCGGAAGAAAGGCAAAAAGTTCAGCTTCCTGAGTTGAGATTTCCGGATTGGAATCTTTGTTTTCTATTTTTAAACCTTTGGAATTGGGCATCTCGCCTTTTGGCCAGAACAGTATTTTTTCCTGAGCAGATATTTGATTAATTAAAAATAACAACACAATGAAAATCGTCTTTTTCATAAATTCTTTTAATTAAAAAAGTTACCACTGGAAATAGCGGTAACTTAAGTTTTCAAATTATTTAATGTACTTTTCCAGTCCTGTTTTCAACGGTTTCAGAGACTTTACGGCTAGTTTTGCCACGGTTTCTGCGCCCAGTTTTGAAAGGTGCGTGTCATCTGCCTTGTCTTTAGAATAATAGGCATTTTCACCAGCTTTAAAATGAAGATGCAACAGTTTGGATTTTTCCGGACCGGCCGCTATTTCCATTTGTTCTGTCAGTAACTCCATGTCTACAAATGGAACTTTCATATCATCTGCCACCAGTCTCACCACCAAAGGATAATTGCCGTGTGTATCTACCAGAACGCCATTTTCTGTAAAGTCCCGTCTTACGATGGATGTCATCAGAATCGGCGTTGCGCCTTTTGCTCTGGTTTCGTTCACGTATCTTTCCAGATTGGCTCTGTACTGCGTGTATGGATTGGTAAATTTGGTAGAATCTTTGACTTTCTGATCATTATGACCAAACTGAATCACTACAAAATCACCTTTTTTCAGTTGTTTCTCCACGTTGTCCCAACGTCCTTCGGTGCGGAAACTTTTCGAACTTCGGCCATTCATCGCGTGGTTCTGGATTTCTATTTCAGTGGTGAAAAATTGTGGTAGAACCTGTCCCCAGCCGTGTTCCGGGTTTTTGTCCGGATTATCTTTGTTGGCCATCGTAGAATCACCAATCAAAAAAAGCGTTGGTTTTTTCTGAGCATATATCAATACTGAAAAGAGAATTGATAAGCTTAAAAGCAGTTTTTTATTCATTTTAAAATATTATTGAATTTAATTTTTAATGATACTTCGAGAACCTCAGCATGACCATTAATATAGTACCGGATTCCAGTCACCGAAGATTTTTTCGATTGTATAATTTTTCAATTCTTTTTTGCTTAATTGATGCGACCAGGAAACTCTTTTCGAGACATTTCCGCCTTCGCCTTTGCTTCCAGATTCTGCGTAATAAACGGTTTTTTCTTTGTCCGGAAACATGGCGTCACCTTTCCACGGATTCCAGCCTTCGGGCAGAATATGATTTCCCATTTCTGTATTGATGAAAACCGTTTTTGCAAACGAGCGCCAGGGTCTTCCTAAAAATACTTTTGTGATGCCGTCTTTTGCAATCAATTTGCAGTCAAAAAAGACAAAACCGTACTTTTTTCTTTGATCTGTCGAAGCCGCCGTAATGTAGGAATCAGCCAAACTTTTGATGGTACAATTTTTAAAAGCAACCGTTGCCGAACCAAAAATAAAGTCCGTAGTGCCTTCGATAAAACAGTTCTCATAATATTGTCTGCTATGATTTCCGGATGCATAAACCGTGTCCTGACAACCCAGAATCTTCGAATCTTTGATGACAAATCTGTCGCCTTCCACGTGAAGAGAAACGGCTTGTCCTTTATTACACCAACTATTTTGAATCGTCAGATTTGAAATCCTAACCTCATCTGCCATTACCAAAAGCGTGTAGGAATTGAAGGTTGTCATTTTCTCACTCAAAGCATCAATTTTGCCTGAATAATCATCATTAGTGATCACCGTATTTTCCTTATTTTCACCTTGTAAAGTGACTTTATGTTTGGAAGATGGAATGACGATTTTTTCTTTATAAGTGCCTGCTTTTATTTTAATTAAAGCTTCGCCCGGACCAAAATCTCTTATCGAATTAATAGCTTTTTGAATAGAAGTGAATTGTCCGCTCCCGTCCAATGCAACATTAATCGTAATGTAAGGCGCATTTTGAGCAAACATAATTTGTGCAAATGCAATCATTAATATTAATAAAATCCGCTTCATAAATTTATTTTAAAGTTTTGTTCAAAAACTGCAATGTCAAATCCAAAGTCTCTGTAAACCAAGGTTCTGCATACCAAAACGAATGCGGTGAATCTTTGATCTCGTGAAATTCTGTCGGAATATTAAAGCTTTTCAGTGTCTTAATCATATCGTCTCGCCCTGCGTGGAACCGAGGTTGCGAACTGTTGATGAATACCGTTGGCGGTGTATTTTTATCGACGAATTCCAAAGGCGAAGCCTCTGTCCAGTTTTTTAGATTGACATTTCTGTCGCCGTTCAGCCAATAAGCGGCGTAAGTACTTTCCTCAGCTTCTGGATGGACGAAGGAAACAATGCCGTCTACATTCACAATCGCTTTAATTTTATTTTCCTTTCTAACGCCAACCAAAGTTGCGATTTGTGCGCCTGCAGATTCGCCTAAAACGGCCATCTTTTTAGAGTTTAATGAATATTTCTTTCTGTTTTTCCTTAAAAACTGAATGGCATTTTCAACATCATCAATCGCGGCAGGATATTTTGCAACATCGGCCAATCTGTAGCCAACCGCCATCGCCACATAACCTTTGGAAGCCAGTTCCTGAGCCATATATTTTTCATTGTCCTTACTTCCGGAAATCCAGCCGCCGCCGTGAACCATTGCAATTCCCGGATATTTTTTGGATTTATCAAGCGGATAATAGATATCTGCTTTCAAAGAAACGCCGTTGATGTTTGCATATTCCACATCTTTATCAATCCCGATATTGGAAGGCGTTGGTCTGTCAATCGGCGTGATGAACGGATATTTCTTTTTTAATTTCTCGTAAGTTGCTTCCACGGTGTAAGGAGTCGCATTCGGACGCGTTTGCCCGAATACAGATTTAGCTCCAAATAAGAAAATAATAAGAAAATAAAGTTTGTGAAAACCCATAAAAATGATTATTTGACCGCTGTTTTTGCCACATCTTTTGCAACCGTGATTTGATCTTTCGGCATATTTAACGGCAGTTTCACATTATCAGTTTTGCTTCCTACGACTTTGATAGTGGGCTTTACGGCAGATTCCAACATCAACCCGGAAAGATCGATATTTTTGCTGTTATAAATAGTTGCACCGGTTCCTTCACTGTACTTCAGTTTTACATTTTTTAGTGTAATACCGTCTGCATCTACAATTGTCAACGCTTTTTTGGTATCGAAATAAGAATCCTCGATTACGATATTTTTAAGATTCATTTCAGATAATCCGTTTAACGATAAAGCTTCGTAAGAATTGGTCGCTGTAATATTTTTGAAAAATACATTTCTGAAAATCGGTGTTTCTGCTGTGACAGGAATTTGTTTTTCCACTCTTTTTTCGTCGTCCGCACTTTGATCTTCCTCAATAATCGGCGAATTGCCTTCGTAAAACATATTGAAACCAATCACCTGAGCCGGAATATTGATCATATCTACATTGCTGATCCAGATATTTTCTACAACGCCGCCTCTTCCTCTAGTTGTTTTGAAACGAAGGCCGATATCTGTTCCGATAAAAGTACAATCTGAAGCGTGCAGATTTTTCACACCGCCGGACATCTCGCTTCCGATCACGATCCCGCCGTGTGCGTGGTAAACTGTATTGTTTTTGATGATAACATTTTCCGTGGGAACACCTCTGTCGCGTCCGTCCTTGTCTTTCCCGGATTTGATACAGATGGCATCATCGCCAACGTCGAAAGTGTTGTCATAAATCAGAACATTTTTACAAGATTCCAGATCCAGACCGTCGCCGTTCTGAGAATACCACGGATTTCTGACATTCAGATTTCTCAGAATCAAATTGCTGGACATCAAAGGATGCAGATTCCAAGCCGGGGAATTTTGAAAAGTTGGACCATCCAAAAGCACTTTATCACAACTCACCAGACTTACCATTACAGGACGGAGGAAATCTTTTACTTTTTCCAATTCTGCGCGGGTCGTCATTTTCTCCGGCACATTGAAATTTCCTGTGCTTGTAAAACCTTTTTTGGAACTTTCTGTCGGGAACCATATTTTTTTATCATCGGACAAAACGCCGCCTTTTGACAAGAGTTCTTTCCACTGTCCGTCGGTCATTTTTCCTTTTTTAACGTATCTCCAGGCGTCGCCGCTTCCGTCGATCACACCATTTCCTGTGATGGCAATGTTGGTTGCACCTTTTGCAGAGATTGGCGATTGGCAACGCGTGGTATTCAGCCCTTCAAAACTGACGTCTACCAAAGGATAATCTGCAAAATCTCTGCTGAAAATAATCATTGCGCCGTCTTCCAAATGCAGGTTGACATTACTTTGCAGAACAATTGGCCCGGTCATCCAGATGCCTCTGGGAACGTTCACTGTTCCGCCGCCTTTCTGGTTGATGGCAGTAATGGCTTTGTTGAAAGCCTCCGTATTTTTCACATTCCGGCCTGCAACTGCACCAAAATCTTTGATGCTGACATATCGTTTTGGGAAAGATGTTTCTGCCACAGTTGGCATTTTGAATTCAACATTTTTATAGATATCAGCAGTTTTGGTCTGAGAAAATGCATTTGCCGAAAACAAGGTTGCAAAGCTTAATGCCAGTATTTTAATCGATTTCTTCATTTTTAAATGATATTTGAACGCAATGAGCGCAAAGTTTTATTTTATTAATCTTTTTTTAAAGTCTCAGGCTTTGTACTGAGAAACTTTTCTACAATTATTTTAATCTTTTGTAATTCTGAAAAAGTCAAAATCAGCGTATCCGCCACGGTTTGCTTTTTGCGTGCTGAGACTGTAAATTCCGACTTTTGCACCAATCCATTTTCCTGGTTTTGCCTGGAATTTATCTCCGATGTTTGTGAAGGTTTTTCCGTCTTCGCTATAGCTGAAAATGCAGATTCCGTTTGGTTCACTGACGTTGACTTTTAGGTAAGCTTCGTTTGATTTCAGTTTAATTTCATTAAGGATCTTCTCTTCGCCACCTTTTTCAGCTTTATCTGCTTTTCTGAGTTGAAGGTAAAATCCGTCCGTTTTGTTGGCAATCACAATCGAAGCGTGGTCTGTTCCCATTACCAAAAGTCCGGCAACTTTACCTTCTTTCGCATCTTCCGGGAACAATTTCACTTTGGTTGTCGCCACAAAATTTGGCGCCGGAAATTTTTGAGTTAACAAGTTCGGAACGTTCCAAAGATTTTTCTCGCCTTCAGGAATTTTCATCGAGAAGAGTCTTAAATAATCTTTCCCCGGAATTTTCGCCGACCAGACTACATTTTCGTTGGCGCTCCATTGCCATTGCAAACCAATTTTATCCTCATCAAATTCATCCGATTCAGCAGGTGTTTCGATTGGAAAAGTTTTACCAACGTTTGGTTTTTTGTAAGTCAAAACCGGTTCGCCGATTCCGTTTTTATCGGTATCGATTCCCATTACCGGCCAGTCTTTTTCCCACTTCATTGGCTGCAGATGGACGAGTCTTCCGCCCGCATCGACATCCTGAAAATGGAAAAACCAGTCTTCACCTTTCTGAGTATCTACCCAAGCACCCTGATGCGGTCCATTGATCTTGGATTTACCCTGTTCCAAAACGATTTTTTCTTCGTAAGGACCATAAATATTTTTTGACCTCAGTATCAATTGCCAGCCAGTTGCCACGCCACCAGCCGGAGCAAAAATGTAATAATAACTGTTTCTTTTGTACATTTTCGGGCCTTCAACCGTTGGATGCGCATCGTGACCGTCGAAAACGTGAATGCCTTTGTCCAGAACTTTTGTGCCTTCAGAATTCATTTTATTGATGGTCAAAATACTTTTCACTCCAGCACGACTTCCTGCCCAACCGTGGACGAGATATGCGTCTCCGTTGTCATCCCAGAAAGGACAGGAATCGATGAGGCCTTTTCCTTCCATTACCAAAACCGGATCTTCCCATTTTCCTAGTGGATCTTTGGTTTTGACCATAAAAATTCCGAAATCGGGATCGCCCCAATAGATGTAGTATTCGCCTTTGTGAAAACGGATGCTTGGCGCCCAAACGCCATTCCCTCTTTGTGGAACGCTGTACGTTTCTTTCGGAACCAAATCTGTAATAGCATAATTCACGACTTTCCAATTGATCATATCTTTGGAATGAAGAATCGGCAAACCAGGTGTTTCATTAAAGCTGGAAGCGGTCATATAATAATCGTCACCAACGCGAATTGCATCCGGATCTGAATAATCTGAATACAAAACGGGATTTTTATACGTTCCATTTCCCAGGTCAGAAACCCAGACTTCGGAGACGTAAGGTTTTGTTTTTTGTGCATCCAAGTAATTGATTGACAAGGCAAATAATGAAAGGATGATATGTTTTTTATTTAATTTCAAATTTTTATTTTTTTAAATAATATTTTTTTGAACGCAAAGTCCGCAAAGAATTTTTTAGCATATTGAAAATATTTTAAGGTTCGCAAAGACGTAAAACTCATCAAAGAAAAACTTTAATATTACCCTTCTACAAAAATTTTAAAACCAAGTTAATTGCAGAATTCTATTTTTTAGTATTTATTTTTCGAATTCCAGACTTGCGAGGATGAAAGGTCCGGTTCCTTTTGGATCGTTGGAGCGGATTTCTTCGTTTACATAATATTCGTAGGTTCCGGATCGGTAGGGTTTTCCTCCTAAGCCTGCTACGGCACAACATCTGTTTAAATTGACAACGCCATTTTCTTCTACAGAAATAAGATTTTTCAGGATTCCATCGTAGCCTTTTTGGGCAAATGCTTTGTAAGATTTTGGCAGATAACCTTTGTTGACGGCCTTGATCATCGTATAAACAAACATTGATGAAGCTGACGCCTCGGTGTAATTTCCTTTTTCGCCGCCTTTGTCCAAAACCTGGTACCAAAGTCCGGTTGGCTGATCCTGAACTTTGATAATTGCATCAGAATAAGATTTGATGTAACCAATAATTTTAGCTCTTCCGGGATGATTTTTTGGCAGAAAATCCAGAACATCTACCATCGCCATTCCGTACCAACCCATCGCTCTGCCCCAGAAATTGGGAGAAAGTCCGGTTTGTTTGTCTGCCCAAGCCTGCTCCTTACTCTCGTCCCAAGCGTGGTAAAGCAATCCTGTTTTTTTATCGAGAAGATGTTTTTGTATCAAATCAAATTGATTGACCACATCATTGTAAGCTTTGTCTGCTTCGGCGCCTTTGCTGAATTCCTGAGTGAAATGCGCATAGAAAGGCTCGCCCATATAAAGACCATCCAACCACATTTGGTGCGGATAGATTTTCTTGTGCCAGAAACCGCCTTCTGACGTTCTCGGCATTGTTTCGATCTGTTGACGAAGGGTTTTTAAGGCGATTAAATATTTTGGTTTTTTTTCTTTTTCGTATAAATAAAGCAGTACGTTTCCACAATTTAAGTAATCGATATTATGTTTGTCGAATTCGTAAGACACGATGCTTCCGTCTTCTTTTACCATCGTATCACCGAATTGGCTGATGTATTCGTAATAGGCTTTGTTTCCGGTCTTTGTGTACAATTGTTCTGCGCCTTCCAAAACAATGGCGGCTGGATAAGCCCATCTTGGTTCTTTGTTGAAATCAAGCATCCAGGCTTTTGGAAAACGGTTCATCTCGGAAAGCAGCATTCTTTCGGACCATTTCAAATTGGTGGGAACTACTTTTCCGGCCTGTAACGTTTCGGTTTTGTTGTCTGAAGCTGTTGCCGATTTTTTCTGGGCACAAGAAAGGAACAATCCTGAAGCTAAAGCTGCGATGGATAATACTTTAATTGTTTGATATTTCATATTGCTTTTATTTTTTTTATTTTCTATAACGAACACAAAGTGCACAAAGTTTTAATCAATTTGCTGTTTTAAGGTTCACTAAGCCGCTTCGCTTAAATAAGTTGGACGGAACGCTGAATCGCTGCAGCCCGGCTTGAACGGAAATCCTTTTTTGCGTGGTCAAAACTTCAACTTACTTGAAAGCTTCTGCAAAAAAGATTGACTTCGTCGAACCACTTCGTTAGGTTTGGGAGTGGAAGACGGAGATAGCTGCCCAAATTATTATCTTACTTTTCGAATTCCAGACTTGCCAGAATGAACGGTCCGGTTCCTTTTGCATCGTTGGAACGGATCTGCTCGTTCACGTAATATTCGTAGCTGCCATCGCGGTACGGTTTCCCGCCCAAACCTGCGACTGCACAACATTTATTCAGGTTTACAACGCCATTTTCGTCCACTGTAATCAGATTTTTGATGATGCCATCGTAGCCTTTCTGCGCTGCTGCTTTGTAGGATTTCGGCAGATAACCTTTGTTGACGGACTTGATCATCGTATAAACAAACATCGCGGAAGCAGTCGCTTCTTCGTAATTTCCGTTCGCCAATGGCTTGTCCAAAACCTGGTACCAGAGACCGGATTTTTGATCCTGATATTTGATAACAGCGTCTGAAAAGGATTTGATGTAGGAAATAATTCTGGCTCTTCCCGGATGATCTTTTGGCAAATAATCCAAAACGTCTACCATCGCCATTCCGTACCAGCCCATCGCGCGGCCCCAGAAATTGGGAGAAAGTCCGGTCTGTTTGTCTGCCCAGGCCTGCTCCTTGCTCTCGTCCCAAGCGTGATACAGCAATCCTGTTTTTTTGTCCAAAAGATTTTTCTGAACCGAATCGAACTGCATTACAATATCATCATACGCTTTTGTGGCATCTGCACCTTTGGAAAAATCCTTTGTATAATGCGTGTAGAAAGGCATTCCCATGTAAAGTCCGTCCAGCCAGACTTGATTGGGATATATTTTTTTGTGCCAGAAAGAACCTTCTTTAGTTCTCGGTTGACCGTCTATCTGTAAACGAAGCGTTTGTAAGGCTTTCAGGTATTTTTCCTTTTTCTCTTTTTCGTAAAGATAAAGCAATACGTTTCCGCTATTCAGAAGATCAATGTTGTACTTTTCCAGGTCGTAGGAGACGATGGCTCCATCTTCTTTGACCAGTTTTTCTCCGAAACTGCTGATGTAATCGTAGTATTCTTTTTTGCCGGTATTAGCATAAACTTGCTCAGCAGCATCCAAAACGATGGCTGCAGGATAGGTCCATTTTGGGCTTTTGCTGAAGTCGAGCATCCAGGATTCCGGGAAACGGTTCATCTCGGAAAGCAGCATTCTTTCGGACCATTTCAGGTTTGTAGGAACTGCTTTTCCTGATTTTGAAGTTTCAGTTGAAGGTTTGGAAACTGTCGTTTTGGTCTGTGCAGATGCCAGGAAAACTCCTGAACTGAGGATTGCTACAGAATAAACTGTTATTTTACTTTTAATAAAATTCATTTTTTTAAATTTTACAGTTGATTATTTTGATCTAATAATTCTAATTTTTTGTCTAAATCCTGATAGAATTCAGTTTCAGTTTTGATGCCGTTTGGCTCTTGTGACCAGGCTCCCAGAAAGTAATAAGACACATTTTTGTTCTTCTTAAAAACCACAACGTGTGTGGATTTTGTCTGAACATATTTATCAAAATTTTCTATCGGATAGAAAACGGCCATTCCGAGATTGTCTTCTTTTTTGGCTAAAGTCTGCTGTCCGTAAGTTGCGATATAAGCCCATTTTTTGTTTTTGCTGATGACCTGTTTGAACGGAATATCCTTGATGGCAACAATCCCGGTACACAAACCGGAAATTGCGTTGTTCAAAACTAAATCTACTTTTACAAAACGGTCTTTATTATAAATCGTCAGTTTCGATTTCAAATCTACGGCATCTCCCCAGGTTTTCCATCCTGTGTAATCGATTGCAGCGTAGGAACTGGTTTTGTCATTGGCAACTTTTACAGAAGTACTTTTTACTGTTTTGAATGTTTCCACAAAATCATTTTGCTCATCATATCTTCCGTAAGAACCAATACCAATTGTACGTCCGGATTTTAAAATATCCTGTCCCCAAGGTGCGTCGTGGTGGTAAGATTCGAAGCCGTCCTGACCAACTTCCGGTAAAACCAGAGTATTTACTTTTTTACCAAAAATATCTGTGGCGTTTCTCCAATCGAGGTACAATCTGTAACCAACCTGATTGTTTTCCAAACCGATTCCTTCATATCTGATGTATAATGAATGGTCTGTATGTTCCGCCGGAATATTGAGTTCACTCACATTTTTGAATGTTCCGCCCAAATATTGGTTGCCTTCCCACTTGCCGCCTTCTTTGACTGATAATTCGGCGTAAGAGAAAGGTTTGCTTCCGTCTTTTTTGATTTTCTGAATCACATCTGTTTGTGCGGAACAGTTGAGGAAACTGAGCAGAATTCCGGAGCAGAGGGATTTTAATATTATTTTTTTCATTTTTACTTTATTTTTTTTAACGCAAAGTCCGCAAACATTTTTTGAACTTATTGAAAATATTTTAAATTTCGCAAAGATGTAGACTCATCAAAGAAAAACTATCGGCGGATTTGTTATTTTTTAATTTTAAAATTCCAGTTATCATTTCCGCCAAGGATTTTCTTGATGGAATATTCTTTGGCTTCTTTTTTTGATAATTGATGAGACCAGGACACTCTTTCTCTGGCATTTGCTCCTATTCCTTTGGAGTTATATTCTCCGTAGAAAGTGGTTTTTTCAGCGTCCGGTTTATTCCAGTTGTGCCAGCCTTCGGGTTTTATGACATTGCTGATTTCTGTATTGATGAAAACTGTCTTCGCAAATGGCCGCCACGGTCTTCCGAGATAAACGGATTGAGATTTTGCGTCGCCTGTGATTTTACAATTGATAAAAACGAAACCGTACTTTTTACCTTCCGGCGTAGAAGCTGCAGTCAAATAAGTTGCAGATTCCTTCGCATAGATTTCACATTTTTCGAAAACTGCCGTTGCTGCTCCGAAAATGAAATCCGTGGTTCCCTCTATGTAGCAGTTTTTAAAATAATGGCGGATGTCTTTGATTTTCGAAAGATCGTCCTGCTGGCCTTTCAAATACAATGTATCCTGAAAACCCAGAAATCTGCAGTGTTCAAAAATAGCGCGATCGCCTGTAATTAATACAGCAACAGCCTGTCCGACTTTTCCTGCGTCGTTCTGAAATGTGATATTCTTGGCAGAGAAATTATCAGAGAAAATGAAAATCGTGGAAGATCCTGTAGTTCCGAATTCTTTCCCTTCCGCATTTTTCTTGGAAGCAAAATCACCATTAACGATAATTGTTTCGCTAAGATTTTCACCTTCGAAACTGATTGGACCTTTGGTTGCAGGAACTGTGATTTTCTCTCTGTAAGTTCCTTTTCTGATATAAATTTTAGTATTGATTTGAAGCCCGTTTTCAACAGCGTCGATTGCCGCCTGAACTGTTTTAAAATCTCCGCTGCCGTCTTTTGCGACGGTACAAATTTTTTCAGAATTATAATCAACAACGCTGAAAGAATTGATACCAATCAAAACGAAAATGAAAGAAAAGTATAACAGAAAGTTTTTGATTTTGGACTGCTTCATTTTTCGGTCTTATTTGTTTTATAACGAATAATTAAATTTATTATGTTAACTACAATACGCCAATTCATCGTAACGACAAGGGTTGGCAGACTTACCTTCATTAAATATACAAGTTTCCACCCCGTGCGGGATGAAAACCTGTATGAATTTAACAATTAAATAATGTGACCTGAAAACTACAGGCTGACACTAAATGATGTAAGGTTATTTTTTAATAATCTTTTTGGTAACTGTTCCTTTATCTGTTGTGACAGAGATGATATAATTACCGGTTTTCAGGCTTCTCAAATCGATAGAATCTCCCGATATCTGAACATTATTCTTCACCATACTTCCTGCAAAGCTGTAAACTTTGACCTCTACAATCTTCTGTCCGGCTGTGTTGATATGAAGATAATCAGAAACCGGATTTGGATATACCGATACCTGAGATTTATTGACATCACTGGTAGCCATTACTGCGTAAGACGTTTTGATGTAATACAGGTTGCTTGTATCGCCTTTTGTAATGGTGTGCGCACCGGCTGCCACATTTTGAATAGTGACGATACCGGCGGATGCTGTATAATTGGTTCCGTCGAACTTCACTGCTTTTGCAAAATCTGCATCAAACACTAGAGTTAAAGTTGAAGTCTGGGTTGTTGTATAATTAATACTTGTCGCAGATTCCATTTTGAAACGCTTGGTTAAAGTCAATCCGTCGTAAGACTGTGATCCGTCTGTGGAGTTCATATTTCCTGTGATTGTATAGAACGCACTCACTTTTCCTGACGTTGTAAAGTTGTGGATTTCGCCGCCAGTTGCAGGAGGTGGCGTGGTCCCAACGGTAATAGCTCCGCTGATAGAAGCTGCAGTACCGGAACCGCCAGTTGTAGTCACAGTGTAAGCAGTAGATGCAGTCGGCGTGCCCGATATAGTTACTGTTTTTGCAGCAGCATCTTTGGCTACAGTCAGTCCGTTTGCAGGTAATCCCGTCAACGTGACGTCTGCAGCATCGCCGCCCCAAGTGAAAACGATCGGAGCAATAGCTGTTGCCGTTGCAACGGTCTGGTCTTTATTACCGGAAGTATTTACCAAAGTCTGGCTGCCGGCTTCTGCCTGGATGAAAACCAGAGTATTAGAATAGTTGGTAAGTGCTGATTTCAATCCTGTGATTACAGCGTAAGATTTGTCATCTACCGCATTGTTGAATGTCCATTTGAAATCACCGCCCTGTACCCGTCCGGCATACATTTTCGTTCTGTCTCTTCCCGTTGTAGGATCTTCTACAACAAGGTTTTTGATGTAAAGCGTAGCGTCTGTATCGAAGTTGTTATAAGCTTTTGCGCCTACTTTTGACTTTACGTTTGCTGGCACTACTTCTCCGCGGGTGGCTGCCAGATAAGCATCAAAATCTGTAAGCGTACTGATTTTTCCGGGAATGTTGTATAATGGATTGGTATCGCCGTAAGCTACAAAACGCATAGAATTGGTTGCAATGTCTGTATCGATTGTATTGTTAAAAGCCTTGATCATTCCACCGTCTTCACCGGAGAAAGTACCCTGATTGTTCGGGTCATTCTGCTGCGTTGAAGGATTCCACACGTCTGTTCCCTGAAGCGAGATCATCATTGGATTTTTAGCATTACGGAAATAGTTTCCTTCCAAAAATAAAGAAGATCCTTCTGTAGACCCTGAACCGTATTTTGCAATTCCGTCGAAATAATTGTTGTAAACGTGTGCAGAATAGAATCTCACCCTTGGATGTCTGGAATCTGAATGGTCGAACCAGTTGTGGTGGTAAGACATATAAAGGCCAACCGTTGTATTTTCGCTAAGTCCCAAAAGACTTGCTTTTCCGTTGTCCCAGAAATGGTTGTAAGAAAATGTGTTGTAAGAGCTGCCTTTGTTGTCCAAAGCGCCGTCACCTTTGATCTGATCTGCATCGCTGCCTGCATTTCCGTAGAAAAGGTCGTTGTTGTGAATCCAAACGTAAGAATTGTTCTGCTGCAAACCGATGTCGTCGCCTTCGCCACTGTCACAGTTCATAAATCCAAGATTGCTAACTTCTACGTTGGTTGCGTTTTTCAATCGCATTCCCCAGCCGTTGGCTGTAGCGTCGTCTCCGATTCCTTCTACCGTAATATAGCTGTTGATATTGTTGTCATTTTCGATCACAAAATCGCCACCTTCCATTGTTGTGGCATCGGTAATGTTGCCTACCAAACGGAAAATGAATGGTCTTGTTTCATATCCTTTTTTGATACCGTAGAGAATGTTTTGGAACCCTACGTACGGCGTAGTCCCGCCATTTGCTTTTGTGATCACATTGAATGGTACAGAATCTTTTGATTTCTGAGTGATGTAGATGATGACGGCATTGTCTTTCGGTGTTCCGTCAGCTTTGTAGCCGCCCGGCACTCTGCCGTTGTGAAATGCAAAGCCATTTCTGTCGTGAGGCATCACTGTCAGTGTGCCGGTTGTAGAGCCTGCTCCTTCTACTCCTAAAACCACCGGTTTTACAGAGATGGTGTATGATCCGGCTTTCAGTCCAGGAATATCTGCTCGGAAATATGATCCGTAGCTTCTGATGAGATAATCGTCTATCTTCTTGTCTACCACACCTTCACCGGAGTAGTAAACATTGTATCTGCCGGCGTTTGCTACCGGTTGCCATTTTACAAAGGCAGTTTCTATCCAACCCGAAGCGTCGTTTAGTGTAACAGTCTGTCCCGATACCTGCGCAAAGGCAAGAAGCAGAAAGACATAAATTAGTTTAATTTTTTTCATCTGAAATTATTTTAATTGAGTTAATTGTGAGGTCGATAAATGAGGATTATTATAATTAGTGTGTCTTCTACAAACCTTTTTACATTAACTAATTTTAAATAATAGCGCTGTTTATTTTTTTGATTAAAGACGACAAGGTCCTTAGAATCAGCTCTACCAGAGTATAAAACTCTGATAGAGTGAAACTTCAAAAAAAATTAAAAATATAAAAACTTAAAAATTCGAGTGGATCAGAATCCGGTTTCTAATAACCGTAATCCTGTTTTAGATTGTAATTCGAAAGGATGATATCATCGTAAATCGGGAACAATTCTTTTCTGTTTGCTTCAAAATACTGAGCATAACCTTTCAGTGGATCACTGATGTAAGCGGCCGTTACGGCTACTCTCCAGTTGACTGCTTTGTAACCCGTTGGCGCACTTGCCGGAGCTGGCGTGTAATAGACATCGGCTCTGTTGACACCTGCAGGTACATAAACATTGATTGCTTCAAGAGCTGCCTGCGCCGTTTTTGTTTTATCATAAGGTGAATCCTTGTAATATAAGACAGAAGGTACATTTGCATATGGACCTGTTCCACTTTGAAACTGTGCAAGTTTCAGTTTGGTCTCAGTAATTTTTGTTGCCAAAAGATTCCAACGGATAAGGTCATATTTTCTAAGACCTTCGCCACCAAATTCCAACAATCTCTCGTGAACGATATAATCGAAAAATCCTGTTTTGTCTGTCGGGATGGTTCCTGCCTGTCCCAGGTTTCCTGCGTAAGCACGGTTTCTGACTTGCTGTACTGCGTTTACTGCTTCAGCAGACGGTGAACCGTTGATTTCGTTATCAGCCTCTGCAAACATTAATAAAATATCAGAGTAACGGATCATTGGCCAGTCGATAGCGAGGTTTTGTGCCGTACCTGTCACATTAGTCCAGGATTTTCTATACTTCCCGTCTGTACAAAGAACACCTGTTGCAAGAATCGCCTGATTTGCGTCATTGATCTGCATAGAAGCTACGGTAAGATCTCTTCTAAGGTCAAATTTTCCGAATTCATAAAAATAAACAGGAAGTGCGTTGATCCCGCCACTGCTTTTCCAGTTGGAATTGTCGCTGTGTCTCATCCCGTTGTAGTACCCTATTTTACTGTCTGTTGCAGCATTACCTCCAAATGCTCCCACTGCGAAGATTACTTCGTGTGCTGCATCTTCTGTATTGTCGTGTAATGCTCGGAACACCGCTTCAAAGCTGGCGTTGAGCGCGTGATCACCTTTTGTGATAATGTCTTTGCACTCGTCATAAGCAATTTTGTAATAGATCTGGGAATTAGATCCTTTGGCCATAATTCTTGGATCTCTTCGAAGAGAATATCCTGCTCTTGCCAATGCAATTCTGGCTCTAAGGCCTTTAACTGCTGCTTTTGTAATTCTTGTATTGCTGGATGTGGCTTCTGATCTCCAAGGAACCAAAGTGGATGCGGTTGCAAGATCTGTAAGCATCTGCTCGTAGATCACGTCTCTGTCTGTTTTTGCAAGATAAACTGTTTCCAGATCGGAAGACGGTACTAGCTGCAATGGCACATCGCCCCAGTTTTTGATAAGATCATAATAGAACTGTGCTCTCAAAGTGTACGCTTCTCCTAAATAACGGTCCATCAGCTTTTTCTCTGCTGCAGAACCTGTCTGGTAAACCGGAGACAAAGGAATATTTTTTATGACAAGATTTGCTCTCTCGATCCCTGAATATAACTTAAGAAAAGGCTTGTTGAGATCCGGATTGGAAGTACAAGGCCCGAATGTGCTGAGTCCTCTTCTGTCATTACAGTTGTAGTCTCCAGAGGTTTTGAAATCATCGCCCGACTGCGGGTAATATAAATTCAGTCTCTGTCCGTATCCGTCATCACCTATCACCTGATTGTAAACACCAATCAGTGCTGTAAAAGTGTCTGCTGTGCTGTCAAATTGTTGTTCTTCGTTGGAATTAGAAATGTTTTCTGCATCTAAGAACTCATCACAAGATGTAAATGTGAAGAATATGATTAAACAGCTTAGAATTGAAATTAATCTGTTAAGTTTCATTTTTTTTGAATTAAAAAGTTATATCAACACCTGTTAAGAAAAATCGGCTTCGTGGAAAAGCGGCGTAGTCCACTGCTGGTGTAAGCGTACTTTTTCTGGTGCTTACCTCCGGATCATATCCTGAATAACCGGTAATTGTGAAAACGTTGTTGGCTGTTGCGTAAACCCTGAAGTTCGTAATTCCCAACATTGATAATGCATCTTTCGGTAACGTGTAGCCTAGCGTTACGTTGTTCAGTCTAAGGAAAGATCCGTCCTCGATCGCATAAGAATGCAGGAAGTAGTTCCCTCCGGTTGGTGTCCACATGGTTGTGTTGGCATTCAGTGCTGCTAAGGCTACAGGATCTGTAATCTTCTGATCGCCGTCAAACCATTTCCATCTGTCAGCCATCTCTGCCAGCATATTCTGGTCTGTGTACTGGTATTTGGTTGTAAATTCCAATTTATTGGCATTATAAACTTTGTTTCCTACAGAGAAGTTGAAGAACAAGCTCATGTCAAAGCTCTTGTACTTGAAAGTCTGGTTGAAACCGCCATAGAATTTTGGTTGGGCATTCCCAAGATCTGTTTGATCTTTTGTATCAATAATTCCGTCTCCGTTCAGATCTCTCAGTTTTAAGTCTCCTGGCTGTGCCGCTCTGTTTCCTAATGCTACAGAACTTGAAGTAGGAACGCCTTCCTTCAATTTGTAAGTATTGTTGGCCGGATTAAAATCAAAATCACTGATTTCGTATCTGCCTTCTGTTACATAACCGTAGAACATTCCAACCGGGTGGTTGACCTGTACTTTGAAATCAAACAGGTTATTAACCCATCCCGAGGGTTGCAGGTAAAAATCAGTTCCGGATTGTGTTAATGAACCTAAACTTTTAATCGTATTCTTGTTGGTAGCGATGTTAAAATCTGTCTTCCAATTGAAGTTTTCATTACTAACAATAATTGCTCCCAAAGTAAGTTCCAAACCTTTATTTTGAGTTTTCCCAGAATTCTGATATTGGAATTCATAACCTGAAGTCTGAGGAATTTTCGCTAGCAACAAAAGATCTTTCGTATCGGTGATATAACCATCAACAGATCCGTAAAGCTTGTTATTAAACAAAGAAAAATCGATCCCTGCATTTTTAGAAACTGTAGCTTCCCATTTGATATTAGGGTTTCCTGCAATGTTCCCAGGCGCGGCTCCTGTTATTATTCCCGTTCCGCCTGTATATCCATATTGGCTGGAAGGATTATAGAAAGTATCGTAAGAAAATAGTGCAATTCTGTCATTCCCAGACTGTCCGTAACCAATGCGCAGTTTTAAATCATTTACTATTTTGGAGTCCTTCAGAAAGTCTTCTTCAGCAATTTTCCAGGCCAATGATGCCGATGGGAAATTTGCCCATGGATTAAGAGGACCAAAAGAGCTGGATCCATCTCTTCTTATAGAGACTGTTGCGATGTATTTATTATTATAAATATAATTGGCTCTTGCAAAAAATGACGCCAACCTTGCCGGAGGCAATACTCCTGCATACGGTGCATCCTGAATAAGTCCTGCTGGAGGTGCAGCAAGGATAATATTAGCAAAAGCCGCATTGGCAGACAATGATGTCGGTATATACCTGATTGTCATATCAGTTCTATTTCCATCTGTCTGTACGATTTCCTGACCCAAAAGGAAATCCATTTTATGGTTGCCAATCTTCTTTTTGTAGTTCAAAGTATTGGTATTGGTAATCCTTCTAGTTTGATTGCTGGTCAGTTGAACTACAGACATATCGGAGTTGATTCTTGACAGATACGTTTTAGGACCCGAAAACTGCTGGATCTCCTGGTCGTTCTGTACGTAGCCAATCACACTTTTGAAAGTCAAGTCCTTGAAAATGTTATAAGTGATAACACCATTCAGGAAAAGGTTGTCTGCATTGTTATACTTGATCTCGTTGTTGGATAGCAATACAGGATTCACAAGATTGGTTGCTGCAAAGTCGTCCGTTGCAAACTCGTCAGATCCTGCACCGGTACTTATTCCATTTTCAAAAGGTCTGTAACGGATCACGTTTCTAAGTCTGTTGGTTCCCTGGGAACCTGCTGTTGCAGTACCCGCGCCGTTGATGAAAGTCTGGCTGTATCTAGCCGTCAACCCAACTTTTAATTTTTTGCTGATATCAAAATCGTACTTGAAGTTGGCCATATTTCTTTTATAGCCGGAATTGATCATAATCCCGTCCTCCTCTACGTGATTGAGGGACAAAGTAAATGCTGAAGTCGCAGTTCCTCCAGAGATATTCAAATTGTGTGTGAAGTTGAATGCCTCTTTCCCGAATACTTCTTCCTGCCAATCTCTGGTCTGGATCGTTCTGTACTGCTCTATTCCCGGCTGTGCAGGCGTGTCAAATGTTGCTGGAGTAGGATTATAAGGACCGTAGAGGCTGACAAATTTATCAACCAGTTCCTGATAACCTTCTCTGTTGTACAATTCGTATTGGTACTGTACAAATTCATACGGGCTCATAACGTCCAAAGTCTTTGCAATGGTACGAACTCCTGTATAGCCGTTATAATTGACCGTTGTTTTCGTATTTTTTCTACCGCTTTTTGTTGTGATAAGCACTACGCCGTTGGCACCTCTCGCTCCGTAGATAGAAGTGGATGAGGCGTCTTTCAGCACTTCGATAGATTCTATTTCCTTTGGCGAGATCAATGATAGCGCGTTATCCATCTGGATACCGTCTACGATATACAGAGGTGCATTGTCCTGGGTGATAGAAGTACCACCACGAACCTTGATTTCCGGATCAGATCCCGGAGAACCTTCACCAAATGTCACCTGTACACCGGCCATTCTGCCCTGGATAGCCTCTGCGGCACTGTTTACCGGCATATCATTCAGCTGCTCTCCTTTTACGGAGGAGATAGAATTGGTAATGTCTTTTTTAGAAACCGTCGTATATCCTACCAGGACTACTTCGTCAATGTTTTTCTCTTTGCTGGAATCAAATTTCGTCAGTACAGCATTGATCACTGTATTGCCGTTTACTGCAAGCTCCTGCTCTTCAAATCCTTTGGACCGGATGACAAGCGTTGCATTTTTCGGTACGTTCAGCTCATAGCGTCCTGCCTGGTTGGTAACTGTGGAAAAATTGGAATTTCTCACAGTCACTTCTACACCTTGTACAGGTTTGTTCTGATCGGAAGTTATTTTACCCGAAACTTTAATTAACTCCTGAGCCAATCCGAATGCTGGAAGCAAAAAGACAGATGCTATCGTCGTTTTAATAAAAGCACTTTGAATACCTAGTTTTAAACCACTCATAGATATTTTTTAGTTTTTATAAATTAGTAATGTTTTTTCTTCTTATATATAGTTTCAGAATTGCTTCAATCAAAAATGCAATCGATTGCACTTAATTTTTTAACGATTTCTTAACTCGACTAAACTAAGATTATTTTTCAATTGGCAAACAGAAAAAATAAATATTTTATTAATATTACTGTAACATTTCAAAACAGATCTGTATTAATTAAATCATAATAACCTATAAATCAATACTTTATATTTTAATTTAATTTAAACAGAATAGAGTTGCTTTCTACAAATTAACATTATTTAACAATTTTTTGCATTGATTTTAGTGGTGATAAGTGCGAATGATCATCATTTTTCTTAACCAAAAATTAACTTAACATCAGCATTTTTTGAAATTTTAAGAATTTTATAACCGTTTGAGTGTTATTTTATGTTAAACTAAGGAAATCAAAATAAGCGCTTATCACTTAGATTTATATAACTAATAGTCAGTTATTTACATCTATAATCACCGTATTATTGCTGAATTTATATAGTGAGCAACAAAAATCTCAATATTGCACAGAATTAAGTGTAAATGGTCAAAATTATTAGCAATTAAATTGATACATGGACATAAATAATTGAAAATATAGATGATAAAACACTGATAACGTGCAATTTAAAAATTAATTCAAATTATTGTCTCTCAGATAGAATTTATATTTATATTTACAAAAATTATTTCTCGTGCCAATCAATGCAACATTAATGCAATCGATTACACAGACTTAATCATTTGTTCATATTATACCTATTAAAATGACTCAATCAGAATTCCGATACGCGCATCATCCCAACGATGCTAAAAATTACACAACAGAAGAGCTAAGAAGAGAGTTTCTTATCAACAATTTATTCGTAGAAAATCAAATCAAACTGGTTTACACAATGTATGACCGCCTAATCGTAGGTGGAATTATGCCGGTAAATCAGGCTTTAACCTTAGAAACAATCGATGAACTGAAAGCGCCTTACTTCCTCGAAAGAAGAGAATTAGGAATCATCAATGTTGGCGGAAAAGGAAAAGTAACGGTTGACGGAACGGTTTACGAACTTAATAATAAGGAAGCCTTATATATAGGAAAAGGAAACAAAGAAGTAATCTTTGAAGCTGAAAACGGCGAACAGCCTTATTTCTATATCAATTCTGCACCAGCTCATCATGCTTTTCCAACTAAGAAAATCACAAAAGCTGAAGCGGAAATCGTAGAATTAGGCGATGCAAAATACGCAAACAGAAGAACCATCAACAAATTAATTGTCAACAGCGTTCTGGAAACCTGCCAGCTTCAAATGGGAATGACAGAATTGCACGAAGGAAGCGTTTGGAACACAATGCCTTCCCACACGCACACCAGAAGAATGGAAGCTTATTTCTACTTCGATTTGGAAGAGGGGCAAACCATTTCACATTTTATGGGACAGCCAACGGAGACGCGTCACATTTTCCTGAAAAACAGAGATGCAGTGATCTCTCCGGAATGGTCTATCCACTCTGGCGTTGGGACTTCCAACTACAGTTTTATTTGGGGAATGGCAGGAGAAAATATGGATTACGGCGATATGGATGCTGTAAAAACTGACGAATTAAAATAATTTAATTTAATAAGTATAAACTCTCGCAGATTTAGCAAATCGCGCAATTTTAAAATCTGCCTAATCTGCTAAATCAGCGAGAAATTGAAATACTTTTTTAACGATATTTTTAAATGACAAATTTATTCGACTTAAGAGGAAAAGTAGCTTTAATCACCGGCGGAACACACGGTCTTGGTTTGGCAATGGCAGAAGGTTTGGGATCAGCAGGTGCAGAACTTGTGGTAACAAGCACTACGCCTTCCAAATTAGAAGGAGCTGTAAAATATTATCAATCAAAAGGTTTCAAAGCAACAGGTTATATTTTTGATGTAACCGACGAAAAAGTTGCCGCTGAAAAAGTTGCCGAAATTGAAGCAAATCACAAACAGATTGACATTCTTATTAATAATGCAGGAATCATTAAAAGAATTCCAGCTTTAGAAATGGAAATCGCTGATTTCAGAAAAGTGATCGATGTAGATTTGACCGGACCTTTCATTATGTCACAATTGGTGGCGAGAAATATGATCAAAAGAAGATCCGGAAAGATCATCAACATCTGTTCTATGATGAGCGAATTGGGCCGTGACAACGTCGTAGCTTATGCTTCGGCAAAAGGCGGACTGAAAATGCTGACCAAAAATCTGGCAACAGAATGGGCAAAACACAACATCCAGGTGAACGGAATCGGTCCCGGATATTTCGCAACGTCTCAAACTGAACCAATCAGAGTTGACGGACATCCTTTCAACGAATTCATTATTAGCAGAACGCCGGAAGGCCGTTGGGGAAATCCGGAAGATCTTGCCGGAACCGCAATTTTCTTAGGTTCTGACGCTAGTAACTTCATCAACGGACAAATCATCTACGTTGATGGCGGAATCTTGGCAACTATAGGAAAACCTTCAAACGAATAATATTAATAACAACAAAGATTAGACTCGATTTTAAATCTAATTTATAAAGTCTAACATCTAACTTCTTATTATGAGTACACTTACAAAACCTTTCATCACAGATACATTTTTATTAAAAAACAGATTCGCTGAAGAGTTGTATTTCAATTTTGCAGAAAAACAGCCGATCATCGATTATCACAACCATTTGCCTCCAAAAGAGATCGCAGAAAACCGTCAGTTTGAGAATATCACTCAAGTCTGGATTGGTGGTGATCACTACAAATGGAGAGCAATGAGAACAATGGGCGTGAACGAAAAATTCATTACCGGAGATGCTTCTGACAAAGAAAAATTCGCAGCTTGGGCAAAAACAGTTCCGAATACTTTGAGAAATCCTTTGTTCCACTGGACTCATTTGGAATTGGCCAGATATTTTGACGTTTACGATTTGCTTAATGAGAAAAATGCCGATCAGGTTTACGAAAATGTATCTGCTCAACTTCAAACGCCTGAAAAATCTGTTCACGGCTTGTTGAAAATGAGAAACGTGGAAACGGTTTGTACCACAGAAGATCCGATTGACACTTTAGAATACCATCAGACAATCAAGAAAAACAACATCGGAATCACGGTGAGCACAGCTTTCCGTCCCGACAAAGCGATTTTGATTGACAATGAGGATTACAATTCTTACATCGATAAATTAGGCGAATCTGCAGGCATCGAAATTAATTCTTACAAGGATGTACAGGATGCACTGATCAAAAGAATAGAATACTTTCACGCCAACGGATGCAGATTGTGTGACCACGGATTGAACAATATTTCTTTCGAAACGTTCACAGATTCAGAAATCAACTCGATCTTTGAAATTAAGAGAAAAGGAGAAACTTTGACACCTCATCAGATTGAGCAATTCAAAACGGCAATTTTGTTGTTTTTAGGAGAAACTTACCATTCTTTAGGCTGGGTTCAGCAATACCATTTGGGCGCGCTAAGAAACAACAATGCAAGAATGCTGAAAGTTTTGGGACCAGACACAGGTTGGGATTCCATCGGCGATTTCAGTCAGGCGGCGAATCTTTCAAGATTCCTGAATACATTGGATTCCAAAGATAAATTGACCAAAACGATCATCTACAATCTGAATCCTGCCGACAACGAAATTATGGCCACAATGATCGGAAATTTCAACGATGGTTCTGTAAAAGGAAAAGTACAGTTCGGCTCCGGATGGTGGTTTTTAGACCAAAAAGATGGAATGGAAAAACAGCTGAACGCCCTGTCCAATATGGGATTAATCAGCACATTCGTAGGAATGTTGACCGATTCCAGAAGCTTCCTTTCCTTCCCAAGACACGAATATTTCCGCAGAGTTTTATGCAACCTGTTAGGAAACGAAATCGAATCCGGCGAACTTCCGGAAGATATGGATTTAGTAGGAAAAATAGTTTCAGACATCTGTTATAACAACGCAAAAGACTATTTCACTTTCTAAAATAAGAAGAATAATTTGGGCAGCTTTATCCGCCTTCCGCTCCCAATCTTTTTTGCAGACGATTTCAGTTCAATAGAAATTAAGTATAAGCAAAAAAGGATTTCCGCTCAAGTCGGGCTGCAGATTCAGCATAGAAGAAGCAGTAACATAAAAAAACAATATTTGTCATTCCGTAGGAAACCTAACGAAGTGGTTCGACGAAATCAATCTTAACAATCGAGATTCCTACGGAATGACAAAATTGAAAATAAAATTATTAAAAATGTCATCCTAAGCGGAGTCGAAGGACTTTGCTACTTAAAAACAACAAATTGCAAATCAACCTTTGCGACTTTGCGTTAAAACAAAAAAAATGAAAACAGAACAAACCTCAAAAATATTCTACAAATCCGATTCCACAGAATGGAAAAAAATAGATGACTACATCGACCGCCAAATCGTTGGTTACGACGATTCTGTAATGATGGTCAACGTTCGTTTCAAAAAAGGAGGAATTGGTTACAAGCACAAACATCCGCACATTCAGGTAACTTACGTTGCTGAAGGAAAATTCGAAGTGAACATCGGAGAAGATATTTCGGTTTTGAAAAAAGGAGATTCATTTTTCGTTCCTTCAAATGTCGTTCACGGCGTAGAATGTATGGAAGACGGCATTTTGGTTGATGTTTTCAGCCCGCACAGAGAAGATTTTATTAAATAATTAAAAAAACCGGAATCTCGATTCTTGTATCTTGATTCTTAAAATAAATTTAGATTAATGGGCAAAGTAGTAAGCTTTGGAGAAGTGATCATGCGATTGTCGCCTGCCAACAACAGGATGATGAAGCAAAGCAACGAGATGGAATTCTTTTTCGGAGGTACAGAACTCAACGTTGCGGCATCGCTTGCAACAATGGGCTGTGACGTAAAACACGTGAGCGTAGTTTCCGACGATTTTGTGGGAGAATCTGCGTTAGCTTCCATCAAAAGTTATGGAATCGATACCACACATATTGCAAAAAACGAACATCCTTTGGGATTATATTTCCTGGAAGTTGGTTCATCTGTTCGCGCTTCCAGAATTGCTTACAACCGATTGAATGGTTCTTTTGCAAACATCAATCCAAACCAAATTGATTGGGAAAAAGCTTTGGAAGGTGCAGATTATTTCCACTGGACAGGCATCTCTCCCGGAATTTCGGAAAGTGCTTACATTGCTTTGAAACAAGGTTTGAAAACTGCCAATGAAAAAGGAATCGAAATCACAGCTGACCCAGCTTACCGTTCCAACCTTTGGAAATACGGAAAAGAAGGCTTCGAAGTGTTGAAAGAATTGGTGTCCTACTCCACTATTTTCATCGGTGGCGTAAATGAAATCAACGAAATCATCGGAACAAAATTCTCTTCTGACAAAGAAAGTTTCATCGAAGCTTGTAAAGAGTTTCAAAGACAAATGCCTTCTATCAAAAAGATATTTGACAAAGTAAGAGTCGGCGCGAGCGCAAGTACGCAGGAAACCCAAGGAAGAGCTTGGTCAAACGAAACTTACTTCGAATCTGAACCAATCGAAATTCTTCAAGTTGTAGACAGAATTGGAACTGGAGATGCTTTTGCAGCAGGTTTGATCTATGGACTATTAAACTTCGATGATGAAACGGCGCTTAAGTTCGGAAACGCCGCTTGTGCCATTAAACACACCGTTCCAGGTGACATCAACCATTGCAGCGCATCCGATATTTTGGATGTGATGAATGGCGATAAAGGCGGAAGAATAAAGAGATAATTCAGACAAAAATGATTATAGATACATTAGAAAACGCTTCTCAATATTTTTTGCTGAATCCATTATTTGAAAAAGCTTTCGACTATTTACAAAACAAGAATTTAGATTCTTTGGAATTTGGCGTTACAGAGATTCAGGAAGGTCTGAGAATGATTGTTTTTGATGAAATGGCCAAAACAAAAGAAGAAAGTCTTTCCAAATTCGAATGTCATAATCAAAATATTGATATTCAAATTTGTCTGAAGGGAATAGAAAATATTGGTTGGAAGCCAAGGCAAAAATGCAAAAACCCGATCGGAGAATACGATGCAGAAAAAGATGTTCTTTTTTACAATGATGATCCGGATATGTTTTTCCAATTAAACGATAATCAGTTTGCTATTTTTTATCCGAATGATGTCCACGCACCAATGATTGGAAATGGCTTCATCAGAAAAATAGTTTTTAAAGTAAAAATTTAAGAAAAAATGACAAAAATCCAATTAGTTACCAACGCGATTATCGAGCAAGGCCTTTTGCCTTTGTATTATAATGCAGACGAAACGGTAACTCTCGATATACTGAAAGCACTTTACAGAGCCGGAATCCGCGCTGTAGAATATACAAGCAGAGGCGAATTTGCATTGAGCAATTTCACCAAAATGGTAGAACTCAGAAATGAGGAAATGCCGGGAATGCTTCTCGGAATCGGAACCATAAAAAATCTGAAACAAGCTCAAGAATACGAAAAAGCAGGCGCAGATTTCTTTATCAGTCCAGGATTTGTAGCTGAAGTTGCAGAATTTTTGATCTCAAAGCATTTGCTTTACAGCCCAGGTTGTATGACACCAACGGAAATCATCGCTGCTGAAACGGCTGGCGTGACATTCGTAAAATTATTCCCGGGAAATGCTTTAGGAGCCGGATTTATGAGCGCTATAAAAGATGTTTTCCCAAATCTGAAATTTATGCCGACAGGCGGCGTTGACACCACAAAAGAAAGTATCGAAAGCTGGTTCAATGCAGGCGTTTCTGCAGTTGGAATGGGAAGCAAATTAGTCAGCAAAGAATTGATGGCCGCCAAAGATTACACGACTATTGAGAACGAAACAGTAAAAGTTTTAGAGATTATTAAATCAATAAAAGCTTCTTAGATAAAAACACAGGCAAACCAAATTACAATGAATCAAACCATACCTTCAAAACCGACTACCAATTACAGATGGGGAATTTGTGCCCTCCTTTTTGCGGCAACAAGTATCAATTATCTGGACAGACAGGTACTTTCTCTGACTTGGAAAGATTTTATCCAGCCGGAGTTTCATTGGAATAATAACGATTACGGAAATATCACCGCATTATTCTCCATTTTCTACGCTGTAAGTATGTTGTTTGCAGGGAAGTTTGTAGATTTTATGGATACGAAAAAAGGTTTCCTTTGGGCAATAGGTGTTTGGTCTGTTGGTGCTTGTTTACACGCTTATTGCGGGATTGCAGCATCTGGAATCCTTACAGGAAACTGGTTTGTAGGTTTCGAAGAATCAAAAGAAATCATCAAAACTGTAGATAATGTAGCATTGGTTGGAAGTACGAGTGTAATGCTTTTCATCTTTGCGCGTTTCGTTTTGGCTGTTGGTGAAGCAGGTAATTTTCCTGCCGCTATCAAAACGACTGCCGAATATTTCCCTAAGAAAGACAGAGCTTTGTCTACAAGTATCTTCAATTCCGGAGCGGCTGTCGGTGCCTTATCTGCGCCATTGCTGATTCCTAGAATTGCTGAAAAATGGGGCTGGGAAATGTCATTCATCATCATCGGAATTTTAGGATTTGTATGGATGGGATTCTGGGTTTTCATTTATAAAAAGCCGGAACACAACACAAAAATGAGTGTCTCCGAACTAGAATATATCCAGCAGGATCACGGTTTGGAAGAAGAATTGAGCGTGAACAAAAAAGTATCATTCGCACAATGTTTCAAATACAAACAGACGTGGGCATTTGCTTTCGGAAAGTTTATGACAGACGGCGTTTGGTGGTTTTATATGTTCTGGACTCCGGCATATCTGAGTTCGGTTTACGGAATCAAATCCAGCGACGGCGTTGGTCAGGCAGCAATTTTCGTCCTTTACACGATTACATTATTATCCATTATCGGAGGTTGGCTGCCATCCTATTTCATCAATAAAAAAGGAATGGATCCTTATGCAGGAAGAATGAAAGCAATGTTGATTTTTGCATTTTTCCCACTGTTGGCGCTAATTGCACAACCGTTAGGAAGTTATTCTTTCTGGCTCCCGGTTATCATTATCGGAATTGCAGGCGCAGGTCATCAGGCCTGGTCAGCCAATATTATGTCAACCGTTGGCGATATGTTCCCGAAAAAAGCCATCGCAACGATCACCGGAATTGGTGGAATGGCGGGCGGAGTCGGATCGCTGATTATCAACAAAGGATCGGGCGTTTTATTCGATTTTGCAGGGACAACGCAGATGGAATTTATGGGATTCAAAGGCGAAGAAGCTGGTTATTTCATCATATTTTCAATCTGTGCCGTGGTTTACCTTATCGGTTGGGTAGTTATGAAATCGCTCGTTCCGGTTTACAAACCAGTGACGGATTTATAAATAATAACAAGAAATATTTGGGCAGCTTTTCCGCCTTCCACTCCCAATCTTTTTTGCTCCAGGTTTTTAGTTTAAATAGAACTTGAGTATAAGCAAAAAAGGATTTCCGTTCAAGTCGGGCTGCGAGTGATTCGGATCAAAGAAAGCTTATATAAGCGAAGCGGCTTTGTGAACCTTAAAACACTGCAATAAAAAAGACTTTGTGAACTTAGTGTTCAAAACAATAGCTAGCCAAAAAAAGAAAACCTTCACAAGGTTTATTAAAATTTAAAGAATAAAGAAATGGAATATCAAACAAAAACTAAACTAAACCGTGAAAACTCAGGTCTGACTGAGAAACTTCCTATAAAATTTTTACAATTCGGAGAAGGCAATTTCCTTCGTGCATTCGTTGATTATCTGATCGACAAAATGAACAAAGAAGCAGATTTCAACGCTGGTGTAGCTGTTATTCAGCCGACTCAGGGCGGACTTGTAGATATGCTGGAGGAGCAAAATAATCTTTACACACTTTTCATAAGAGGTGTGAAAAAAGGAGAAATTGTGGACGACCAGAGAGTAATCTCAGCAATCCAAAGATCATTAAGTCCTTACACGCATTATCAGGAATATCTTGATCTGGCGAAAGGTGAAGATCTGGAATTCATTTTATCAAACACAACAGAAGCCGGAATCGCTTTTGACGAGTCCGAAACAACTTTGGAAGCCGGACCACATAAGAATTTTCCTGCAAAAGTGACTGCTTTCCTTTATGAAAGATTCAAGCATTTCCAAGGTGCTGAGGACAAAGGCCTTCATATCATTCCTTGTGAATTGATCGAAAATAATGGATTGACATTAAAGAAATACATTCTTCAATATGCTCAACTTTGGAACCTTGAAGAAGGTTTTGCAAATTGGGTAGAAAACAGCAACTCTTTCCACAACACATTGGTAGATAGGATTGTACCGGGATATCCAAGAGAAGAAAAAGACGAATACGAAGCCAAATTTGACTACGACGACAATCTGATGGTGGTTTGCGAAGCATTTTTACTTTGGGTAATCGAAGGTGACGACAAACTGAGAGCTAAAATTCCTTTTGATAAAATCGATGATCAGGTTTTGATTGTTGATGACATCACACCTTACAGAACCAGAAAAGTAAGAATCCTGAATGGCGCTCACACAGCAATGTTGGCCTTCTCAATCCTGGACGGAAAAGAAACTGTGAAAGAAGCGATCGATGCAGAATTCGCAGGAAAATTCATTTCCGATACGGTTTACAACGAGATCATCCCAACCTTAGATCTTTCAAAAGAAGAGTTGACGGCTTTCGCTGAGGAAGTCTTTGACAGATTCAGAAATCCATTTTTGAAACATCAGCTTTCCAGTATTGCATTGAATTCGGTTGCTAAATTCAAAGTGAGAGTATTGCCAAGTTTGTTGCAATATGTTGACGACAAAAAAGAATTGCCAACCAATCTGACGTTCGCTCTTGCAGCACTAATCAGATTTTACCAAGGCGAATTTAACGGAAAAACGCTTCCAGTGATGGATGACGCACCTGTTTTGGACAGATTTAAAGCAATCTGGTCAACCAACGATCTTGGCGAAGTTGTAAAAGCAACTTTATCTGAAACCAGTTTCTGGGATCAGGATCTGACACAAATTCCTGGATTAGCGGAAGCTGTGACAAAAGCATTGAAAGAAATCGATGCGAACGGAATTGAGCAAGGTTATAAAAATTTCATTCAATAGTCTTTATTTGGCTTCGAGAACCTCAGCCTGACAAAGGTTGATAGACTTCTATTCATTCTGAGTGTGTGAAAGAACTGACAAATCCGCAGCCCGACTTGAACGGAAATCCTTTTTTGCGTGTACACGAGTTCTTTTTAAACTGAAATCGTCTTGCAAAAAAGATTGGGAGTGGAAGGCGGATTAAGCTGCCCCAATAATTATTAAATGACAAACAATTAATTTTTAAAATACTTAAAAATTATGAAAAAAGTATTAAAAGTAAATCCAAAAGATAACGTAGTCGTTGCACTGATGGATCTTTACGCAGGCGAAATCGTTGATCTCGACGGAGCGATTTACAATGTTTTAACGGATACAAAGGCTAAACATAAATTTGCCGGCGAACATTTCGAAGTCGGAGACCAAATCATCATGTACGGCGTTGTGGTTGGGAAAGCCAATCAAACCATCCAAAAGGGCGAAGTGATCACCACTGAAAATGTGAAACACCAAAGTGAACCGGTTTTCAAAAAAACGGGAGATCTTGGCTGGACGCCGCCTAATGTTGATAAATGGAAGGACAAAACTTTCAACGGCTACCACCGTTCTGACGGACAGGTTGGAACCAAAAATGTGTGGTTATTTTTCCCATTGGTATTCTGTGAAAACAAGAATATCGAGAAGCTGAAAGATATTTTCGAAAACGAATTGCTACCGAAAAAAGAAGTATCCTATAAAAATTTCCTACGTTCTTTAATTGAAGAAAAAAATGTGGAAGAACTTGAAGACACTTCTAGAAATGAGAATCTTCTGGATAACATCGAAGTGAAATTCATCAATCATCAAGGTGGTTGCGGCGGAATTCGACAAGATTCTGAATTGTTGGCAAAATTGCTTGCTGGTTACGTGAACAATCCAAATGTGGCTGGTGCAACTGTTTTAAGTTTAGGCTGCCAAAATCTTCAGGTTGATATTTTTCAGAATGCTTTGAAAGAAATGAGCCCGAACAACGATAAAGAAATTCTGGTTTTCGAACAACAGAAAATCGGAACTACAGATCAAATGTTCCAAATGGTGATCAAAGATTCTTTTGAAGCCATTAAAAGAGCGAATAAGATCCAACGTCAGCCAGCGCCGGTTTCAAAAATCAGCATTGGTCTGGAATGTGGCGGATCCGATGGATTCTCAGGAATCTCGGCCAATCCTGCTTTGGGAATTGTTTCTGATATTTTTGCAGCATTGGGCGGAAAAACAATTTTGGCAGAATTCCCTGAATTGTGCGGCGTAGAGCAGGAATTGATGAACAGATGTGTAGATGAGGAAAAAGCTGATAAATTTTTATCATTGATGAAAGCTTTTGAAAAATCCGTTGTGGATGCCGGTTCAGGATTTGACATGAACCCTTCTCCCGGAAATATCAAAGACGGACTGATCACCGATGCGATGAAATCTGCAGGTGCTTCCAAAAAAGGAGGAACGGCGCCAATCGTCGATGTTTTGGATTACGGCGAATATATTTCAAAACCAGGCCTTAACCTTTTGAACACGCCAGGAAACGACGCCGAATGTACCACAGGATTGGTAGGATCTGGCGCAACAGTCGTTTTATTCACGACAGGTCTGGGAAATCCGATGGGAAATCCAATCGCACCGGTTGTGAAAATATCATCCAATACAGCGCTTATCGGCAGAATGTCGGATATCATTGATGTGAATGCAGGAACTGTGATCACAGGCGAAAAAACCATTCAGGAAGTTGGTGAGGAGATCGTAGATTATATCATAGAACTGGCGAGCGGAAACGTAGAAACGAAAGCAGATCAACTGAAACAGGATGTATTTATCCCTTGGAAAAGAGGGGTTTCATTATAATTTTTTTAATTTTTAAGGTTTTTATTTTCTTGAGCACTCTTTTCGAAGGGTGCTTTTTTTTATGAAGATGTTAGAGATTAGATTTTAGAAATTAGAATAAATAAAAAATAACTATGAGTTGATCTAATTCATACATTTGGAAACTTAATTATAAAAATGAGCCAGCAATATCAGACTATTATCAATCGTGTTTTTCGTCAGATCAAAAATGAAGAAAATCCGGGCGAAGTCGCATCTTACATTCCGGAACTTGCCAATGTTGATCCTGATCATTTTGCGGTTTCCATCAAATTAATTAGCGGCGAAAATTACAGTTGTGGCGATCATCAAACCAGATTTTCTATCCAGAGTATTTCCAAAGTGCTCCTGCTCTGCTTGGTTTACAGGGATATTGATGAGAAAATTTGGGAACGTGTGGATGTGGAACCTTCGGGCAATCCCTTTAATTCTCTCGTCCAGCTGGAATCTGACAACGGAATTCCCAGAAATCCTTTTATCAATGCGGGTGCTTTAGTCATTTCTGATATTTTAATTGATTTATTTGATGATCCTGAGAAGGAATTTCTGAGTTTCATAAGAGATATTACAGATTCTCAAACCATCAATTATCATGAAACGGTTGCAGAGAGCGAACTGAAAATCGGTTTCCGCAACGCAGCACTTTGCAACTTCATCAAATCATTAGGAAATATTAAAAACGATCCTGATGAAGTCTTAAATCTCTACAGTTTAATTTGTTCCGTGGAAATGAATACTTTGGAACTTTGCAATGCTTTCACGTTCCTTGCTAATGGCGGCAAAAAGATCTCAGACAACAAAGAAATTCTGACCAGAAGCCAAACCAAAAGAGTAAATGCGATAATGCAGACCTGCGGTTTTTACGACGAATCCGGCGAATTCTCTTTCCGAGTTGGACTTCCCGGAAAAAGTGGCGTTGGCGGCGGAATTGTCGCTTTGTTTCCTGGAAGATATGTCATCACCGTTTGGAGTCCGAAACTAAATCCCAAAGGAAACTCTTACCGCGGCATGAAGTTTCTGGAACTTTTCACCACCGAAACTGAAGAATCGATTTTCTGATATTAAAACAAAAAAATAGCGATAAGAAATCTCATCGCTATTATAAATTATGTCGAAAAAAATTATTTAAAATTCTTCTTTAAAATTTGCTTGTTCTCTCCCACTTTCGCAGGTATAAAGGTTCAACTCTAACCAGTGCAAAATACTTCGCTCATTCCTGATTATTTTATTTTATTAAATATTAATGACATCGTTTCTTTGTCAAGACTTTCCATATCGATTAGATTTAATGATTTTACCATTTTCAAAGTGGAAGTTTTGTAGTGTTGAAAATGTGGCGTCTGCAAATGAAACTGATACGCATCTTTGTCAGCATAGATTTCGACGATTCTAATCTGAGTCGGATTTTTGTGCTCATACATTGGGAAAATAGCAATCACACCTTTCTCTAATTTTACCGAGGCCGAAGCCTCCTCTTTCAGAACCGATTTGTATTCTTCTAAAAATTCAGTAAAAATTTCGATTTCTGAGATTCGAATCATCATATCATTTTCTATCACTGGAACAAGCGGTTTTCCTATGATTTTCCGGACTGTATTGCCCTGAGTTTTACTGACTGATTCCTGTATCAGATCTGCCAATTGTACCAATTGATTTTCCGTAATTCCGGTATTCTTCCCCATAGTAATGTGCGATTGTAATTGAGATTCAACGCCCGACAATGAAGCCAAAGCGGAAATGGTAACCAATTCTCTCTGCTGATAACTCAGAACATCGCTCACAAAAATATCTGCAAACAAATGTTCTTTCAGAAATGCGTCAATTCGAGGAGCAAATTCTCCAAATCCTGGTGCCGGTTTAGATTGCGGAGTTTTCGTAAGAATTTCCAAGGTTTTTCTGCCCTGCTCATATTTATCAGCGACATTATTTTCCACAACGATTTTCTTGCCTTCTGTATCTTTAACTCCTTTTAATTTTCTTTCATCCAAAACAGTTTTAAAAGTATTAATTGCATTCAGGCTTCTCGGAAAACCGCAATACGCATACAATTGAGTAAGCGCTTCTTTGATTTCATTAACCGTTAAACCTTCATCCAATCCTTTATTTAAATCTATTTTTAAATGTTCTGAATTTCCAGTCGCCGTAGATGCAGAAATCTTTACAAGGCTCTGCTCTTTCGGATTTAAAGTTTGAATTTCTCTCGCTGTTTGTGCATTCATTGTTGTAAAGATTAATGTTAGGGAAAACAGAATAATCCAGTGAAAAAATTTGCTTTTAATCATCACTATTATTTTTGATTGGCATTTGCGTATTCTTCATCTGAAACAGCTTCCAGCCAGGTATTTTCATTCTTCTGCGGATTACCATTCGTTGCCAGATGTGAAAACCAACTATTTGCCGTTGCACCGTGCCAATGCTCGATATTTGGAGCAATTTCAACAACATCTCCAACTTGCAGATGGCGTACCCTTTTTCCTCTTTCCTGGTACAAACCTTCGCCACCAACGACAATCAAAAGCTGTCCGCCGGTATGACTGTGCCAATTGTTTCGGCAACCGGGTTCAAAAGTAACATTGGAAAGGGGAATATTTAAATCTTTGTTGCTTGTGAGCGTGGCCAGATAAGATTTACCGGTAAAATATTTTTCAAAAGCAGTGTTTTCTTCGCCTGTCGGAAAATCACTTAGTTTGGGAATGTTTGGATTCATCTTATTTTGATTATTTGTTTTTTGTGCCGGCAGAAACTGAACCAACATTAAAAGAATTATTAGTGTAAAATTTTTATTATCTTAATTTAACCAACAAAGTTCGGCAAAAGAATTCTGGATACGGATATACTTATTACTGTATTGCTTACCATTTTTACTGATTTCACAGAAACAAAAAAGTCTATCTGCCAACTGCAAACAGACCTTTTAATTTCTTACAATTTATCTCAAATTCGTTTTAAAGAAACTTTCCAGCTTATCAAACGGAATCACATCTACTTTATCATATAAATCGGTATGAACAGCGTTGGGAACGATGACTAATTCTTTTGGTTCGCTGGCATTCTGATAAGCCGTTTCACTAAAATATCGTGAATGAGCTTTTTCGCCTGCAATAATCAAAACAGGTCTTGGCGAAATCTCTTTGATGTAAGTCAAAATCGGCATATTCATAAATGAAAGTGGTGTCGTTGCAGTCCAGGCGTTCCCGGAATTTACCGAACGTTCGTGATATCCTCTGGCTGTGCGGTAATAATCGTAGTATTCTTTCAGAAATTGTGGCGCATCGGCTGTCAAAGCTTTGTTGGATTCCGGTCCGTAGGCAAACGATTCTTTTTCAGCATCTTTCCAACGTTGCGCACCCAAATCTTCCAATGTTTTGGTTCTCTGTTCAAGCGTAACTACATCATTATAACCTTTCGACATCACCCTTGTCATATCATACATTGTTGAGGCAGCCACAGCCTTTACGCGTTTGTCGATAGCCGCCGCATTCAGGGCAAAACCACCAAAGCCACAAACACCGATAATTCCGATTTTGCTTCTGTCGATATTTTTTTGAATGCCTAAAAAATCAACCGCAGCACTAAAATCTTCCGTATTAATTTCTGGTGAAGCTAAGTTTCTTGGTTCGCCTCCACTTTCGCCAGTGTACGAAGGGTCGAATGCGACAACCGCAAAACCACGTTCCGCCATTTGATTGGCGTACAAACCAGACGATTGTTCTTTCACCGCTCCAAAAGGTCCGCTGATGGCTATTGCTGATAATTTTTCGTTTCCTGCACTTTTTGGAAGGTATAAATCGCCCGAAAGCGTGATGCCATAACGGTTTTTGAAGCTCACTTTCTGACGCGTTACTTTATCGCTTAACTGGAATGTATAATGTTCTTTTGATATTTTCATTTTTTCTGAATTTGATTTTATTTTTTGTGCAAATAATTGTCCTGACAGTAGAAACAATATTGCGATTGCCAATGCTCTTTTCATTTTGTTTTTGTTATTTTTTATTGATGGAATACTGCTCGTCCGTTACAGCTTCTTCCCAATTTACAATTCCTTTTTCCGTGTTGGGAACAATGTATAATTGCTGTAAACCCACATCAGCACTGGCTCCGTGCCAATGGCGGACGTTTGGCGGACAGTTTACCACGCTGCCTTTTTTAATGATTTCAATGGGTTGACCTTCGATTTGATGATAACCAACGCCGTCAGTTATAATCAATATTTGACCCGCAGGATGGCTGTGCCAATTGCTTCTAGCTCCGGGCTCGAAATAGACATTGCCAACCGCTGTTGTTAAAGTAGAATCTGCATCTACCAAACCGATATTGTACGCATTTCCTGTAAATAGATCTTCTGAACCTTTTTCACCTTTTGGGAAAATTTGGGCCAATTCATTTCTATCGGAAATTAATTTTTCCTGATTTTTACTTTCGTTGCAAGCCATTGTGAATACAGAAACTGTAAACGCCAAAGCCAATTTTAAACTATTTTTCACAATGATTTGATTTTAATTAATTTCAAATTTTACAGTTATATTTCCGGCACCCAAAGCAGAAGCAAGTCCGTTTGGATTATCAAGGTATCCCAGTTTTGTATAGTTGTAAGTCGTATTTAAATTCTTGTAAAAAAGCACCAGCACGTTGTTGCCATAAAGCATTAAGTCGCCAACCTTGAGATCACCACCAGCCGACGAATTTGTCGGAAGTGGATTTGGCAAATCATAATATTTTTCATTGCCATTCAATTCAGTCATATTGATGGTGAGTGGTAAGCTCGCTTTAAAGGCATTAGCACTTGGGTTGTCGTATAATGTTGCAGAAAAAAGTGCCGTTCCGATCGTAATTTTCATTTTTGTTGTTGAAGGATTAATATTTCCGTCGCCATTATTTTCCGTAGGCATTTTGTCGTCATCTTTACTGCAACTCGCGGTGCCAAACGAAAAGGTGAAAAGTGTCAAAACCGCTATCAAAATTTTTATTTTCATCATTAACTTTTCTAAGGTTGAACACTCTTAATAACTTTCGCAGGAATCCCGCCCACAATTGCATTGTCGGGAACATCTTTAGAAACTACTGCTCCTGCAGCTACCACTGCGTTTTCTCCAACTATTACGCCGGGCAAAATGGTGGCGTTGGCTCCAATCCACGCATTTTTTTTGATATGAATGGCTTTTGGAATTAAAGAATGACGGTCATCAGCAGAGGTTGGATGTCCTTCCGAAAGCAAACTCACTTTGGGAGCGATAAAAACATTATCTTCGATGGTAATTCCGCCTAAGTCCAGGAAAACACAGTCAAAATTGATGAAAACATTTTTTCCGACTGATATATTTTTGCCGTAATTGATGTACAAAGGTGTAAAAAGATTGACGCTTTCGTGAATAGGTTTTCCTGTAATCTGGCTCAGAAAGTTCCTTACCTCTTCCGGTTCTGCGGCGTTATTCATTTGAAGCAACAGTTTCTTAGTTGCAAAAGAAGCTTCAAGCATCCTAAAGGCTTCAGGGTCGTTTGGCGCAATGATTTCTCCATCAGTTAGCCTTTCAAAAATATCTTTTGTCTGCATTTTTAAATTTTATTTAACAAAATTAAGTGTAATGTGTGAGAGTTTTATTACATTTATATCGCAATTAATGTCAAATATCACTTATTCTCATCTCATCTTTTATTTTAGGACATATGACAGATCATCAAAAAGTTATACTCTGCAAAGCCTCTTCGGCAGATCAGTTTCAAGATGATTTTTATATTAAATTTCATACGCACATTTTCTGTCAAAGCGGAGTAATAAAATTTATCTTCAACGGAAAGCAGTATACCGGTAAAAAAGGAGAGTTTATCTTTTGGCTTGCAGGAATAAATGTTTCGGATTTGATTTTATCTAAAAATTTTAAAGCCACCGTGTTGTTTGTTGACAAGGACTTACTGACTTCGAATCTGCCCAGTGCAACGGCGAGTATTGACAGCATCATCCATTCCAAAGAAAATCCAATTCTGCATCCTGATCAGGAAGACAGGGAGAAGATTTTGAAGAATTTTCAATTGCTGTACAATAAATCGCAGGAAACAAACCATCGTTTTTATGATGAAATACTGAAACTTCAGATGCAGATTTTCCTGCTGGAAATGTGGCACATTTTTGAAGATGAGCTCGACAGAAGGAAAAGAAGTATGCAGAGCGGAACATTGTACGAACGCTTTATACAGTTGGTACAGGAACATTGTATGAAACAACGGGAAGTGCAGTTTTACAGTGATAAATTGAACATCACACCAAAATATCTTAATTATATCTGCAAAATAAATACCCGCATAACGGCTTCGGAATGGATACAGCGCAATGCCAGAGAACGCATCATCCTGCTGTTACAGAACAAAGATCTCAATATTTCAGAAATCGCTGACCAAATGGAATTTTCGAGCCGGTCATTTTTTACAAGGTATGTCAAAAAGCTTTTAGGAATTACTCCCAAAGAATATCGGGAGCGGATCTAGTTCTTTATTTAAATGATTTGAGCAGAAAACAAGTTTGGATCTGCAACTGTGAACAACGAAACGACAGTTTAAGTCAATAAGAAATTAAACTGTCGAATAGATTTGAGGAGTATTCTGAATTAAGCCCAGAAGGCGTCTTCAGCAGTTTGGTCTTCAGAAAAAAGCCAAACCTGTACAATTTTTCCGTCCACAACTTCAAATAAATCGACACCATTCATATCTATGGTTTTGTCGCCATTTTTGCCGGTAAAACGAACCGGGAATGATATTAAATTGCCATTCGACATTAGAGCACCTGTCGGATTTATTACCAAGGAACCTTGCGTTGTGCTCATCATATCGCCCAGCATTTTGCCTATCGCTTCGAGCCCGGTTTTTGTTCCTGTAAACTGATTATTTCCCGGTTGATACCATTTTGCATCAGGATTAAAATGTGAAAATGCGGTTGGGATATCTCCTTGTGAAAGCGCTTCTGAATAAGCTTTTACCAATTCAATTGATGTCATATCTATATATTTTGCGTTTACTTAAATTATAGCTTTCGTATTTTTTACATCAGCATAGAAAAATGATAATGCACTTAAAAATGCGTTGTGAACATCTTCAGCTTTTACAGACTTTTCGTTAATTTCCAGATCTCGGGAAGCGCAGGCATCACCAACAACAGTGCATTCAAAACCGAAATCTTTTGCAGCCCGCACGGTGGCATCTACGCACATATGCGTCATCATCCCTACGACTACCAGTTCTGTAATGTTTTTTGAATGTAAATAATCCAAAAGTTCGGTCTCTCTAAAACTGTTCGGATAATATTTTGTGATGACCTTTTCCCCCGCAATTGGCATTACATTTTGATGAATTTTCTGACCTTCAGTTTCCGGCAGGAAGAAAGTAGAATCCGGGGCTACAGAAAGATGCTGAACGTGAACGACTGGCAGATTATCATTTCTGAATTTTGACAAAACAAGTTTGGCGTTTTCACTCGCCTGCAGAGAACCAACAAGTTCCATTGCTCCATTTTCAAAATAATCATTTTGAATATCGATGATAATCAATGCTTTGCTCATAATTTTTATATTTTTAAAAGTTTCTTGTGCAAAGCTAAATAGTTACTTACATTTGCACAAGTACCTACCATTTGGTTAAGTACCTACCGAATGGTTAGAATAATTGATTATCAATGGAAAAAAACATTAAAATATTTCAGGCTTACGATGCCACCTGTCCGTTAAGAGCTTCTTTAGTGTTGCTAAGCGGCAAATGGACTTTAATGATTATTTATCAAATCAACGAAAATGTGATGCGGTATGGCGAACTGAAAAGAGCTGTTACAGGCATCAGCGAAAAGATGCTGATACAGGAATTAAATATGCTCGTTGAAAACAAATTGGTCAGCAAAAAAATATATCCCGAAATTCCACCTAAAGTAGAATACAGACTGACCGATCTGGGATTAAAAACTCTGCCGATTGTAGATAAGCTGGCTGAATTTGGATTGGAAAATCTGGTTTAAAGAAGACGGTTTTCGAGCCAGAACTTAGTTTTAATGTAGTAACGCAAATTATTTTAAAATGGAAGTTAATTTCATACCTACTTTTTAAAAACTTCTTCCCTATGTTTTATTCCCCACGCTTTCAAAGCATCAATAATTGGTGTTAATGTGTTGGCGTAAGGCGTCCATTTGTAGGTGATTTTTACGGGATAATCATTTGTCACAATTCGCTCTATTAATTTGTGCTGCTCCAGCTCTTTCAGTTCTTTGGCCATCGCTTTTGGCGTAATACCTGGAATGCTTTCCTGAATATCGGTAAATCTCTCGTTGCCCACCCCTACAGAAATGATTATCGGCAATTTCCATTTTCCATTAATTACATCCAACGCATCTCTCACTGGTTTCACGCTGTCCAGGCATGATAAATAAGGTTTTTTTCCAGCCATATCAATTTTATTTTAAAACAAACCCACTTTCCTTTTGGAAACTACTATACAAAGTAAAGTAATTTTAATTTAATTTTGTTGAATTAATTTAAAAATCTTTAAAAATGAAAATAGGAATTATAGGCATTGGCCACATCGGAAAAACATTAGCCCTAAAATTAGCCGCGGCCGGTCATCAGCTGTCAGTAGCCAACTCAGGCGCTCCGGAAAACATCAATCCTGATGTACTTGCAACCGGTGCAAAGGCGGTAACTGCTCAGGAAGCAGTATTGGATAAAGAGGTAATTATTCTGTCAGTTCCTTTAAACAGCATACCGGCTGTTGCGCCGCTTCTATCCTCAGTACCGGAAAATGTTACAGTAATAGATACGTCCAATTACTATCCTGCAAGAGACCAGAAAATTGAAAGTTTGGAAGCCGGATTGGCAGAAAGCTTATGGGTTACAGAACAGTTGGGACGACCTGTTGCTAAAGCCTGGAACGCAATTGGGTCTCAGTCACTCGAAATAAATGGGAAACCATCCGGAACTGATTCCCGCCTTGCTATTCCTTTTGCTGCTGACCGTGAAAATGATATAGCGGTAACGGCGCAATTGATTGAAGAAACAGGTTTCGACGCTTTTTATTCTGGTCCGATTGCTGATTCGTGGAGACAGCAACCTGGTGCGCCAGTTTACTGTACGGATCTTAATCTGGATGAAATGCAGTCGCTGATTAATAAAGCAGAAAAAGAACGTCTGCCGGGAAGACGTGATTTAGCCTTCGCAGCAATGATGGAAAGAATGAGTAGCGAAGAAACAAATCCGGAAGTTGGTTTTGCATTGCGTCTGAGCCGTGTTCTGTATATCTAAAAATCATAAAAATGAGTTATTCAGACGATAATAATAATCATTTGAGCGCTGATAAAAAGCAGATGCTCATCGGTCTTCATCTTGGAAACGGTTATGGTTCCCAACCCGGTGCGTGGCGAATGCCGGGAGTTGACCCCAAAAGCTATACGAGTTTTGATGCCCGTGTAAAACAGGCTCAGGCTGCAGAAAGAGGAAAATTTCAATTTATATTTCTGCCCGATGGTCCAGGAGCCGTGATGACGGATATTGAAACCGAATCTCCTGCTTTTAATCTTGATGTGATGATGACGCTTGCTGCGGTGGCAAGAGAAACAGAATATATTGGCCTGGTTGCTACAGGCTCCACTACTTTCAACGAACCTTTCAATCTGGCAAGACAGTTTAAAGCTTTGGATGTAATGAGCCACGGAAGAGCCGGCTGGAATGCCATCACATCAAGCGGAGAAGATGTCGCTGCGAATTATGGCAGAAGAATTCCATCAAGCGAAGAACGGTATGGCCGTGCTCACGAAACAATTCAGCTGATTCAGGCGCTTTGGGGCAGTTGGGGAAAAGATGCGTGGATTCACAACCAGGAAACCGGACAGTTTGCGGATACAGAAAAGATACTTCCCATCAATTTACAGGGAAAATATGTGGGTTCAAGGGGTCCGCTTTATATTCCGCCTTCCGAACAGGGACAGCCTATTATTTTTCACGCAGGCGGAAGTCCGAATGCACACGAGCTGGCGGGACGATTTGCCAACGTCGTAATCGGCGCAGCATTCACCATTGAAGACGCAAAAGCACAGCGAAATGCATTCAGGGAATCCGCACGAAGCTACGGCCGTGACCCAAATGAAATCAAATATATTGCAGGATTGATGACTACAATTGCCAAAGACAGACGCACCGCACTCGACCGCCGCATTCAGCTGACTGGAAATCAGTTTCCTCAGCGAATTGCCTATCTTCAGCAAATGCTCGGCATCCCTTTGAATGCTTCAAATCTGGATAAACCAATTCCTGAAACACTATTGGAAAATGCCCGTCCGTCCAGTTACGACCCTCGTTCGGCTAATGCTTTAAAAATTGCAAAAGAAGGCTGGAGTCTTCAGGATATTCTGGCACACGGTGTGATTGATTATCATCCTGTAATCGTAGGCCCCGGCGTAGAAGCGACAGACCATATGCAGGCCTGGTTTGAAGCTGGCGCAGCTGATGGATTTTGGATTTCGCCCGATGTAAATGCTGACGGAATTGATGCTTTTGTAGATGAGGTTGTTCCCATTTTACAGGAACGTGGAATTTTCCACAAAGAATATGAAGGCAAAACTTTAAGAGAAAACATTGGCGCACCGGAACAATATGGAATTGACCCACGGGTTTAGCTTAAAATTTAAACAAATCAAAAATTATATCAAATGAAAATAGGAGTTATCGGTACAGGCGCCATTGGTGGAATAATTGCTAAAAAAATGGTTAAAGCCGGACATACCGTAAAAATAAGCAACTCTAAACAAGGGGCAGAACTAAACGCTAAAGCTGAAGAAGTGGGAGCGATAGCTTCGACAACGGAAAATGTTGTACAGGATGTGGATGTTGTCGTAATTTCCGTACCGACAGTCGCCATTCCAACTTTGCCGAAAGATTTATTCGCAGATGTTCCGGAAAATGTGATTGTGGTTGATACCTCCAACTACTACCCTTTTCGGGATGCTGATATTGAAGAAATCAAAAACGGAAAAGTGGAAAGTATCTGGGTTTCTGAACAATTGGGTAGACCTGTTGTAAAGGCTTTCAACAATTTGTTGGCGGAAACACTGGAAAATGGCGGAGAAGAATTCGATGCAGAAGACAGAATTGCAATGGCAGTCGCAGGAGATAACGCAGCAGCAAAAAAAGTGCTTGCAGAATTAATTAATGATGCAGGTTTTGATACAGTTGATGCAGGAAATCTTTCGGAATCCTGGAGACATCAGCCGGGAACACCTGCGTATTGCACAGAACTTAATTCAGAAGAATTAAAACAGGCCTTAGCTGACGGCGTGAAAGAAGAAGCTCCGGTGAAAAGAGACCAAGCGATTGCCGGACTTTCTGCAATAAAACCTTATCCTTCTCATCCTGACGTTGTTGCGTTTAACAGAGCTTTGTTTGAGAAAAACCCTAAATTTGGATAAGAAAATAGGTTTACAAAAGGTCTTGCTTTCGAGCTGCGCAAGACCTTGTATTACTTTTATGTATAATTTAAATTCGACAATTACGAAAGCGTTCTTGATTCCACAATCAAAAAATGCGCAGTACGTTCTCTGATAAGCCATTTTCCATTTTGAAAAACATATTGGTCTTCATACTTTACACTGTAATCTATCAAAACATCTTTGCCCTCAGCTTCACGAATCATTTTTATCTGACTGTAAGAAATACCTGACGCGGTTTCGACACCGACGTTCACGGTGTGTTGTCCGTTCAATGTAAAATAGGTTTTTACCTGTGAAGAATGCAGATTAAAATCTTTTTCCATACTTTCTCTTCCCGAAACATCGGCAACCAAAGTACCACCCATTAAGGCTTTGTAGTTAACATCAGAAGTAAATAAATCCAATTGTTCTGCAATTTTTTTCTCGTCGCCTAAGTATGCATAATCATCGATTAAGTTTCTCAAGTCTTCTTTTGTTTTCAAAATTTCTAATGTCATAATTTTGTTGGTTAATTCAATTTTACAATTACTTTCTGTAATTATTTTGGACAAAATTATATTATATTTGCTTACAATTTATTAGTTGTTACCTAAAGGTTAGCGACTAACATCAACCAAAGTTATGTCAGAATCAAAAGAAAATCAAGCAGATACCAAGGCATTCACAGAAGATTGTCATAAAGTTTTAATGGCTGTTTCGGATGCATTATATGCGATTGGCGGAAAGTGGAAACTAATGATTATCATCGCAATGGCGAGAGGAAATAAGCGATTCACAGAAATCCAAAGACAAGTGACAGGAATTTCTGCCAGAGTACTTTCCAGCGAACTGAAGGAACTGGAGATGAACGGTTTTATCATCAAAAAAGTAGAAAGTGGTTATCCCGTAAGTATAGAATACGAACTTCTACCCTACAGCCACACGCTCGAGGAAGTAGTGGGCGCAATGACCAAATGGGGAATGCAACATCGTGAAAAAGTGAAAACTGAAATGGGCTCAGAAAAATCTGGAAAACAGTAATTAAGCTTTAAAAAAAACTTCTTAGTTCTACAGCAAGAAAGTCTTTATAATCAAATTAAATCTGCTTTTACGAATTCAATTTTATCATTTTTAAAAGTAAAATCAAAGGTCATAGCAACCTTGCATACTGGAAATTCTGCTCTGAAATTCACACCAAACTGACAAACGTCTTAAGATTTTCTGAAAAAAATTAAATTTTAATATCTGTAAAACACTTTTCGTAAGTTAATTTCAAACTCGTAACTTTGATTTTTACAACAAAATGAGCATCACTACCATCAAAGAGTTTTATCAGGACATTCTTGGCGAAAGCTGTCCCGACATTGATTCATTTCTCACCGAAAATATCAATAAAGATATTGGTCATTTCAATGTTTTTGATATTTCTAAAATTTTCAGAGCAAGCAAATCGAAACCTGAAATGCCTTACAACAGAAGAACTTATTATAAAATTAGTTTGATAAACGGGCAGAATAAAGTAGAATATGCTGACAAAACGATTGAGATAGAAGAGTGTGCTATCCTTTTTGCATCACCGAAAGTTCCGTATAATTACAACAATCAGTGCGTCACGAATCAGTCGGGTCACTTTTGTGTTTTCACCAAAGATTTTTTACCGACAAACAAAATAGGAACTGAAATAGACAATCTTCCCGTTTTCTCGCCGCAAAGCGATTTCGTATTCCAGATTTCCACAGAACAGTATCATCAGTTTGAAGGTGTTTTCCTGAAAATGCACGAAGAAATCAATTCGGATTACCTTTATAAATACGATTTGCTGAGAAATTATGTGATGGAACTGATCCATACCGGCCAGAAACTGAAACCCATCCGTCCCTCAGAAAGCAGTAAAACTGCCGCCTCCAGAACCACGACGCTATTTATAGAATTACTGGAAAGACAGTTTCCCATAGAAAACATCAGTCAGCTTTTAAAACTAAGGACACCGGCAGATTTTGCAGGAATATTAGGCGTTCACGTCAATCATCTGAACAGAGTTCTGAAAGAAACCACAGGAAAAACCACCGGCGAAATTATCGGAAGCCGGATTTTTCAGGAAGCAAAATTATTACTATCGCAAACGCAGTGGAATATTTCTGAAATCGCTTTCACTCTGGGCTTTGAAGAAGTAGCCCATTTCTCTAATTTTTTCAAAAAGCACGGACAACAGTCGCCGCAGCATTTCCGAGAAGTAATGATTGTTTGATTTTCACAAATTTTGATTTGATTTATGCAAATACGCAAACTGGTAAATTTTCCAACTTTGTACTATTAATTAAAACAAATAAAATGGCAGGTAAAATAGCATTAGTTACAGGCGCAAGCCGCGGATTGGGTAAAGATTCTGTAATCGCCCTTGCAAACAAAGGATTTGATATTATTCTGACTTATCAAACTAAAAAAGAAGCTGCTGATGAAGTGGTGAAAGAGATTGAAAACTTAGGCCAGAAAGCATTTTCTTTGCCTTTGGACATTTCTTCAACGGCAGGTTTCGACCAGTTTGTGAATGAAGTTAAAAGTATTTTAGACACAAAATTTAATTCTGCAAAACTAGACGCATTGGTAAATAACGCAGGAATCGGGATCAATGAAAGTTTTGAAACCACAACGGAAGAAATTCTGGATTCGATGACGAATATTCACTTCAAAGGTCCATTTTTCCTGACTCAAAAATTATTACCGTTGATGAATGACGGAAGCAGCATTGTGAACACTTCTTCAGGATTGGCAAGATTTTCATTTGCAGGATATTCAGCTTATGGTGCGATGAAAGCGGCGGTAGATTCTTTATCAAGATATCAGGCTGTTGAATTGGGCAGCAGAAAAATAAGAGTAAATTCTATCGCTCCGGGTGCGATTGAAACGGATTTTGGAGGTGGAGCAGTACGTGATAGTGCAGATTACAACAATTTAATTTCGTCTCAGACTTCTTTGGGCAGAGTTGGTTTGCCGGATGACATCGGAAGTGTTGTCGCGTTTCTTTGTTCAGACGATTCCAAATGGATTAATGCGCAAAGAATTGAAGTTTCGGGCGGGTTTAGAATTTAAATTTGCATTAAAAAAATTAAAATCCCATTCAGCGAACTGTTGAATGGGATTTTTTGATGTTCATTTACTTCTCCAATTTACCAATCGCCTTCAGCATATCAACTCCTTTTCCAAGAACCGGTTTGAAAAGGTCTCCTTTTTCTTTCAAACGCTCCAAAGCATTATGAATATTAAAGTCTGTAGGTTTTAATCCAACTTTGACCTCGTCCCATTCCAGCGGCATAGAAACGCTTGCACCCTCTTTCGGACGGAGGCTGTAGACGCTGGCCAACGTCTGTCCGCGGCGGTTTTGGAGATAATCGAGGTAGATTTTATTCTTATCCCGCTTTTGCAGACTTCGCTCCAGCGTCGTGGTGTCAGGCAGTTTCTGCTGAACCATCTGCATCAGAAGATGACCAAAATCTTTGACCTGATCATAACTGTACTGCGCTCCCATCGGAATATAAACATGAATCCCCGTACTTCCGGAGGTCTTCGGATAACCTTTGACTCCGGCTATTTCCAAAATTTCTTTCACAGCAAGCGCCGTTTCTATCACATCCTCAAAGGTGTTTTTTTCAGACGGATCCAGATCCAAAACCAGATAATCGGGATTGTCAGCTTTCGGAAGCCTGCTGGTCCAGACATTCAGTTCTATACAGCCCAGATTGTTGAGATAAGCCATCGTTTCCTTATCATTACAAATGATGTAATTGATGTATTTATCACTGCTTTCGGAGAAAACTTTTTGAATCTCAATCCAATCCGGCGTCTCTTCTGATGCATCTTTCTGGTAAAAACTCATCCCTTTGATACCGTTCGGAAATCTGTTCATAGACTGCGGACGGTTTTTGAGATGCGGCAGTATATATTTGGCCACACTTTGATAATAATCAATAACATCGCCTTTGCTCACATCGTCATCGGGAAAATAAATCTTGTTCTGATTGGTCAGTTTGAGTTCCTGTTTTCCGATTTTTTTATTCGTGTCATTCTTGGCAGTTCTGGTTTTTGGTTCTGGCTTTTTCACATTTTCATTTTTTAATTCATTTTCAGCGTTGAATTGTACATCTTCAGGCTTTACGTCATCACGAAGTCTGAGGAAAACCGGATGTCTGTAAATATGATCTTTAGTGATCTCCGTAAATTTGATTTCCGCAACTAGCTCAGGTTTCACCCATGTGGCTTTGGCATTGGTTTTCGGTGTTATTTTGAAGGCCGATTTATCAGTAATCAGAGGTTCCATGAGTTGATGAAGTTCAGAGAGTTTTTTATCATTAAAACCGGTTCCCGTGTGACCGCAAAACACTATTTCACCATCAATATATTTGCCCAAAATAAGCGATCCAAACTTACTTCTGGAGCCTTTTGGTTCTGTAAAACCGCAGATCAAAGCCTCATCGGTTTGATTGATCTTAATCTTCAGCCATTCAGAACTTCTGACATTTTCCCGGTAAATGCTGTCTGTTTTTTTTGCAACAATTCCTTCGAGTCCCATATCATTGGCGGCCTGGAAAAAATCTTTGCCATTTTTTACAATGTGATCCGAAAACTGAATGACGTCATTCTGAACCAAAGCATCTTTCAGAAGTTCTTTCCGTTGTAGGTATGTGAGGTTTTCGGTAGAATGACCATTGAGCCACAGGAGATCAAAAACCTGATAAATCAAGGCTAGATTGGGATTGTCACCAATCCTCTGCAGCCATTGGAAGTTGGGTTTTCCCTTCTCGTCATAAGCTACAATCTCGCCATCCAGGATCATCTCGTGTTCCTGAAGCTTCAGCGAATTGGTTACTTTTTTAAATTTCTGTGAAAAATCCAGAGCGTTTCTGGAGTAAAGTTTAATATCATCATTCCTCAAATCAGCGATGGCGCGGTAGCCGTCCCATTTGATCTCAAACGCCCAATCTTCTGCATCAAAGGCTTCATCGGTTGTTTTGCAGAGCATCGGCGTGATGACGTCTGACAGCTTTTTCTCGCCGGAGAGTGCCGGAGTATAGTTTTTAAAATGCTTTATAGTTTCTGAGGCGGCGTTTTTTTTTTACCGCCCTTCCCTTCCAGATATGCTGTTACTTTGGAATTTTTTGAGGTGTGCTCTTCTGCGTTATAGTCATCTTCCACTGCAAAATCATCTTTATGTTTGATCAGCATCCAGGCATTGTCATCTTTTGGATTTTTTATTTTGACTAAAGCAAATTCACCTTTCAGCTTTTTGCCGTGAAGGATAAATTTCAGGGAGTTTTTATGAAGTTCTGCGCGCATCACTAGATCATCACTTTTCCCTTCCACTTTTTCAATGGGTTCATAGGTGCCCTCGTCCCAGATTTCAACTTCACCAGCACCATAATTGCCTTTCGGAATACTGCCTTCGAACGTTCTGTAATCATAGGGATGATCTTCCACCATCATTGCTAATCTCTTGTCAGCAGGATTGAGGGAAGGACCTTTGGGAACGGCCCAACTTTTCAAAACGCCTTCCATTTCAAGACGGAAATCATAATGCAATCTGGACGCCGCGTGCCTCTGAATAACGAATTTCAGCTTTTTCCCGCTTGCCTTTTCCTTTCCGCTTGGTTCTGAAGTTTCTTTAAAGTTCCTTTTTTTATTGTAATCTTCGAGTGCCATGATTTATAAATGATAAATGATAGTTGATAAGCGATTTATTTAATCTTAACTTTCCTCTCTCTTTCTAGCCTGCTTTTTTCTTTTTGCCTTCCAGACTGGCTTTCAGCATCGCCATAAGGTCAGAAGTTTTGCCTTCCGGTTCTTTGATGTCTGCCAGTTTCACTTTTTTACCTTTTGCTTTTTGCTTAATGATTTTCAGAAGATCTTCATTGTAGGTGTCAGTGTATTTTGTAGGATCGAACGTGCTTGCCAAGGATTTTATCAGCGCTTCTGCCATCTTAAGTTCTTCTGGCTTGGGAGCTTTTCCAGCAGGAATCTTCAAATCTTCATAATCTCTCATTTCAGCAGGATAGCGCATCCTATTGACCATCAATATCTTATCATCAAACGGACGGATAAGGCAGAGGATTTCTCTTTCTCTTAAAATAAACGAACCAATTCCTGCCATTTTTGTTTTCATCAACGATTTCAACAACAACTTATATGCGGCTTCACCATTTTTTTGAGGTTCAAGAAAATACGGCGTTTCGAACAGTGCAGGATCTACTTCGTCTTCTTTTACAAATTGCAAAATGCTGAGAACTTTAGATTTTTCTGGACTAGCTGCTGCAAAATCCTCATCATCCAAAACGATATATTTATCTTCCAGTTTATAGCCTTTCACAATATCTTCCCAGACTACTTCTTTCCCCGTTTTCTCGTTCACCCGTTTGAATCTGATATTACTGAAGTCATTTTTGTCCAGCATATCCAGATCCAGCGTGCTGGAGTCTGTTGCAGAATACAACTTGATAGGAATATTTACCAGTCCAAAACCTATGGCGCCGTTCCAGATTGCTCTCATAATTCAGTATTTTGATTTGATATTAATAATGATCAATTACTAGCAACTTTCTACAAGAAATATTCCATCGTCAGATTAATCAAAATTTTCTGTTAATATTTTTTTCTAATTCTTTTAGCACATTATTTGTAAGTGTTTGTGAAATCAAGACCGAAATAGCCAAGAAGAGCACGAAGTCTAAAGATATATAAATGCAATAGTTTTCATTTATACTTACTAATCTAACAATAAAATCAAAATATTATGTCAACCGAAAACCTTTCAAACCAAGAAGCTGTAAAAAAAATCAAGGAACTTTCCGAAAAAGCCAGAATCTGCATGTTCTGTACAGAGCTGGACAGATTGCCGGCAAACTCCCGACCAATGGGACTTCAGGAAACTGATGAAAATGGAAATCTTTGGTTCATCAGCAGCGAAACCAGCAACAAGAATTTCGAGATCAAAGATGACAACAGAGTTCAGCTTTATTTTATGAACAACAGTGATTCCGAATATCTTTCCATTTTTGGTAATGCGTTTATCTACACAGACAGATCTACTATTGAAGACAAATGGTCACCGATGGCCAATGCATGGTTTGATGGCAAAGATGACCCAAATGTCTCTATCATCCGTGTAGAGCCGAAAGAGACCTATTATTGGGATACAAAAGCAGGAAAACTGGTAAGCCTTTTCACCTTCGCCGCCGCAGCAATTACCGGGAACAAAACGGATAATTCTGATGGTGTTGAAGGCGTCGCAACGGTTTAAAATCATCATCAATAAGAAAATCTCCAGCAATAAGCATTTATTGCTGGAGATTTCTTTTTTACTGATCCTGAAAAATAAAAATGGTCAGCTTTTTGAATATTCAGAAACACACTAATTATCACTCATTTGAAACTTATTACATTCACAAACAAAGGTATTTACTGTCCGCAAGGCAAATTTTATATTGACCCTTGGCGACCTGTAGATTACGCCGTAATCACTCACGGTCACGCCGACCACGCTCGCTGGGGAATGAAAAAATATCTTTGTCATCATTTCACCAAGCCTATTTTAAAGAAAAGAATTGCCGAGGATATCGAGTGTCAGACTTTGCAGTATGATGAAGTTTTAGACATTAATGGTGTGAAACTTTCAATGCATCCTGCGGGTCATATTATTGGTTCGGCCCAGATACGTTTGGAATACAAAGGTTACGTGAGTGTGATTTCAGGTGATTATAAAGTTCAGGATGATGGGCTGAGTACACCTTTTGAGGTGGTAAAATGTAATGAATTTGTGACTGAAAGTACTTTCGGACTACCGATTTACAATTGGCTAGAAGTGGATGATCTGAATAAAAAAATGCAGAGCTGGGTTTTACGGAATCAGGAAAACCAGAAGACTTCAGTTTTCATCGGATATTCTTTGGGCAAAGCACAGCGTATAATGAAAGCCGTGGAAGGAATGGGAAAAATCCACGTTCACTATTCGATCGGAAAACTGAATCAGGCTTTTGAAGAAGTTGGAATTATCCTTCCGGATTATGAAGTTCCGGATTTCAGGGAGAGCATTAAACACGTTGCGGGCGATATTGTGATCGTTCCGCCGGCTTTGTTGGATAGCAATGTTATTAAGAAAATTCCGGATGCTGCCACAGCGATTTGTTCCGGCTGGATGCAGGTTCGTGGTGCCAGAAGATGGCGAAGTATGGACGCAGGATTTCCAATGAGCGACCACGCCGACTGGAAAGGTTTGTTACAAGCCATCAAAGCTACAGAAGCAGAGATCGTTCACGTCACGCACGGACAGACCGAGGTTTTTTCTAAATATTTGAATGAAATCGGAATTAAATCTGATGTGGTGGAAACTTTGTATGGCGATGATGACGAAGAAGTCGTAGAAAAGGAAGTTGCATCGGATAAAAAAGTAGATTAAAAATAATGAATAAGCGTCTAAGATTTTTTGAAAGCTCAAAGTTTCTCAAAGCTCCGCAGAAGTTTCCTGTTAATAGCTAATGAGAACAAAAATAAATGATAGCTCCGTAGGAGCGACCTGTTAATAATTAAAACATCGAATTGCTCGCAGCCCGACTTGAACGGAGCTCTTTTTGTGAGGAGGTACGACGAGCAAAAAAGCGGGAGTGGAAGGCGGATAAAGCTGCCCAAATAAAACAAAAGATTAGAATGAAAAATTTCGCAGAACTTATCAACGCCCTCGAAAGCACCAATAAAACCAATGCTAAAATCGATGCCATTATTGACTATCTCGAGCGCGCTCCCGATGATGATAAATTGTGGTTTATCGCTTTATTTACAGGAAAAAGACCAAAACGGAATGTCAACACTAATTATATGAAAGAATGGGCGCTGGAGATTATTCAGCTGCCTTTTTGGCTGTTTCAGGAAAGTTATTCTTCGGTCGGCGATTTGGGTGAAACGATTTCTTTGATTCTTCCTCCACCAACAGAAAAAATCGAAAAAACACTTTCTGAATGGATGACCGAAATTATTGGTTTAAAAACAAAATCTGAAGCCGAGAAAAAAGAATTTGTTCTCAATTCCTGGAACGGTTTGGATTACACGGAACGTTTGATTTTCAATAAATTACTGGGCGGAAGTTTTAGAATTGGGGTTTCCTCTAAAACTTTGATTAATTCCCTTACAAAATTTTCCGGACAGGAAGCAAGTACGTTGATGCACAGTCTGATGGGAAAATGGCAACCGGATGAAGTTTCATTTAAAGAATTGATTTCTGCTGAAAATATCAATCCTGATAACTCAAAACCCTACCCTTTTTGTTTGGCTTATCCGCTTGAAAAAGATTTGGAAGGTTTGGGAAAACCTGAAGAATGGCTCATCGAATACAAATGGGACGGAATCCGCGGACAAATTATCCGAAGAAATGATGAAGTTTTCATTTGGTCGAGAGGTGAAGAATTGGTAACCGAACAATTTCCGGAAATTGCCGAAACCGTAAAAGCAATGAAAGGCAATTTTGTGATTGATGGAGAAATACTTGCGGTAAAGGAAGGTAACGTGTTAAATTTTAATGAATTACAAAAACGATTAAACCGTAAAACTTTAACTAAAAAAATGCTCGGTGAAATTCCGATTGAGGTTTTTGCATACGACATTTTGGAACTTGAAGGAACTGATTTAAGGGAAAAACCCATCTCAGCCAGAAGAGCTATGCTGCAGGAATTATTGTTAAATGAAGCTCCTGAAAACATTAAAATTTCTCAGGCTATTGATTTTGAAGATTGGAACAAACTAGATTTAATCCGAGAAAATTCCAGGGAAATCAACAGCGAAGGTTTGATGCTGAAACAGAAAAATTCACATTATCATTCCGGTCGGAAAAAAGGTGATTGGTGGAAGTGGAAAATCAGTCCGTTATCTATTGATGCAGTTTTAATTTACGCCCAAAAAGGAAGCGGCCGACGAAGCGCTTATTACACCGATTACAGTTTTGCTGTAAGAAGTGGCGATAAACTGGTCACGATTGCCAAAGCCTATTCAGGATTGACCGACAAAGAAATTATGGAAGTCAGCAAATTTGTGAATAAAAATGCCATTGAAAAATTCGGTCCCGTTCGTACCGTGAAAGCAGAATTGGTTTTCGAGATTGCGTTTGAAGGAATTGGCTTCAGCAACCGTCATAAAAGCGGAGTTGCATTGCGCTTTCCAAGAATTTTAAGATGGCGGAAAGACAAAACTGTGAATGATATTGATGATATTGAGGAGATTAAAAAATTGATACAATAACGCTTCGACTCCGCTCAGCGTGACATCCTAATACTAAATGTTTTTAGCAATGTCAGTCTGAGCGGAGTCGAAGACTTTTTTAATAAAACAATTTGAGTAACTACGAAAATACCGAAGGCTTTAAAATCATTCAGAACTGGATGATGGAAAAAGGCAATTCTCCATTTAAATTTCAGGTCGATACCTGGAAGAAATTTGGCAGTGGTTACAGCGGAATGGTTGTGGCGCCGACAGGTTTTGGAAAAACTTTTTCGGTGTTTTTAGCTTTGGTTTCAGACTTTTTGACGAATCCAGACAAGTACAAAAAAGGGTTAAAAATGATTTGGATTACGCCACTTCGTTCCCTTTCAAAAGATATCGCCAAAGCGATGCAGGAAGCGATTGACGAGATTGGTTTGGATTGGGCAGTTGGCGTAAGAAATGGCGACACCGACCCGAAAGTTCGTCAGCAACAGGTTAAAAATATGCCTGAAATTCTGGTGGTTACTCCCGAAAGTCTCCACTTACTTTTAGCACAGAAAAATCATCAGCGGTTTTTCAGCGATATGCATTGCGTTGCGGTGGATGAATGGCACGAATTGCTGGGTTCAAAACGAGGCGTGATGGTTGAATTGGGAATTTCACAGCTCTTTCATTACGTTCCGAAACTTAAAATCTGGGGAATTACGGCAACCATCGGAAACCTTGATGAAGCGCAGGATGTTTTGATTCCGTATGACATCAAGAAAACAAAGATTACCGCTAAAGAACTTAAGAAAATTGATATTATTTCAGTTTTTCCTGATGAAGTCGAACTTTTGCCTTGGGCGGGGCATCTCGGACAAAAACTGGCTGATAAAGTGGTTCCGATTATTTTGGAATCAAAATCAACGATTGTTTTTACAAATACCCGAAGTCAGAGCGAAACGTGGTATCAGCTTTTGCTGAATGCGTATCCTGATTTTGCAGGACAAATCGCCATTCATCACAGTTCGATTGATGCGCATCTGCGAATCTGGATTGAGGAAAATTTAAGTTCCGGAAAACTGAAAGCGGTCGTTTCCACATCATCTTTGGATTTGGGAATTGATTTTAAACCTGTAGATACCGTGATTCAAATTGGTTCTGCGAAAGGTGTTGCGAGATTTTTGCAACGTGCAGGACGAAGTGGCCACTCCCCTTTTGAGACCTCAAAAATTTTCTGTGTTCCTACGCATTCTCTGGAACTCATTGAAGTTGCCGCTTTAAAAGAAGCCGTAAAACAAAAAGTTATCGAGCCACGCGAACCAGTCGTTTTATGTTTCGATGTTTTGGTGCAGTTCCTGATGACATTGGCGGTTGGTGACGGATTTTTCCCTGATGAAGTTTACGATAGAATCAAAAAAGTCTACACTTTTCAAGAAATCAGAGATGAAGAATGGAAGGCGATGATTGACTTTCTCACGATTGGCGGAAGCGCGTTGAAAAGCTATGAAGAATATCACAAAGTCGTAGTGATGGAAGACGGTTTGCACAAAGTCACTTCCCGAAAAATAGCGATGCTGCATCGGATGAATATGGGTGCGATTGTAAGCGACGCAATGCTGAAAGTGAAGTTTATTTCCGGTGGTTATATCGGGATGGTCGAGGAATATTTTATTTCGAGACTGAAGAAAGAGGAGAAGTTTATCTTAGCAGGTCGGGTTTTGGAAGTGGCTATGATTAAAGATATGACCGTTTTCGTGCGTGCTTCCAAAGGGAAAGCGCAGGCTCCGAGTTATTTGGGCGGTAGATTGCCTTTAAGTTCAAATCTGGGTCATTTTTTAAGAGAAAAATTATCGGGAGCATTGAATCCGAAAGCTTCTGAGAAGGAACTGAAATTTCTGCATCCTCTTTTGGCCAATCAGGAACAGCGCTCGCATATTCCGAGAGAAGATGAATTTTTGGTTGAATTGATTAAAAACCGTGAAGGCTATCATTTGTTTATGTATCCTTTTGAAGGGCGTTTGGTGCACGAAGTGATGGCTGCTCTGATAGCCTACAGAATTTCTAAACTGGCTCCGATTTCATTTTCGATGGCAATGAATGATTATGGTTTTGAGCTATTCAGCGACAAAGAAATTCCGTTGAATGAGGATAATTTAGCTAAAATTCTAACAAGAGATAATCTGATGGTAGATGTCATTTCTAGTATTAATTCAGCAGAAATGGCGAGACGTAAATTCCGAGATATTGCCGTAATTTCCGGAATGGTTGTGCAGAATTTTCCCGGACAGCAGCGTTCGAATAAGGCTTTGCAAAGCTCGGCAGGATTGATTTTTAAAGTTTTGGAAGATTACGACCCAAATCATTTTCTAGTAAGGCAGGCGTACACGGAAGTTTTTAATATGCAGCTGCAGGAACAGCGTTTGGTAGAAGCTTTTAAAAGAATTGAAAAATCGAAGTTTATTTTAAAATATTCCAATAAATTTACGCCTTTAAGTTTCCCGATTAAGGTTGACAGTTTGAGACAGACCTTGACGAGTGAAAATCTGGATGTGAGAATTCAAAAGCTTATTAAACAATCCGGAAGAAATATTAAAGACGAATAATATACATACAGTTTGCCATTCGGGAGGAATCTAAGCTGGAATTTAAGATCTACGGCGAGATTCCTCCGGAATGACAATAAGAGTGTTTAAATATAGAATGAACATAGCTACAAAAAATATAAAAATTCTGCAAGAGACTTTCACATTAACAAATCAAAGAGCTTTGTATTGGGAAAAAGAAAAAGCATTAATTTTTTCAGATTTACATATTGGTAAAACCGCTCATTTCCGCAAAAACGGAATTGCTTTGGCCAATCACATTATGAAAAATGATCTGGAGCGTCTTTCTATCTTAATCGAATATTTTAAGCCTGATAAATTCATCATCGTCGGTGATCTTCTTCACGCCGGAAATAATTCTGAAGTTGACGAATTTTGTGAATGGAAGAAGCAATACTCTGATATCAAATTCTGTCTTGTAGAAGGGAATCACGATCGTATTTCGAAAACTCTGGAGAGAAAATTATGTTTAGACTTTCGGGAAAAATCATTAGAAATTGATGAGATTTCTTTTGTTCACGATTTTGACCGTTCCAATCCTAAATTTCAGATCACTGGTCATATCCATCCTGGATTTGTGATCAATTCTGTGGTGAAAAAAATAAAATTACCTTGTTTTGCTCAGACTTCAAAGCAATTGTTGTTACCAGCCTTCAGTGAATTCACAGGGTTGGACACCAAAAACATTCCTAAAAAAGGAATTTATTTTGTGTTTACGGATTCTGAAATTTATGAAATTTAGGCTTTCTTCCTGAAAACAAAACAACAGCCGAGCAGTGTCAGATTGACTAAAACTGAAAAAGCATTAGAAATTATAATCGGCCACTCGCCCTGCAAAATCCCGTACCAAACCCATAGAGATAGGCCGGAAATCAGCACCAGCAGCATTAATATCGAAAGATCTTCCACATTTTTTGTCCGCAACACTTTTATCAACTGAGGCATCATTGCGACAGAAGTCAGCACACCGGCCACTATTCCGAGTATATTTTCGTCCATATTTATTACTTAGTATTTATTTCAGTTCTGGCTTTTAGAGAGGTTCTATAGGCTTTGTCCCTTAATTTTTGAATCTTTCCCACAGGCTGTAACTCGGGAATATTATCGAATGGATTGAAGGAAAGCAGTTCGTTTGTCAGACTGTTTTTATCCAACAATTCTGTTATTTTAATAGATCCCACTGGAACAAACTCAGAATTTTTCCACATTCTGTTTAATTGATTGACCGGCTGTTCTTTCAGATTATAGCAATACTGCACAGACAATTCCAGCTCATAAGTATTATTTTTAATGTAATTTTCGATGGATAAATCGATTCCCTTAGTTTGTTTATTTTGAGTAATCCTGATTGGCGTTAATTTTAATTTAACCAAATCCTCACCCATCCTGTAAACGCCGATTGAGTGGTAATCATTAGATAAAATAAAGCGATTCCAACGCCGGAAGAACTTTACAACTTCCTTTTGAAAAGATAAATTGAATGTATTTGGAATGATGCTGATAAAACTTCTCAATATTTTGAGAAGATTAAATATTTTTTGGAAGAAATTTCCGGTGAAATATTTATTAATCGAAATGAATAATTTCAAAAATCTGGAAACGTTGACAATCGGAAATAATGGAAAATTCACCATTGGGAAATTAGCGACGGTCTTTTCGTCATCAGAAAGTTTAACCGAGAATCCGTAACCTGGAATGGTTTTCTTCTGGCTTATGAGTTTCATATGCGCGTGCGAAATCCGGATGATGCAATTCAATTTTTCGGCCTGAAATATCGCTTTTCCTTCAAAGTCGTTATAAACCTGAAACGTTCCTTTCACAACAGAATAAGTCGTGGCGTGCGCATCTCTCGGAGCAAAATCAGATTGATTGATTTCTGGCGACTTCCTGACAAAATTACGGATTGATTCTGCAGCTTTGTCCAAAAGCTTCAGTTCTTTTTCGGAGAGAAAATCTAATTGTGAATTGTATTTCAGTCTGGAAATCATGGTTTATAACCATCCAAAATAACGCCAAGACTGGTGTTTATTAAACAAAAAATAAGCTCCAAATTAATTGGAGCTTATCATTTTCAATGGAAAAAACTTTTTATGCTTACGCAAGTTTTACATTAACTGCGTTTAATCCTTTTTGTCCTTTTTGTACTTCAAAAGTTACTTTGTCATTCTCACGAATGTTTCTGCTAACTAAACCTGATGAGTGTACAAAGATGTCGTCTCCTCCAGCTGATGGAGAAATAAATCCGAAACCTTTTGTTTCGTTGAAAAATTTTACTGTGCCTTCTTGCATTGTAATGGTATTAAAAAATTGTTGTTATAAATTATCTATTTGATAAGTTGAATGTTGATAGCGGAGTAACCTTTTGGTGATCTTTCTTTTTCGAAAGATACCTTGTTTCCTTTTTTCACCAAATGCACACAATTGTTGCTGTGGAAGAAAACGTTTTCTTTGTTACCATCCTCGGTAATAAAACCATAACCTTTCTCGCTAAAGAATGTTACAATTCCTGTTTTTACAGCTTCTTCGGCTTCGATAGGCGCTGCACCTAGCTGGATATCATCCAAATTAACTTCTAATCTTTCCTCTGGAGGTGTAGAAGTAAGTCTGCCATAAGCATCTACGTACATGAATTCTGACTCTTTACCTTTTTCGTTGTTGGTTTTGCGGTCTTCACGACGGATTGCCTTTTCTTTTTGTTTTGCGATTTTTTTCTTGAAATTTTCTTTTTTGGAGAAAGAATCTGCCATAAATTATTCTAGTGTTATATTAATATTTTTGTTGTGATGATAAAACCTTTCCACGGGTTCTATTGGTTTTTATAATTCAAGGTCGAGGTTTACAACAAATTCAATTTGATAATTAAAATCTGAAGATTGGTACTGAAAGCGAAAACTGGGAGGGAGTAAAATTGGTATTCTAAACTGTGACAGAAAAAGCAAGGCAGACACCTCTGTTTGTAAATTATAATGCAAATATACAACATTAATATGATACAAACATCATTTTAATTAATTGATTTTCAAATTAATATTAGATTTATGATTTACTGAAAATTTATCAATCCAATAAAAGACCTCAAAACGGTTAGCCTTGAGGTCTTTAACTTTTTTATTTTGCAGGCTTATGCAAATGCCATCCAATCACTTTTTCCAAGATCTTCCAAAGCGGAGATATTCTGGTGATGCTGCAGCGATGCCAGAAGCATTACCACTTCCTGTCTCACCATTTCCACAGAATTATCTGTCAATTGCTGGCTGAAACCTTCATTATTAAGCTCCAACAAGTCATTTACAGTTACAACTCTTGCGATAATCTTCCCAAGATCAATCATTTTTCTCTGAGAAATCGGACTTGCAATGTTGAAATCAAATTCTTTTTTATAAAGTTTTGAAGCATTGGCTGTCAATTCATTGATGGCAAGATATTCTCCAAGATTTTCGGTTTTTTTCTTCTTCATATCTTTCAGGATACCTTCTGAGATCTGCGTGTAAAGCATCTCGTTGGAACCTTCAAAGATCTGGAACGGGCGGCTGTCCATAATTCCACGGCCACCGATATGACTCATTCTGTAGCCTTTTCCACCGGAAAGCTGAACCAGCATCTGAGCAGAATCCTGCATCATATCTGTAACCAGAGCTTTCATACTGTTGGCGTGAACGCCGCTTCCTGATACATCATTATCAATACCGCTTACTTTACAGCTTTTCGCGCACATCGCAGAGCAAAGCGTAAAATAAGACTGCATTTTAGCCAGCTGAAACTGCACCTGATCCAAAGAGAAAAGATTGGAAGTCCCAACAATTCTTTCTTTGCAGTGTGTAGTAGCCTCGTCCATCATCCTCTTCAGAAATCCCATTCCCATCCCCGGAAACTGGAATCTGCTTCTGTGAAGAACGTCCAGCATCAATTTTAACCCTGTAGATTCCGGAATTAATTTATTTTCTTGAGGAACTTTGATATCTACTTTATTAAGACCATAAGGAATCATATACAATCCCGCGTTGTCGTAATATTCCAGAACTTCTATATTTTGATTGGGCTTGTGCGTGTCAGCGATGAAGAAATCTACATCTCTTCCAAGATTTCCTTCCGCATTGGCACTTCTGGAAGTAATCAGCCAATAGTTGGCCAGTCCTGTAAGACCTTGCCAGTGTTTTGTACCTTTTACGTGATATTCGTTATCAATCAGTTGATTCTGAGTTCTCATGCTCAGTGCGTCGCTTCCATAGTCCGGCTCGGTAATCATCAAGCCGCCCATTGCGCCATAGTCTAGAAAATGCTTGAAAATATCACCTTTAATCAGATCGTTGCCATACTTTGCCAGAGGCTCCAGAAAAAGTGCAATATTGATCCCGAATGTTAAAGACAACGGCAAAGACTCGTACGATGCAGCGGACAAAAGTCCAAGACATTCTTTTACTTTAACTCCTCTACCGCCGTATTCTTTCGGAATCGCAACAGACAACGGTTTCAAATTGAATATTTCTTTCCATACATTTGGCGGCAAACCGCGCGAAAGGCTCAGCTGATCTATATTTTCTTTTTGAAAAAGACCGGAAAGTGACGTTTTGAACCGGTCAAGAAATTCTGTATAAGAATCGGTAGGCAAATCCAATGCAAGTGCATTCATATAGTTTGAGAGATAAAGCGCTGTAAGCCATTGATACAGCAAAAAAAAAGTATGTGAAACGAATGGCGCCTGAACGAACTAAAAATTCAGCAGCTTCACAATTATAATTAATAAAACAAAGGTAGGATTAATTATTGATTTCTGCTATTTAGATAAACTTATGTTAACAGCAATTACTAATTTATCAAAGAAGACCGTAATAATTACAGTCTTCTTTGATTATTTAATATTATTTTATTTTGACGGATTCAGCGGTATATTTACGCTGCCGTCCGCTTTTTTTATCAGGCAGGATTATTTCTCTCCGTTTCCAACTCCCAGACTCTGTGATTGGCAATTGCTTTTATGAACAGATCATTTGCATTTTCCTGGTCTGAAGTAATAACCGCGGGATCATCATGCGTTCTTGCACCCACGTTGCTTGCGCTGAGGATTGCATCTGTTCCGCTGCCGAAGCAGATGGCTTTGCAATGTTTGTAAGCTTCATTGATGAAAAGCAGTGTTCCCGGTTTATTATCCTGATTTAATAAATGATCAGCAGATTTTTTTCCACTGCAGATGTATAGCGCATCAAAGCAGACACTTGCGGTGCTGGTAAGAGAATGCTTGGGAACAAATACACTGCCGTCGTCCGCAGTAACTGCTGCAAGACTTCCCGCGATAATCTGTACAACAGCGCCTCTGCTTTCCAGTTTTGATTTTAAGGCATCGACATCAGTGGCATTCACGCCATCTTCCATTATAAATCCGATGATGCGGCTGGCAATCGAGTCTTTAGCTGTATTTTCCATACTCAATGCATCTGAGCGCTTTCTGGAAGGTTCTTTTTCTGCACTTTGCAAAGTTGCCGGATCTGCATCTGCAGGAATACTGCCGTTGGGCTGATCCAGTTTTACGACAGAAACTCCCACTTTTCTGGCAACGGTTGCTGCTAAATCTTGATTGATGAAAGCCAATTGACCTACCACTCTTTCCCGAATCGCAGGAATCTGAACTTTAGACAATTCAAAGATCAAGGCATTTTGCAGGTGCGTTTTCTCCGGTGCAGACTGGCTGTTGTAGAACAGCTTGGCCTGTGAATAATGGTCTACAAAACTTTGGCTTCTGGCACGTACTTTATGCCCATCTATACGCTCTTCGTGCGACGCAAAACCTCCATCTTTCATCATAGCCTGATAAGGGCAGCCACCGCCGATAGAATTTGGTTCGTAGCTCACTTTCCCTTTGGCGATTTGCTGACGCATATGGCCGTCCCTCTGGTTGTTGTGAACGGTATTCACTGATCTGTTAATCGGGATTTCGTGGAAATTTGGCGAGCCCAATCTTGAAAGTTGGGTATCTGTGTAGGAAAATAATCTCCCTTGCAGCAATGGATCGTTGCTAAAATCTATTCCTGGCACCAAATGGCCTGGATGGAAAGCAATCTGCTCCGTCTCTGCAAAGAAATTATCGGGATTTCTGTTAAGTGTCAAAGTTCCTATAAGTTGCACCGGGACATCTTCCTCCGGGACGATCTTTGTAGGATCCAGAAGGTCAAAATCATATTTATGCTCATCTTCTGCCGGGATGAGCTGTACGCCAAAATCCCATTCAGGAAATGCGCCGTTATCAATGGCATCCCAAAGGTCTCTTCGGTGGAAATCGGGATCTTTTCCAGAAATTTTAGTAGCCTCATCCCACGCTACAGAATGAACGCCCAGTTTGGGCTTGAAGTGAAATTTGACGAAATGGACGTTGCCTTCATCATTAATAAATTTAAATGAATGCACGCCAAAGCCTTCCATCATTCTGTAACTTCTCGGAATAGCACGGTCGCTCATCAGCCACATAATCATATGCATACTTTCAGGCATCAGCGAGATAAAGTCCCAAAAAGTATCGTGTGCAGATGCGGCCTGCGGAATCTCATTATCGGGCTCCGGTTTCACAGCATGCACGAGATCCGGAAATTTGACTGCATCCTGAATGAAAAAGACAGGCATATTGTTGGCAACAAGGTCGTAATTGCCCTCTTCTGTGTAGAATTTCACGGCAAAACCGCGGACATCTCTGGCAAGATCTGTACTGCCCCGACTGCCTGCAACGGTGGAAAATCGTACAAAAACCGGTACTTCTGTACCAACTTCTGACAGGAATTTTGCTTTGGTGAATTCTTTGAGGCTTTTTGTCAGTTTAAAAACACCGTGCGCGCCGGAACCTCTGGCGTGTACAATTCTTTCCGGAATTCTCTCGTGATCAAAATGGGTGATTTTTTCTCTCAGAATAAAATCTTCCAATAACGAAGGTCCACGCTCGCCTGCTTTCAGGGAGTCCTGATTGTTATTAATTTTAAGTCCCTGATTGGTAGTAAGAGCCTGTCCGGAATTATCGGTTTTCGAATCTTCCAGCTGATCCAGCTTGGCGTTTTTGCTGTCGTTTTTCATATTTTTCTTTGCTTAAATTTGTTTCACAGGAATATGAATCCATCGTAATGACGGTTATCAATTCCTGTGTGTGATTTATGGTTTTAGAAAGGTATAGCAATATGCTGCCGGGACTTTATGATTCAAATCACAATGGGGATTTTTTAAAAATTTTAAAACAAAAACCTATTATTTTTAATAATTCCCTGTGGTATAATTGTTGTAAATATGAATCAAACCAAACAAAATATATTATGGCAACTAAAGCTACAACAACAAAAAAGACGACTACAGCAAAAAGCGCAGCTGCGAAAACAACAACATCAAAAGCGGCAGCCAGCAAAAAAACACCTGCTAAAAAAGATGCAGCCAAAGAACTGAAAGATCTTTTTGAAGATAGCCTGAAAGATATCTATTGGGCAGAAAAAGCATTGGTAAAAGCACTTCCTAAAATGCACAAAAATGCAACGCACGAAAAGCTTAAAACCGCTATCAGTAATCACCTTGAGGAAACTCAAAATCAAGTGAAAAGACTGGAGGACTGTTTTGCAGCATTAGGAAAAAAAGCACAGGCAAAGAAATGCGACGCTATGCAGGGTATTCTGGATGAGGGCGACAGTATTGTAGAAGAAACACAGCCAGGGCCGGTGAGAGATGCAGGAATCATTGCAGCATCGCAGAAAATAGAGCATTATGAAATCGCTACTTACGGTACATTAGCCGCGTTTGCTAAAGTACTTAAAGAGAAAAAATGCCTCAAAAATCTTCTTGAAACATTGGAAGAAGAAAAGAAATGTGATGAGTTGCTTTCCAGTATTGCAGATACAAATCTCAATTCCAAAGCACTATAACAATACACTTTATAGCAAAAAAATCCGGCAATCGCCGGAATTTTTTTTGCTTATGAATAAAGCGTTGAGACTATTTCATGTAGAACGCTACCTTCTCCTCCAGATCTTCCAGATTGAATGGTTTTGCAACATAATCGTCTGCCTGCGCACTTGCTGCCAATGCGGCAATATCATTATTGGCAGTGACGTAGATGACCGGAATATTCTTGAATTCCTCATTACTTTTCAGCAGTTTCGTTGCTTCTACACCGCCGATATTGGGAATCCAGTTATCCATCAGGATGACGTCGGGACGAACTTCTTCTACTTTCTGGATAATGTCGTGCGACGTTTCCGAAATCTCTACTTTGTAGCCGTTCTCCTCAAAAATGATGGTGATCACCTCCAGAATACTTTTATCGTCGTCAAAAATTAAAATTTTCTTCATGTTATATATAGTTACTATTTCTTATAATTGATTGATATGAAATGCTAAGTTTTCCTGCGTAATTGCAAGATCACATTCCACAGACTGCATCGCATGCCTTGGCATATAATCTACCGCTGCGTTTTCCGGATCCTGGATCCAGACTTTGCCGTTGTTTCGTTTAATATATTTGAGTCCCTCTACACCGTCTGCATTGGCTCCTGACAGCAGCAGTCCAATGACGTTTACTCCAAAGATCTCAGCGGCTGATTTGAAAGTGACATCAATAGACGGACGGGAATAATTCATCTTCTCCGAACTGTCCAGAGAAACAATATTTTTGTTTTCGAACAAAAGATGATAATCGGAAGGGACGATGTAAATCCTTTGTTTCCTGATCTCTGTTTTATCTTCAATCTCAATGACTTCATTGTCGGAAAACTGCTGCAGCAATTTCGGAAGAACGCTTACGGCATGCGCTTTTCTGTGAAGCACAAGAACAATTGGAAAATCAAAATCATTTTTGAGACCTTTGAGCATTTCCAAAATGACCTGGATACTTCCTGCCGAGCCGCCGATCACTATAAGTTCTGTTTTGAGACTGTCTTTTTCCATGGCCTAACTCTGATCTATTTTTTTCCAGATCTTCTGATCTTCTATCTGATGGTAAAATTTACCAAGATTCGAAAAACGCAATGTTTCTTTGGATCCCAAGGCGAGATAACCAAGATTTTCCAGACTTGAATCAAAAAGAGTGAATACCCTTTCCTGCAATTCCTTATCAAAATAAATCAGAACATTTCTGCAGATAATGAGCTGAAAACTGTTGAATGAGCTGTCTGACACCAGATTGTGCGTGGACAGAATCAATTTCTCCTGCAGGCTTTTATCAAATCTGGCACTGTCGTAGTTCGCAGTATAGTAATCCGAAAAGTCCTTTTTCCCACCGGAAAGTATATAATTCTCGGAGTAGGTTTTCATCTGATGCATTGGGAAAACGCCTGCCCGCGCGCTTTCCAGGACTGTAGGATTAATGTCCGTTCCGTAGATAAGACATTTGTGGTAAAGGCCGGCTTCTTTCAATAATATGGCCAGTGAATAGGCCTCCTCACCAGTAGAACAGCCTGCAACCCATATTCTTATCAAAGGAAAAGTACCCAATTGTGGTAAAATACTGTCTCTGATTTTTTTAAAGAAAAAAGGATCGCGGAACATCTCGGTCACGTTGACAGTGATTTCCTCTATAAAATGCTTGAAATAAGCCGCATCGTTCAGTACCTTATACCGCAGTTCTGCATAGCTTGTAAACCTGTCTATGACGCATATCCTGTTGACCCTTCTTTTGAAAGAGGCACGGCTGTACAGTGAAAAATCGTAACCATAGGAGTCGTAAACATCTTTTATCAGATGTTCTACTTCATTATCCTTTACGATGCTTGGTTCCAGCATTAGCAGTATTTTTCTATAGCAGTTAATAATAGATCGACATCTATTGGTTTTTTAATATAATCCTGTGCGCCGGCCTCGAGGCATTTTGCGCGGTCTTCCTCCATGGCCTGAGCCGTGACAGCGATAATCGGAATGCTGCTGATAGCCGGCGTATTTCGGATAATCCTGATAGCCTCGTAGCCATCCATATCCGGCATCATCATATCCATCAAAACGATGCAGATATCCTGATCATCTTTCAGAATGCTGATCGCATCTTCTGCCATCATACAGCTTTTCAGCTCGTACTTTCTGGCTTTTAAAGTCAGTCGCAGTGCAAAAATATTATTTGGATCATCGTCCACAATTAAAATTTTCTTACTCATAAAATCTTTGAATCCAATTTAATTTTCATAAAGCCAAACCCTTAATAGCGAAAGCAACTGATCTATATCTACAGGTTTTGTGATATAATCTGAAGCACCAGCCTGAATGCATTTGTCACGATCTCCGATCATAGATTTTGCAGTGACGGCAATCACTGGAAGGCGTTTGTACTGCGGCATTTTTCTGATCTCCTGAATGGTTTCGTAACCATCCATTTCTGGCATCATCATATCCATCAAAACAACATCTATATCAGGGTTGATCTTCATCTGATCCAGCGCCTGTTTGCCGTCCATTGCAAGAATTACTTCCACTTTATATTTTTCCAAAGCCTTGGAAAGTGAAAATATATTGCGGACGTCGTCATCTGTAATCAGGATTTTCTTGCCACTCAGAACCTCTGTGAGTGAGCCTAAGGTTTTATTTCGTATCGTTTCCGGAGAATTATTCTTTTCCTCCACCAAATGCAGGAACAATCCTACTTCATCCAGAATCCGCTGATAGGAATGCGCTGTTTTCACCACAATAGAATCTGCATATTGCTTGATTTTAAGCTCCTCAGATTTAGAGAGATTGCGCTCCGTAAAGATGATAATCGGGAGATTCTCAAGACCTTCATAGGTTTTAATGGATTCTATAATCTGGTAGCCGTTGCCTCTCGCAGGACCGACGTCCAGAATCACACAATCTACATCGCTGGCGGTGAGTGCGCGCACGCTGTCTTCCACATTATCTTCTACAGAAAGAGAAATATTAAAATTGCTGAGGAAATAGGACAGCGCGCTGGCATGTCTTGCGTTTTCCTCTACAATCAGCACTTTCTGCGGCGATCTTTTGAGTGCTTCCTCTATTTTCTGGAAAACCTCGGTCATCTGATCCAGCGCCACCGGTTTATTAATGAAATCGATAGCACCCTTCATAAGACTTTGTTGCCGCACGTGCAGCGACGACATCATATGCACAGGAATCGGTTTGGTCTGAGGATTGGATTTGAGTTCGTCCATCACCTGCCAGCCGTCTTTTACAGGAAGCTGAACATCCAGAAGAATGGCTGCAGGACGGTACTGCATCGCGGCAGAGACGGCGTGGTCACCTCTTACCACGACTATTCCTTTATAATTCTGCAGACGTGCATACTTCAAGAGTGCTTTAGCAAAATTGGTATCGTCTTCTACTATTAAAATCACTTTGTCGCCTTCGGCAATAGAATCGCGGTCATCTGCTACATCTTCCGGAATCTGGAGATCATTAATTGGTGTAGAAATTCCGAATTCATTATAATCGATGATGGTCTCGACTTTATCATTCGCTACGCTGATGGCGGGTTGGGATATAACCGGTTTTTCAGCAGTGTTGATTTTTACGTTCTCACTTTTTGGGATGATGAGGCAAAACTCGCTTCCTTCATCCACTTCACTTGTCAGTGTCAGTTCGCCGCCCAGCAATTTGGCAATCTCACGGCTGATGGATAAGCCGAGACCTGTACCTCCAAACTTGCGCTGTGTAGATCCGTCGGCCTGCTGAAATGCTTCGAAAATGACTCTTTGTTTGTTTTCAGGAATTCCTATTCCAGTATCTTTTACAGAGAAAATGACAAAATCCTGATTCTTGGGATCTTGTTTGATATTCAATTCTACGCTGCCTTCCCTGGTAAATTTGATAGCATTAGACAGAAGATTCCGCAGTACCTGATCCAGTCGCAGACGGTCTGTTTCTATGGTTTCTGCCAGATTATTTTCTATATTAATATTAAATTCTATATGCTTGTTCTGAGCAATTGGCGTCATCAGATTCTTCAGATCTTTGAGAACATCACCGAGGATCACGTCCTGATATTCCAGAGACATCTTGCCGGACTCAATTTTTGCAAGATCAAGGATTTCGTCAATTAACGTCAGTAAACTGGTTCCTGAACTTTGAATGACTTTTGCAGATTCTATCTGATCATCGTTTAGGTTTTCATCAGAATTCTCGGCCATCAATCTGGAAAGCAGCAAAATAGAATTCAGCGGCGTTCTCAACTCGTGTGACATATTGGCGAGAAATTCTGACTTATACTTGGTACTTAATTCCAATTCCTCCGCTTTTTTCTGAATTTCAGAATTACGCTCTGCAATCAGGTGGTTTTTTTCTTCCAGCAATTTTGAACGTTCTTCCAGTTCTGTATTGGTCTGCATCAATTCCTCCTGCTGCACTTTTAGCTCCTCTTCCGATGCCTGCAGTTTCTGAGTCTGGGCTTCCAGTTCTGTATTCAGATTCTCCAGCTCGGAATGCTGAACCTGTAATTCTTCTGACTGCGCTTGGGTTTCCTCCAGCAATCGCTGTTCTTTTTCCCTGCCTTTTGCTGCATTGAGAGCAATGGCAATATTCCTGCATCCTTCCGCAAAAAACTCAATTAAATCGTCATCAAAATTAGAACCCGAGCTCAGCTCCAGAATCCCAATATTCTGATAATCGAAGGTAATAGGAATCAGAACTAAAGCATTGATTTTGACTTTTCCGGTAGCAAATGAAACTGAAAAATCGTTCTCATCCAGATCGTTATAAATTTTAGGTACTTTCTGGACAAACGCCTGGCCAACCATTCCTTCGCCCGGATCAAAAGACTGTTTCATTGTGTTTTCCAGCCCAAAAGAACTGGCGAGGCGCAATTTCCCGTCTTCATTGAGGTAAATAGCACCGTTTATACAGTTTCCGTACTCTATCAATTGGTTCAGGGCATCTATTGTGACCTGTCTTACAGATTTGTTTCCGACCAGGGATTCATTAAGCAAAGCCAATCCTTTCTGATGCCAGTCGCTTTTATGGATTTTATCGAAGGATATTTTGAGAGAATCGGTCATATGATTCAAAGATTCGACAAGATCTCCAAGGTCGCCGTCATAATCATCCACCAGCTTCTGATTGTAATCGCCATTAGATACTCGGCTGGCAACCTGTTGTATGACGTTTACTCTTCTGGAAATTTCCAGATCTTTGGCTTTTAGTTCCTTCTCCAATTTATCTCTTCGAAGGAGATCGTTTCGCAGTTTGACATAGAAAAAGATTGTGACTGCAATTGCCGCGAGCGCGGAAAACAGGATGAATAAGACGGTTGTACTGGAAGACCTGTCCAGATCTTTATTTTTGACAGCCAGCTGATCTTCTTCAAACTTAACAAAGTTGTGCACCAGCACTCTGCTTTTGTCCATATAAACTTTGCTCAGCATCATCTGATCCTGAGTCATTGCAATCCCGTTGCGTCTGTTTTGCACAAACTGCTTAAGATTGCTCATATTGCCATCGACATTCACTTCAAGGTCAGCAACACGTTTTTGCTGTTCCGGATCATCAATGTCCAAAGATTTGGCGAGTTCTATAGATTTAGAATATTCTTTGATACTGCGGTTGTAAGGCTCCAGAAAGCTTTCTTTTCCTGTCAATTGAAATCCCCTGTTTCCGGTTTCTGCGTCCAGAAGTGCAATCAAAACATCTTTGACAGCGGTCATAGATTTTCTGCTTTTGGAGACACTTTCTCTGTGTTCCATCTGTTTCTGGATACTGAGATAAGACGCTATGGAACTCGAAATAAGGATGAATAATGAAAAACCAATTCCTACCTGCAGATTTCGGATTACTTTTTTCGGCATAAAATTAATTTAATGGTAATGTAAAATAGAATGTCGAACCTTCTTCCAAAACGCTTGAAAGTCCGATAGTTCCGTCGTGCTGTTTGATGATTTCGGAACAGATGTAAAGGCCGATTCCCATTCCCTGAAACTGAAGAGACGACTCTTCTACACGGTAGAATTTCTTGAAAACAGCATCCTGTTTGAAGTCCGGAATACCAATCCCGAAATCCGTCACGCTGACTTTCACTTCATTGTCATCAACAAATGTGGAGACAATCACCTGGTTGTTTTCGGGTGAATATTTGATGGCATTCGTCAGAAAATTAATCAAAACCTGCTCTATCCGGATCTCATCGAAAGGGATCAGAATGTCCGGAATGTAGCCGTGGCGAGTGATTTTGACTTTGTCATCGTGGGTCTGCAGAATTGTATCGATGGCATTGTTGATGACATGATCCAGATTGGTCTGTCTTTTATTGATCTTCAGTTTGCCATTTTCTATTTTTGAAACATCCAGCAGATCTGTGATCAGTGTATTGAGTTTTTCTACCTGAGACAGGGCTTTTGTGACGTATGTAGATTCGGATTTTTCTTCGTTCAGCTTTAATTTACGTTCGAGGAGCTGCATATAAGCCTTAATGCTTGTAAGCGGCGTTTTGAGCTCGTGGCTTGCGATACTCAGGAATTCGTCTTTTTCCTTTTCGACTTTTTTCTGATCATCAATGTCGGTGAAAGTACCTACCCAGTTTTTGATCGTTTTTCCGTCAAACACAGGCGACATTCTGAGAAGATGGAATCTGAATTCTCCTGTTTCGCGGTTTTTGATTCGGATTTCCAACTGAAGTGCACATCGTTTTTTCCTGCATCGTTCAAACTCCAGAAGGATACTGTGATCCTCCGGATGCGCCTCCGGAAAGACTTTCTCAGAGGCAGAATAGTCGTACCATTTGCTGTTGACAAAGGTGACAGATCCGTTGCCATCCAGCGTAAAAGCAATCTGCGGAAGCGCCTCCAGCATTAGATGAAAATGATCAATCTCGGACCTCATCGTTACCTGCGCTTCTCGCCTGCCCTTTACCTCCAGTTCCAGGCTGTGCTGGGTTTTCTTGAGCGCCAGGCTGTTTTCCTGAAGATTGTAAAAGGTCTTTACTTTGAGCAGCAGAATTTCGGGATCTATCGGTTTTGTAACATAATCAATACCTCCTGACGCGTAGCCGCGCGTGATGAATTGCTTATCCGTATTGACGGCTGACAAAAATATAATGGGAATTTCTTTGGTCTTGCTATATCCTGCAAAAGTTTCTGCGACTTCGAAGCCGTCCATCCCGGGCATCTGGACGTCCAGAATGATAAGGGCATAATTATTTTTGAGCGCTTTGCCCAATGCCTGCTCTCCTGATTCTGCGGTATCTACCTGAAAATCTTTGGATTCCAGTAATTTTTTGAGGGAGTAAATATTGTTCTGATTATCATCGACAATTAAAATCATAATATATAAATAATCTAGTAACTAGGTTATATTTGGTAAAATCAAAAATACTGACATTTTCTCAAAAAGCACGCCAATTTTTCAACAGATATCGCGTCATATAAAAATTACTGAATACACAACTGATTGATACCAGATTATGGATGAATAATATTCATAGGGAATTTGCAAAAGGAAATTAGATTGGAAACAAGGAAGAGATGAAGTTTACTAAATACTTATAAATTATAGTTTACAAGTTCAGTATTTTATATTGCTTCGTTAATTTAATTAAAATCGTTTTAGCTCCAGTTATTCCACTTAGGCATTTATCAGTTATCAAGCTCCTTACCGTCGATTGGCAGGATGAATGAGAATACCGTTCCTTCATTCTTCGAACTCTCTACCTGAATGGTTCCGTTGTGTAATTCGATAATTTCTTTACACAGAAAAAGTCCGATGCCGAATCCTGCAATAGATTTGCTGTGGATATCCTTCACCCTGTAATAGCGGTCGAAAATCCGATCTTGGTCTTCGGCAGAAATTCCTATTCCCTGATCGTGAACACTTATTTTCAGGTTGTTTTCAGAGACTTTTATGTATTCTACAGTAACAGCTGTTCCAAAAGCGGAATACTTCACGGCATTCCCAATGAGATTGTGGAGTACCTGCGAAATTTTTTCCCGATCGGCCGCTATCAAAGTTTGACCGGAAGGTTTGAAAATAAACTGGCGGGTATGGTTGGTAGAAAGTACTTCGTCCTCGATCTCCGAGAATAATAATTCGAAATCAAAAGCTTTCTTTTCGATGTGCAGCTGCCCGGAATCCAGCCTTGAAACGTTCAGAAAACCATTGATCATACTGTTCATATAATCAGCCTGTTTCAGGCACTTTTCCAGAATATTATTGGGCATTCCGTTTTCTTTATTGGCTTCCAGCCGTTGTAAAATCTGGATATAGGCCTTTAGTGAAGTCAGCGGTGTTTTGAGCTCGTGGCTTACCATACCCATAAAATCATCTTTTCGCTCCTCCTCTTTCTTTTGCTCTGTGATATCGCGAAGTGTACCATTGAGGCTTAGGGGATTGCCTTCGTTATCATAGAAAACCCTGCCATTGGCCTGCAGCAGCCTTATCTTTTTATCTGTTTTATTCTGAATCCTGTACTCAATAAAATACTGTCCGTCAGAATCCTTGCGTAGCACATCTTCAATCGCTGTACTTACGCGCTCCCGCTCCTCCGGCAAGATGGCTTCTAATGCGATTGAGAGATCCAGGTTCTCATCGGAGGACAGTCCGAACCAGCTTTTGAGCAGATTGTTCCCAGAGAAAAGATTGGTCCCGGGCTGGTAGTAGAACGTAGCCAGTTCTCCGGCATCTATCGCAAGAGCCAGCATCGCCTGATCATTTTCATTCTTGCGGCGTGCCAGCACCTGCTGCGTGATTTCTTCCAGGATGATGAGGACACCTGTGATATCACCGCGGTCAGAAAAAATCGGTTGGTAGATGGAGTTCACAATGGCTTCCCGCAGTCTGTCGCCGTCGCGCAGCTTGACCAGAAATTCTGTGTTGATTTTAGCTTTTCCGCTTCTGTAAACTTCATTAAGCCATTGATTGACAAGCTGGCCGCGCAGTTCCGGACGGGCAGCCTCGTGTGGCTGTCCCACCACTTCCGATTCTACCCGGCCCCAAATACTGAGAATGGCCGGGTTGGCGATCTCAATAATGTGTTCCGGCCCTTTCAGCATTGCGATGCCGACGGGCGCCTGTTCTATAATTGTGCGAATATATTCCCGACTTTGATCCAGCTGTTGGATAGATATGCTGAGCTCCTCATTGGTAGAGGTAAGCTCCTCCAGTGTTGCCGCCATTTCTTCATTGAGTGCCGATTCTATCTCTTCTTTCTGCCTGATCTGTTCCAAAAATTCACGTCGGGCGGTGACTTCCAGTGCCGTATTGAGGATGCACCAGGTTTTATTATTCTGATCGGTAAGTGCTTTGTATTCGTAATCGAAATAATCAAGGGTTTCTACGCCGTCTTTGATCAGTTTTGCGGGTGCCTCGTGGACTGAATAGGTTTTCCCCGAACGCCAGACGCCCAGCAAGAGCTCCAAAAAAGGCTGCCCTTCCAACTCCGGAATAGCTTCTATGAGTGGTTTTCCTATGACAGAAGCGTTTTTGCCCCACAATGCCAGCATACCCTCGTTTGCAAAACGTATGATCATATCTTCGCCGGAATAGAGGGCGGTAGGTGATGGCGACGAGGCTAATGCCTGGATCAACAAATCTGATCCAAAGCTGGTATCGGACAAAGTTTCTTGGGTAATCATAAGTGAGACAAAGATAATAAAGTCTTTTTGTTGCCTGCAAATTATGCTGTTGGAAATGCTGAAAAAGTTGGCAATGAGTGCCCTTTCTGAATGGGAAGTGATTTTTTTCACATAAAACTGAATCGCAGTAAATAAGATCTCATTAAAACTTTAAAGTTGAGAACTCAAAATTATCAATAAAAAGTTTCTAAATAATATAGGCGTTCTATAAAAAATGTAGTAGTATTGAATGAGGAAAGACGACCTATCGAAATGGAAAACCACCTAGATTTTCAACTAATACACCCCGACAGCAGCATCAGAGATTTTGTCTACTGTTTTTCATCATTAAAGAACTTTTGCAACGAGCACGATGCCGTGGTAATTCCGAACGGGAAAGTGGATCTGATATTTTCCAGATCTAAAGACAACAGACTTCAAACGGTACTTCTTGGACTTGAAAGCCAACCCAAATACCCAAGTCAGGACGTTAATGATTTTTTCTCTGTCAGCCTCCATCCTGTGGCAGTAGAATATATTCTCGGGTTTCCGATTGCAGATATTCTGAACAGCGGGAAACTGATGCCGGATCATTTTTGGGACTTTCATCCCGACGACCTCAACGATTTTGCTGGCTTCTGCAGCAAAGTGACGCAAAAGATACATTCTCTTCTTCCAGAAAAAGCCGATCCACGGAAACTCAAATTATTCAAATTAATTGCAGATTCAAACGGAGAAATCAGCGTTGGTGAGCTTTCAGAACAGGTATTATGGAGCCCGCGGGAGACCAACCGGTATTTTAATAAGCAGTTTGGCCTTTCTGTGAAAGCTTATTGCAAGATTCTCCGTTTTCAGGCTTCACTGGAGCATATCAGAGAAGGCGAACTGTATCCGCAGCTTAATTTTACAGATCAATCGCACTTCATCAAAGAGATCAAAAAACTGTCGGGCGTTTCTCCAAAAGAGCTCCATAAAAATGACAATGGCCGATTTTTACAATTTTTAGCCCTGGGCCGAAAGTAAATTTGCATTCTAAAATCAAAATGAATGTTGTTACAAAATAAGCAAATCGCCATCGTAGGTGGTGGTCCCGGCGGATTGACGCTGGCAAGACTCCTCCAGTTGAAAGGTGCCGACCTCAAAGTCTACGAAAGAGATCTTGATAAAAATGCAAGAGTACAGGGCGCGCCGCTGGATCTCCACGAAGATTCCGGACTCGCCGCTTTAAGGAAAGCTGAACTGACGAATGAATTTAAGAAAAACTATCTGCCTGGCGCCGATAAGACCACCATTACTAATGAGCGGGCAGAGATCCTCTTCAGTGATCACGACCATATTAAGGAAGAAGATTTTGGCCACGCCCACTTCCGGCCGGAGATAGACCGCGGTGTGTTACGCAAAATACTGCTGGAGTCTCTGCCACCTGAGACTATCATCTGGGACAGCCACTTTTCAGGTATGGATAAACAAGGGAGTGGATGGCTGCTTCATTTCAAAAACGGCACCAGCGCGTATGCCGATATCGTGATCGGAGCGGACGGAGCACATTCAAAAATCAGAAGTTTCCTGACCGATATTAAGGCTTTTTATTCCGGAATCACTATGATTGAAGGCACTATTTACGACGCCGACCAGCAGGTTCCGGAGATTGCAGCGATCGTGCGCGGCGGCAAAATAATGGCATTTGGCAACGAGAAAAATATCCTGATGGGACAGAAAGCCAACGGTGAAATCGGCTTTTACATCAGTTTTAAAACTGAAGAAAACTGGGCTTCGAAAAGTGGTCTGGATTTCTCTGACCGTTCACAACTGCTGAACTGGTTTAAAAATGCTTACTTTGAATGGAGCGGCCTGTGGCAACAGCTGATTGAACATGCAGCCACGCCCTTCATCCCGAGAGCCATCAACTGCATGCCGACGGATCAGACGTGGGTAACGCTGTCCAACCTGACCATCATAGGCGATGCTGCGCACGTAATGCCACCGTTTGCCGGTGAAGGTGTCAATATGGCGATGCTTGATGCGCTGGAACTGAGTGAAAATCTGACAGACGGGAAACACAATTCTTTGGAGGAAGCCATCTCATCCTATGAAAAGACTATGCAGAAACGTGCTGCCTCATTCGCTAAAGAGTCTCTTGATAATGGTGAAATGATGCACGACAATAATGCCCTGGATCATATGATTAATTTCTTTAACGGAAATTCGATTAATCAATAACTTACTTGCTCAAAGTCGGGAGTCTTTGCGCAGCGGGACTTTGCGCAGCGTCAAGCAGTTATTTTGTAAATTTATTTTTTTGCTAAGAAACTGTAGAAAGGTATTCAGCCTTACCATCTCTACAAACCTGCGCTCATTTTGTATATTTGCGTTAGGTATCAGCAAAATAAAAAAATGATTTCAAAAGTGAACGATATTCCCGTCCTCAATGGTTTAGTGTTGGCAGGAGGAAAAAGCACTAGAATGGGAAAGCCAAAAGATAAAATCAACTGGCACGGCAAAGAGCAGCGCTATTATCTGGCTGATCTTCTGGCTCCTTTTTGCGATCAGGTTTATATATCGTGCCGAGAGGATCAATCGCTGGATTGTGATCCGACCTACCTTTTTGTAAGCGATAGTTTTTCCGAGATTGGTCCTCTGGCTGGAATACTTTCTGCTTTTAAAACCAATCCTGCTACCGCCTGGATTGTGATTGCCTGTGATCTCCCGCTTCTGGACCGTGATTCGATTGAAAATCTGATTAACTCCAGAGATGCTGGTAAAATTGCCACCGCTTATCAAAACCCTACCGACCAGCTGCCTGAGCCGCTGATCGCGATTTGGGAACCGAAAAGCTACTCTATCCTCAACGACTGCCTGGCAACTGGAAATACTTCGCTTAGAAAAGCCTTAATCAATAATGACACTTTGATCATCAAACCTTCAAAACCTGAGTTACTTTTGAATGTCAACACGCCTGACGAACTATTGAAAGCTTCAAAAATAATAAAAAAAACAATGATTTAAGCATCACTTATTTTGTTCGTAAAACAATCAGACTTCGCTTTCATCTTTTTTATAATTTAAGAATCACAAAAATTGCAGCTTCAGAGGTTATTCGCGGTTTGTACCTGTTGCTGAGATAATATGGCTTTCTATTCTGTCGAAAATATCCGGATTATGCTTGCGGATTTTGATACGCACATATTTGGATGCCGGCATATTGGCACCATTCACCACGTTGTTGATAGATACTAGAACGTTGGTTTCAGGAAAATAGGTCATCGTACTTTTCTGCGGAATCGGGTATTTTACCACCACAAAAAGAGGCGCTATCCGCTCAATATCATCATCAAAATTGAAAAGATCTACCTTGTCGCCTTCTTTTAATCCTGCTTCCCTGATATCATTTTCATTCATCATTATGACTCGTCTCTCATTAAAAATACCGCGGTACCGATCGTCCAGTCCGTAAACGACCGTATTGAACTGATCGTGGGTTCTGGTAGTTCCCATCAGATATTCGTCATTTGCTAATGAATTATCGGGAACAGCCGTGACATTAAAGGATGCTTTTCCCTCGTGATGTTCGCTCGTAAACTTACCATCCCTCGGCGCATTCGGAAGATAGAAACCACCTTTTTGTACTACTCTTTCGTTAAAATTCTCAAATCCCGGAATACACTTTTCGATATCATTCCGAACCTCATCATAGCTGTTGATAAACCGATCCCAATTGATTACAGAGCGTGCGCCCAAAACGGCTTTTGCCATCCTGCAAGACACGTGTGTTTCGTTAATAAGATGTTCAGAGATTGGCTCCAGTACACCTCTCGACCATTCTACGACACCCATAGAATTTTCTGTGCTGATGTGCTGTAACTGGCCGTTCACGATGTCTTTCTCGCTTCGTGAAATCACAGGTAATATCAGTGCTTCTTTGCCGTGGATCAAATGATTCCTGTTGAGCTTTACGGAAACCAATACAGACATTTCCAGTTTTCGCATTGCTTCAGCCGTAAAGGTAGTATCCGGTGCCGCAGAAAGAAAGTTACCACCCATGCAGAACATAAATTTTACTTTCCCATCGTGCATTGCTTTCAGCGCATTGACTACATCATAACCGCCTTTCCTCGGAACTTTGAAACCATAGAATTCCTCCAGTTTATCCAATTGCTCTGTAGTCGGATGATGGTTGATCAGCAATGTCCTGTTGCCCTGAACATTACTGTGACCGCGGACGGGGCAAACGCCGCCACCAGGAATGCCGATACTGCCCTTCATCAGGAGAATGTTTACGATGTTATAGATCATTTCCACGCCATTCTTCTGTTGTGTGATTCCCATTCCCCAACAGATAATCATTCTCTTTTTGGCAGCAATCATTTTTGCCGCTTCTCTCAGATCCTCAACAGAAATGCCACATTGCTGCGCCAAAAATGAAAGGTCGTATAATTTCAGTTCTCTGGCCAGTTCATCAAATCCGCCGGTTTTATTCTTAATAAAATCGTGGTCGAGCACTGTTCCCGGATTTTTATCTTCTTGTTCCAATAATAAAAGTTGGAGTGCTTTCAAAAGTGCCATATCACCATTGATTTTTACTGGCAGATAAAGATCAGATAGCTCGAAAGGCTTATCAAGCAAAGCACGAACGTTTTGAGGATCTTTGAATCCTTTCAGTCCCGCTTCGGGAAGTGGATTGACAGCCAGGATCTTTGCCCCGTTTTTCTTGCCTTTAGTTAATGCCGAAAGCATCCGCGGCGAATTGGTGCCCGGGTTTTGTCCGATAATCATAATCAGGTCAGTGTCATAAAAATCCTCCAGTTTAACCGTTCCTTTTCCGATACCGATGCTTCTCGTAAGCGCATATCCGGAGGTTTCGTGGCACATATTGGAACAGTCCGGGAAGTTATTGGTTCCGAACTCTCGGCCAAAAAGCTGATAAACCCAGGTTGCCTCATTGGATGTTCGCCCGGAGGTGTAAAAAATTGCTTCATCCGGCGAATCGAGGGCATTCATTTTTTCGGCAATTTTTCCAAAAGCATCATCCCAGCTTATTGGCTGATAATGCGACGCGCCCTCAGGAAGATACATTGGCCTTGATATCCTGCCTAGCTGACTGATTTCAAAATCCGTTAGTTTTGCCAGATCGTATACCGAATTTTCTCTGAAAAATTCTTCTCCTATTGTTTTGGAAGTAGTTTCTTCGGCCAGTGCTTTGGCTCCATTTTCACAATATTCTCCTAGGCCGGAGCGCTCGTCATCGGGATCAGGCCAGGCGCAACTTGGACAGTCGAACCCATCAAACTGATTCATACTGAAAAGTGCCCTGCCACCGCGGCCAACGGATGCATTGCGGACCAGCTGCTCCATGGAATGAAGTACTGCCGGTGCACCCGCCGCCCAGTTTTTGGGATCTTTAAGTTTTAAGTTCCGAAGATTATATGGTGAATGCGCCGAAGGTAAGTTATCGTTGTCCAATTTATTTTGGTCAGATAATGGTTGATCTTTCATGTTCTGAATTTTTAAAATAGCCTTTAATCAGCATTTTAGACTCGGGTTGGGATAATTATCGCTTTGATCCTCCACTGAATTATCGATGCAGACAAAATCCTTTTCTATCAGGACCTTTACTAAACCTGACTGCCCGTCGAATCCTACCCTGTCGGTAGAAACCCATTCATTTACCATTTTCTCAGGCATTTTCAATACGATTGTGTTTTCGATAAATAATACAGTGAGTTCACTATCTGATGAAGTTTGGATGGTGTAGACCAAAGGATGGCCTGTAAATTCTGTAGTGCAGGAGACTAAACCAGTCTGTCCCAGCAAAGCCACTTCTGACTGGCTAAGGCGGAACCGCACCGAATTATCTTTAATTCTAATTTTCATGATAGATTTTCTATTTTAAAATGACTTCCCAAATGGTAGATATTGAACCGGTTATCCCGAAGAAAACCAAGCAGCGTCATATCAAATTCTTTTGCCAGATCGACTGCAAGACTTGAGGGCGCACCAATTGCTGCAACAGCCGTAATGCCGGCCATCGCTGCTTTCTGAATCAGCTCAAAACTTGCCCTTCCGCTGAGAAGCAAAATATGATTTTTTAAGGGTAATAGATTGGAAGACAAGGCATAGCCAATCAATTTATCCAAGGCATTGTGCCGTCCGACATCCTCACGAAGAGCCAGAAGATTGCCGGCCATATCAAAAATACCCGATGCGTGAATACCGCCGGTAGCCGAGAAGTTATTTTGAAAAGATCTCAGTTTTTCAGACAGCTGACAAAGGACATGAAGTTCGATTTTGCTAAATTCCCTTTCGTGTTCTTTAAAAATACTTACTGTTCTGATGGCTTCAATAGAACCTTTTCCGCAGACGCCGCAACTGGAGGTGGTATAAAAGTTTCTGTCGGCATTCATCAAGTTGGGTGTAAGATGATCTTTAAGTTCCACAACGAGCACATTTTGAGCATCAGTTGTACAAAGTGACTGCTGATTTTCTATATTTTTGATCTGATTCTGGCTGGAAATAATACCTTCGGTAAACAGGAAACCCGCAGCTAGCTCCGCATCATTTCCGGGTGTTCTCATCGTGACCGAAATATTCTTACTGACTGCTGTACTACCATCCCGATACAAAACCCTGATCTCCAAAGGTTCTTCAACAGAAACATCATCTAAATAAGGACTTTTGCTATTTCCGCTGACTCTAAAAATTTCTATCTGCCTTACCGATTTATCTGTTGACAGTTTGGTATTCATATACTATTATTGTTGTAGTAAAGGTATAAAATATTACTAATAAAATACCTGAACTGGACTAGCCTAATTATTATATTTTGAAAATTATCCAATATCCAACTTTCTGAATTAGCTGTAATTTGCTTACACTATACATTTTCAAATTGTCAAGACGGATGACAGAGTAGGTCACATTAATCGTACTATTTTGATTTTTTTTGACACTAGCGCTAAAACAAAAAAGAAACGTTGTAAACAATTATTTTACAGCATTTTAACTTTGTTTAGTTGTTCTAACAGCGGAGTCCCTTGAGAATGGTGAAATGATGCACGACAAAAATGCTCTGGATCATATTATTATTTTTTTTAACGGAATCCTATTAATCAGTAACGGATGACTTTGCGCAGCTGGGGGAATAACCTGGATCATATGATTATTATTTTTAACGGAAATCCTATTAATCAGTAACGGATGACTTTGCGCAGCGGTTGCAAATTCGAACTTACTTGCTCAAAGTCAGGAGACTTTGCGCAGCGGGGTGAAGTCAGGAGACGTCGCGCAGTGGGTGCTTATTAAATAGTTTTGAAAATAAGTGATAATAGCATATGGTTTGTATTAGAGATTGTGTAAAAAAAATGTCGGTACTTATTACGAATCCAATCCATAAAAAATTATCATTATAAAATTCAAAATAAATATTTAATAATTATGAGAAAAAATTATTTTTTCAAATCTTCAACAGCACTTTTTATTTTAGGAAGTCTTTTGGCAACAACTATCAGCGTCGAAGCTAAACAAATGAGCACTGGTTTGCTAAAAACCACTCCGACCCTTGCAGTAGGAGACTCCTTCACAGTGAATGGAATCAATTATCAGGTGACTGCGGAATCTGTGACAGCCAATGAAGTCATCGTAAGAGAAAATCTAACTAATTTTTATACGGGCGCTATTGTAATACCAACTACGGTAACCAATAGTGCGACTAATATCTCTTATACAGTAACTGCTATTGGAGATGCTGCTTTTTTTGGTCGGGCTATCACTTCTATCAGCATTCCCAATACAGTGAGAACTATCGGAGAATCTGCTTTTTTTACATGCAACTCTTTAGCTACGGTTAATATTCCTAATTCTATAACTTCTATTGGAAAAAGTGCGTTTTATTCCTGCAATGCTATACAATCACTCACCATTCCAAAGTCCGTGCAATCTATCGGAACGTTGGCTTTCTACGGCTGCCAAAGTCTGGTCAATATTTATACAGATAATCCCACGCCGGTAGATTTGACAAACAGTGCCAATGTGTTTTTTGGTGTTCCTGAAAATCCCTGCACACTCCACGTTCCCACCGGTTCTAAGGCGGCCTATCAGGCAGCAAACCAATGGCAAGATTTTTTAATTGTAGATGACGTTTTAGCGGCCACTGAAACCAAAACCAAAAATATCAGTATCTATCCTAATCCTGCAAAAGATTTTATCCGCATAGATAATCTTAAGAATATATCACAAATTAGTATTTATGATGTAAACGGAAGATTGGTGGGCAAAGAAAAGGCTGTCAATAATCAAATTAATGTTTCTAAATATCCTGTAGGTAATTATATCCTGAATATTACTGCAGATGGGGAGACTTACTCTTCAAAAGTGATTAAAAAATAAGGAAAGTGTTTTTTTGATCCACGAAAAAATATAATATCAAGAAAAACCTTTTACAAATTGTAAAAGGTTTTTTGCTATTTACAAATGGTATTAATCATCTTCGAATCAAACGAAATCTAACCTATAAATGGTAGAATTTCGTTATACGGTTTTCCCACAATGGTTCCATACAACGCAACCAAAAACAGGACAACAACAATGATCAGGAAAAGAGGTTTGTACCTGAAAGGCATTCCTTTCCTCTGCGTGTACCGGTAATTGATGTAAGTGCCTATGATGAAAAGACCCGTAAACAGGAGTATTAAATAATTGACCTGCATATCATAATTTTAATTTTATTTGAGGAATTGCAGCCATCATTTCCCGTCGCTCTGGCTTTAAAAGCCCACTTGAGATGACATTCATTAGACGCTGGCAGCTTATTTTATTATTTCACCCTGTCTACCCGTACTTCAACGGGATATATTGATGAATCTCCGAGTTCAAAGGACACTTCTACCTTGTCGTTTGTTGTGAACGGCTTACCATCATTATCGTAGAATATCGTATTGGCGGAGCCGCGTTCTGCATCCTCGGGAACAAAAACACTGTTGTGTCCATCCTTTTTCCAACTCATCTCTACAGGCGTAATGGTCTCGCCGCTGTCACCCGGTGTCGTATTGACATAGACTGTCTGGGGCCTGCTGGTGTAGACCGTCAATCCGGTAGAATAATTCAAATAGCCTGTGATAGCGAAACGTTTCCCTTTGTTTGCCTCCTTGTCGGTTATCAATTTTGCGACAGCCGTTTTGGTGGATTCCATTGGCGTTCCTTTTTCACGGCTCTTACTGCTGTCTAAAAATGAGCACGACGTGGCTGTTGCTAATAATCCTGCAATTGCTGCTGTAAATAATGTTTTAGTTCTCAATAGTAGAAAAAATACTATAAATTTTTAGTGCTTTCATAATTGTGTTTTTTGTAAATGTAAGAATTTTATCTCATCGGAGGAGGTGGTAACTGCTTACTAGGAAGATAATTGTCAATTTGATTCTGATTTACTATTTCCTTTTCAATCTTTTTTAAATCTATAGAAAATTTCTCAGTTGTCGATGATTCATCCTGTTGATATATTTTTGCTTCCAAAGAATCTATTACCTTACTAAAGTCAGAATTCATAAAAGGTAGAACAAAACACAATTTATCCTCCTTTCCATTTACTTTAAAACTTATGAAGTTTCTGCTCCCAGCATAACCTTGGTTTTGATCCAAAGCTTTTTTAGCAACATAATTTTCTAATTTGTCCTTTGATAAACTATAGATTTGGTCGAGCTCATTTTCACTCAATTTGTACTTGTAAAATACTTTATCTCGTTCTCTATCAAGATAAACATTCAATTCTCCATTTTTATCTAATAATGAGTAGGCATTAATTTTAAGATGATTATCAGATTCAACATCATAACTGATTAATCTAAAATAAGAAACTTTTTTTTGACAGCTTATCAATACTATCTGTATTAAAAATACAAAGAGAATTTTTTTCTTCATAAGTAAATTAACTATTTTTAATTGATATACAACTTATAGCAAATTTATTTAATTGCTTTAAAATAGATGTTTCCTTACAATAGCGCAGCAGGCTGAATTATTAAAATAGTTAAAATGCTGATTATTCAATAAAACTCTTATTAGTGCAATAAGTTAGTTCAATTTTGGGTCAATATTTTTATCACGGGGATATATTGTAATTCTGCCTCCATCTTTCATTCTATTTAGCAAAATTTCATTTTCTGATTGATTTTGTAACATAACCTTTTCCAAATCGTACACTATTACATCTTGACCAGAAAATAAACTAACTGACAGCTCCTCAATTAATTCTAGAAACAAAACATCGTTTTGTTTTGATATTTCTTCTGAATATTCTACATTTTCATCCAAAACAAATAAATCTGTTTGTCTACCATAATATTGGTCAGGCAAAATATCTTCAATAATAAAACTCTTTGTATCTAAATCAAGTGTTCTAAATGATTCTAATGTGTACATTTTTTCCATAATAAAGAAACCTAAAGGGAATATAAATATTGTTTTAAACAATTAACTTTTCTCCTCAAATATCCGAAATATTATTAATACAAATCGCTTCTTGGAATGTTACGTTCAGAAATTTCCAATTTCCACTCCGTGAAAGTCCTACCCATAAATTATTAATTGTATAATTACCATCTTCATAAATTACTTTTTTTTCAATCAGACAGAAATTCTATTTTTTTAATATTTAAAAATATATTAAGAAATCTTCATGAGTCAAACTCCTAAATATAGATTGCCCTAAAATCTTTTTACAATGTTGATATCGTATGTTTATTGCTTTTTAGGATTCCAGAAATTTTAGATGGAGTTAAAAATAATATAAAAATCAAAAGAATAATAATCATATTTCATTTATTGCATAGTTTTGCCATGATTCTCAATCTATTTGAGTTTTCATGGTTATTAGTTTTTTAAATCCTCGGAAGAATTCGAGGATTTTTTTATGTAAATTTTTTATAATATCCTAATCAATAAATTTATTATAATTATATTTAATAATGAAAACCTAATAAACCATGGAAAACAAAATTGAAAACGTAATCATAGAGAAACTTGAAAATTTTTTAAACCAAAAGCTAGGTTCCAACTTTATTTTCACTTCAAGCTTTTATGATTCAGCAATACAGATAAATGGAACCGAAAATAAACCAGAAGGAACGAGTATAATGTTTTTTAGAGCAGGAATAAATAAAGAAAATGAACAAGTCTATATAGCCAATCTATTTATTCCCTTTGAATTTAAACATCAAAATATTGGCAAGGATATGATCTCAATTGTTTACAACTCTTCATTGAATTTTGGTTATGATGTATTTTTAGTCGAAATGACAGATAGTTTCTATGAGCGAATGTTGAAAAGAGGAGCCAGCAGGTGTAATATATCTGATACATTACATATAACAGAGAGTACCCGGTTGAATTAAAATTCTAAAAAAGTAAAACTAATTTTACATGAATACGCTTTATATAATTGGGAACGGATTCGATAGATACCACAATCTTCCGACTGGATATAATGATTTTCACCAGTTTGTAATCAAAAATTATCCGAATTTAGAGAATACTTTTGAAGAGTATTTTAAATTAAGTACGAAATTAAATGCTGATAATAAAAAACTTTGGGCAGACTTTGAAAATGATTTAAGCACATTCAATTGGAAAACTTTCTTTGATGAAAAAAATCAAATTGATGTACTTGACGACAGTTTTAGGCCAAGTTTCATCTATGGTCTTGAAGATGATTTAGAACAAGAAACTGATATTTTAATCAGCAGTATTAGAGAAGCATTTGAAGATTGGCTGACTGATTTTAAGTTTAGAATCAACCAAAAGAAAACTTCATTTTGAAGAAGATTCAATGTTCTTAACCTTTAATTATACATTAACATTGGAAGAAGTCTATCAAATTGCAAGTGAGAAAGTATTGCATATACACGGAGATGTTGAGAATGATCAAGGATTTTTAGTTTTTGGACATAATAAGAACCTAAAAGTGAAACCCAAATTTGATAAATATGGAGAGACGACGAGAACTCCGTTTTCTGACTCTGAAGCTAATGCGCAGCAGCCTTTTTACAGATTACAAAAACCTGTAAAAGATGTTATTAGCGAAAACGAAGACTTCTTTAAAAATCTAAAAGACATCAATGAGGTTATAATATTAGGACATTCACTTAATATTATTGACCTACCTTATTTAAAAAAAATTAAAAAGTACATTGCCGAATCCTCAAAATGGAAAGTCAGTTTTTATAGTGATGAAGAAAAGATTAGTCACTTACATAGTCTACAAAAAATTGGAATAGATGAACATAGAATAGATTTTTTTAAAAATGTCTGATTACGATTTGCTTTAGCAATTATTAAAGTTGTCAATTATTATGGAATATATTTTTAGAGAAAAAAATTACAAGGTTTCCAGATTTAAAACCTTCCTGACAAATCAATTAAAAACGCAATCACTTGAAACAGTTTTTAATTTTCTAAGCGAGTTCATTGAGCAAAATGATTTTGAGTTCAGTGATCTATTGCCAATCCTAGACAGGTACATTGATTATTCAAAAAAAATAGGTCTTGGGAATGCAAACCTGTTTGCATTTGTTGATAGTAAGATCAAAAAACTATCTCCCCCTAACAACATCGAAATCCTGTTATCTGTATCCAGTTTACATCACAAAATTGAATCTAAATATGCATTGAATTTCATTGAAGATAATCTTGATAAAATAGCTAACAACACTAAAGAAAAAGTGTTAGTACTACTTTTCAAAGCAGACATACTCTTAGAAAATAAAGAATTTGACAATGCTTTTTCAGTGCTTAGAGATTGCTCTAATCAATGTTACGATTTGTACATTTTTGATTCTTTAGAGTTAAAAAGAACAATCTACGAAAAGATGGCAATCATAGGTGAATTGGAAAGTAAGAGTGATGTTGCAATTAACTATTTTATATATTACTGTGCTTTCCAAGCAAGTGTAGAATTCCTGCATTTTCCCTATTTAGATTCCTATCGGAATTTTAGAATTCCTTATTCAATAGTTGAAAATCCTGACCAGGAAATTATTCAGATAGATAAACATTTGAAAGCAAAAAATTTTGATATCCGTTCTTTTAATTCTTTTTTACAAAAACTGTATCACAATGAAATTCCAAAAGCATTTAAGCTCGAAAAAATTGATATTGATACTTTTACTGTCTCAAATCTATCAATAAAAAATTTGACTTATTACTCTACTTATCTTTCGACACTTTCCGTTAGAGAATTAGTTTCGACAATAGAAATAATAGTATCTCAGAAAATGAAAAATTTCGTTTGAGAATATTTTTAAAAATGCCATTGAAAAAATGAAATATTATTTAGATACTGTAGCAGTAAGAAGGTTGAGCAAAGAATTACCTAAATTAAAAGATAATTCATATACTTCAGCACTAGTCATATTAGAATTAATATCTGGAATTAATGAAAGAGAATTTAATATAAGAAAACAAGTCATAAAGAACTTACTTGAATGTGGATTTCCAATAATATGGAAACTACCTGAAACAATCAAAGCTGAGGCCTTTCCAATAATTGAAATAAAGGAAAAAAGAACACTCGGTCTACTAAAAATTTGTTTTGAGCTACTTAGAAGTGAGAACCTTGCAACATTGATATTGAACACTGAAAATGAAGTTTATAATATTGATTTCTTTAAAGAATGGGATAGTACACATTCTTTTGGATTTGTTGACGCAACATCTAAAGGAAATGAAGAACTAAAAAAAATATATAGGGACGAGCGGGTAAATAATGGAGAAGCTTTTGAAGATTATGCAAAGCAATTTGTAAAGTCTCTGGCTTCAGATTTTGAACTGAATAATTCTATTACAGTTAAAGGAATGGCAAGCAATTTTGCCGCCCTGGCTTCTAATAATGGTGGAGAAATTTCCGAAGAAGATGTACATAATAGTTATAATCATAGTATAGACATTTTCTTAGAGTCTTTCTCTCTTTTTTCCGCTAAAAAAAGTGGAGAATTAGGTACACCAGCCAAAAATGATTATGTAGATTTAAATCATTTATTGTATCTCCGTGATAACCTCAATTGTTTTATTGTGACCGATGACAAAATGATTTTAAATATTATTACCAAACAATCAATGACAATTCAAAAATTTAAAGAGATAAATGGTATTTTGTAATTCTTACATTTTGAACTAAAAAAACTAAATCCTGCAAACTGTGCAGGATTTAGCTCTAAACTATTATCTTTATTTATTAACAGACATTGTTACTAATTTCAAATTATGGAGCCTCTCGTTCCCAGTGCGAACCGTCTTTAATTTGCACTTCATCTTCTGGTACAACTAAGAAATGTTTAGGAAGTGGGGGTTCAGGATGTACTAAATTAGTTACGGCATTTACCGTCTCATCAAATGACCATTCTTTGTAAGAACGTGTGTAGGATTGAAAATAATGATAATAAATCCAACAAAGATTACTCTCTTTAATATCGAAATCCGCCCATGTTTTTAAGAGTTTTTCTGTTCTAACCCGTTCGACTTTCGGCCCGTCTAAAGTTTCAATACCAACATGTATTACTCCACCCGTTGAGCCTTTAAATTGTTTTATTGCGCCATTAATTTGTCTTCTTGCATCTTTTGCTTTGGCCATCATTGAGTCTTCAGAATCGCAATTAAAATGTACTCCAAAAACATTTCTGACTTTAGCAATATGTTGACTTAGTAAATCACCATCAATATACTCACATTGAGCAGCCAATCCGACAGTAAAACCCTGATCATCTACTGGTTTTCCAGCTATAAGCTCTGATAAATGTGGTGAGTAATTCTTAACAAAGTGTTTTTCTAAATGCCTATTTATTTTCCCTACATCTATTTTAGAAATCTTGAAATCAGCATCTGGAGAAGTAATTTCTTTGTCTTTATCTCCTATGGTCGGAATAATTTTTTCCAATTGATCTTTAAGAAATGAATCAGAAAGTTTTAACAATTCAGTATGGATATCTACATCCAATAAAATGTTATTTTTTGTCAATAAATCCTTCACCTCATCGATCATTCTGAGTTTCTTTACCGTTTCTTTGGAAGTATAATCTGAAACTCCTAACCTCTTACATTCCACCTCCCAGCTTTCTTCTCCCCTCGTAGCCAGAAAATCTGGATTTTTACCTGCTGCCCCTTGCTGTTCATCAATAATCTCAACTTTATAACCATTTCTACTCCATAACAAGGCTGTTAGGATTTCAAAAAGAATAGCATCGGCCTCATTTGGCCTTTTCCGCAACATATCTTTGATTTTTTTATCAATTCCCGGTATATTCTTCACCGTTTGTAGGTGTTTGCCAATCTGCTTAAATATGGGTAAAACGCGGGCACCTGCTACATAATTATATTTGTGCCGCTCATCAATGTAAGTATGGGCCAGATATAGATACCATCCTATTTTATCATCATCAATAACAACACGTTTGCTCTCAGCAATATTCGTTGAGTCCGCAACAGGCTTAAGTTTTTCGTATAGATAATTTTCAATGCTATCTTTTTTTCTTCGCCAGTCACTAGGGGACAGGAAACCCCTAATCCAATCATATCCTGCAATTAGTTCATCATCGTCACATTCAGTTTCGTAGAAAATCTTTGTCATAATTAAAGTAAATATTTAAACCTAAAACTAACTCATAAAGTAATTAAAACTCATAAAATTTAATATTTTATGAGTTTTAATTTATAAATAAAGACTTTACAAAAGCTATTTTTTACAACACAAGATTTAGAATATGATGGTTAAATCCTTATATTTACTAACAAAATGCTCATGAAAGAAAGTGAAGTAAGGGATTACTTATGTTCAAATTTTAAAGATTTTCATAAATACATCACCAATATTAAAGAATTTAAAGAAGAAATTAAAAAGCAGAAACAAGAAATTTTCACTAATAAGGATTCCATAGAAATTTCAGATCTCGTTAAGCTAGTTCTGATGGACAAAGTCTCAAATTCTACTAAAAATATTGAATTTTACAATTTAATTGATTCTGAATTTAAGCTTTTAGATACCGGCGTCAAAAGAGGGAAAAAGCCCTCTGTAGATATTCTATCTTACAACACTTCCAGCTGTAAATTGGCACTTATAGAGCTTAAAATAAGTAATAGCAGTGAACGAGAAGCCATTACAGAGCTTTCAGCATATAATCTTGGTTTACAAAATAAATTTCAAGGTTTATCAAATTTACAAGTCATTTGGATTCCAATATCAACCGATTGGAGAACTACTCTTCACTCTGCTATCGAGTTTTCAATACTGTGGAAAAACATTCAGGCTCTTCCTCTGAAGCTAAAAATAATTTCCAATGAGGAAAAAATTCAAAATCTTGAATTCACAATAATTAATCCCATCAGAGAAATTAACGAGTTGGACTATAAAAATTTATTCTCTTATGAGTGTTTTGATACTTTTGAATATTGCACGATGTCTAAAATAAAAAATAAGAATGGGTTTATTAATTATATAACAACTCTATTTAACCGCCAAAACATCAATGGCTTTGTTATATTTCATAAAAAATATCATTATGCTCAATATCCTTATGGTTTTACTTTATGTATTTATAATCCATATAAGGGATATTTATATAAAAAGCTTCTAAAAGAAATTCTGAAAGATGATACCGATTTAGATTTCTATTCAGCTACACAATTATATAATATTGTGGACCCTGAATTTCAAGATATAGATTTCAAATCAGATGAATTAAGATTTTATGAACCAACAGAAAAAGACATCGATGGAACTAGCCTTAGAATGGGAGCATATTGGAAAAAAGATTTTTTAAGTGTAGGTGATTTTATCGATCCCGAAGATGATCCTAATCTTGCTTACATAGTTCCTAATCTCAAGGAAGCTATTGATAGTAATCAAAAAAATCATCGTGCATTTGGAATCCCAAATTTTAAGACATTCTTTAAAAGCTTGGAAAATGATCACATATCTTCAGTCTCCTATTTAGGACTATATCACGATCTAATATCAAAAAAAATTCAAATAGAACATAAACGGAAAATTCACAAAAAAGATTTTTTCAGTTGTTTGTCATCATTTACTTATCTAAAAACAACTTTTAGTTTATTTAATGAAAAGTAAACTAAAAATTGTTTTAGTACTATCCATTATATTTAGAGAAAAACTTATAATTTAATTAAACGGAATGTCAGATTTATCCGCTCTTTCACTGACACAATAAACTTAGCAATTCGATGTTCCAATTTTCCTGTAAATCAAGTTCATAATGAGTAAGTATCCATTAAGAAGAGGAAGGCTGCATTTGCTTTGGTGATGCTCTTATTTTCTGAAATCAAAATTTCTTATTTGTCCCAGACTAATGGATGCAATAACTGGTTGTTTTCCATACCTACTTTCCTTATCTCTGTGCCAGGCTATTGAATCATTATTGTCGTGGTAAAGATTCAACAAAACACCGCTGAACTAATAGTCAAATTCTGTTTCAATTCTCTCTTTTAAGAATAGCAAGTTACGCGTCCAAGAATTAGTACCGATACATTCCCATCTAAATCATAAGAATTGCTGTCACCATCCCAGAATTGCTACGAGAAGAAAATAAATAAAATTGAGTACTGACGAGAGTTGTTTTTTTGTTTTTACAAAATGCTAAAAGACTTCTAAAATACTTTTAGCACTTCTCTTATCAAATTATTATAGCAGATTGAAAATACGTATTTATACCTAATATTTATTACATTAATTGTTGGAATTTTACAGAATAACCATTTTTATGTAAAATATGTTACAATTACGGTTTTCCGTAAATGATGGTCGATAATAATTACTATGTTTGTCCGGTTAGCAATTTGTCAAATATCTGATTAAAATTTATTTGAGCTTAATTACTCTCGTAGTAAATATTACTATTAAAATATGAATAAAAATTTATCTTATGTGGAATGACAACGAATCACTTTCTGATTACATCGATTACAGCCACTTATCTAAAGCTGTTACTACCATAATTGACACCGACAATTTATTGCCTTGTAGTATCGGAATCTATGGAGACTGGGGAAGTGGTAAATCCAGTTTAATGAGAATGGTGGAGAAGAAGTATGAAGATGATTCGGATATCTTAGTAATTAAATTCAACGGATGGCTTTTTGAAGGATATGAGGATGCGAAATCAGTTCTTATGGGTAGAATTGTTGATGAAATAATTTCAAAACGTAAATTCTCGGAAAAAGCTGTAAAATATGCAGCGAAATTATTAAAACGTGTTGACTGGATTAAAGTAGCCGGGTCGTCCCTAAAATATGGAATGAGTTTTTTAACCTTGGGACCAGTTGGAATAGCAGCAATGTCTTTGGCTGATACAATGTCCAAAATGAAAGATATTGATTATGAAAATTATATAAAGGAAAAGCAGGAAAAGGGTTCTGATGATTCAGATGATACTTTAAGAAGTAATATTCAAGAGTTTCACAAGAACTTTGAAGCCTTAATTGAAGAAACGAAAATAAAGAAAATTATTGTTTTCATTGATGATTTAGATCGTTGTTCTCCTGACACAATAATTGGAACACTTGAAGCTATTAAGCTTTTCCTGTTTACTAAGAAAACGGCATTTGTTATCGGCGCAGATGAACGTTTAATCAAATATGCTGTTAAAAGAAGGTTTCCTGAAGTACCTGGAGAAAATCTGGAAGTTGGAAGAGATTATCTGGAAAAACTGATTCAATATCCTATCCGTATTCCTCCTTTAAATAGGATCGAATTAACCACATATGTGAATTTGCTTTTCTCACAGTTATATTCAAAAGATTTCGAAGAATTTGATGGTATACGCAATCACGTTATGCAAACTAAACTTACAAAAGGATTCGATTTTACTCTAGATCAAACTAACATTTCGGAATTTTTTAAGATTAAAAACACAGAATTTGATGATGCTATCTTATTATGCTCACAAATAGTTCCAGTACTAAATTTAGGATTAAATGGTAACCCTAGACAAGCTAAAAGGTTTTTGAATACGATGCTGATTAGAATCAGTATGGCCTCTGCAAAATCAATAAATTTAAAAAGAAGAGTATTGGCGAAACTCATGTTGTTGGAATATTTTAAACCTGAAACATTCACTGATTTCCATGATATTCAGGCCGGAAATAATGGTGAAATTTCACTGATTGAGAAGTTAGAAAATATTACATCTTCCGCCATTGAGGATGAAGATAAGAAAGGAGAAAAAACGAATAGTTTAACACCTGAAGAAAAAATACTATTGGAAGACAACTGGATAATTGACTGGATTAAAAGTGAACCAAAACTGGCAAAGGAAAATTTACAACCGTATTTTTATTTCTCTAGAGATAAGTTGACTATAACAGCAGTTAATATTCAACGAATGACTCCGAAAGCACAGGAAATAATTCAAAAATTGTTAGGCGACTCGGAAGCCGTGCAAAAATTAGCTGTAAAAAGTCTTAATACGTTATCGTCGAGTGAGGCAGCTTCAATTTTTGAGGCTTTGACGCAAAAAGTTAGACAAGAAGAGAATTTATCTAGCAGTAAAGCTTTCAAAGCATTGTTTGACCTATGTAGAGAAAAACCGGAATTAAAATCACAGATAGTCATCTTTTTAAGTAAATATCCAGATCATAAATTACCGCTGGTAACAACCACTCTTGCTGAAAGTCTTTTGAAAGATTCGAATCCAGATGCGTTACGCCAATTATTTACTACCTGGAGTAAATCAACTAATAAAGGTTTAGCAAATGTTGCACAAAAGAAAATCAAATAGTTATGGGAACATCAGCATCTAACGGTGGTCCAAAGGGATCACCACCACTATTACCTGATTGGTATAATCCATCGCCGCCTGATGGTGATGATCAAAACGCACCACAAGATGGAAACAACCATTCAGACGGTGAAAATGACTCCACAAATAATAATGATCCTGTAAATAATGATTCATCAGAACAGAATAACTCTGATGCACCAAATCAAGCAGACCAATCTACTGATTGGGGTAAATCTAAAGGTGCATTGACTCGAATAGCTAAATCAACTTCAGGTTCCAGCATACAGAAAGCTGGAAGAAAATATGTAAGTGGTCTAGGGGGAAGAAGAGGTGCAACGAGAGCTGCAGCACAAGGTCGAATTACAGGAGGTAAGTATGCAAGTTTCTTGGGTGCTATCGCTTCCGGAGGAATAAATAATGCTCTTCAAAACCTTGGTTTAGATAATCTTTTGAGCAGGTCTTCCGAAGAAATTTGCCTTGCAATTGCAGATGCTATAGCTCCAATCGGAAGTACTAATGACGAGGCAATTGCGCGTGATGCTTTAATTTCTACCTTAGATTCTTTGTACAATAAACTTCAAGAAAATGGCAATGATTTTACAAATGTAGATAGTCTTAGCTTAGATCAGATCAAGGAAACACTAATTGACTATGTCAGTAATTATGTTTTCAATAAATGGATGTACGAACTCGGTAATGCCATAGAAAAAGGAAGTGTTACTGAATCTGATGCGATTAATTTGGAAATCGAGGTTAGAGATCTGATTTATGCTGAAACATTTGAGTATTATAGAGATATCCCTGTAGAAACATTTAATATCAGTGATAGTTCAAATAATGCTATGATTGAAGAAATTTTTCAAACCGCTTATTCAACACTTGAGACATGAAAACAAAAAACATTATAGTAAAATTGAAGAGTTCCGATACTACTCAATTTGCAGTTCCTACTGGAGATAATAATTTAATGATACAGCTCGATCAGACTGATGCTAATAAGATGGCTTCTGCAAACCTGCTAAGAGACTTGGAGAATTTTAAATTAGTACCAAATAATATCATTTATGATTTGGTAAACTTCGCATTAGGCATTTACACAATAGATCAAGTTGTATCAAGGCAATTAAATGGTTTTCAAGGTTGGTCAAGACATTTAGTAGTCAACTTTCCTGTTCACGATCTGCAACTTTGGAATAATGTAAGCGATGATTTTGCAACTTATTTGAGTTTTCTAAGCGGTGACAAATGGGAAATTGTATTTAGGCAAAACCACGAAATAAGAGAGTTTGAATTGCCAGAAGATCGAAACCCTGATAACTTTACTAAGGTTTCTTTATTTTCTGGTGGGCTTGATTCATTCATCGGTGCAATTGATTTGTTATCCAATCAGGAAAAACCATTTTTTGTAAGTCATTATAAAACCTCGGAAAAAAAAGTTCAAGACGATTTAATAAATGGCTTAAAAGATGAATTTGGAGAAAATAGTTATGCTTCTCAAAAATTTCGAGTTCAACCGAATCAGAAAAACGGATCAGCAGAAAAAGAAAATTCTTCTCGAGCCAGGTCTTTCTTATTTATTACTTTGGGTATTGCGACAGCAAATTGCTTGGACGAAAATATCGAATTAATTCTTCCCGAAAATGGCTTAATTTCGTTGAATATTCCTTTAACAAAATCCCGGCTAAGTAGTCATAGTACTAGAACTACACATCCATATTTTGTTGATGGTTTGAATAAAACATTTGAAAAATTAGGGATTCGGAATACTATCGTAAATACCTATAGATTTAAAACCAAAGGTCAAATGATTATTGAATGTGAGGATAGAGAATTCTTGAATCAGCATATTTCGGAAACAATTTCTTGTTCACATCCTGAAAATAGTAGATTTCAAGGCAGCAGACCTGGTTTAAATTGCGGTTACTGCGTTCCTTGCATCATAAGACAATCAGCCGAAAATGCAGGTGGAAATATTTCTACAGAATATGCGATTGACATTAGACAGGCACCACCACTTCAGAACGTCAAAAAAGGGTCAGACTATAGAGCTTTTAAAATGGGATTACAAAAGTTAAGTGCTATTAATAGTAGACATTCATTAGCTTTGCAAATTATTAGGTCAGGACCTATCCCGTACGAGAATTCTGAAGAACTGAACGAATACATTTCAGTTTACAAAAGAGGTATGGACGAAGTAAGTCAGTTTTTAAACAGTTGATATTTAATGTTTTTCGATACACATTTACACTTAGATTTATTTGCAGAGCCGAAAGAAATTATAAAGGCTATTGACAGCCAAAAATACTATTCGATAGCAGTAACGAATCTTCCACAGGTTTTCATGAAAACGAAAGAGCTTTGTGAAGGTTCTAAATACATACGTCCAGCATTGGGATATCATCCTGAATTGGCATATAAGTTCAACAATCAATTTGAATTGTTTGAAGAATTACTTGATGAAACAAGATATGTAGGTGAGATCGGAATTGACAATCTAAGAAAAACAGCAGAAGATTTTAATAGTCAGAAATTGATTTTTGAGAAAATAATTGGAGCTTGTGCAGAGAAAAAGAACAAGATATTGACAATTCATTCAAGACGTGCGGAGAAAGAAGTAATTTCAATCATAGGAAATCGTTTTCCAGGTAAGGCAATATTACATTGGTATTCAGGATCAATCAGTGATTTAGAAAAAGCGGTATCGTTTGGTTTTTATTTTTCCATTAATTATGCAATGACTCAATCTAAAAATGGTATTAACATTATTAAAAACATTCCTGCTGATAGACTATTATTAGAGTCAGACAGTCCTTTTATAGGAGTCGATAAACACAGTATAATACCCTTAAATATGCAGCCAACAATATCTGGGATTTCTACTATTAAACAAATATCAATTTTGGAATTGAATAAAATCTTAAATCAAAATTTTAAAACTCTACTCTCATAGTTTTTGTCTTTAAGTAATATCATATTAATATTTCTAAAAAAACAAAGCATCCAGCTTTGAAACTACATATCCACAAGCCAGGAGATTCAAAATAAGTTTCGTTTCTTAATATTTTAAATCCCAACTAAAGTTGGGATTTAATTTTTTGAAGATTGATTAAGAGAACTTTTCAAAATTCATCTTTGATTACCTTTTGCTATCCTAAGCGTTTTATTTCCTTTTTACTTTGAAGCTTTCCCCTTAAAACTGACATATCATCACTCACTTTCTTATCCAAGATCTTCGCATAATGCTGAGTAGTCTTTATATTGGTATGACCTAGCATTTTGCTTACGCTTTCAATTGGTACTCCATTAGACAATGTAACCGTAGTCGCAAATGTATGTCTTGCGATATGAAATGTCAGCTCTTTATTAATTCCACAGACGTTCACAATTTCTTTGAGATAGGAATTCATTTTCTGATTACTGAGAACGGGAAACAAGACATTTGAATTTACACATTCTGGGTGGTCTTCATATTTTAAAATCAGCTCCTGTGCTAAAGGTAATAACGGAACTCTGGTTGAGGTATCCGTTTTCTGACGATGCGTGAATATCCATTTGTCACCATCTATCCCAATATTGACGTTAGATTTAGACAATTTCTTTACATCAATATATGCGAAACCTGTATAACAACTAAAAAGAAAAATATCACGTACTTGGTTTAATCTGTCTGACGCAAATTCCCTTTCATAAATCGTCTGAATTTCTTCTTTAGTAAGATATGGTCGTTCAATAGCTTTAAGCTTTGCTTTGTAGCTTAGAAAAGGATCTTTTGAGAGCCATCCATTTGCCATACATAACCGAATGATCTTTTTGAAATTCTTGATATACTTTACCGCAGTATTGTTTGCGCATTTACGCACACTTCAAAGCCAGAAGTCATAATCCATAATAAAAGCGTGATCGATCTTTGTAATGTCAATATCAGAAGTTTTATATTTCCAGATTAGAAATTCCTGCGTATGCTTTAACGATGTTTTATAACGCTCCAATGTTCCGGGCGCAAAATCCTGACCAACCAGTGCTTCTACTTTATCATTATGATCCTGAAAAATAGGAATCAGCATTCTGGTGTTAACATCGGTTCCAAGTAGTTTAGATTTTAAACTCTCTGATGTTACAAAGTCTTCTTCTTTCAGCATCAGGTAATGAGAATCGTAAACTTGCTGTTCCAAAGTTTTAAGATAGACATTAAGTGTTTTCGCCTCCTGAGAGTTGCCAACTGCTTTATGTGCTTTAACATCCCATTTCTGTGGGTCGATGTACCTTTTAGCAGCAATGTCCGCTGCCTTGCCATCTATCGTGATTCGTAAGTAGATGGGAGCGGTTCCGTTGGTTCTGATTTTATTCTTTTTTATAAAGAATAATAGGTTGAATGTTTTGTTCATAGTGTGGTAACTTTAATTGTTAATAATTTAGTTTTTGTTACCACTTTCTGCAAGATGTACAATCGTTAGACTGCCTATTGGTCGGGTTTCCCTGAGTTTTTCGTGACCTATTTTCAAATTTTCAGGATGGGTCACGGAATAGGTCATAAAAATCGTGACCTATTTTGATTTTTTTTGATTCTAGCGCAAAACAAAAAACGCTGTAAACATTGATGTTTACAGCGTTTTAGCTTATTTTAGTTTCTCAACCAGCGGAGAGAGAGGGATTCGAACCCCCGGACCTGTTACAGTCAATAGTTTTCAAGACTATCGCAATCGACCACTCTGCCATCTCTCCTTACCTCTTACGATCTCTCGTTTTCAGTGGTGCAAATATAAAAAGCTTTTGCCACCTGTCCAAATTATTTTGGTGAAAAAGTTTTAAATCTTTCGTTATCAAAGGGAAAAATTAATTCTTCATGATCTGAAAGCCTAAATAAACCATTCCCAACCCCAAGATCAGGCTCAGCAAAGCATATACAATCAAGATACTGTAGCTACCATTCTGCCACAAGGCGAAATTCTCCGCAGAGAAGGTAGAAAACGTGGTATATCCGCCACAAAGACCCGTTATCAACAGGTATTTCAGTGCATTGTCCACCTTAATAAAATAAGCAGACAGCATCCCTATCAGAAAACAACCCGTAATATTGACCACGAAAGTACCAAGCGGAAAGGCATTGATGTTCCATAACTTCTGCGTGTACGAGGAGATCAGGAAGCGCAATACACTCCCAAAACCACCACCAAGGAAGACGTAAACTAAATTTCTCATCAGACAAAATTAAAGATTAGATTTTAGAAGTAAGATACCGGACTTCAGTTTTAAATTGTTATTTTTGAAAATCTACCCTCAATTTTGATTTAGATTTATGAAAAAAATTATTCTTATCGAAGATGAATCCAGCGTTGTATCCTTTATCAAAAAGGGTTTGCAGGAATTTGGCTACGAGATCTCTGTAGCACTGGACGGCAGCAGCGGCATCAAAATGGTGGAGAATAATGACTTCGATATGATCATCCTGGATATTATGCTGCCAGACATCAACGGCCTGGAGGTCTGTAAAGAAATCCGCAAGACCAACAAAACCGTTCCCATCCTCTTCCTCACCGCTCTGGACTCGTCAGAAAACATCGTGCTGGGACTGGAAAGCGGCGGCGACGACTATCTGGTAAAACCTTTCAAATTCATAGAACTGGTAGCGCGGATCAAATCTCTGCTGAGAAGAAGCGGACACAGCAACGGCGCAGAACCCAGCGAAGCGGAAAACGGCGACAACATCTACCGCTTTGAAGATCTGACCGTGAACGATTACACCAAAAAGGTAACCCGAAACGGCACAGAGATATCGCTGACCTCCACAGAATACAAGTTGCTGCTCTACTTCCTGAATAATCCTGAAAAAGTCATTTCGAGATCAGAAATCCTGGAAGCAGTTTGGGGTGTGAACTATGAATTGGGAACCAACGTGGTGGATGTGTACGTAAATTATCTCAGAAAAAAACTGGACAACCAGGACGACAACAAGATCATCCACACCGTCATCGGAATGGGCTACGTGCTGAAAAAACCTTAGAATTATGCTGAAGAGGATCTCTACCAATCAGACCAAGACTATGCTTCTCGTCATGCTGGTTTTCACAGTCGTCATCCTGCTTTTCAGTGGGTTGGTCTACTTTTCCATCGTCAACTTCTCGCACCAGCGGTTTTACGAACTGCTCAAAATACGGGCGAGCACCATCGTCCAGATCGAGAAAAGCAAAGCTTACATTGACACTTCGACGAACGAGATCATCACCAATCTGACGCGCGAGGAAGAACTGCCCATGGAGAAAGACTACGTTTTTGAAATACCCAAAGATTCCAACTACAGTAAGATAACGCATCAGATTCATATTCCGGACACTTTTTTCAAGCGTATTGTAAAAAAAGGCGAAGCCAACTATAACGACAAAGAGCTCTACTACATCGGGCAGAGTTTCCGATCGCACAACAAGAACTATATTGCGATAGCCTCTGCCAAGAACCACTATGTTGTGTATTATCTTGGCTATCTCAAGAGAACGCTGATCACCTGTATGATCCTGGCGATTTTCTTCTCGTTGATATTTTCCTTCTACCTCTCTAAAACTTTGTTTAAGCCGATTCTCAAAATCACCAACAAGGTCAAAGAAATCAGTTCCGAGAATCTGCATCTCCGCCTGGAACCTCAGCCCGGAAACAAAGAGCTGAATGAGCTGGTAGACACCTTCAACGGTATGCTAAACCGGGTAGAAACATCGTTTGAGACCCAAAATCACCTAATTGGGAATGTATCACATGAACTCCGAACGCCGCTGACCTCCATTATGGGCGAGGCCGATGTGGCGCTGTCTCAGGAACGAACAAAGGAGCATTATCAGGAAACACTTCAAATCATCCTGGAGGAAGCTGAAAAGCTGGATAAAAAGATCAAGGCTCTGCTGATGATAGCCCAAACAGGCTTTGACGGCAAGATCCAGAAAATGGATAAAGTAAGGATGGATCAGCTCCTGTGGGACGTTATCGAAACGGCAACGAGAATCAATTCCAAGAATAATGTATTTATGGATATCAGTATGCTGCCGGACAATCCCAAGAAGCTGAAAGTACAGGGCAATGAGCAGCTGCTGCATCTTGCAATGGCCAACATCATCAATAATGCATGCAAATACTCTAACTTCCAGCAGGTAAAAGTCTCTCTGGGTGCTACCGACACGCACGTCTACATCATCGTGAAAGACAATGGGATCGGAATTCCGGATTCTGAATTTACGAAGATCTATGATCCTTTTTTCAGGGCTTCCAACACCAAAAACTATGAAGGCTACGGCATCGGACTGCCACTCGCAAGAAATATTATCCGGATCCATAATGGTGAACTGATCGTCAACTCCAAAGAGAACGTCGGGACTACGGTACAGATCAGCTTTCCGAGCTTTGTGCCTCCTGAGAATGTTTAGCAATCTGTGGCCTATTTAAATTTATCCATTGTACACGATGTTGCCTAAAAGCATTAATGTGCTATATTCGTATAAAATCTGCTGATATGAAAAAAATAATCCTACCTGTAGTGAGCATCCTAATTTTGCAGTCGTGCATCGTGTCTACTGCAGCCAAGGCTGTGAAAGGTGTTGCCACGATCGGCTATAAAGCCGTCAAAGGTACGGTGAAAGGGGTGAGCTGGGCCGTGAGCAAAGCCAATGGCAAAATAGACAAAGACCGGATAGACGGCACCTGGAAAGTTGTAGGCATCTACCACGGTTCTTTTGCAGACTTCAGCGCAGACCAGAATCCTGAGAGTTCTTTCAACAGTGAATGTGTGACAGGTTTTGATCAAATTGAATTCAATTCCAAAAGGTCAAAATTCAGGTCGGTGCATTGCAGTACGGAGAAGGAAAGCTGGCAAAAGTATGATTTTGAATTTGGAAAAAACCCTTTGACAAAAGAGAAAGAAAACTATATCGAGATCAACTCCAGCAATTACATCACCGTGGTTGATATCAGCAGTAAAACGATGATCCTGGAGGGAAGTCTGATGCCAAAACAGGCTTTTTCCGGCGGTAAACTTTATCTTCTGGAAAAGCTATAACAGTATACAAAGCAACCTTCTCAGGTTGCTTTTTTTGATTTATTAACAATGGTTCTGTTGACAATTCTTCAACAGTCTTAAAAAGCTTGTTTTGTAGTGCACACTGCAGCCCGACCTGAGTGGAGCTCATTTTTTGCAGCTTACCCCTACGAATTCTTTCTACAAAACTTCCGGGCAAAAAATAGCGGGAACGGAGGGCGGAAAAGCTGCCATAATTCTCTAATCGTAGAGAATCTCAGGCTCAAAACTCGATATTTTCTATAAAAAATGACATTCTAATCTCATTTTAATCTCTCTCATTACATTTTAATTTGGTTCCAAAGTCTTTCTAATTTGGTGGGTATAGTTTTGTAATATCAAAAAACAACTACTCACAAAAATTATATTGTTATGATCAAAACCATCTTAATTGCAACGGACTTCTCACTGGAATCTTTGGACATCCTGAAAAAAGTACTGAAAAAGAAGCGTGCACAAAACGATGAGAACCAATATAACATCCTCTTCGTTGCGGGTTATGATATGGGAGATTCTATCCGGGATCTGCTGTTCACGACCAAGAGTTCTGTGTTCGGGAAAATCAGATCGCAGGCATTTTGCGATGCGTATAGTATCATCAATAACAAATATCCGGATTTGATCAATAAGATCACGTGCGACCTGTTTATTGGCAGCTTCCAAAGAACGTTTGACCAATTTGTGGAAGCCAGGAATGTGGATGAGGCCTATTTCTCTGCTACCAAAGGCAGTAATCTGAACAGAAATCAATTTGATCTCACAGGCTATCTGAAAAAGAATAAGCACGTAGAAGCGCAGGAAGTAGTGACCGGCACGGGAGACTATGTTCCGGAGAAAGGAAGGCTGGCAGAGGTTTTCCTTTAGAATACTGATGGAGAAGATAAAAATGTTAATTATTAAAAGTAAAGAAAAATGTTAAGAAATTATAGTAACAGCAGGACATTGGGAGACAACATCAGACTGGGAACGCTGACTGCTTTTACGGCGGGCACTATAAATATTGCGTCCCTGCTGATCTTCCTGTCATTCACGTCCAATGTCACGGGACATTATGCCATTTTTGCAGCAGAAATCAGCCAGGGCAACTGGTCTCAGGTAGCAGTTGTGGGCGGATGGATTTTCCTGTTCTTTTTCGGGGGTTTCGTTTCCAATCTGAGCGTGATCAACCTGAATAAGAAGAGTAAATATTTTGCACACTCACTGCCGATCTTTCTGGAAATCCTATGTCTGCTTGCGGTCGGAGTGTACGGTCAGTTTTTTTACGAAAAAACCCTGCAGGAGACGGAAGCTTTGGTCGCACTGATGTTGTTTGCTACAGGTCTCCAAAACGGTCTGACGGCCAGCATCTCAAACTTCTCTGTGAAGACGACTCACCTGACTGGAACTACCACGGATTTGGGAATTTTGGCGTCTATGTTTACCCAAAAGAAATTCCGCAAGAATCCGGAACTTATTGCCAGAGCAAAACTGCTGACAAGCATTATGGCGGCCTATGTGCTGGGTGCAATTTTTTCGGGACTGACGTATTACAATCTGGAATTCCGGGTGTTTTATGTGATCAGTGTCTGCCTGCTGGTGGTGATTGGCTATGATTTTTATAAGATCAACCTGCGTCATTTCCATACAGAATACAGGTATTACAGGATCTTTCACAAGCCGACTCTGATTGCTTTTCTGTATTACAAAATCCACAATAAAGAAGAGCGGAGAACAACCAGCTCCACTTCAAGGCATACGAAACTTGCTTTCAGCGACAAATAAATCTGAAAACACACTCCATATATATTTAGTTTTTTAATACTTCTTTTTACAGAAATACACCGGGAATTGCCGGTGTATTTTATTTTTATGTAATGTCGTTTTAATGTTAACGTTCTACCCAGGTATGGTTTTCCCCGGCTAACTCGCCGATGTATTTCTCTGCATCCATCGCTGCCATACAGCCGCTTCCTGCCGCAGTGATCGCTTGTCTGTAATGGTGATCCTGAACATCGCCTGCTGCGAACACACCAGGAAGATTTGTTCTTGCAGATTTTCCTTCAGTGATGATATATTCGTTTTCATCCAGGTCTATCTGTCCTTTGAAGATGCCAGTATTTGGTTTATGACCAATCGCGATGAAGATCCCGTGAACATCAATCGTGGAAACCTCATTGGTCAGATTATTTACGACTTTCGCTCTTTCTACCAGGGCATTTTCACCTTCGATGCCGATGAGTTCATGGTTATATTTCACTTCAATATTGGCAGTATTGAGCACTCTGTCTACCATCACTTTGGAAGCACGGAAATGGTCTTTTCTTACCAGTAAAGTAACTTTATTGCAGATATTCGCAAGGTAAGTCGCTTCCTCAGCCGCTGTATCACCCGCTCCTACTACCACCACATCTTTTCCTCTGTAGAAAAATCCGTCACAGGTGGCACAGGCAGAAACGCCGCCGCCGGAGTATTTTTTCTCATCTGGCAACCCAAGATATTTAGCAGCTGCTCCTGTAGAAATGATGACACTCTTTGCAAGGATCTCGCGGGAGCCTGTACTCAGTCTGTGGATGCCGCCTCTCACTTTGGAAAACTCTACTTTGGTGATCATCTCGTAGTGGACTTTGGTTTCAAAACGCTCGGCCTGTTTCTGCAGGTGCAGCATCATCTCGGGACCTGTAACGCCGTCCGGATATCCCGGGAAATTCTCTACTTCGGTAGTTGTCGTCAGCTGTCCGCCCGGCTCCAGTCCTGTAAATAATTCTGGTTTCAGACTTGCTCTTGCTGCGTAAATTGCTGCTGTAAAGCCAGCTGGTCCGGAACCTACAATGACACAGTCTAAAATATTGTTTTCCATTTTTTAATTAAATTATTTTTATTCTTTTAAGGCTAATTGATAATCGATTTCTGTTCCAATTTATAAGTTTTCAAATATAAATCTTTGTGATAAAACAGGATACAAATTTCGGGAATTAATTGATGAAAACCTATCTAAACTGTCGATTTGAAACATATGAATGATGAATCATATTCAGTTATTGATTATTAAAAACAAAAGCCAGAATAATCAGCACAATATCAATTCCCACAAGGATCCAAACCAATTTTAAATCCGGTTCTGCAAATCCTTCTATAAATTGTCTGATTTTAAGTGACAAAATACTGCTCAAATTAGTTTCAGGATTTTTAAAATCAACATCATCCATTTTTATTTTTTTGAGAACAAACTTGATGATTCTTTTCTGCAATTTTGGCGTTTGAGAATCATTATTAATAGTGTCCAGCAATTTAACTTTCACCACGCTCCATTCTGTGATATTCTTCAAAAATCCAGGTTGTTTATGGAGCATTTTATTGATATAAAAATCAATTTTTGGTTCTATGAAATCTGCAATTTTATATTTCCAAACATTATAAACTGCAGAAGCAATCGCATTTTTATTGGCTAAAATGATGAAAAGTACCGGAGCTAAAATCCCAACCAATAGAAGCAAAGCCGTCCAAAACTCCACCGTAAACAGGAAAACAAAACCCATAATGGCTCCCAAAATTCCGGCGTGTGCCGAAGCCGGAAATCCACCACCCGAGTTATCGCCCAATAAAATAATGGCAATTACGACATCTACAATCATAATGACTGCGCCGACCAACGCAACTTTGATCCAAGCCAAGGAAGCTTTGCCGCTAATCTTAGCGAATAGTTGGATGTTACCGATTAATTCTCCTTTCATTTGTCTATTTTGTTTTTATTAATGCTTTTAAACCTTCACTTTCAGTTCGTCCACTTTTATGATTTTATAAACCAGCTCTTTATAAATCTCGTCATCCTCCATCTGGCGTACGCCGAGCCCTTTTGACTTTAGATCCATCTCACGGAGAATTGAAATGACCCGCGTTGCGTGTTTCAAAGGATAAAATCTTGCGGCTTCCGAATAATCTTTGATGGCATAAGGATTTACGCCCATTGCCGAAGCAATGTTCTGAGGCGACTGTCCCGATAAAGTATGATAAATAATGATATTGGAAAAGAAATTATACAAAGCTCCGAACGCCATCTGCACAGGATTCGATTTTTTGTTCTTTCCCATATAATAAGCAATGCTGAAAGCTTTTGCCTGATCTTTTGTTGCCAATGCTTTCTGAAGTTCGAAAATGTTGAAATCCTTGCTGATGCCGATGTGTTCCTCGATGATTTTACCGTCAAGGATGGCGCCGTCTTTCAGGACTATTTTCAGCTTATTGAGTTCATTCGCAATTCTTGAGAGATCATTTCCCAGATATTCGGCCAGCAGATGGCTGATATTGGGTGCTGATTTGATTCCCATCACGGCCATTTCGCCTTGAATCCAGGTGGAAAGCTGGTAATCTTTCATCTTCTCACTCGTGAAAAGCATTCCGGATTTCGATAATGTTTTGGTGACCTTTTTCCGTGCATCGAGTTTTTTGAGTTTGTGGGCAAAAACTAAAATGGTGGAGGGAACGGGATTTTCAAGGTAGTTTTCCAGAGCCTTGGCTTCGTCGTCATTCAGTTTCATATCCTGCGCTTCTTTGACGATGATCAGCTGTCTGTCGCCCATCATTGGGTATTGTCTTGCTAAGGAAAGGATCTCGAGATAATTGGTATCGCGGCCGTATGCCACCGTCTGGTTGAAGGCCTTCTCATCCTCTTCCAAAACGTCGTGCTCAAAATGCCTGATGGCCAGATCTATGTAAAAAGACTCATCGCCGTGAAAAAAATAAACAGGTAATAGTTCTTTATTTTTAATATTTTTGAGGATAATATCTATTTCTTTCATCTTATCGTATGCAGGTTCCGAAACTTAATTTTGAAAATGACTTTGATTTGCAAATCAAACAAGACAAAGATACATTTTTTATCTATGACCTGGTACGGAAAATCTGGCTCGTACTGACGCCTGAGGAGTGGGTACGACAGCATTGGCTGCACCATTTCCGCTTTATAAAGAAGAAGAATCTGTCATCATTAATCCTGGAAAAGAAGCTGGAACTGAACGGTACTACCAAGAGAATCGACCTGTTGGTCACTGAAAAAACGCAGCCTAAAATCCTGATTGAATGCAAAGCGCCGGGAATTGCTCTGAAGCAAGTTCATTTTGAGCAGATCGCAAGGTACAACAGCCTGATTGGTGCAGAACAGATCATCATCAGCAATGGCCTGCATCATATTTTTGCGGATTACAGAGACGGGGAATATCACTTTCTGAATTTGAAAGTCTAAATATTTTGTCTTTTTTGATCACTCGCTAATGGCAGGCAAAACCTGAATTTTGCGAAGCTGCAGCCCGACCTGAATGGAGCTCATTTTTTGCCTGGACAAAACCTTTTACATTCGTCAAACCTTCTGGCAAAAAATAGCGGGAATGGAGGGCGGAAAAGCTGCCCAAATAATTCTACAAATTAAAATCGCGCTTTGGATTGAAGAGGTAAATCAGGGCAAAAAAGAAAATAGAAACTGCCAGAAAATACTGATAATAATGCACAGATGACTGGGAATTGATCGTGGTAGAGCTGGATCCCGTGTTTTTCTGCAGTTCTGTGGTAAGATGTGTGACGGCATCTTCCAGATTGTTGCCGTTGAAATAGTTGCCGCCCGTTGATGAGGCGATATTACTGAGCGCTTTGGTCTGCAGCTTGGAAACAACGGTTTCGCCGTACATATCAGATTTGTAGCCCATCAGCTGGCCGTAGTAATATTCCGGAATCGGTGCGCCTTCTTCTGTACCGACGCCAATTGTAGTCACCCTGATGCCCTGCTTGTTGGCCAGACTGACTGCTTCGTCCTCGTGGCCTTCATTGTCTTCGCCATCACTGATTAACACTACATTTTTTGAACCTTTATTGATGTTTTTGAATTTCTGGGCCGCGATTTCCATGGCTTTCAGAAAATCTGTACCCTGATTTTGAACCACACCGCTCTCGATCCCCGATAGGTAGGTTTCTGCAGCCGCATAGTCACTGGACAAAGGCATTACCGAATAGGCATCGCCGGCGAAAACGACGATTCCCACGCGGTCATTGGTCATCTTCTGGAGTGCATTGATGATGATATTTTTGGCTTCATCGAGACGGCTTGGCTGGATATCCTGTGCGTTCATGGAGTTGGAAACGTCCAGCACAAAAATGGTGTTGCTGACATTCTGCGTTACACTTATCTCTTCTTTACCGCCCAAAAGATCAATGATGGAGAATATTAAAAACAAAAATCCCAAGAGATAAAGCACGGGGAAAAGTCTGGCAAACCCAGAGGTCTTATCAAACAGAACTTCCTGAAATCTGTCTTCTGCGAATCGGTTTCTTCTTTTGCTTTTCCACCGGATATAATGGATGATAAAGTAACCGATGACAGGCAACAAAAGCAGTAATAAAAGATACCAGTAATTTCCTAAATACCAATTCATCTGTATAGTTATCTTAATTCAAAATTTTAAAAAATACCCAACGGAGCAGGGCGTCCAAAATCAGAAATCCAAGAGCGACCCAAAGGAAAATCCTGAAATATTCTTCATAACTGTAGAGTTTTGAACTTTTCACATCTGATCTCTCGAGCTGGTTGATCTCGTCATAGACGGTTTGCAGACTTGTGTTATCAGTAGCGCGGAAGTACTTGCCGCCGGTCAGCTGTGAAATATCCATCAGGGTATTTTCGTCGATTTCGGTTTTCTGTTCTGTGAAGACGATATCTCCGAAGATATTGGTACCGGTTGGGAAAGCTGCAAATCCGTTGCTTCCAATCCCGACGGTGTAGACTTTGATGCCGTTGTTCTTTGCCAATTCTGCTGCGATTTGGGGCGGCATTGCGTTGATGATTGTGTTGACGCCATCGGTCATCAGGATGATAATTTTACTTTTCGCCTTGCTGTTTTTGAGGTGGTTTACAGCTACAGAGAGACCCTCGCCAATAGCAGTTCCGGGTTGTAATTCTAATGGATTCAGCTGGTTGAGTTCATCTACAACCACCTGATGGTCTGTCGTCAAAGGAACTTTTGTATAGGCTTCTCCGGAGTAGGCTACCAGTCCTACCCTGTCGTTTTCCCGCTTGTTGACAAAGTCTACCGCAATTTTCTTCAGCGCTTCCAACCGGTCGGGATCCAGATCTTTGGCGAGCATACTGAGTGAAACGTCTACAGACAGCATAATATCAATCCCTTTGGAGTCGTCTCTGTCCTGAGAAATGGTGTAGGTTCTGGGCCGTGCCAGCGCAATAATCAGTGCTGTGAGAATGAAATATTTTGAGACTTTCAAAAACCACATCACAAACGAAATGTTCCCGCTGGGACGCATATTCCTGACTGAAGGAACTGCAATGCCGCGGCTTTTCTTCTTGCCCGAATCCAGTATCAACAACGGGATGAACAAAATAAAAAGTACTAAAAACCACGGACTGTAAAATTCGAAATTCACGGGATATTTATAATTGATAAATGATGATTGATAAATGATTCTAATGAAAGCTTAGGTGTTTTTGTTTCTGAAATTTTCCTGCTCTCCGCTGTTCATATTTCTGAGATTTTCGACTTCTATGTCTTTGGTGGAACGTTTTACAAACTCTCTGATTTCAGCAAAATCCTTGCTCATAATTTCCTGCCCCGGAATTGTTTTGGCAAATTTCACAAGGTCGCCACGCAGGAATATCTCCTCCACAATCTTCTCATTCTCCTGTGAGATGGCGTTTGTAGATTTCATATAAGTCACGAGATCGTCTGTCAGCAGCACGTCTGCAGGAATCTGGTATTGTTTTGTAATAAAAGCTCTGGAGATTTCGATCAACTCAACATAAAAAGCTCTGAAGTTTTCGGTCTCGATATAATTTTTCTTTCTCAGTTTTTCAAGGTCTTTCAGCGTCTGATTGGTAGTGACTGCCGGACTGCCTTTCTGTTTTCTGCCCCTTTTTACAATGCCTATAATTAGAACTATAATCGCAATAATGAGCAGAGCCAAAAGAATATAGAATTTGTACATCTCCCAATAGTCTTTGACATCCAGTTTCACCTCTTTGTTTTTCATAATATCATTAATCTCATCGCCTTTTTTAGCGGTATTAATGACTTCTACTTCGTAAGGGATTGTTTTGAGGATCTTATCGCCGACTTTTACTTCAATGACAGGAATTGTGAACTTGCCTTCCTGAAAAACAGCAAATTTCACCGATCGCAGATAGATATCCTTTTGGCTGGCAATACTGTCGTTCACCATTTCAAAATGAAAAGGCAGAAGTTCATTTCTGGCTGCAATCTGCACGTTCTCACCATTGACGTCTATGATCTGAATTTTAAAAACTGCCACTTCGCCCAAGGCCAAAGTCGTCTTGTCAAGATTGGAGGACAAAGTCTGTCCCGATCCAAACGAAGAAATAAGTATGAAAAACGAAATAAATATTTTGAAAACTTTATAAGGCATTTATATGGTTGATAATGGTCTGTTGATAGTTAATTGATTCTTTTTAGTCACATTGAGAAGGGTCGAAACGTTTTGTTCCTTTTTATTTTTTAAAATGCTGGTACAATAACCGGCTGTAATCATCCGATGTTTTGATGTCTATAAAATGAGCCGATGAATTTTCAAATTCTTCTTTTGTCTGGCGCATTTTACGTTTTTGCTGTTCTGCAAATTCATAGCGCCATCTTGCGCTGGAAGTATTGGCCCAAACCTGCTGACCGGTTTCTGAATCCCGAAAAAGCGCATACCCGATGTCCGGAATTTCCATATCTTTTTCGTCGTAGACACGAAGTCCCAACAATTGATGCTTTCTGGCGGTCACATTCAGGATTTTTTGATCAAATTCATCCTCAAAATCTGAAAACAGGAACACCAGAGATTTTCTTTTGAAAACACCCATCATATAGTTGAAAGCAGCATTCAGATTGGATTTTGCAGGCACATAATCTGCGGACAGTATATTACTCACGATCGACAAAACGTGTTTTCTGCCTTTCTGAGGCGGCACCACTTTGAGAACCTTATCTGCGTACAGAATCAATCCGATTTTATCATTATTGCCTGCCGCAGAAAATCCAAGCGAGGCGCAGATTTCTGCCACATATTCTCTTTTCAGCTGTGTTTTGGTTCCGTAATCCATCGATGCAGAAATATCTACAATAAGCATCATGGTAAGCTCGCGCTCCTCCTCCATCACTTTTACGAATGGCTCGCGGAAACGGGCAGTTTTGTTCCAGTCCATTCTTCGGGTATCGTCGCCAAACTGGTATTGGCGGACTTCAGAAAAGGTCATTCCCTGGCCTTTGAATGCGCTGTGATATTGCCCCATAAGCGATGCTTCGGTCTTCTTTCGAGTCCGGATTTCTATCTGCTTTACCTTCTTAACAATATCTTTTATTTGCACTTTCAATATTTTTATTTTGGGCAGCTATCTCCGCCTTCCGCTCCCAAACCTAACGAAGTGGTTCGACGAAGTCAATCTTTTTTGCTCGATTTTGGTCTTCAATAGAAACTAGTCCCACGCAAAAAAGGATTTCCGCTCTAGTCGGGCTGCGAGTTCCAACCTTTTAGGAGGTTTGGTTTCCTTGGCGGTCATCGGTTGATAGTTTTCAGACCTCTTAGTTTTTTCAAAAACAATACGACGACTGACCACTATCAACGGATTAACCAATTTTCAGAACAACTGTTCTCATTATTTTTCAAATTCTCCTGGTGAAGGTTAGTCTTGCGATTGTCATGAACTTTACAAAAATGTTTCTTGCTACAAAACCTTCCAACCCTCAACTCCTCAAACGCTCCGACAAAACTAAGGCGCCTGTATTTTCGCCAGAATTTTATTTACAATATCATCCTGAGTCACTTCCTCGGCTTCTGCTTCGAAACTTAATCCAATTCTGTGTCTCAAAACATCTTTCGCAATTTCTTTTACATCTTCAGGGATTACGAAGGCTCTTCCTTTAATAAAAGCATAAGCTCTGGAAGCAATTGCCAGGTTGATACTCGCTCTGGGAGAAGCACCGAAACTGATGTAATTCTTGATTTCGGACAAGCCGTATTTTTCCGGATAACGGGTTGCGAAAACCATATCCAGAATATATTTTTCAATCTTTTCGTCAAGATAAATTTGGTTGATGAGTTTCTTTGCCTCAACAATCTGATTCAGATCCACCACTTTTCTGATCTGCGGAATATCCTGTGTAGAAATCATTTTCATAATCTTTCTCTCGTCCTCAAATTCAGGATAATCGATCTTACACTTCAGCATGAAACGGTCGGTCTGCGCTTCCGGTAAAAGATATGTTCCTTCCTGATCGATTGGGTTCTGAGTGGCTAATACGAGGAAAGGTTTTGGCAAAGGCATGGTTTCGTCGCCAATCGTGACTTGTTTTTCCTGCATCACCTCCAGCAACGCAGACTGTACTTTTGCCGGCGCCCTGTTGATCTCATCAGCCAAAACGAAATTAGCAAAAACAGGACCTCGCTTGATCGTGAAATCGTTGTCTTTAACATTGTAAATCATCGTCCCCACGACGTCTGCAGGCAAAAGATCCGGCGTAAACTGGATTCTTGAAAACTGACCGTCCACAGCTTCTGAAAGGGTTTTTATGGCTAAGGTTTTGGCCAATCCCGGAACACCTTCCAACAGGACGTGTCCATTGCCGAGAAGCCCAATCAGCAATCGGTCTATCATATATTCCTGCCCGATAATGGCCCGGTTGATCTCCTGTTTTAAAATAGAAAAAAAGTAATTCTGCTCTTTTACTTTTTCTGTAAGTTGTCTGATATCTTCTGCTTGATTCAATTCTGACATATTAATTAATAAAAATAATTGGTAAATTTCACATAAAATCCAGCAATAGCAAACATAAGAATTGCCAATCTTGCGTTAAATATTTGTTAAAAGAAATATCTGGATAATAAATTGATAAAAAGCGATCAAAAACACAGTGTTATTCACATTTTTCATACATTTATAAATTAAAATCACATATTTAAAATGAATTATCATTTTGCCAACCACAGACAGGTGCGGAAAAACCTGCTGAATATCCTGCAAACGACTTCTGAAAAAGACCTTTTGACCATTCCTGACGGTTTCAACAACAATATCTACTGGAATATTGCACATTGTGTGGCGCAGCAGCAGCTGCTTTGCTATTATCTCAGCGGAAATCAGTTCCGAATCGATAAATATTGGGTAGAAACTTACAAAAAAGGAACTTTTGCCAACGTGGATGTGAAACAATCCGAAATGGAGGATTTAGCGTATCTTTTAATTGAAACTTCCAAAATTCTGATGAAGGATTTTGATGATGATTTTTTCTCGGACTACACGCCGTATTCCACCAGTTTTGGTATTGATCTGAAGAATATTCAGGATGCGATTATTTTCAACAATATGCACGAAAGTATTCATTACGGCTATATACTGGCGCAGAAGAGAGCGCTGATTGCCGAAGGACTTAGTTTATAAATAATGACCAATATTGATAAATGATCTGTTCAAAAAGCTTTTAACTGATGAATCTCAAACTTCTTTTTCCGATGGCCTTACTGATCGTTTTATCATTTTCAAAATCTGATAATGAGCGGTTTAAATATTACAGATCCATCGGCAAAACTCAGGATATAGAAGTTCTTTATCTTACCTGGGAAGATACGACGCTTCCGAATTTCGTGACCGTTTCAGATTACAAAAAATATGGTGACAAAGCCGAACTGATGGAGCATTGCTTCTACGTAGATTCCAAAGATCCGGAAAAAAGGAAATTTAAAATCCCTGTGACGACCGATAAACTGATCAAGAAAATCCCTTTAAAAATCAAGGGAAAATTCTTTAAAACCAAGCAATTCGACGATACATTTCCAACGCCGCTTTTCGAAGATTACAGAAAAACAGGCGACTTAAAATTCAAAACTGAGAATGATGACTTTCTGGTTTTTGTCTTGGATTGAGAATTAAACAATAATTCTTTTTTTAACCACATAGAGACATAGATTTTTAAAATATTACTAAGATAAAATAGAGCTATACTTTATTTAAGCTTTTTAATTTATATTTTCAATTTCCCTATGTTTCTATGTGGTTTTGGTAGTTTTGCCCGTCAGATCTCTGATTTGTGAATCATACCAGAACTTTACAATTTTGTTAAGATAAAATTAATCTCAAAAAGACTACTTTTGCCAAACAAAATCTCATTAATGAATCCAGAGAAAAAAGACGATTTCATATTCGGTTTGCGACCAGTGATGGAAGCCCTAGAAGCGGGAAAAACCGTAGACAAAATATTTTTACAGAATGCTCTGACAGGCGAAATATACTTCGAACTAAAGCAGCTTTTAGCCAAGCATAACATCCGTCCGAACTATGTTCCCGTCGAGAAACTAAACCGTTTCACCAGAAAAAACCACCAAGGTGTAGTAGCCTTCATTTCAGACGTTCCTTTCCACAAAATTGAGGATGTTTTGCCTCAGCTTTTTGAAGAAGGAAAAACGCCCTTTATCCTAATTCTTGATAGATTGACCGATGTCAGAAACTTCGGAGCGATTTGCAGAACTGCTGAATGTGTAGGCGTAGACGCGATTCTGATTCCTGAAAAAGGTGGCGCACCAATTAATTCTGATGCCATAAAAACTTCCGCAGGAGCGATTTATAATATCAAAATCTGTAAAGAGAAAAATCTGGCTCATTCTGTAGATTTTCTTCAACAAAGCGGAATCAAAGTATTTTCTGCCACAGAAAAGGCTCAGAAATTGATCTACGACGTAGATTTTACAGAACCTTGCGCTATCGTGATGGGAAATGAGGAAACAGGAATCTCCAAAGAAGTCCTGCACCATTCCGATGAAAAAATAAAACTCCCGATAGAAGGTAAAACCCAATCCCTGAACGTCTCTGTAGCTTGCGGCGCTATTCTTTATGAAGCCGTGAGACAAAAGATAGTTGTTGCCGGTTAATCATTTTTTGGTTGATAAAGATCAACTTTTCGATTATCAGAACAACAACTGTATTTAATTATTAAACAACATTTATGAAAAAAATAACAGCGCTCGCGCTTATCGCCATAACACTGGTTGCTTGTAAAAAGGAAACGAAAACCATTACAAGAGTTGACCCAAAAACAGGCAAAACCGAAACTGTGACCGTAGAAGTCTCCTCTGAGGAAGCTGCAAAACCAAAAGCAATCTCAGACAGCAGCGGCATCTACAAGCAGAAATTCATTCTGGAAAAAGGCGTGACTTATCCGTTGGTTTCTTACCAGAGAGAAATTCAGTCTCTAAACACACCTGAAGGCAAAACAATGTCCGGAACCACGGAAACTACAGACGAAATGTCTGTGACCGTAAATGATTTCAAAGATAATGTATACGATCTTACGCTGAATATGACCGGAAAAAGAATGTCTAATTCTGCCAACGGGAAAACCCTCGTCATCGATACAAAACAGGCGGCTCCGAAAGAAGATGCTTTGAGAATGGATTATCTGGTGAGCAAAGGCCTGGCAGGCAACAAGCTGAATGTTAAAATGGATGCTGAGGGGAATGTAAAATCGGTAACAGGATTTGATGCCGTATACAATAATCTGAAAAAAGCCATCGCCGGTACTGTAAAAGATACGAAGCAGCAGGATGCATTTATCCAGAGTTTCACAGCTGGTTTTAATGAAGCCATGATGAAAGAGCAACTGAGCAAAAACCTAAAACTTCTTCCTGCAAAAGGAGCCAAGATAGGTGACAAATGGACAGATTCTGAGGATATCGTACCGGGAAAAGTGAAGCAGAACCTGACTTTCACTCTGGTAAAAGTTGAGGATGGCAAAGCGGAAATCAGCGTGACCGGAGTGATCCCTTCAAAAAATGACAAGCAGACGCAGAACGGAATGACACACACAATGAGCCTTGGAGGTTCGCAAACAGGGAAAATCATCATCGATGAAAATACAGGATGGCTGCTGAATCAGAATCTGAGCATCAAAACAACGCAGAAAGAAAGCGTTTCTGATGGCAAACAGACGCAAAGTATGAGGAAAAACTCGACGACGTCTATCATCATCAATCCTTCTTATAAATAGATTTTTAGAATTAAATAAAAAAATAAGGAAATGAAGTACATTTTCGAATTTATCATCGCCACCATCATTATTTTCTTCGTTTGGAATATCCTGAAGCGAATTTTCTTCAGTGCGTTTTATAAAAACTTCCCGACTTTGAACCCAAAAAATCAGCAGAAGGAAGAAACGACTCATAAAAAAATGCCTGGCCAAAAGGTTAACTGGGACGCAGAAACGGTGGATTATGAGGAAATAAAAGAAGAGAAAAAACAATAGTTCAATTCTCACCTAAAATAAAGATAAAACCTTTTAGATTATTAAGTCTAAAAGGTTTTTTAATATTAAATTTGGAATTTGAAATTTTAAAGCCATTTTACAGTTGATATTAATTGTAAAACACTGATTTCAAATCTGCTGTCAAAGTCTAATATCTAACATCTATTTATGTTCAAAAATAACAAGAATCTCATTTTCATCCTTGCAAGTTTTGTCGTTTTTATTTTGCTGGCCGTGGTTTATGCAAATCCTGTCATCTCCGGAAAACGTCTGATGCAGCACGATATTGTTTTCTACAAAGGCGGCGCAGAGGAGCTTCTGCAATACCGCGCCAACAATGAAAATGAAACCTACTGGAGCGATGCGATGTTTGGCGGAATGCCGACGTACCAAACCGGCGCACAGTTCCGCGGCGATGTCATCAAGAAAATCGACGATTTGTTTCTATTCCTTCCCAAGCCTGCCAATTATTTATTCTTACTATTTGCCGGGTTTTTCTTTTTGGGAATGGTGGCCGTCAGAAATTGGAGGTACGCATTGCTGGGCGCCACATTCTTCGGATTGTCCACTTATTTTTATATCATTATCGCCGCCGGACACAACGGGAAAGTACATACGATTGCCTACTTTGCGCCATTGGTGGCAGGGATTTTATTGGTTTATTTCAGAAAAAAATACATTCTCGGATTCATCACCACTACCCTATTTATGGGACTTCAGATCTGTGCAAATCACCCACAGATGACGTACTATCTCTTCCTTGGACTGGCATTTCTTTTCGTTTCAGAACTGGTGCGTGCCATCAAAGGAAAGGTCGAATGGAAGCATTTCCTTATTTCAACAGGAATTCTTGCCGTTGCCGGAATCATCGGCGTCGGGATGAATTCACAGAGAATCATGGCCAATGCCGAATATGTGAAAGAAACAGTCCGTGGAAAGCAGATCCTGACCGATGGAACACATACCGCAGGAAAATCCGGGATGGACAAAGAAAGCATCACCCTTTGGAGCTACGGAAAACTGGAAACCCTTAACTTATTCATTCCGAGATTAATGGGAGGTGCAAGCCAAGAAGAAGGTTCAGATAAAATAATGGAGCAAATCCAAGTCTTGGCTCAGGACAACATCAAGTCCCAGCAAGAATACGATATGATGACAAGAGGCTTCGGAAGCCCGACTTACTGGGGCGACCAGCCGAGCACTTCGGGTCCGGCTTACCAGGGCGCGGTCGTTTGTTTCCTGGCAATTTTAGGATTTTTCTTTGCTGGCAGAAAAGACAGATACTGGATTTTGGGTGCCTCGATTTTAACGATTTTCTTGGCTTGGGGAAGCAATTTCTCTGCGCTGACAGATTTCTTTATCGATTACGTGCCTTTGTACAACAAGTTCCGTGCGCCGTCTTCAATTTTAGTCGTTGTGGAATTTTTATTTCCTCTGATCGCAATTCTTGGTTTATATAAATTCTTTACCGATGAAAATCTCACTGAAGAATACAAAAAGAAAATCCTGCTTTACGTTTCAGGAACTGTTCTGGGAATTACCTTGATTTTGATGGTTTTCGGAAAAGGCATTTTAGGCTTCTACACCGCGAATGAGAAAACTTATCTTCCGCCCTACATCCTGGATTATCTCATCGGGGAAAGAGCTTCGATGTTCCAGACTGATGCTTTGAAGGCGATCGTTTACGTGTTGATTACGACTGGCGTTTTATTTTTAGGATTAAAGAAAAAACTGAATGTTAACATCGTTTTATTAATTATCGGATTCGTGAGTTTGTTTGACCTTTGGACGGTGAACAGACGTTATCTGAACGATGATAATTATGTGGATAAAACCTTCGCTGATTATCCTTTCCAAACAGAAAATTCGGAATATCTGATGAGCAAAGCTGGAAACGATTCCTTTGTCCAAAGCCTTCTACAGCAGACCGAAGTCAACAAAGCACTTCAAACCATTGCCGAAAAAGACAAAGACCATTACAGGATTTTCAACAATATTCTATCAACTTTTAGTGAGACTAATACTTCATATTTTAAATCGTCTATTGGCGGCTACCACGCAGTTAAACTGAGACGTTACGATGATTTAATCAACAAATATTTCTCTACAACAGACCAATTAAAAACGGTCAGAATCCTGAATATGCTGAACACCAAATATTTCCTCGTTGGCGACCAGCAAAAACCGGAAATCACGCCAAATCCTGAAGCCAACGGCAATGCGTGGTTTGTGTCTGACATCAAATTCGTAAATAATCCAAATGAAGAACTGAATGAAACAGGAAATCTTGACACCAAAAAAATCGCTGTGATTTCTAAAGATGACAAAGCTTATTTTAATGGGAAAAATCTGGTAAAAGATTCAACGGCGTTTTTGGCTTTGAAATCTTATCAGCCGAATGAATTGTCTTTTGATTCATCTTCCAAAACGCCTCAATTGGCAGTATTTTCTGAGGTTTATTATCCTCACGGCTGGAATGTTTATCTGGACGGAAACAAAGTGGATTACATAAAAGCAAATTATCTTTTGAGAGCACTTTACGTCCCGGCAGGAAAGCATAAGATTGAAATGAAATTTGAACCCGCCGTTATCGAAACTGGGAAATTATTTTCATTGATAAGTTTTGGGTTGTTTGTTTTATTGAGTTTGATTGGGGTTTATTTTCTTTTTAGGAATTCTCGGAAATCTGAGGTTGCGGTAAATTAAAAACATTGCTTAAAAGAACCAATGAACACTTACGATTATATAAAAGTTGGTGGCAAGATTACAGAAACTCTACACAAAAAAACAATGGACGATAATTTCACAATATTAGACGAAACGAGTAAGTTTGTTCTTGGACATATTTTTGAAGAAGTATATTTGTTTGACAAAGAAACCAATGGGAGATATGAATTAGGCAGTATCTATGGTGACCCAAGTTGTGGGCTTATCGACCAAGACAATAAATGGTGTATAATTGGTGGTTCGACTTTAATTATTTGGACACCAAAGGAAACGAATGAAGTAAAAGTCGACGAATTGTATGGGGCTTGTAAACTTAGACGGATTAATCAAGATAAGGTTCAAGTCTTAATCGACCCGTGGTCAGACAATTCAGCCATTTGGGAGCTTAACATTATGGATAAATCATACTTTAAAATTTGTGAGTTCAAAAATTATCGTAACAAAGAATACACAGAACAAATAGAATGGTAAATATGGTTTCAACAATTGTAGGACAACTATTACAAGACGAAAATTTTGAGGAATGTTGGAATAGGGAATTAACTGCAAAAATTGAATCAAAATTTGATTATGAACCAAAAACTGAATTGAAAAAAATATTATAATAATTTATATTTCTTAAACATAAAAAAAGCAACCCAAATTGAGTTGCTTTTCTTTTTTCTTTAAAAGCCTGAATTTAACTTCGATAAAGTTTAACTGAAAATACCTTATTCCGACAAAACTCATAGCCCCGATGGGAACGGCATCCTTTTTTGTCATTGCGCTGAAAAGTTTCAAATTGAGTACTTCACATCTTTCGCAATGACAAAAAAGATACAGTGGACAGCGGGAATAGCTCCTAAAAAATTGTCTTATTATTCTATCTTTGATTACAATTGAACACAAAAAAGCAACCCAAAATTGAGTTGCTTTTGTTTTTTGCTTGAAAGCGGAAATTATTTTCTGATTCCCAATTCAGCGATGATAGCTCTGTATCTGGAGATTTCTTTCTTCTTCAAGTAATCAAGAAGAGATTTTCTCTTTCCTACCAACATTACTAGAGATCTCTCTGTAGCAAAATCGTGACGGTTGGCTTTCAAATGCTGAGAAAGGTGGTTGATTCTGTAAGTGAATAGAGCAATCTGTCCTTCAGCGCTTCCTGTGTCATTTGCAGATTTTCCGTGCTTTGCGAAAATTTCTGACTTTTTTTCTGGTGTTAAATACATTCCAATATTATTTAATGATTATTATGTAATTCGGGTGCAAAGATAGGATTTTATTTGGGATTAGAAACTGAAAATTTAAAAATATGAATAAAAGCAACTAAATTTTTCACCACATAGACACATAGTTTCTTTTAAGCCTAAGATAAAATAAGGCATTACTCTATTTTACCTTTTAAAATTAACTTAACTTCTATGTGTCTATGTGGTTTGATTAATTCTCCTCCATCAAATAATTTTTTACCAACGAAAGATCAGCTGGAAATTCTATAGATTTCTTCTCCTTTCGGTTGAAGGCTTCCAGTTTTTCAGGGATTTCGATTTTCGTTTTCAAGACTTCTTCTACAACTTCTACAAACTTTGCCTGATGCGCAGTTTCCAATAAAACACCTACGAAATCTTCACTGTCTTTGTCATCCTGAGCGGAGTCGAAGGACTTTCTAAAGGTTTCCAATCCCAAATAAGCCACTGCGCCGTGCGGATCCAAAGTATAACCGAAATCGTTTTTTACTTTGATCATTGTCTCTTTCGTTTCTTCATCCAAAAAAGAATACGACTTAATTTCTTTTTTAAATTCCGAAACGTCATCATTGAAAAGACTTTTCATCCTTTCAAAATTACTTGGATTCCCTACGTCCATTGCATTGCTGATCGTTTGTTTTGAAGGTTTGGATTCGTAATTTCCGGTTTCAAGATAATTTGGAACCACATCGTTTGCATTGGTTGAAGCGATGAATTGATGAATTGGCAATCCCATTTTCTTGGCAAAAAGTCCGGCTGTCAAATTCCCAAAATTTCCGCTCGGAACCGAGAAAACAATTGACTTTCCTAATTTTTCTAATTGAGCAAATGCCCAGAAATAATAGAATGACTGCGGAATCAATCTCGCGATATTAATACTGTTTGCCGATGTCAAAGTGAATTTCTGATTCAGTTCTTCATCGGACAGAATTTGTTTTGCTATGGCCTGACAATCGTCAAAAGTCCCATCGATCTCCAACGCTTTGATATTTCCGCCCCAGGTTGTGAGTTGTTTTTCCTGCAAAGGACTTACTTTTCCTTTCGGATAAAGAATATAAACTTCGATTCCAGGAACATTAAAAAACCCTGATGCGACGGCACTTCCTGTATCTCCGGAAGTTGCAGCAATTACTTTCATTGGTTTTCCTTCTGAGAAATACGCCATCATTCTTGCCATAAATCTCGCGCCAACATCTTTGAAAGCCATCGTCGGACCGTGAAATAACTCCAGGGAATAAATATTGTCCGAGATTTTCAAAGCCGGAATCTCGAAGTTCAAAACTTCATCGATGATTTCTTTCAAGTTCTCATCGGAAATAGATTCGCCGAGAAACTCTTTTGCTACCTTAAAACCGATTTGTTGCAAAGTTAGATTTGGCAGATTTTCAAAAAAATCCGCTTCCAATTGCGGAATATATTCTGGCATAAAAAGGCCGCCGTCATCAGCCAAACCTTTTAGGATAGCTGTTTTGATGTTGGTTTCTTCTTGTTTTCTTGTTGATATGTATTTCATTTTGGTTGATAGTTGATGGTTGATAGATTTAAAATTTTTATGGAAAGTCCGCTAAGATTTTTTAGACTCACTTTGAAAATATTTTTAAAGTTCACAAAGCCGCTTCGCTTATAAAAGTTAGAATTTTTAATTTCTCGCAGATTTAGCAAATTTTGCAGATTTGTTTACCACAAAATTGTCATTCCGGAGGAATCTCAACGGTTTAGATTCCTCCGGAATGACAAAACGCTGTTTTTAAATGACTATTATTTGACACCGAATCTGCAGCCCGACTTGAGTGGAAATCCTTTTTTGCTTTGACTAAATTTCTTTTGAAAATGAAATCGTCTGGCAAAAAAGATTGGGAACGGAAGGCGGAAAAGCTGCCATAAAAAATATATTAAATAGGTTTCGACGCGGTCAAATAGCTGTCCAAATTATTTTAATTAATGACTCTTGCACCTTCGTTATTGATTTTTGTGACGAATGATTCGCTTTGTATATTTTTTTTATTGAGTAATTCCTTGATTTTCAGTGAAATAAATTCTGCAATTTCTTTCTTTTCGCACAAAGCAAAAACCGACGGGCCGGAACCGGAAATCCCAAAACCAATCGCGCCGTTGTCCAAAGCGAGCTGTTTCATCTCGTAAAAATACGGAATCAACATCGCGCGAACCGGCTCTATGATGACATCCTCAAGACTTCGACTGACCAAACTAAGGTCGTTCGTGCAAAATCCGGCGACCAATCCAGCGACATTTCCCCATTGCTGAACGGCAGATTTCAGGCTGATTCTTTCCTTGATGATTTTTCTAGCTTCGCCTGTCGGAACATCCACGTGCGGATGAACGGAAACCACAGATAAATCCTTTGGATAAGGTAGTTTGAGCGCATCCAACGGTTCGTAACTTCTGACCAGAACCATTCCGCCCAAAAGTGCCGGCGCAACATTGTCGGCGTGGGCATTTCCGCAAGCAATTCGTTCGCCTTCCATCGCGAGAGGTAATAATTCCTGTCGTGAAAATGGCATTCCCATCAGCTCATTGATGGCGACCAAAGCGGCGACACTACTTGCTGCGCTGGAACCCATTCCGCTGTTGAGAGGCATTTTTTTGTAAAGCTCGATATCAATTCCTTGATTGGAATTTATCTTTTCCAAGAACAATCGGATGACGTGGGAAACTACATTTTTCTCCGGGTCTTTGGGGAGTTTTCCGCCATCACCTTCGATTTTTGTGATGGTAATTTTGTTGGAATCATTTTTTGTCAGGATGATTTCGTCGCCCGGTTCATGGATGGCGAAACCTAAAATATCGTAGCCACAAACGACATTGGCGACTGTAGCGGGAGCGAAAACTTTTATAGAATCCATTTTTATAATTGATAAATGATGAGTGATAAATGATACACAATAAACGATGAATTGACATCAACTATCAATTATCGTTTATCTTTTATAATTATTGAGCCGTAACTCTTACCAAATCTGCGAAAACTCCTGCGGCGGTAACTTCTGCGCCAGCGCCTGGACCTTTGACAACCAAAGGCGTGTTTTTGTACCTTGACGTTGTGAATGAAATAATATTATCGCTTCCTGATAATCCGTAAAATGCTTGGTTGGCATCTACCATTTTTACTTCGATGTTGATTTTTCCATCTTCCAGAATTCCAATTAATCTGAGTTTTTTACCGGCACTTTCTGCTTCGTTTTTGAATGCTGAAAAGTAAGGTTCGTTCTTTTCCAGTTCTTCATAAAAACTTGGAATCGAATCTGCTTTGAGACAAGTTTCCGGCAAGAAATCTTTGATGTTGACATCTGACATTTCCAAAGGCAACCCGATTTCTCTTCCTAGAATCAGCATCTTTCTGGAGAAATCCATTCCGTTCAAATCGTCTCTCGGATCGGGTTCTGTGTAACCAAGTTCCTGCGCCGTTTTTACAACTTCCGCAAAAGTTTTGTCGCCCACATAATTATTGAAAATGTAAGAAATTGTTCCTGATAAAATGGCTTCGATTTTCAGAATTTCGTCTCCGGAAATCCAAAGGTCGTTCAGCGTTTTGATGATTGGAAGTCCGGCGCCTACATTGGTTTCATATAAAAAATTAACATTATTTTTTTTCGCCATTCTTTTGAATTTGCTGTATTGCTCATAACTGGACGAATTTCCTTTTTTGTTACAAGTCACGATAGAAATATTATTCTCGAAAAGTTGTGGATAATGGTTTACGACCTCTTCACTGGAAGTGTTGTCGACAAAAACTAGATTTGGTAGATTTTTATTGGAAATGAGATTAATAAATTCTTCTAAGTTTGCTTTTTGAGAATCAATATTCAGACGGTTTATGTCAAAATCAGATTCCGGATTGTCGAATATTTTCATCGATCTGCTGTTGGAAATCCCCACGACATTGATTTTAATCTGATGATTTTCCTCAAGTTTTTTCTGCTCTCTTTCCAGTTGTTGGAACAATTCTTTCCCAATATTTCCAGTTCCGGCGAACATTACATTAAAGGTTTTCACGGGAGAAAGTAAAAGCGAATCGTGAACAACATTTAGAGCTTTCGATAGTTCATTCCGTTCAATAACAGCAGAAATATTTAGCTCAGAAGAACCTTGCGCAATGGCGATAATATTGATTCCGTTTTTGCCCAAAGCACTGAAAAATTTCCCGCTGATTCCTCTGGTTTTTTTCATATTCTCACCAACAACGGAAAGAATACTCAGCTCATTATCGAACTGCGGTTCATCGATTTTGTTGGTATTGATTTCAAATTCGAATTCTTCCCGGATGGCTTTTCCGGCTTTTTTCTCATCATTAAAATTGACCACAAAAGAAATACTGTGTTCCGAACTTGCTTGTGTAATTAAGATAACATTGACATCATATTTGGCCAAAGCATTGAACAGTCTTCCGCTGAAACCCTTCATCCCAATCATTCCATTTCCGGTGATATTGACGAGACAAGTTTTCTCGATGGAGACAATTCCTTTGATCAGACCTTTAGAAATTTCGGATTTCTGATGGATCAAAGTTCCTGGATTTTCCGGGTTGAAAGTATTCTTTACATAAATCGGAATTTGGCTTTGGATGGCCGGAATCATCGTTGGCGGATAAATTACTTTTGCGCCGAAATAGGACATTTCCATTGCTTCCTGATAACTGAGTTCCGGTTGAGAAAAAGCATTTTTGACTAATCTCGGGTCGGCTGTCATAAAACCGTCAACATCTGTCAAGATTTGGATTTCTTTAGCTTGTAAACCTGAAGCCAAAATCGCTGCTGTATAATCTGAACCGCCTCTACCAAGTGTTGTTGTATCTTGGTTTTTATCTCTTGAAATAAAACCTGTCACCACATAAATTTGATTTTCGGGATTCCAATTCTTTAGATTTTCATTGGTTTTAATAAAATCTACTGAGGCATTTCCGAAGGTTGAATCGGTAACAATCAATTCTCTTGCGTCTGTGTAATACGCTGGAAAATTTTCTGCCTTTAGATAAGTTACAATGATTTTACTTGACATTTGTTCGCCGTAAGCCAACAATCTGTCTTTGATTCTTCCTGATAATTCACCCAAGTTTTTGACGCTGAAAAGAATATCTTCTATTTCATTAAAACTTACTTTTACCATCATCAATAGAGGATTCTGTGAAGTTCTGGGCAACAATCCTGCGATAATCTGATAATGTCTGTCTTCTGCAACTTTCAGGATTTCTGAGAAATCATTTTGAGCTAAGGCTTCTTCCGCAGCCAATAAAAGTGAGTTTGTAATCCCGTAAAAAGCGGAGCAAACTACAATTAACGGTTCGGTTTGCTTAAACTCCTTTTCAACAATTGATTTCACGGTCTTTAATGCGTCTAAACTTCCAACTGAAGTTCCTCCAAATTTTAAAATTTTCATTTTGTTTATCAGTTTTAAAAACAAAAAAGCCTTTCCGAAAGATCAGAAAGGCTTTTTTGCTTGGTTAATATTTTCAATTTCACACACGCACCTTTCTCCGCCCTACTGTTGTAGTCGTTGTAGAAGTAGCTGTTGTGGTTGTGAAAGTCATTGTTATTTTTAAATCTTTATCGAAAGTATGAAATATTTTATCATCTGCCAACTTTATACCTTTTTTTATGAAAAATCTTTAATAATTAAGGTTTTTTCGCATCAATTTAATTTGATCAAAAATAGAGGTAAAAATTTTAGCACTGATACTCAACACTTTAATTGCCGTACTTAAAAATATTTGGTACTTTGTATTGCACAATACCTTTTAGTTTACATATCTTTGCAATGTAATAATACTAAGAGAACTAAAGAACAGACGAAATAGCTTAGTTCTCTTATTTAAAACAACCAAAATTATATCATTAATATGAATACCGAGAACACAAAAGCGCAGATGCGCAAAGGAATTCTGGAATTCTGTATTTTGAGTCTTATCCAACAACGTGAAATGTATGTTTCCGACCTGATAGAATCTCTCAAAAAAGGAAGACTGGACGTAGTGGAAGGAACGCTCTACCCGCTCCTCACAAGACTGAAAAACGGCGAATTTCTCGCTTACAGATGGGAAGAATCTACGAGCGGACCGCCAAGAAAGTACTACCAGATCACAGAAAAAGGCAGTCTCTTCTTAAAAGAACTTCAGACGACCTGGCAGGAATTGACAGATTCTGTAAACCAAATTATCTCAAACTCTCAAAACTAATATTATGAACAAGACATTATCTATAGCACTCGCTGGTTTTTCCTTTACGATAGACGAGCAAGCTTATATAAAACTAAGCGATTATCTGAATGCTCTTAGAAACTCTCTGGACGCCGCTGAAGCTGATGAAGTGATGAACGACATCGAGATCAGAATGGTAGAGATCTTCAAAGAAACACTTGGAAAAAGAGAAGTGATCAATGATCCAGACGTAGAAAAAGTGATCGCTCAGATTGGAACGCCAGAACAGATTGATGAGCAGGAGGAAGTTTATTTCTCTGAAGGGAAACAAAAAAAATCCAGAAATACCGGTACTTTTTCTTACAGCACCAATTCTCAGAAACAGCTGTTCCGTGATCCTGAGAATTCAAAACTAGGAGGTGTTTGCGCAGGATTGGCATCTTACTTCGGGATGGATGTGACGATGATGAGACTCATCTGGATCGCAGTTTTCATCATTGGATTTCCATTAGCACCACTGTTCCTGTTTGTTGGATTGCTCTACGTGATTCTCTGGGCAGTGTTGCCAAAAGCAGAATCGGCTTCGGATTTTCTGAAAATGAAAGGCAAACCGCTGAACTTCGATAATCTGAAAGAAGAATCCGGGAAAATAGTCCAGTTTGCAAACGATGCAACGAGCAGAGCTGGCGAAATGTACACGGAAAGCAAGCCAAAAATAAACTCGGGTGGTGACGCCATTGTCAAAATCCTAAAATACTGTCTTGCAGTATGGCTGGCACTAATGGCTGCTGCGTGTTTTATCGGTCTTTTTGCAATGACATTTGCTTACGGATCGGGAAAATTCGGGATCGACAACAATCTTGGATTCTATCTTGAGGAGAATAATATGGGCTATCTGATCTTAGCGATTGCGGCTTTGCCAACCATCATTTTCGGTGTAGCGTTCCTGTTGTTATCAATCAAATTGTTCTCTCCGAAAACCAAATTCAATTATGTAGGACCTGTTTTGGGAACTTTGGGAATCATCTGGATCATCTTAATAGGTGTACTGGCAGCGAATGCTTCCAAATTCAACTTCACTTACAGTGGCGAAAATGAGGATTATGAAAACATCTCGATCACGGCACCAAATGCAGTTGATACGATCTACATAGACAGCAAAAAAGTGGAAATCCCTGCAAACTTCAAAACTTATTTTAATGATATTTATTCTGATAAGTCGAAGATCTACAAAAAAGATTATGCAAATGTAGACATTACCAGACGGGACGATATCAAAACGCCTTACCTGATTGTAAAAAGAGAAGCAGACGGCTACAATCAGCCGCTTAAAATGAGAGTACCTGTGGAAGTTGTTGGAAACAAAATCATCCTCCCGAACTACTTCGAATATCCTTACGAGTACCGTTTCAGAAACTACAGATTGGATTATGAACTTGTAGTTCCAAGAAAAACGAAAGTCATCAATGAAAAAGAATATCAAGTGAATATCAGTGATGATAATGACGATGATGACAACGATTCTGACAACAATAACAACAACGGAATCACAGTTGAGAAAAATAAAATCAACATCAACGGAACAACGATTGAGTACAACTCTGATGAGAACGACAGTGTGAGAATCAACGGGAAATATTATTCTAAAGATTCTGCAGACGTGGTTTTGGAAAGACTGAAAATTGATGAAAAAGTTAAGAAAAGTATAGAAGATCTTAACATCAACATCAAAGACGGCAAGAAAGAAATCAACATCAAAACTAAATAAAAATTGAGAGTGGATTAGTCGAAAAGCGGGTCAAAAACTGTAAAGAGTTTCCGCTTTTCCTCTAGTTCTCTTCTAAAAACTAAAAAAATAATGTACTCAAAACTAAGAAACAACAGAACGCTCAGTCTAATGATCATCGGCATTCGGTTTTTAGTTGGATTTGCATTTATTCCCTCGGGACTTAAAAAATTGCTTGGCGAAAGATTTACGAGCATTGGAACAGACAATCCGATTGGCTACTACTTCGAAGCGATGTACAGGACGGGATTTTACTGGGAGTTTTTAGGATTTTGCCAATTGTTGACAGCCTTCCTGCTATTCACTCAGAAATTTGCAACCTTGGGCGCATTGATGTTTTTTTCAATTATCCTCAACATTTGCGTCCTCACCATCAGTATGCATTTTACCGGAACGTGGATTATTACTTCGTTAATCCTTTTCGCAGCAACTGTATTATTAGCCTGGGACTGGAACAAGCTGAAACCTATTTTAGGACTGAGGATTTCAGAGACGCACGATTATAAGGAGCCGAGTTATAAATGGCAGGCAGCAGGTCTTTTATTATTTGTTTTATTGATATCAACTTCAGTTCTCTTAAGATCGTCCATATGAGAAATTTATACAATTTACTTTTTGTATTTTTCGACCACAGAGCATAGGTTCAAACCACTATTCGATCGACGAATGCTAGTTTAGATCAATAAATTTAAAGAATGCTATAATTGATCTTACCACCGATTAAAAATTTAATAAACTTTTAACCTAAATTTTATTAATAGTATAATTTTTATTATTAAATTTGTTTCAGAAAAATAATTTCTAACCCAAAAAAACTACTACAAAATGATCCAACTAGTTATCACGATCGCCATCAAACTGGTCGATTTCTTCACCGGCCTTTTTTAGAATGTAAAGAATATTCAGATATTTCTTAGAAAATAAACATATTTTGTAAATTTGTAAAGTATAGCTTTGTCGCTGTACTTTATTTTTTTGTTTATGAGAAAATTTTTGGGTAAAGCCATTCTGAAACTTATCGGGTGGAAAGTCGTATTGCAGGGCGACGCAGACAATCTGGACCGATGTATTTTGGTAGTGGCACCACACACCGACAACAGCGAATATATTCTTGGCAATCTCGCCTACTGGACTCTAGGTAAAAAACTGAAAGTCATTATCAAAGACGCACATACAAAAGCTTTCTACGGAGGCATTGTAAAAGGCCTTGGCGGCGTCGGAATAGACCGTTCGCAAAAAAATGATCTTGTGAAATTTGTAGCAGGCGAATTCAAAAAAGATGATTTCAGCCTTGTAATCACACCGGAAGGCACAAGAAGCTGGGTTCCGAAATGGCGCAAAGGTTTTTACAATATGGCAATGGCAGCAAAGGTTCCTATCGTTTTGGCTGGAGGAGATTATAAAAGAAAAACCATTAATCTGGGTTACATCATTCCCTATGAGAAATTGGAAACGCATACTTTCGAAGAGGTAATGCAGGAAATTCAGGATTTCTATGTGAAATATGATATTACGCCGAAACATCCTGAGAATTGGAATCCGCAGATCTACTAATTCATAGTTCATAGTTGATAGTTGATAGTTGATAGTTGATAGTTGATAGTGAAATTAGGTGATTGGATAATTTTTTAGTCATTTAATCTTTAATTTTTTAATCATTTTAATCCTAAATTACATAATGGACGAAGCCAAAAAAACAGAGATTCTAAACCAGCTGAACAAAGCCAGCAAAAATACGCTGGGCGAAACTTTAGATATTGTTTATACCGATGTTTCCGATGATCATCTGACCGCTACAATGCCTGTAACACCGAAAGTCCACCAGCCTTACGGGATTATGCACGGCGGCGCAAGCTGTGTTTTGGCAGAAACTTTGGGATCTTGTCTTTCACTAATTAACCTTGATCTTTCCAAATCCGTTCCAGTTGGCACGAACATCAACAGCAATCACCTGCGTGCAATACGGGAAGGAATTGTGACGGGAACGGCAACTTTCATCCGAAAAGGAAACACAATGCATGTATCCCAAATTGAGATTCGTGACGAAAAAGGAAACCTCATCAACCATACGACGATGACCAATAACATCGTACCTGTAGGTAAAGTTTAATTTGCTTTTTTTTATATGCTAATTTTCAGATTACCCGATTCAGAAGTATTCCACACCTTGGAGAATTCTCAGGAAAAACAGGTTTCATTTGTCAGTTTCGACACCAAGACTGTTTTGGATTTCAAAGGTTCTATTAAAGAAATCTCCCGAGAAGACATTGAAAATCAAATAATATCACCCAAAAATAAAAGTTCCCTCATAGAAATCGGAAAGGAAAACTGCGATTCCTACGCCATCAAAATCAATCAGGCTAAAGAGTTTATCGAGAAGAATGACTTAAAAAAATTAGTCCTTTCCAGAAGAAAACTGCTGATGTATCTCGATATCGATTCTCAGAAAAAACTATCACTTACCAAGAGTTTTCTGAAGTTCTGTGAAAGTTATCCTTCGGCCTTCTGCTATCTTTTCGAAAAAAATAATGAAATCTGGATGGGTGGATTTTCTGAAATCCTTGGAAAATTCGATAAAAAAAATAACATTTTCGAAACTATGAGTGTTGCCGGAACACTGCCGCTAGACGAGGCCTGGACGGATAAAGAGGTAGAGGAGCAAAAGGCCGTCACCGATTACATTCAGTCTATCCTGCGGAAGTTCTCTTCCAATTTGAAGGTTTCATCTACCAAAGATTTGATTTCGGGAAATATCAAACATTTGAAAACCGATTTCTCGGCAGAAATTAGCCCGGAAAGTCTGGATAAGATCATCACAGAACTCCATCCTACTCCAGCCGTGTGTGGTTTTCCTAAAGAACTTTGTGCACAGGGAATCAAAAGTATAGAGCACTTTAACCGCGAATTCTACGCCGGCTATATCAAAGTGGAAACGGAGGATTTTATCTACTATTTCGTCAATCTGCGTTGTGCAAGTTTTTTTAAAAACTATGCTTTCCTGTTTGTTGGCGGCGGAATTACCTTAAAAAGTGATGCCAGAAAAGAATGGGAAGAAACCGAATTGAAATCTTTGGCTGTACAGAATAATCTGGTTTTCGAATAGAAATCGCTCACAGAGATTATTTGATTTTTAACTTAAATAATGAATTATTTTTACTGATTATATATCGATAATTAAATATAATTATAAACGGGCGCAATATTTGATTATATTCACAGGAAATTATTAAATATGAATCAGCTACTGAAATTGATCCTGAGCGGCATCCTAATTCTCTCCTTCCTGAAGATGCCCTACGCCTTTTACGCATTTTCAGACTACATCTTATTCGCTGGTTTTGGCTGGCTCGCATATGATGCTTTCGAAAGACGGGATCATTTTGATGTTAAGATCTATATTATGGTAGCCCTACTCTATAACCCTTTTGTAAAGCTTCCGATACCACATTTACTTTGGAACATCATAAATGCTGTTGTCATCATTGCGCTCATTATCAATATAGTATTTGCCGGAGATTACGATTACGAAGATTACACAAAAAAAGATGACCAATAGCTGATCATCTTTTTTTTTTATAAACCTACTTCAATTTTGAAGCCTGCGTTTATTTTAATCTTCATATTTCCTGCGGCGATCCTGGATCCTTTAATCTTTAAATAAAAAGAATTTTGTTTGGATTTCAGATGATTGATCAATTGCAGATCTGGAGTGGGAGTGAAATTTACAGTTGTCTTATTTGTATTCCCTGTTACTGTAGCGATCAAAGCGTCTGGCTGATTTGGCGCTTTGAAGAAGATCTGAGCATCTTGGATGGCATCCAGTTCTACAGCGTTACCATCTACCGCTACGATACTGAAATTATCAAGCTTTGCAGACTTTAGATTGTCAGCAGAAAATGAAGGATACTGCTCCTTTATTTTTGCATCGATATCAATATTGACAGGTATTTCAGGATAAGTTACAAAATCAGTTGTGTTTACAGTTGCAAATGGAAAAGATGCATCAAAGCTGACAGGAACGGTGAATGGGATCGGGATAGAAATCTCGTCTATCAGCTCATCCACTTTACTGCAGCTGTTCGTCAAATTTCCTACAAACAGTAGTCCTGAAACCATCACCACACTTGTTATTAATTTTCTCATAAAATTTTAATTTAAAGTAAGTGTATATAAAAATATGCCAAAAATCTTTAAATTTTAATGGGTAATCGTTTCAACGTCTGCTATAGAGTGCTTATGACGGAAGAAGAGTCCGAAAAGAACTGCAATTATCAGAGAATATGCAGCAAAATAAAGCCAGATATGCTGCCAGTCTTTTACCATTACCATATTTGATAACGTGCCATCAGGATTAACTGCAGAATTGAAAGAGTTTTTCAGAATGCCCAGGAAAGTAGTATTATCCGATGTTGTTTCCAGGTAAGATGACAGTGCATCTACGGTTGTAAACTTAAGCGTAAAGAATTTATCTATTGCCCACCCAGCAATGTAACTGCCTAGAACAGCTCCAAAACCGTTGGTCATCATCATAAATAATCCCTGAGCTGAGGATCGGATTTTCTTATCGGTAGTAGTCTCCACAAAAAGAGAACCTGAAATATTGAAGAAGTCAAATGCCATTCCGTAAACGACGCAGGAAAGAATAATCATCCAAAGCCCATTCACAGGATCTCCGAACGCAAAAAGTCCGAAACGCAATACCCAGGCAAACATACTGATCAGCATTACTTTTTTGATGCCGAACTTTCTCAGGAAAAAAGGAATCGCCAAAATAAATAAAGTCTCAGAAATTTGGGAAATCGACATAATGATCGTCGATTTTTCTACAACGATAGAGTTGGCATATTTCGGAAAATTAGCAAATTCACTTAGAAATACATCGCCGTAAGCATTCGTCAATTGCAGAGCCGCGCCCAAAAGCATCGAAAATAAAAAGAAAAGAGCCATCTTAAAATTACCGAATAACTTAAAAGCATTCAGTCCCAGTTGCTCAGAAAGTGGTGCATTTTTATCAATCAGCTTTTGCGGTGGACATTTTGGAAGTGTCAGCGCATAAATTCCCAGAAGAATTGCCACTGCGCCTGCGATGTAAAACTGACCTTCTGTGGCTTTGTTCCCCGTAAGGTTTGTGATCCACATTGCAACTATGAATCCGATGGTTCCCCAAACTCTGATTGGCGGAAAATCCTTTACGACATCCAGATGGCTGTTTTTAAGAATCGTATATGATATGGAATTGGTAAGCGCTATAGTGGGCATGTAAAAACACATTGCCAGAAGCATAATGTAAAAAAACGAGTCTGGCGTCTCAGAGTGCGGGAGGATGAATAAAACGATCCCGTAAAAGATCTGTAAGACAGAATAGATACGCTCTGCGTTGACCCAGCGGTCTGCGATAATTCCTGTGATGGTAGGCATAAAAATGGAGGCAATTCCCATGGTTCCAAACACAGCGCCAAATTGTGCGCCGTCCCAGTGCTTGGTTCCAAACCAGAAATTGGCCATCGTAATCAGCCAGGCTCCCCAGACAAAGAATTGCAGAAAGCTAAGTATGGTCAATCGTAATTTTAGACTCATTATTTATAAAATGATATTTGTATTGGTTAGTCGATTTTTTTGTTTCTTCTCTTGATTTCTTCCTGCAGTCTGAGCGCTGTGTCGTAGTCTTCCTCTTTCACGGCATCTGCCAGCAGTTGATTGAGTTCTTCTGATGAGATCCCGGAGAGATCATTGAAATCAGCTAATTCTTCAGAGTCAGACTCTTCGTCTGCCGTTTTGGGCGTCTCGTCCAGTTCCAGCAGAATCCCGGCTTCATTGAGTACATCTGATGTGGTGAAAATTGGCGCATCAAAGCGGACAGCCATGGCTACGGCGTCAGAAGTTCTGGCATCCAGTATCAGTTCTTCGTCTGAGAGTGGATTTTTGAAATTGATATTAGAAAAGAAAACACCGTCTTTAATCTGATAAATAATGACGGATTCTATTTTGAAGTTGGTGTTTTTTACAAATTGGGTAAATAGATCGTGCGTGAGCGGACGCGGTGGATTGATGTCTTTTTCTAATCCTAAAGAGATGGACTGAGCTTCAAAATTCCCTATAACAACAGGCAGTTTCACCGATGTTTCTTCATGTTCCAACAGCAGTGCATAGGCTCCCGACTGGGTTTGGCTGTAGGATATTCCGCGTATGATTAACTTTTTATAATCCATTTAGCAAATATAAAATTTTTTGTTAATTTTAGTCGAGAAATTGTTGATTTTTACGTGGTTTAGATTACATTTATAAAGGAAGTGAGCTGTCAAAAGTATTTATTACAAAATGCTATACGCCAATCTCGGGTAATATATTGATATTGAACGCCAATCCTGCAGCCCGACTTGAACGGAAATCCTTTTTTGCTTCTATTCAAGTTCTATTAAATTCGGAACGTCTTGCAAAAAAGATTGACTTCGTCGAACCACTTCGTTAGGTTTGGGAGTGGAAGGCGGATTAAGCTGCCCAAATAATTGTAAAATGTATTTTGTAGAAGGTAAAATGTATAAAAAAACCTGAGCCAGTGACTCAGGTTTTGATTTTATTTTGAGGATTATTATGCGCCTTTCAAAGCTTTAATTTTCTCGGTCAGTGCCGGAATAATCTGGAACGCGTCTCCTACCACGCCATAATCCGCAGATTTGAAGAAGGGTGCTTCCGCATCATTATTGATCACAACAATTGTTTTGGAACTGTTGACACCAGCTAAATGCTGGATGGCGCCGGAAATACCAACGGCAATGTAGAGGTTTGGCGAAATTGCTTTCCCAGTCTGCCCTACGTGCTCGTTGTGACCTCTCCATCCGATATCGGAAACCGGCTTGGAACAGGCAGTTGCTGCACCCAAAACGCTGGCCAGTTCTTCGATCATTCCCCAGTTTTCGGGACCTTTAAGTCCTCTACCGGCAGAGACTACCACTTCTGCTTCTTTAAGATCCAGTTTGCCTGAAGACTGCTCGTGGTTGATCACTTTTGTATCCTCGTTGGCAATGTTCAATTCTTTCATTTCTTCAGAACCGGATGCTGTATTTTCTTTCACACCAAAGGCATTTTGCGATACAGTCACGATTACTCCTGCTGCGTCCGCTTTTGCATGCATAAAGCCTTTTCCTGAGAATGATCTTCTCTTCACTTGGAATGGCGAAGTACTTTCCGGAGCCTCGATAACATTGGTAATCAAAGAGTAATTTTTCTGAATTGCCAACATCGGCGCGACAGAGGATGCATCTGTTGTGTGAGGAAAAACAATGATATTGCCGTCAAACACCTCGTTCACAGCTTGTGCATAGGCTTTTGAACTGAAGTTTTTCAGACCCTCATCTTTTACGTTGATGACTTTATCTGCGCCATATTTGTAAAGTGAATCTGAAGAATCTGTCGGATTAATTGAAATTGCAGTGACTGAATCGCCTGTCTGTGCTGCAATTGCTTTTGCATAAGAAACGGCTTCAAATGCTGCTTTTTTATAAATTCCGTTTATATTTTCTGCGTATACGAATACTGCCATTTTGTTTTATTTTTAAAGATTAAAAAATTAGATTAGATCACTTTTGCTTCTTCGTGAAGTAATCTTACCAGCTCGTCCAGGTTGTCTGCAGAAACCAGTTTTACGGCAGCTCTTGGTGCTACGCTGTCAAAAGAAACGGCTTCTACTTTCACTTCTGTGTTGGATGGCTCTACCACCTGCAGCGCTTTCGTTCTTGCAGACATAATACCTCTCATATTCGGGATGATGAGGTCCTTCTCGTCTACCAGACCTTTTTGTCCTGCCACTACCGCCGGCAGTTTTACAGAGATTGTTTCTTTTCCGCCTTCGATTTCTCTTACGGCAGTTGCTTCTGCTCCGTTGACATCTAACCCAACAGCTGCATTTACAAATGGAAAATTGAGCAACTGGGCTACCATCCCGGGTACTGCGCCGCCGTTGTAATCTATAGATTCTTTCCCCATCAGGATCAGCTCATAGTTGCCTTCCTGTGCTACTCTTGCAATTTCTTTAGCGACAGAAAAACTGTCTTTTGCCTCCGTATTCACTCTGATGGCATCATTGGCTCCTATCGCCAGTGCTTTTCTGATCACCGCTTCTGTGCCGGCATCGCCCACATTAATAACAGTTACTGTTGCGCCTTGGGATTCCTGTAGTTTTATAGCTTTTGTCAAAGCAAATTCGTCCAGAGGATTGATGACCCACTGGATTCCATTTTTGTCGAATGCAGACTTGTCCGCGGTAAAGTTAATTTTACTTGTAGTGTCTGGTACACTGCTAATACAAACTAATATTTTCATATGTAGATTTTTATTGTTTTTTATTTGCCAAATGTATCGCTGAATGCCGTGGTGTCATTCGCTTTTTAATTGCTGCGATTCTATTTTTTATAGATATCTTTTGTGATCTGAATTTGGCTAATTTATATAAAAAATGCTATGCATGCATAATTTATTGTTATTTATTAAATAGGATTGTGAAAGCCTTTATTAATCGTATCTTGAGAATAATGATCAAGCAGTAAGCCTATGAACATTAATAATCATGCTTAAAACCGATGACATTTTTTTGTTCTGAATGGTAAAATTTTGTCCTTGTTTAAGAAAATCTTATTATCTAAAATGCAGATTTACTTCTTGACCTGACTTGCGCGCAATTCTATTTTGCTTGGCAGCACACGCGGATTCATATTCAGCATATCGAGTACCAAATTCCCCATATCTTCCGGCTGGATTTTCCATCCGTCTTTTTCGGAAGGTACATTGCCGTTGAAATGTGTTGCTACAGAACCTGGCATTATAGTGGAAACTTTGATATTATACTTTCTAAGATCTATCATAGCTGCTTGCGTAAAGCCTACGACACCGAATTTTGAGGCATTGTACCCTGCACCGTTTTCAAAGAAGTTGGTTCCAGCTAGGCTCGCAATTGTGATGTAGTAGCCTTCAGATTTTTTAAGCGCTTCAACCGAGGCTTTCAAAGTGTAAAAACAGCCTGTGAGATTGGTTTCCTGCATAGCATTCCAATCTTCTATGCTCAGTTCGTCTATGGGTTTGAAAACACCTAATCCGGCATTGGCAACAACAACATCCAGTTTCCCGAATCTTTCTAAGATCTGTGAAACAGCTTTTTCCTCCTCTTCAAATTTCCGGACATCTGAACTGACACCGAAAACATTTTGTGAAATAGATTTTAGCTGCGAAACAGACTGCTCAACATCTTCCTGTTTTCTTCCGCTGATGGCTACGCTGTGACCGTTTTTCAACAATACTTCTGCGATTCCGTAACCGATTCCTTTGGTTCCGCCTGTGATATATATAACTTTTGACATAGGTTTGCTTTAGTTTACTAAAATAAAAAAAACGCTCCTAAAAAGAGCGTTTTTTTACAATTTTAAGAAGATGTTATTACTTCTTTATGAATTTTTTAGTTTCGGTTCCGTTTTCCGTTTCAACATTGATGATGTATGTTCCTTTTGTAAGGTTTCTTACGTCGATCTTATTATCCGTTGCTTTCGCAGAGCTTACAGCCTTTCCGGACAGATCAACTATATTAAAGCTGATAACTCTGGACAAAGATTTAATACTGATGAAATCTGCAGTAGGATTTGGATAGATGGTCACGTTTGACGTTTTTTCGATCTGTCCTACAGTTGAAACTCCTAAAGTAGCTGCACTTACTGCATCTACAACATAATTATCAAATGCACTTGTTGTCGCTGCTGTATTGCCGGTATTAAAGTTGTGAAGAAGATTAAATTGAGTTCCGTCAAGATTTTTGGTTACTGTTGCGCCGTCTATAACAAGTGTATTGGTAACGCCACCTATTGTATAAGTAATTACGCCGTTCACTTTGTCATATGTAAAGCCCACTTTAACCCAAGTATTTGCTGGATATTGCACAGCACTAATCCCTGTGATATTATAAAAACCAGGAGTACCAGAAACCGTCAGGTTTGCCATACCTTGGAAAAGTTTTGTAGCCGTATTGTACTTCAAGCCTACAAGTCCACCGGAAGCATTAGTTATGTTAATACCAGGCAGGTTAGTTCCTGTGGAAGTACCAGTATAAAAATCAAAAGTAGCTCTTAAAATATCATTACCAGCAGTTCTTGCTGCCCAAGCTGCTCCAAATCCCAATTTTACGGCCTGTCTGTTGGAAACTGCAGTTGCTGTAGCTCCTCCAATAAACTGGATCGATTTTCCGTGTGTTACATCTATATCTACAATTTGGTAGTCTGTATTGGCACCGCCACTGGTATAAATGCCGCCTTGCCCCGGTGCTCCAAATGTAGTACTTGTGCCAACATTTCCTACTGTGTAAGAATTATAGTTATCCGATTCGATAACCTGTGCAGATAAGAAAGTTGAAGAAAGTGCAATTGCACTTAGAAGATAGATTTTTTTCATATAAATTTTTGTTATTATTCTGCCGCGAATGTATTAAAAATAAAAGTGACTAACCTAATATTAATCACTTTTAATTATTAAAATTTTAACAAAACTAAAAATATTCTAATTATCCTGCATAAAACTCGAAGAAATAAGGAATACTTTCTATTCCTTTATAATAGTTGTAAAGCCCATAATGCTCGTTTGGCGAATGGATAGCATCAGAATCCAGACCAAATCCCATCAGAACAGATTTTGCTCCTAAAACTTTCTCAAACAAAGAGGTGATCGGAATACTGCCGCCACTTCTATATGGCAAGACTTCTTTTCCAAAAGCTTTTTCCATGGCTTTTTTCGCTGCCTGAAACTCTTTGGTATCGCTTTCCAGAACGTATGGCATTCCGCCGTGGTGAGGCGTTACTTTTACTTTCACACTTTTTGGAGCTATTTTTTCAAAATATTTGGTGAATTTTTCCGTGATCTCTTCCGGTGTTTGGTTTGGAACCAGCCTCATTGAAATCTTTGCAAAAGCCTTAGATGCAATCACCGTTTTTGCACCTTCGCCAGTGTAACCGCCCCAAATTCCGTTGACGTCTAAAGTTGGTCTTATTGAGGCTCTTTCTAAGGTTGTATAAGTTTCCTCGCCCTGAATATCATTGAGACCAATTGATTTTTTGTAACCTTCCTGATCGTCCTTCAGCTTGTTCATTTCTGCTCTGTCTTCATCTGAAACAATCAACACATTGTCATAAAAGCCATCGATGCTGATGTGGCCTTTGTCGTCAATCAGTTCGCCAATCATTTTTGATAACACGTTGATTGGGTTGGGAACTGCGCCGCCATAAAGTCCGGAATGCAGATCACGGTTGGGGCCTTCTACTTCTACCTCCACGTAGCTGAGACCTCGCAAACCTGTGGTCACAGTCGGCTGCTCATTAGAATAAATATGCGTGTCGGATATCAGAATCACATCGCAACTTAATTTTTCTCTGTTATCTTCAAGGAAATCGGCGAGGCTTGCAGAACCAACTTCTTCTTCGCCTTCGATTAAAAATTTAACATTACAAGGTAGCGAGTCTGTCTTCATCATGGCTTCAAAAGCTTTCACATGCATAAAAAACTGTCCCTTGTCGTCTGCCGAACCTCTGGCAAAAATTGCGCCCTCCGGATGAAGCTCTGTCGTTTTCACAACCGGCTCAAAGGGATCGCTGGTCCATAATTCCAAAGGATCTGCCGGCTGAACGTCGTAATGACCGTAGACCAAAATAGTCGGTAAATTTGCGTCGATGATTTTCTCCCCGAAAACGATTGGGTAGCCTTTGGTTTCCAGAATTTCTACGTTATCTGCTCCGGCAGCTTTGAGATGCCTTGCCACTTCGTCTGCACATTTCAGAACTTCTGATTTGTAAGCCGGATCTGCGCTGATGGAGGCTATTCTGAGAATATCGAAAAGCTCGTCTAGAAACCGCTGTTTGTTTTCCTGGATGTATGTCTGTGTATTCATTATAATTGATGATTGATAAATGATAGTTGATAAATGATTGCTCTTACCAGCCCTCTACAATTAACAGGGAGTAAGTAAGGTTCGTAAAAATAAAAAATGTCCTGCAAAGGCAAGACATTTTTTATGATAATATTTTTATAAATTCTAGTGGTGATCCATTTTCGGCTCTTCAGCTGTAGCGGGTTTCACTTCTGGTGTCACTGCACTTTTCGTTGTATCTGCAACCATATGAACTGCTTTTACAGTATCGGTAGAAGGTTTGTATGTACCGTGTGGTGCATCCTGATCATAGTATGCTACAACACCGTCTGTCTTTTTCAGCACTCTCTTGTTGCCTCCTACAGGAACATCACAAGAAATAACGAGAATAGCGGCAGCCAACAATATCACTGATTTTTTCATTTCTATAAGTTTGATGCGTCAAAAGTAGTGAAAAAGGACTTTTTGGCAAAATTATTTTTTGGAAAATGTACAATCTTAAAATGATGAACAAATCCCGTCACTCTATTTTCTGAAAAACACGAACAGAAATGGCAGAACTTCAGCTCTGCGAAGCGCGCCCCGACCTGAGTGGAGCTCTTTTTCTGACATTGCGATTGTAGAAATGCCTAATGCGATGCTCCCGGGATTCGCAAGGGCAGAAAAAAGCGGGAACGGAGGGCGGATATAGGCGCCCAAATTGATAAGCTGGAGAGAGTTGGGAGTTGGAGACTTGGAGAGTTGGAGGGTAAAATAGAAAAACCTGACTCGTTTGAATCAGGTTTTGTGGTTGTAATGATTGCTAATTATGGTTTTCTTTCCAGAACTTCGTCTACCATTCCGTATTCTTTGGCTTCGGTAGAGGTCATCCAGTAATCTCTGTCCGAGGCTTTTTCTACCCATTCGTAGGTTTGCCCGGAGTGGTCGGAAATGATGTCATACAGTTCTTTTTTCAGCTTCAACATCTCTCTCAGGTTGATTTCCATATCGGAAGCTACCCCTTGTGCGCCGCCGCTTGGCTGGTGGATCATCACTCTGGAGTGCTTCAAAGCGGAACGTTTTCCTTTTTCGCCTGCTACCAGAAGTACTGCGCCCATAGACGCTGCGATTCCTGTACAGATGGTCGCGACGTTTGGTTTGATGATCTGCATCGTGTCATAGATTCCCAAACCTGCGTAAACGCTTCCACCAGGGGAATTGATGTAGATTTGAATGTCTTTTGCGGAGTCTGAACTTTCTAGGAAAAGGAGCTGTGCTGTTACGATATTCGCGACCTGATCGTCGATGCCTGTTCCCAGGAAAATAATTCTGTCCATCATCAGTCGGGAGAAGACATCCATCTGTGCAACGTTCATTCTTCTCTCTTCCATAATATACGGCGTAAGGTTGGTCGGATTAAACATTCCCATATATTGATCGGTTACCAAACCGTTGTTTCCCAAATGTTTTACTGAGAAATCTCTGAATTCTTTTTTAATGTCCATATTATCTGTGGTTGTTTTTTAAATCTTTTATTGAGTTTGCAATTTCTATTCCTTTGCTAAAGTAGGACTTTCTGTCACAAAATACGAAATAATTCTTTGTCTAAATTGTTCTTGAGCTGTGTGAGAAGGATGATCTGCTGGTAGATCGGCGTTCTGTCTTCCTCGTCATTCATTGCGTTTTTAAGATCGTTGATAATCTTTACCACATACTCTCTTTTATGCCTCAAAACCACGTCTGAGACCATTTTGGGAACGACTTCCTCTTCCGAACTGAAATAGATATTGTGCTGATTCCAATCGCTGGTCTGGTAATTATCAATCAGTGCGTTTGCTAATTTGCCCGAGACTTCCTCATCCATAAAATTAAAGAAAAACTGACCGGAGCGCAATTCCTTTTTCTCGATGCCTTCTTTGATTTCGGAAATGATTTTTTGATTGATGTTGAGCTGGATCTCACATTCGTCCTCTTCCAGATGATTGAGGATTTCCTCAATGACTGTAATCTGATACTCTTTGCCTTCGTGGTCTTTTCTGTCGAGGATGAGATCGCCGTATTTCAGCATCAAATCTACCAATTTTTCTTCCAGTACCAGAAGCGGATTGATGGTGATGAGCGCTTCCTGAACTACCTCCAGCTTCTGAGGCGCCTGTTTTTCCTGAAAAGAGGAAGGTTTCCTTTCCTGATTGGGCGCGTTTTTATGAATCTCGAGCTCATTAAACAGACTTTGCTCACTGAGTCCGAATTTATTTGAAACTTCTTTCAGATATACCTCGCGCTTCAGCCCATTCTGAACGAAAGCTACCGACTTTACGATATCCCTGATGGCTTCTGCCTTTCTGATAGGATCATCTTTGGCTTCTTTCAGGAGAATTTCTGCCTTAAAATCGATAAAATCCTTGGCTTCTTTATCAATGAAATTTTCAACAAATTCCTGCGGATGCTTTCTTGCAAAGGAATCGGGATCGTCGCCGTCGGGAAATAGCAAGACACGGATATTCATCCCTTCGGATAATAACATATCAATACTTCGGAAACTGGCTTTGATACCGGCATTATCACCGTCGAAAAGTATCGTTACATTCTCTGTAAGGCGCTTTATTAATTTAATCTGCTCTGTGGTCAACGATGTGCCGGAACTTGCTACCACGTTTTCAATTCCGGATTGATGAAGTGAAACCACATCCATATAACCTTCTACCAAAAGGCAGAGATTTTTCCGGGAAATAGCCTGCTTACCTTGATTTAAGCCATAAAGCACATTGGATTTATGGTAAATTTCTGTTTCCGGAGAATTGAGGTATTTGGCTGTTTTGACATTATTTTTGAGAATCCTGGCGCCAAAACCTAAAACTCTTCCCGAGAAACTGTGAATCGGGAAAACAACACGGTCCCGAAATCTGTCAATTCCCGACGGTGTATTTTCAGGGAAAATAGAAAGTCCCGATTTCTCTAATATTTCTTTTGTATAAGCTTTATCTAAAGCAAACTCGGTAAAGGCATTTTTCTTTTCGGGAGAATAGCCGAGCTGAAATTTTTTGATAATATCATCCCGAAGTTCTCTTTCTTTGAAATACGAATAGGCGATCATCCTGCCTTCCTCAGATTCCCAAAGCTGATCCTGAAAAAAGTCATTGGCCACCTCGTGGATTTTGTAGAGAATATCGCGTTCTGTCTGCGCCTGTTTTTGCTCCTCAGAATATTCTTTGACGTCTTCCTGAATTTCTATACCGTATTTTTTCGCTGCATGGCGAAGTGCTTCCGGATAGGTAAAATTCTCGATTTCCATCAGAAAGGAAATTGCAGTACCGCCTTTCCCGGTTGAGAAATCCTTCCAGATCTGCTTGCTAGGAGACACTACAAAACTAGGCGACTTCTCCTCATGAAAAGGACTCAGACCTTTAAAGTTGGAGCCTGCGCGTTTCAACTGAACATATTCGCCAATAATCTCCTCCACGCGGATGGTGGAAAATATTTTGTCTATCGTCTCTTTTGTAATCACGAGGTAAATTTATAATATTTAATTCTGCAAACAAAAAAAATCCCCAAAGCGGGGATTCTGAATTAATAGATCACTTGTGTTTTATTTCCAAAAATTCCAGTAAGCACCATCAAAAACAGCTATTGTATTGCTGCTGGTATCGTAACATATCGTACCGGGATAAGGTGATTTTATATTTAAATGAGGCCTGTCCACCTTGGGCAAAGTTAAAGACAGGTTTGATGATTCCAGTATCAGAACGCCGTTTGCATTACTTATTGCCGCACCCAGAATGACTCCGCTTCCCGCTTCAGGACTAGGATTGCCGATCACACCAGTTGCGTTGCCATTACCTTCAGTCATTGGGACTGAAGCGCCATTCTGCCTCATATATACAATCGCGTCTGGTCTGTTGAAATATAATGTGCCATCTGAGAGTGGAGACGGAACAGTTGTAACAGCCGGCAGAATAATTCCTCTCGTATTATTGGTCTCGTTAAAATCCAATATTGAAGAGCCTTCAACTGTCGATTTACCAATTGCTACCTGGGCTTTTGTAATATTAAAAAAAGCCGCAAGGAAGATTATTAATAGCGTATTATTTTTCATAACAAAAAGATTTATTCGTTGCAGGTTTGCGAGATACAGTGCCAGATGGTGCCGTTGTAGAGACTGAAACAATTGTTGGCTGTGTCGTAAATCAACATGCCTTTGACTGGTGTGGTAATACTAGCAGTGGTCGTTCTGGTAATCACGAAACCTTTGTTTGTAGACTCCAGGGCAATAAATCCATTGGCAACATTCTCCGGCCAGCCAGCAGTTTTTGTAGCTTGAGTCGTAATTCCCACTTTGGTATACCCTTCAGGCGTTCCCGGAGCCGAACTTTTTCTGCATTTGCAGTCCTGAATCAGAATATTGACTTTAGCCGATGCAGGACTGTAACAGTTACCCACAGAATCATAATAAAATGCATAATAACTGCCGGAAGATGTGATAAATGTATTGGTAAATGCAGCCCCCGTATGAGCGGCGTTGTTGAACCATACTAAAGAAGAGCCCGGAGGAACAGCTCCTACATGAAGATCATTTAGCTGCACACCTTTTGGGGGAGCAACGTCTATATCAGGCGTTGGACAGATGTTGGTGGCAGTAAACTCCGGCAATGCGGTGGGCGTAATTTTGGCAAAAGCCGAATTATTATTGTAATTAGTTTCAAAATTAACAGTACTGATAGTTGCAATATTAGTGTAATGCGTATCCGCTTTCACTGTTCCTGTAATGGTGATCGTCCTGGGCGTCCCGTTTGAAAGGTTTCCTACGGACCAGTTGGGAGCAGACCACGTACCGGCAGAAGGCGTTGCGGAAACCAGCGTGAAGCCTGCAGGCAAAGCATCATTCACCACAACATTGGTAGCTGTAGATCCTGCAACGATATTACTGGCAGTCACGGTGAATACAACATTATTACCAATGGCAGGCGTTGGATTATCCACAGTCTTTGTAATGGTAAGATCTGCACACAAAAGATTGGATGTTCCTGTAAAAGTCTGAAAATACAAATATCCCCAGCTGTTGATTGTACGGGCATTTCCAAAGTAAGAGAAAAAATTGGTTCCTGTCCCTACCGTCCAGGTATGCGAAGGAGAGGGAGTGCCAATAGTGCCGTTATTGGTACCGGCACCTGTAGCGTTCCCATCCTGATCTGCAGCATTGAAAGCAGTCAACGCAGAATCGTCCCAAAAGAGATTGGACACCTGCGCACCGGCTGGCGCTACAGTACTTACCTGCGTGCCGCCGGAGTTACGTTCTGCATCATAGATAGGGACATTGAAACGATCCGCAAAGGCCGTCAGTTCAAAATTGAGCATCGTGCTTGTGACTACAGGAGTTCCTGCACCATCGTTGCCATCCCAGAGCATGTTGTAGGTGCCAGGTGCCAGATTGTAAAAATACAGTATCCGGTCTGTGTAGCCAGTTCCTCGGATGATCACCCTGTAATCCCCATATTCCTGAGTAATGAAATTGATATAATAAGGCGCCACATTACAGGTGGTGACCGGTGTAATAATCGAAGTACTGAAAGAAGGTGGCCCGCCTTTTACCACACCATATGGGAATATCAGTGGGTCGGGCGCATTGAGAAAGACATTGAATCCACCCGGAAGAGCAGGCGCATTGGCACCACTGTTGACAGAACGTCTGTCGGACGCAAAATTATTGGTGTCTGTAATCCCGTAATTGTTGACACCTACTGTATATGCTAATGGCTGGATATTCGGAAGGTCTAGTTTTAATACATTATTTGCATCCGTGTAGACATAAAAGCTGGGAGAACCTACGGATGCAATGTCTGTGAAATACTGGGATGTAGCATTAGCTGTAGTAGTTACCAATCCCCATTTGGTGGCAAAGATTCTTCCCGTTTTGAAAGTGTAACTTGTGGGAGTGGTAACGGGTGAAGGAGCCGCTACAGTAAAATCGAATAACGGAGATAATGCCGCTGTATTGTTGATCACAGAACTGGTTGCACTTGTCCCGCGCCAATACTGGATGATGTAAGTATCGTTCTTTGCAGGCGTGAACTGAATTGGTATGTATCCGGTAGGATTGAGTGTTCCGATGCGGGGTCCGGCAACTGCCTGAGCATACGAACCGATCTGTCCCGGCGATCCTGCAGCCTGAGCCAGAAGTGTAGGTCCTGCAACGACATTCCCCGTTGAATCCAATATCCTATAGTAGAAGAATGCAGTCTGAGTCAGGTAATTAAGTATAGTTGTGGCACTGGCAGTATTAGAATAGGTTGTCCAGCTGAATCCAAAATAAAACCGTTCATTATTGAAATCAGAAATAACGAATTTGATATTATTATCGTCGGGACCACTGAGATAGGATCCGTAATTGGAAGTTGGGTTATAAAACAGACCGGACAATGTACCTGCTGTGGGTGACACCTGCTTTGTACCTTCCTGCGCAGAAAACAACGTCGGCAAGATCATTACAAAAGCGATTAAACACTTAATAATCAGTATTTTATTTTTCATCCTGTTATAATTTATAGCTTAAGTTGTGGTGCTGTGCTGCCGCCTTTACAGACGCTGACGTTGATAGTAGCTGTATTATTGGCCGTCACGTCGTCCGGCATTGCAACAGAATTTACCGTTGCTGTGTTATTGTAAGTACCTGTGTCATTTACCATTGCCGTAATAATAAGGGAAACAGTGGTGTTTGCAGAAAGATTTCCGACGTTCCATACTCCCGTAGAACTTGTATACGCTGCTTGGCTGGCAGAGATAAACCGGTAGCCGCTTGGCAGAAGATCTGTCACAAGGACGCTGGACGCAGCATTGGTAGGATTATTATTTCTGGCATTTATTGTAAAGGTGATGACATCTCCGGCAAGTGGCGTAGAATTCGAAATAGATTTTGTAACACTTAGATCAATATAATTGATGATATAACTCACCACGACCCGTCCGCCAGCTCCCGCGCCACCGCTGGTTGTAGAGTTGAAAGTACCTGATGATCGCCCGCCGCCGCCAGCTCCCGGCACAATGCCTGCAGTACCTGCGCCTGCGGTGTAATTTAGAATGCTTCCACTACGGGTACCACCAGTTCCGCCAGGCGCTCCTGCCGGTGTACCAGCTCCCGCGACCCCGCCCGCTCCACCTGATGTAGCTGTACCAGCAGAGCCGGTTCCTCCGTTACCAGTGCTGCCAGCAGATCCGCCGCCACCGCCGCCATTGGTAGAACCATTGCCACCGTTGCCTCCAGAAAATCTGGCACCGCCGGTAGCTGGCAAACTTGCTGAAGCAAGACCGCCGGCACCACCAGTTGTACTATTTCCACCGCTTCCGCCAGCCGCTAAAGCATAGGTTGTGGCTCCCAGATAAAATGATGTGCTGCCTCCTGCGCCTCCGGGGTTGGACGTGCCTATGCCGCCCTGCCCCACAACCAGGCTATAGACCGTTCCTGAAGTTGTAGTTAATGTATTTCTGGAGTAGGCACCGCCGCCTCCGCCTCCGCGCGTCGCGTTGGTATTAGCGCCGCCTCCGCCTCCACCGGCTCCCCACGTTTCTATAGTAATGGATGTGACTCCAAATGGAACCGTAAAGGTCTGGACTGCTCCGTTATTTGTAAAATTGAAAGTTTGCGTGGCTGTTGTCTGCGATTTAATTACAATAAAATTCGCAAAGAAAGTAAGCATTGAAAGAATACCGTTTCTTATATTAAAATATTTTTTTATCATATTTTTCCATTGTTTGTGTCCTAAGTTGTAATCTCTTTCTAAATATAAAAATTATTTACAAATAATACCATATGATAAGAAATAAGTTAAAAATATATTAATACTTTATACCACAAACAACTTAAAGCAGCGATATAAAGTATAATTCGCAATTTTAAAATAAAGTTGAGAAGTAATTTTGAAACTCAAGAAATCACAAAAAATTCTCCCTTCACTTATTTTTTACGCTGTTAAAAATCACCGAAAAAACATCACAAAAGCCTTTTTTCCATAACGTAAAATTTATTTCATCTTAATTTTATGTCCTACGTCATAATAATTGATTATTTAGATTAATTTGGTATAATGAATAAAAACCTGCATTCGTTCAACTTCAAAATGCTAATTGGCACTTTTCACATTGTAAATTCAGTCACTTCTTCTATTATTTTTTTTATTTTGTGGAATATGATCGGCTCAGGCAAAAACCGACAAAGAAAAAACGACAGACAAACCGCTCATCTTTGCTACCGGCAATGCGATGATCTATTCTAAGGATGATGATTTTAACAAGCAGATCCTTAATGATAAAAAGATCCAGGAAAATTCAAAAGTTGGTCTTAGCAAAACAAAGCGCTGAAAATCAGTTCTAAAACCAGCCAGAAAAAGCTCAACAAGGAACAGCCTCTTCAAGAAAAAATTGTCAGTATAGCTATCGAGACAAAAAAGAAAAAGAATAGGTCAATCAAATCCCGAAAAAAGTCGGCATCATAATTATCAGTGACAGACAGAACAAATTTTTCTTTGGCGTATCAATCTTCGCGACACCAGATGATTATTATATCTCAAAAAACTTCATTGCGGGTTATTTCTTAACAAATACTTCATTATTCAAACTAGTCAGGAAATCAACCAAAAATTAAACATTTATGATAAAAAAGTGAACATATATTATAATAGGAGAAAGAGAAATCATTCTCCTTTTTTATTTACCTTCGATAAATCGTAAATTTGCCTGAAATTCTTTCACCGTTTTAATTTTAAAAAAATGAAAATGAAATTCTCGATCAATAATCTTGAAGAATGGAATACTGTGGTACAGCAGATTCTGCCTGAGATCAAACATCCGATTCTGCTTCTAAAAGGCAATCTGGGCGCAGGTAAAACCACATTCTCTCAATTTCTGATGAGAGAACTGGGAAGCAAAGACGAAATCTCCTCTCCTACCTACTCTATTGTCAATGAATATGATACACCAAAGGGAAAAGTCTTTCATTTTGATTTGTACCGCCTGAAGTCTGTAGACGAGGCCTACGACTTTGGAATTGAGGAATACCTGGACAATTGCTACCTTTCTATTATAGAATGGCCAGAGATTTATATGGATGAGCTTCAGGGCTATGATTATCACCAAATGACGATTACGAATACAGAATCCTCACGAGAGATCGAATTTAAGTAATCCTTCCCATAAATTGTTTTATCTTTGTCCTTTATTATGATAAACGATTCATTTTCATGAGCAGTACATCTACCATATTTACGCCTTTTAAAGAGGAAGATCTCATCCCAAAAGAAGAGAAACTTGAAGTTGTAAAAAAACAGGGTAAAACATTCAGCATCGGGATCCCGAAGGAGACCTGCCTGAACGAAAAACGGACTTGTATCATCCCGGACGCAGTTCAGATTTTGGTAAATAACGGCCACAAAGTCATTATAGAAGCGGGGACAGGACTTGGTTCGCATTATTCCGACCTACTCTATTCCGAAGCTGGCGCTGAGATTACAGACGATCCAAAGGTGGCATTTGCGCAGGATCTGGTTCTGAAAATCAATCCGCCAACAGAAGAAGAAATTGAGTACCTGCGGCCGATGACTTACCTCATCTCTGCTTTACAGATCAACCTTCGGGACAAAGACTACTTCCTGAAACTGGCCTGTAAAAAAGTCAATGCAATTGCTTTTGAATTCATCATGGATGAGTACAAGCAGTTGTCACTAGTTAGGTTGATCGGAGAAATTGCAGGAAGTGTTTCCATCTTGTATGCGTCAGAACTTTTAGCGATGTCAAATGGCTTGATGCTCGGTGGAATCACAGGCGTACGTCCTACAGAAGTTGTCATTCTGGGAGCAGGAATCGTGGGTGAATTTGCTACAAAAGCGGCAATAGGACTGGGCGCAAGTGTCAAAGTTTTTGACAATTCCCTTTCCAAACTACGAAGACTTCACACGCTGGTAGACAGCCGCGTGCCTACATCCATCATAGATCCTAAAGAACTTACGAAATCGCTGAGACGTGCAGACGTCGTCATCGGAGCCTTACCACGACTCAATCTGCCGCCAATTGTGACGGAAGATATGGTCATGAAGATGAAAAAAGGAAGTGTGATTATCGACATCACAATAGACAACGGAAAAGTAATTGAAACGTCTGAATTGACGACCACCGAGAATCCTTTCGTTATCAAACACGGCGTGATCCACTGCGGATTGCCGAATTTGACTTCAAAAATGCCGAGAACAACTACAAAAGCAGTCAGCAATTTCTTCCTGAGCTACCTTCTCGGTTATGATGAAGAAGGCGGTTTTGAAAATATGCTGATCCACAAAAGCGAAATCAAACAATCACTTTACATGTACAAAGGCAGACATACTAAACAGCTGATCTGCAACAAGTTTGACCTTCCCTATCACGATATTAATCTATTGATTTTCTAAAGTCAGGTATGTTCAAAAAACTTAAATTCTATGCCATCGGGCTCATTCCGGGTCTGTTGATTGTTTTTTTTATCCTTAATAAAAAAGGAACTTCCTGCTCTTATTTTCCGAATGACAGGGTGATTGCAGAGACTCTTACCAAGGATTTCACCTATTCTCCCAATTTCAAAGCAGAGATGGAAAGCAATAAAATCAGTGAAAAATTTCTTAAAGACAGCATTGTAGCAGCCGGAACTATCGACTTTGATAAAAGTAATGCACAGTCTAAACCTTGTCCTCAATATCTTTTGTTGTATCCAAAAAAGAATCCAAGATTTGAGATCAATTATTCCAAATGCAAGGACGCCGCTGAGTTTACAGCATTACGAAAGGTAAAGTAATATTTTTATCAATTTGATTGACAATTAACGTTCAAAATCTAAGTTGTACCGAATGAATGGCAGAAATCTACTACTTCCCGATTATTTTCTTTTCGGAGGGATTTTCGCCATTTTTCTGCTCATCGTATTCTGCTTTTTTCTCTACGGAAAATACAAAACTGCTAAAACAAAAACCAAGATCCTCGAGGACAATTATAAAGCCATTGAACAAAAACTGGACAGTGTAAGGCTGGATCATATTGAGACCAAGCTGAATCCTCATCTTTTCAAAAACATCCTCAATTCTGTGCAGTCGCACGCTTATCAGACTTATATTTCTCTGGATAAACTGGCCAGTATTCTGGATTATATCCTGTACGAAAGCAGCAGCAAATATGTGAGCGCCAAAGCAGAACTGGAGTTTGCAATGAGCCTGATTGACATTAATAAAATCAAACTGAATCCACTTTTCGACCTCAGAATCAAAACTAAAATCGATCAAGAAGATTCTATATTGACAGAGAAAATTTTCGCACCCTTGCTTTCAGTTGATCTGATAGAAAATGCTTTTAAACATACAGATTTTCTGGCACAGGATTCTTTTATTTCGATCAGTTTGAGCCTGGAAAACCGCCAATTTGAAATGAAAGTCAGCAACAAAATTTCAGCAAAAACGCCAATGCAGAAAGAGAATAGCGGCTTTGGCAGCGGATCCTTTGACCAAAGACTCAAGATGATTTACAAAAATCATTACCAACTCACCAAAAGCACCAACAACGGTATTTATACAGCTCATCTCAAAATAAATCTCGGAGAATTCTATGATAAAGTGCGTTATACTGGATGATGAATTGCTAGCAATCAGCTATCTCAAACTGCTTTGCGACGAACTGAAAGTTGAGGTGGTAAAAGCCTTCAACGATCCTCAAATTTTCCTTCAGGAGATAGATGCTATAGATTGCGATCTGTGCATTCTGGACATAGAGATGCCGGGTCTGAACGGACTGCAGGTGGCGGAACTCATTAAAGGAAAAAAAATCATTTTCACGACAGCTTACAAGGATTACGCAGCAGAAGCGTTTGACCTGGATGTCGTAGATTACGTACGCAAACCAATCCAAAAAGAGCGGCTGCAGCAGGCTTTTGAAAAGACGGAAAAACTAATCCAAGATCACGAGAAAAGCCACTTTTTTGAGTGGAACACCAATCTCGGGAAAACCCTGATATTCACCAATGAAATCATCTGGATCAGGGCTTCAGAAATAGACAGCCGAGACAAAGATCTCACGCTGAAAAACGGTTCCGAAATCACCCTGAAAAACTTGAGCTTCAAACATTTATCGGAATTGCTGCCTCAAAAATATTTTGTTCAGATTAATAAAAAAGAGATGGTAAATGTACAGTCTATCAAAATACTATCGCCATCAGAAGTGTTTTTAGATATCGCTGCCGCTGACGGAAATCCCATCAAACTATCTGTAAGTGAGGTCTACCGTGATCAGGTTTCAGAGAAATTCCGCTGTTGAAATCAATCTGATATTTTGGTGCAGAATTCGGTCATTTTATTACATTTCTGTTTCTGACACCACATTGTCAATGGAAAACTTCTCAATTTAGCGTCTTCAACAGAGGTAATTTCAAATTTTTATGATGGCAAAGTACAGGAATATTATTTTTTACGTCGCTACGATTTTGTTTTTTTCGGCACTGATGTACTGGTTTTTCATCGAGGGAAAAACGCTGGAACTTGGTGAAAACATTGTCCCGGTAAAATCTACCGGAGCCACAATGTGGGAGAATTTTACAGATTCTTTTTTATCAAACCTCCATCATCCGTTGGCATTGCTTCTAGCGCAGATTGTCACCATTATTCTGGTCGCAAAACTCTTCGGATGGGTCTGTGTTAAACTGAAGCAGCCCTCTGTCATTGGCGAAATGATTGCAGGGATTGTCCTCGGACCTTCTTTAGTAGGACTCTATTTTCCTGAATTTTCTGCCTTTATGTTCCCCAAAGAATCCCTACCAAACCTGCAGTTTCTGAGCCAGATTGGGCTGATCCTGTTTATGTACATCGTCGGGATGGAACTGGATCTCAGCGTCCTGCGAAAAAAGGCGCACGATGCAGTAGTCATCAGCCACGCGAGCATCATTTTTCCGTTTGCACTCGGTGTCGGGCTTTCTTATTTTATCTACAAAGAATTTGCGCCGCCTGGCATCCAGTTCAGTTCATTTGCACTGTTTATCGCTATTGCGATGAGCATTACAGCATTTCCCGTTCTGGCAAGAATTGTACAGGAGAGAAATCTGCATAAAACGAAAATAGGAACTATCGTCATTACCTGTGCTGCAGCAGATGATATCACGGCCTGGTGTATTTTGGCGGCGGTGATTGCAGTCGTAAAAGCAGGATCATTTTCAGGATCTGTTTTTGTTATTTTGATGGCCATCTTTTATGTTTTTCTGATGATCAAATTGGTAAGACCTTTTCTCACCAGAATTGCAGAATCACAGAAAGGAAAAGGATTTATCAACAAAGCACTGGTCGCTGTTTTCTTTCTGATTCTGATTATTTCGTCGTACGCAACAGAAGTTATCGGGATTCACGCCTTATTTGGAGCTTTCATGGCCGGCGCCATTATGCCTGAAAATATCAAATTCAGAAATCTCTTTATAGAAAAAATAGAAGATGTTGCCTTGGTTTTGCTCCTTCCTTTATTCTTTGTTTTTACAGGATTGAGAACTCAGATTGGATTGCTTAACGAGACATATCTCTGGCAGATCACAGGATTGATCATCCTCACAGCAGTGACCGGAAAATTTATCGGAAGTGCTTTGACTGCAAAATTTTTAAAAATCAGCTGGAAAGACAGCCTTACCATTGGAGCGCTGATGAACACGCGCGGACTCACAGAACTCATCGTCCTAAACATCGGATATGACCTGGGTGTTTTGGGACCGCAACTCTTTGCTATGCTTGTCATCATGGCCTTATTTACCACTTTTATGACCGGTCCAAGTCTCGATTTTATCAATTATCTTTTTAAAGGACGAAAGTCTATGCTGGAAGAGGATTCTGACGCCAATGCTGAAAAATACAAAGTTTTGCTATCCTTTGAAACGCCTGATTCCGGAAAGACTCTGCTGAAATTTGCTGATAATCTGACCAACAAAATGAACGGCAACAAGAGTATTACGGCAATGAATATTGCACCTGTCAACGAGCTTCACGCTTATGATATTGAACATTATGAACAGGAATTATTTGAAAATGTGATTGATACTTCCAATGAGCTGAAACTGGAAGTGACAACGCTGTTCAAGGCATCAACAGATATTGAAAATGATTTGATTAATATCACCAACAAAGGCAATTACGACCTTCTTCTGATCATGCTTGGAAAATCGATTTATGAAGGAAGTTTACTAGGAAAACTTCTCGGATTTACGACCAAAATCATCAATCCGGAAAAGTTGCTGAAAACTGTGAAGGGTCAATCTTACATCTTCAATACCTCACCGTTTGATGATTTCACGCTTGGAATCCTCGATAAAACCAACATTCCGGTTGGAATAATGGTAGACAAAAATTTTGAAAGTGCAGATAAGATTTTCATTCCGATTTTTGAACTGAATGATTTCTTTTTGGTAGAATATGCAAAACGACTGATCAATAATAATGATTCTCAAGTGATCATTCTGGATGCGGCAGGACAGATCCGCAAAAATACAGAAATCCGCGAGCTCATAAGGAATATAGAACATATTGCGCCCAATCACATTACGCTTTACAACGAAAAGACGATCGAAAAAGAATTCCTCAAATCTCAGGATCTGATGCTAATCAGCAGCAAAAGCTGGCGAAACCTGATCGATTCCAAAAGTCTTTGGCTGTCGGATATCCCATCTACACTGATCATTTCCAATCCATAATTTTTTTGAGATTTAAGAAATTAATGTTTATCTTCGTTATGTGAAAACGATCAACGCAACATATTATTACGATATTTTAAACCTCAAAAAGGATTAGGAATCGTATGTACCCATATCAAAACCTCGTCCTTATGACGGGGTTTTTTGTTTTAAAAAATAAATTATTACGGATGAAAATCAGCATTATAGGAACCGGATTAATCGGCGGTTCTATCGCACTTAAATTAAAAAATACGAAGTTTACCAATTTCGTTTACGGAATAGATCAAAATGAATCGCACCTCAGCAAAGCCGTGGAACTCAAAATCATTGATGAAAAAGCAGATCTGGAAAGCGGCGTGAAAAATTCCGATTTGATAATCATTGCTATTCCGGTGGATGCTGCGCGGAAAATATTGCCGACAGTTTTGGATTTAATTAATGAAAATCAAACGGTGATGGATGTTGGTTCTACAAAATCCGGAATTGTAGATTCTATCAAAGATCACAGCAACCGAAGAAGATTTGTGGCATTTCACCCGATGTGGGGAACGGAAAACTCCGGTCCTCAATCCGCCACCAAGGACAGTTTTGCAGGCAAAGCGGCTGTCATCTGCAACAAAGAAGATTCGGATGCTGATGCATTGGCAACCGTAGAAAAAGTGATTGAGAATCTGGAAATGCATCCTGTTTACATGAATGCTGAGGCGCACGACGTCCACACCGCTTATATTTCGCACATTTCGCACATCACTTCGTATGCGTTGGCCAACACCGTTTTGGAAAAAGAGCGTGAGGAGGACACTATTTTTCAGCTGGCCAGTTCCGGTTTTTCAAGTACTGTACGTCTCGCAAAATCGCATCCGGAAATGTGGGTTCCGATCTTTCGTCAAAATAAAGAAAATGTTTTAGACGTTTTGAATGAGCATATTACGCAGCTTAGAAAATTCAAATCTGCTTTGGAGAAGGAAAATTTTGAATATCTGGAGGAATTGATCACGAATGCGAATAAGATCCGTGGGATTTTGGATAAGTAGAGTTTAATAACTAATCAACAAGCTTTTTAGTTTTAGGTTTAATCACAAGAGCAGAACTTAAATTTGGGAAGTACTTAAGCATAATTTCTTTTGACTTTCCGGATGTATCAATGAATTTCCAATTTTTCCCATTATCGTTAGAAATTCCAATCAATGTATAATCTGAAAGAATATTTCCCTTTGGAGTTTTCATTAGCAGTTGCTGAGTGATTGTAAGTTGTGTTTCATTTCCCTTTTTAACAAATTTGGAAGGATCTTTAAATGTGATATTAATAAAAGCAAAACCCTCGTTTCCCATTTTTTCAATCGAAGCTTTTGTTGCTTGAATTGATTTCTCCTTACCACCCATCATTTCAACAACTTTTGGATAAGTAAAATTTAAAAAGTCGTTATATTTTTTTTCGAGAAAATATTTTCTCATCAGTTGTAGCTGGCTGTTCAAATCTGGATTACTTGTTTGAGAATACGAAAGACTGAAAGTTAACACTAAAATTGTTATTAAAATATGTTTCATTTTTACTGTACTTAAGATAAATGTTGGTACTATAAAACATGTAGTTATTGCAGCCCGGCTTGAGTGGAAATCCTTTTTTGTGGCTGGAAAAGCGTAGGCAAAAAGATTGGGAACGGAAGACGGAAATAGCTGCCCAAACTTTATTTATCAAACTGATTTGGATGCAATTTCTTGATGTCATCTACAGTTCCAAGCACTTTATCCTTCAACGAATTTTGGTAAATTTCCAGTTGTTCTGAAACTCCGGAATCTGAAGTTCCGATAATTTTCGCAGCAAGTATTCCGGCATTTGTCGCGCCGTTCAAAGCGACGGTAGCCACGGGAATCCCCGACGGCATCTGTAAAATCGACAAAACGGAATCCCAACCGTCGATGGAATTGGAAGACAAAATAGGAACGCCAATCACTGGTAAAGTGGTACAGCTGGCCACCATCCCGGGCAGATGTGCTGCGCCGCCAGCGCCTGCTATGATGACTTTGAGGCCTCTTTCCTTTGCCGTTTTGGCGTAGTCGAACATCCTTTCGGGCGTTCTGTGTGCAGAAACTACAGTCAGTTCATAAGGGATTTCCAGAGAGTTCAAAAACGCTGCAGCTTGCTGCATAATTGGCAAATCACTTTGGCTGCCCATTATTATTCCGACCATAATCAATTTGGATTTTAGATTGAGATTTTAGATTGAGAATCTAAGATCAGCATCTGATTTTATTTTAAAGATCTGATTTCTGCATCAGAATTTCCTTTTATTTCGATGCTCAAAGATAAAGATTTATGTGCAAAACCAGACTTTTTGGAATACCTTTGGACTTAATTTTTTTTAGAAAACTTTGAGTTCAAAAACCATCATCTGTATTTTTGTTGTTGCTATCGTCTGGGGGACTACTTTTCTGGGCATCAAAATTGGGGTAGAAACAGTTCCGCCTTGGTTTGTAGCGGGATTCCGTCAGTTTTTAGCAGCGCTGATCCTTTTACCGATCCTTCTGTACAAGAGAAATCTGAAATGGATTGGCTGGAAGAATTTCAGCATACAGATTACACTCGCGTCCCTGATGCTGGTGGGTGCAAACGGCCTGACTACCGTTGCTGAGAAAAATATTACAAGCAGTCTTACGTCGCTCATCAGTGCGCTTTCGCCGGTTTTCATCTTCGTAGCGAGTATGATTATCGGGATGGAAAAATTTACGTTCCGGACATTGATTGGCCTTCTGATGGGACTATTTGGTGTCGTTTTTATATTCTGGGACGGCATCCACGACCTTACGAATCCCGATTACAGAAATGGACTGCTTATCCTGCTTTTAGCTGTAATGTGCTGGGGAATTGGAACAATTTACACCAAAAAACTCCATACTGAAAACAACAATCTGTTTCTCAACCTCTTCTACCAGTTTGCGTTTGCGGGCATCATTCAGCTGATCTTTGCATTTCAGTTTTCCGGCGAAATCGATTTTGCGAGTTGGTCTGTTCAAAGTATCTCAGCTATAATTTATCTGGCTGTTTTTGGTTCCGTAGCTGCTTTTTTTGCTTATCATTATTTACTTAGAACCCTATTTCCAACGCAGGTTTCCATCCTTTCTTACGTAAATACGATCATCAGCATTTTTCTAAGCTGGCTGATACTCGGAGAAACAATATCTGCAAAATTCCTTATTGCTACGGCATTTATTATCTGCGGCGTTTTTATCATTAATTATAAACCGGGAATGCTGAAATTCCGGAGAACAATAAAAAATGCGCCAATTGATAAATTTTAGTTAATTTCACACTCAACAAAAAACATTAATAAATTAATCCTTACACAATGAAAAAAAACCTGATATTAGCTGCTACAGCTATTTTATTAGTTGCAGTATCTTGCAAAAAAAACGAAACTGTTGTTACCACAGATGGCTCTGACACTCTAAGTGTTGTAAAAACTACAGAAACGACTACATTATCCAACGATGAAGCGAAAGCTAAAGTAGACAAAGCGCAGGCAGACCTGGATGCAGCAATCAAAAATGGCGACAAAAAAGCAGAAGCAGCGTCGCGACAGGCTCTTGCAGATGCCAATGCAGCGTGGCAAAACACCAAAGCAGCAGTAAATAATGCAGCACAAGATGTAAAAGAAGGCGTTGACAATACTGTTAACAAAACGAAAGTAGCGGCAGAAAATGCAAAAGCAGATATGAAAGAAACTGCGCAGGACACCAAAGAATCTATCAACAAAGCGGCACAGGACACTAAGGAAACCTATAATGAAACGCTTGATAAACTGAAAGCCAAGTAATTTATTCTTAAACGAAAAGTAGAAAGCAAGGTCAAAAACCTTGCTTTTTTTATTGCTTTACGCGATGACTTTGACAATCGATTTGATGTGAATCAGCTTATCCATAAGCTCTTCCCGGGAATCTGCCAAGACATTGATATGTCCCATTTTCCTGCCCGGTTTTGTCTCTTTTTTACCGTAGAGATGGACGTATGTTTTTGGCAATTTTAATACCTCTTCCAGACCTTCATACTTAACTATGCCCGAATAATTTTCTTCACCCACGAGGTTCAGCATTCCTGAAAATCCCATAGAATCTGTATCTGCCAAGGGTAGATTTCTCACCACTCTGTAAAACTGTTCAAACTGCGAATTTGCATTGCCTTCCTGTGACTGATGGCCGGAGTTGTGCAGTCTTGGCGCGGTTTCATTGACCCAGACTTTCCCGTTTTTATCCAGAAACAATTCAATGGCAAAAAGGCCTGCGGAGTCTGCAGCTCTGATGAATTGTTTTGCAATAAGATCTATCTGACTCTGTGTTTCTGCAGAAATATCTGCCGGACAGATATTAAAATCAAGAAGGTTCAATTTTGGGTCAGCCACCATTTCTGTCACGGGAAAAGTTTTGGTCTCGCCGCTTTCATTTTTGGCAACAATCAGAGAGAGTTCCTTATCAATATTCACAAGATCCTCCAGCACAGATTCCTGTGTCCAAAGGTTTCTCCAGTCCTGAGTAGAGCGTATCACCTGCACGCCTTTTCCGTCATAGCCGCCTGTGTTCAGCTTCTGAACGAAAGGAAGCTGGATTTTGATTTCTTCCTCAGAGCCATCCATAATTTCGAATTCCGGCGACGGAATATGGTTTTCTTCATAGAATTTTTTCTGAAGAATTTTCTGCTGAATGATTTTTATAATATTTGAATTTGGAACTACTTTAACACCCTGATTTTCGAGTTGTTCCAGTGCATCAGCGTTAACGTGCTCTATTTCTATCGTGACGACGTCTTTGTCCTGCCCAAATTCGAGAACATCATCGTAATTATTAAAATCGCCTCTGGTGTAATGAGAAATGCCGGCGCAGGAACACTCCGGATTGGGATCCAGAACATAAAATTCATCATCATATTTCAATGCTTCCTGAATAAACATCCGTCCGAGTTGTCCACCACCCAAAATTCCTATTTTCATTTTTAATTATTTGATTAGATTTAAGAATCAGAAACCGAGATTCCGGACTCTTTCTTTATAATTGAGCTTAATTTATTTGATTTACTTACTGCAGTTATCCTGTCTTCTTGTATCAATAATATACTGAATTTTCCAGACGTTATCTGTTTTCACCAATTGAAAAGAATTGACACCGCAATGCGAAAATTTCCCTTGATAATAAAATTCATAAGGCGTCCACACAGAAGCCAGATTGCCATCTACCAGGATGTTTGAGAACGTTATCCTTTCCTCCAGAGCGCCTTTTTGAACCTTGGAAATATTTGATATAAATGCCTTAACATTTTCATTTTTCACCTCGCCATCTTTATTGATCGTCTGCAGAATTGCTGTTTTGGAAAATGCTTGATTAATTTTTACCGAATCGGATGTTCTCATCCCGTCAAAAAGGCTGTTTACAGCCGTTTTAATTAAGGCTTCTTCCGACGTTTGTGCCTGTATAAAAGATGACATCAGTATGAAAATGACTGCTAGAACTTTCATCATTATTTGATTTTAAAATAACCGATTTCCATCACATTCTCCTGATTTTCGAGTTCGGATTTTTCAAGTGTAATAGAATATTTTTCCTTAGTTTCAGGAGACAGCATCTCATTTACATTGTAAACATCATCCACGGCAACACCCAGTTTATCATCGATGTGGCTGGGTGCATTTTTAAAGCCCATTGTTTTATAGAACTTGGTCTTTTTCACCCTTTTTACAACGTCACCCATAGATGGCCCCACCATCAGATGCCGCTCGTGAAACTCGTCAAAACAGCCAGGCTTGTAGCCGCCAAGATTGAGGAAAAACAATTGATTATCACCCGTCGCATCGGTTTTTTCTGTGATCTTTATCTCGAATCCGTCTACAAATCTCACTTCCTGATAACAGTCCATATGGATCTTCACGCCCTGCCAGAAATTTTTCATTTCCGGATACAGATCTTGCACCTTTTCTGCAATACCAAAAAAAACATCGTGCTGCTCTATATTTCTACCTTTGGGCTCGGCACCCAATATCACATAAAATAACTTCATTCTGAAAAAAACTGTCTGACAAAAATACATCAAAATAATATTTTATAATGTTTGTGCAGATAAATCAATACTTTTATATTTGCGATATGTCAGAAATCATAATTCTATTTATTGGAGCTATTGCTGCCGGATTGATGGGATCTCTTACAGGATTGGGCGGCGGCGTCATCATTATTCCCTTACTTACTCTCGGTTTTGGCGTCCCTATGCATTATGCGATTGGCGCCTCTTTGATCTCCGTCATTGGAACGTCTTCCGGTGCGGCTGTAGCCTTTGTAAAAGAAGGATTTACCAATATGAGAATCGGAATGTTTCTGGAAATTGCAACCACTGCAGGAGCCGTTTGCGGCGCACTGGTTTCAGGGTTTCTCAACCCGAACACTATTGGAATTATTTTCGCCAGCATTCTTATCCTTACCGTTTTACTGAATCTTAAAGGAAAGCCAGACCACCAGGAATCGCTTATAAAAGGAAGCCTGGCAGACAAACTTAAACTCTACGGTACTTTTCCCGATAAAGACGGCATCAAACATTATGCTTCCAGAAACACCATTCCGGGATTTCTGATGATGATCTTCGCCGGTGCAATGTCCGGACTTCTGGGAATTGGTTCCGGAGCGCTGAAAGTTTTAGCGATGGACAATATGATGAAACTGCCGTTCAAAGTTTCTACTACGACAAGCAATTTTATGATTGGCGTGACCGCAGTTGCCGGCGCAATGATCTACTTCCAGAGAGGACAGATTATACCTGTGATTGCTGCTCCTGTACTGATAGGCGTAGTTGTAGGAAGTTTTATAGGCTCCAAAACACTGATGGTTTCCAAGACTAAAAAGCTGAAAGTGTTTTTTGCAATCGTGATCACTTTGCTTTCAATTTATATGATGTACAACGGTATCAGCAAAAATTTCCACTAATGAGAACAAAGCCATTTACAGATATCGATCTCAACCGTTCCGTCGGCAACCTTCTGAGGCTGGGCGTTCTTCTTTCAGTGTTGACTTCCATCGTCGGATTCGTAAAGCTGTTTATGGAAGGTTTCGAAATGCCCAAAAAATATAAGTTGCTTGATATGGGCAGCTCCTCAGAAAAAGTGTGGGGACAGTTCTGGACATCGCTGATGAAAGGCGAAGGAATGGCAATTATCCAGCTGGGAATCTTATTTTTGATTTTGACGCCATTAGTCAGAATTATTTTTGCACTGATTGGCTATCTGAAGGAGAAAGATTACGTGTATGTCGTCATTTCTCTCATCGTTCTCGCTATTATGACCATAAGTTTCCTGACAGGATACGCGCATTGATTATGAATGATAAACGATAATTGATAACTGATTAATCAGTAACTTTAGTCTATATTCTATCCGTCTATTATCTCTAAGTCTAATTCTCATAAAACTCCAAAGGTAATCTGTCCGGATCTGTTGTGAAAAAGAATTTCTTGTCCGTAAATTCATCGATTCTGATGTCTTCGCAATCCAAACCTTTGTCAATTAATTCATTTCGTTTTACTTCCACATTGTCAACAGAAAAAGCCAGATGACGCAGGCCACAGCTTTCTGGTGTGGACGGACGTGCCGGTGGATTAGGAAACGAAAATAACTCGATTACGTAATGTTCTCCGATTGCTAAATCGAGTTTGTAAGACTGTCTCGCTTCTCGATAAACTTCACGAATGATATTAAGTCCTAAAACTTCGGTGTAGAATTTTTTGGAAACTTCGTAATCTGAACAGATGATGGCGATGTGGTGGATCTTCATTTTGGTTGATAAGTTGATGGTTTACAGTTGATAGTTTTCGAAGTTATTTTGATTCTTCCTTCACTTTTTCAAGATAATCATCCTCCAAATCCTTCAGCCTTTTAAAATAATTTTCTTTATCCATAAACAGTTTCGGATTGTAAGCGTCGCCTTCTTTTCTTTTTTTATGAAGGTCAAACTGACTGGCGTGAGAAGCAATCCAGACATCAAAATCCACTTTTTTCATTGCTTGAAAAGTATAGGCATAATCTTTCTGAATTGTTGGATAAGCTTTGACATCAGAGAATTTGTGGTCGATAATTATGGAAGGCATATTGGCAATCAAAACCTTGTATTTTCCATTTTCATCTTGCGTTTGGTAGATAAAACTGCAGGAACCTTTGGTATGTCCCGGATGATGAAGCAAAGTCAAAGTCGTATTTCCCAATTTGATTTTATCATTATTTTTCAACAGAAAATCCGGATTTAACGGTTTGAAAGTCACGCCATATTTTCCCAACTCGTAATCCGATTTTCCGCCGGATTTCAAAACGCCGGCATCATCCTGGTCTACATAAAGTTTTGCTCCTGTTTCCGCTTTGATATCTGCCATTGCGCCCATATGGTCAAAATGTGCCTGCGTCAAAGTCAGGATTTTGGTGTCTTTATATTTGAATCCGAGTTTCTCGATATTCGCTTTGATTTGAGGATAAGAATCTGCCAAACCTGTATTGATAAGGATATTTCCCTTGTTCGTAACAATAAGATAGGATGCCAGATCATAAGTTCCGACGTAATACAGATTTCCCACAATCCTGAATGGTTCGTAAGGTTGCGACCATTCGGGCGAATGATCTTTTGGTTCGTTTACGGTTTGCGCATTTCCGAAAAAGGAGATGATTAGTAAAAGTATTACTGTAAGTTTTTTCATAAATAAGAATAGTTATTAAACATATTTTTGTCATTCCGGAGGAATCTCAACTCAGTTTTCAATTATATAGAATGCTTTTTAAACACAATTTTGTCATTCCGGAGGAATCTCAACAGTCTAGATTCCTCCGGAATGACAAACTTGGTGGTTACTTAAGATTGTTGTTGAAACAAATGATTATAAAAGTCTAAATTAGGATTTTGAGTTCTGATTAAAGCTAATTTTTTCATTCTTGACAAATATTTTATTTCTTTTTCACGTTCAATGGCTTGTTGAATCCAACCAAACTTTTCATAATAAACCAAAAATTCAACATTATATTTTGCGGTAAAACTATTTGGATTCGTCTTAGATTGATGTTGATGCAATCTACTATGAAGATTGTTTGTAACTCCAGTGTAAAGAACCGTTCTGCTTTTGTTTGTTAAAATATAAACATAGAATTTATAAGCGCCTTCTGGAAATTCAATCATTTTTATTGTGTTTTTTTTGGACAGTCTTTCTCCATAATATTGTCATTCCGGAGGAAACCTAACGAAGTGGTTCGACGCAGTCAATCTAAACTGCCGTTTTCTTCTATGGTTAGATTCCTCCGGAATGACAAAATGCTGTTTTATTATCATGGTATATTTTACTTCTGAATTCCGAAATTAAACTTTCTACCTTTCTAAAACCGCATCACATCCTTCACCACACCACCCTTCTGAGTCAGCGGAATCAACTCTGTTTGGATAAAATCTGTGATTCGTTTGTTATCGATATCATTTGGGAAGAGCAAGTGAACGTTTGCGCCGGCGTCCAAAGTAAAAAACAAAGCCAATCCTGTAATTTTTCTGAATTCCCAGATTTTATTAATGACCTGCAAAGTTCCTGTTTGCATCAAAATGAAAGCAGGCTCACTCATCATCATCATCGCGTGAAGGGTCAAGGCTTCGTGTTCTACGAGTTTGATGAAGCCTTCCATATCGCCTGTGGCAAGGATGGTTTTCAGTTTGGTGAAGTTTTCGTGGGCTTCCTGGAAACGTCTTTCGGCGTAAGGATTGGTGTTCATCAAGCCGTGACCAACGGTGGACGAAACGGATTTCTGACCTTCGTGAATCAGCAAAATCCAATCATTAAAATTTTTGAAGATCGGATGGATCTCGTTGTTGTTATAAGGAACGGCAAATAAGTCGGAACTGCCTTCCACTTCTTCCGTTTTTCCCCAAACGACTAAACCTTCGTACAGACTTCTGGACGCACTTCCGCTTCCTAATCTTGCGAGGAAACTTTCTTTTTTCTCATTTGTCGGCGGTCCTTCGACTCCGCTCAGGATGACATTATTACCGGTTGAAAAGATATCATCCAAATTCATCAGACATTTTGCTATTGCACCAAAACCTGAGGCGGAACTGGCGATGCCTGAACTGTGCGGAAAGGTATTTTCTGTTTTGATAACGTATTTTCCTTTCAGAATCCAAGGCAGATATTGCTCGATATTTTTGAAATATTTTTCAATCTTTTCGGCGAATTTCAGTTCTTCATTTCCTGACAGAAAGGTTTGAACTGAGAATTCTTCGCCTGCCGAAAACTCCATTGTGGTGTTGGTTCGGCAATGGTTCAGCGTGTAGCTGATGCTGGGATTTGCCGGGATTTGGTTTTCGTATTTTCCCCAATATTTAATCAGTGCGATATTGGACGGACAACTGGCGGAAACCGCTTGGTTTGATATATTAAATTGGGGATTTCCCAAAAATTCTTGCGTCATAATGTGGCTTTTGGCAATCGGCTTTTGGCTGTTAGCTTATGCGGATTGGTTTTGGTTGGCTAATTTAAGAATTAATAAAGCTTTGTCAAAGTTGATTTCTGGGTAGTTGATTTTATATTTTTTAAACTCAGAATATTATATTCCATATTGTAACATCCAATTTGTTATTCCGAAGGAAACCTAACGAAGTGGTTCGACGCAGTCAATCTAAACGGCGATATACTTTTATGCCGGGATTTCGTAATGACAAAATTGTGGTTTTATTATGTTAGGATTAAATTCATCAAAAACACATTTAGTTAAGCCGATGATTCACTACAAAGCCTCATTCATTCATTACCTTAAGTCATTGATTCATTTAGTTGCGCCTTTGATTCACTACGTTAGGTCATTGATTCACTACGATAGGCCAATGAAGCATTACGATGAGCGAGTGATTCATTACGATGAGCCGTTGATTCATTACGATGAAGCATCTTCACGTATTCATCGGCTTTTCCTGCAGTTCCCGTTTTATTGATTTGAATCTTTAAAGGATAAATAAGAAAAGTTTACAGCTTAACATAACTGCATAATCCAAATCTGTAGTTACATCGAATATAGACTACTATTGTCATTCCGTAGGAATCTAAACTGTTTTCTTTTCAGTTCGTTGAGATTCCTACGGAATGACAAACAAACTATTGAAAACCAAATTCTTAATAATCACAGACATTAATCATTATTTTTTTGAAATGACAAAGTACAGTTCAATTGCAAAGTATTTCTGTAACATTTTCGGGATTAATGAACTAATTTTGTGTGGTTTTAAAAATCGTTGAAAAGAAATAAAAACCTCAACATAGTCCCGATGGCAGCGGCATCCTTTTTTGAAAAAAAATCTTCTTAGAATTCTTCGAGAGCCTCAGAATGACATTTTTTTTAAAAAAGATATAGCGTACAGCGGGTGGGACAAGTGAATCGAAAGGGAAATCGTCTTGCTCCTAACAATTAATTATTCATTTTTAATTACAGATTATCAATGCTGAAAGCTGAAAATATCAAGAAAACATACAACGCGGGGAAGAAAATTGCGCTTCAGGATTTTTCTCTGGAGGTTCCTACTGCCAGTATTTATGGGCTTTTGGGTCCTAATGGTGCGGGGAAAACTTCGTTTATCAGGATCATCAATCAAATCACGCAGGCAGACGAAGGCAAGGTTTGGATTGACGGCAAGGAACTGAATCCGGAACACATCCGAAACATCGGTTATATGCCGGAGGAACGCGGACTTTACAAAAATATGACGGTGGGCGACCAGCTTCTGTATTTTGGTGAGCTGAAAGGAATGTCCCGCGCAGAGGCACTTTCGCAGGCTAAATTCTGGTTTGAGCAATTGAATATCGACCAATGGTGGAAGAAAAAACTGAGCGAACTTTCAAAAGGGATGGCGCAGAAAATCCAGTTTGTGGTGACGGTTTTGCACAGACCGAAACTGTTGATTCTGGATGAGCCTTTTTCGGGTTTTGACCCTGTGAATGCGAACCTTATCAAAGACCAAATCATTAGATTAAAAAATGAGGGAACGACCATTATTCTATCGACGCACCGAATGGAAAGTGTGGAGGAAATGTGTGATTTTGTGGCCTTGATCAACAATTCTAAGAAGGTTTTGGACGGGAAAGTTTTTGATGTGCGTGAGCAATTCAAGCAAAACGTTTTCTCTGTGGTTTTGGCGGACACCAACTCTGAAAATCTGGAGGAGCTGACGAGGAAATATCAGATCGAGAATATGACAACCAATAATGGTCTGTTTCATTTTGAACTGAAAAACTCCGAGAACCAAAATATCCTGCTCCAGGATCTGCTGAAAACGGGAACGATACGGACTTTTAACGAGAAGATTCCCAGTATGAATGAGGTTTTTATTAATGCGGTGAAGGAATAGTTTGTCAGTTCATTAGTTTTTTAGTTTTCAGTTAATCAATACTTTTTACAATAAATGAAAAATATATATTTAATTACAAAGAGAGAATTTTTGACGCAGGTCAAGAAGAAATCTTTTATTATTCTGACGATTCTTGCGCCACTTCTGATGGTGGGATTTGGGGTTTTGATTGGTTTTATGTTCAAAGCGAACGAAGCGGAATATCATTTTGATGTGGTAGATAAAAGTGGACTTTTTGCAGGGCAACTGAAATCTACGAAAGAAATCACTTACACCTTTGTGCCTGTGAATACGGAAAATGCGCTCGTCAAAAACCTGAAAGATCTGAAGGGAACAGATGGTCTGCTCATTATCCCGGAACTGAAAGCAATGGATTTTGATGCGTTGGAAAGTGGAACAAAACTGTTGACCAACAAAAAAGTCGGGATGGATACGAAAACTTTTGTTTCTGCTGATTTGAGTAATATCCTTAAGAAAGAGAAAATCAAACAACTCGGAATCAAGGAAGACAGAATTGTGAATCTGGATAAGAATTTCAAGCTGATTTCCCAAAATGTGACGGAAAGCGACAGCCCGGAAAGTGACTTTGCTTTCGGCATCAAAACCGCTCTCAGCCTGGGACTGATGTATGTCGTTTTTATGTTTATCATCATCTACGGCGTACGCGTGATGCGAAGTGTTTTGGAGGAAAAAAACAACCGCGTTGTAGAAATTATCATCTCATCGGTTAAGCCATTTGAGCTGATGATGGGGAAAATTCTGGGCGTGACTTTGGTGGCATTGACGCAGTTTACCGTTTGGATTGCAATGACTGTCACAGCAGCAATTTTCCTGAATACAGGATTCTCGGCGATGCAGAAAAACATTCCGGCTGGTGAAGAGCACATTCTTAAAAACCTGGACATCCAACAGGTTGCGACGGAAGTTTCGCACATTCTTCTGGATATGAATTATGTCGGCATTATCGGTGTTTTTGTCTTTTTCTTTTTGTTTGGCTATATCTTTTACAGTTCGATGTACGCGGCAATTGGAAGTGCCGTTGATAACGAAACCGAGACGCAGCAATTCACTTTGTTTGCTGTAGTTCCGCTGATGTTGGGACTTTACGGAAGTTTCACCATTATGAATAATCCGGATGGCCCGATGGCTTTTTGGTTATCCATAATTCCATTCACTTCGCCGGTTGCAATGATTGCGCGGATTCCGTTTGGGGTTCCGCTTTGGCAGATTTTGTTATCGATATTTTTGTTGATTGCTTCTACTCTGCTAATGGTTTTCATTGCTTCGAAAATCTACCGAGTCGGGATTTTGATGTATGGGAACAAAGCGACTTTGAAGGAGATCTGGAAGTGGATCAGGAGTTAGATTTCGTTATCAGATTACTTTTCATTTTATTTGTGAAAAATTAATACATTGAAAAAACTACTTCTAATTGCACTGGCTTCGTTTTTTGTTATTTCCTGTAGGAAAGATGATGATGAAAAACGAGAAGCTCTAATTTTAGGAACCTGGAATCTCAACAAAATACAGATCATATCCGGAAAAGATAATTCGGTTTTATTTTCCGAAGCCGTCACAGATTGTCCGGATAAAAGAACCTATTTATTTTCGGAAAACCAATACACGTTAGATATCTTTAAGGATAATTTCATAGGCTCCTGTGTAGTAGATGTAACCGAAAAAGGCGAATATACTTACGATGAGAATCAGAAAAAAATAACAATTAAATCCACCCTTACAAATAATACTTATGTGGTCGTCAATTCTGTCACAAATAACGAGTTACAGTTAATTGACTCTTCTTTTGGTTATGATGGCAATAGTGACGGCATACCTGATAAATATGTAATGGTTTTTAATAAATAAAAAAAATGCCTCAAGATTTTGAGGCATTTTTTATTTCAATTTTTTTTATTCTCTTCTAAGCTTTAGTTAATTAAAATTTTCTGAGAATAGCTTTGTTTTTGGTTTTTAAGCATTAAAACATAAGTTCCTCTGGCAAATTGCTTAGCATCAATAATTAAGGCATTTTTATTTTGGAAACTTTGGTTATAAACACTTTTGCCGGTCATATCCAAGATTGATATTGTAAAGTTCTGTGAAAATTTACTATTGATTGTCACGTTTATTTTGTCGGAAGTTGGATTCGGATATATAGTTACTAAATTTTTAAGTCCCTCGCTAGTATTTAATGTGAGGTCTGCTGCCTTATTTTTCCATACAATAGCTTTTCCATTTTCAACACCGACAGCATAGCCCACTTTTTCATTACTGAAATATATGGATGATATGGAGGCATTTATATTTTGCACATATTCTTTGTATCCGTTTTCCGGACTGTAGGTCATTCTTACCAGACCTTTTGTACCGCATCCACACAGAGTTAAATCCTCGAAAATTCCCCAAACTGTATTTTCATTGATAGGAAATATTTTTGATAAAAGATATAGAGAACTTTGTCCTAATTTTTCAAAACTATTGCCGCCATCTGTTGTCTTTAGAAATCCAAACTGATAACTAAATCCTTTATTTTCGTTTATAAAATTAAATGGACCCCGAGAATTATCAATCTTTGTCCAAGTCTTGCCACCATCCAGTGTTTTTAGAATGTTATTTTCGCTAGAATGGTACATACTGCTACTTGATGCATAACCAATTTCGTCATTCAAAAACTGAATATTAAAAAAATTTTGTTGTGAATCATTTCCAACAACTTTTTCCCAGGAATTCCCTCCATCGCTACTTTTAAGTAATATAGAATTAGAGCCGGCATCTTTGCAGGAAAGAAAAATAAGATCTGCGCTGACACAAGACATTGAATAGATGAAGCTAACACCAGGCACATCAATCGAAAACCACGTGTCACCACTGTTTGTTGTTTTCAGTAATTGCGCACCAGCCGAGACTACATAACCAATATTTGCTGTAGGAAACTGAATTTTTCCTAAAATCTGATTGGTTCCAGATGATTTTTGCTGCCAGTTTGCGCCACCATTGCTTGTTTTGAGTATCGTGCCATTGTCACCAGTTACTATGACAACATCCGGTGTTATCGCATAAACGTCGCTAAAAAAAGAAGCATTGACATTACCCGTAGATTGCGTTATCCATTGTGCTGGGCAAGCGATGCAAAAAAACAAGAATGTTAAAATAGTAAAAATAGCCTTCATAATATTTAGTTTTCGTAAAAATAATTAAAATTACGATTCGAATTAAAAAATTATGGACTAAATGTTTGCTAAATAAAAAAGAGAACCATTACTGATTCCCTTTCTATATTATTTCTTTCTCTTAGCAATAGACTTCTGTTTTTGCTGCGCTCTGTTCGCCCCGAATTTTTTCGGTTCTTTCCGCTTGCTTGGTCCACCAAGATTGGTTTTTTTGTTTTTGGCTTTTTTCTCGTGGAAGGCAGAATCGCCTTCGTTCAGTTTAGCTGTGGTCAGGAATTTCATTTTCACTTCTTCCTGTTCTGATGCAATTTTTAATTTGGAGATTGTAACTGCTTCCGGGAACTCCGTTTTCTTGATTTCTCTGTCCATCAGAAGTTCGATATCAAGAAGTTGTGCTTCCTCTTTTTTGGTAAAGAATGTGATGGAAATCCCTTCTTTGTCGGCACGGCCAGTTCTACCGATTCTGTGAATATATTGCTCCGGAACCTCAGGAACTTCGAAGTTGAAAACGTGCGAAATATCCGGAATATCCAGACCTCTCGCCATAATATCAGTGGTGATAACGCCTCGTAGTTCTTCATTGGTAAATTCCTGCATCACCCGTAAACGGAAATTCTGAGATTTGTTGGAGTGGATGACACCAAACTGATCGGGAAATTCCACATTCAGTTTTTCGAAGATTAAATCGGCGTGCTTTTTATTATTGGCGAAAATCAGAATTTTTTCTAAATCCGTTTCTGTTTTAAGAAGGTGAATGAGTAAATTCAGTTTCGTATTGAAATTCTCCACCGGCACTGCAGATTGTGCAATTTTTTCCAAAGGCGTTCCGGATCTGGCCAATGAAATCTCGATTGGGCCAGCGAAATATTCGTTCAGCAAAGCATCTACAGCATCTGTCATTGTTGCAGAAAAAAGGATGTTTTGTCTTTTCTCCTTCATCATTTCGAAGATGTGCGTGAGTTGCGGACGGAAACCTAGATTCAGCATTTCGTCAAACTCATCGATGATCAATTTGCCAACTTCTTTCAAAGAAATTGCATTATCAATCGCCAAATCCATTACTCTACCAGGCGTTCCCACCAGGATGTCGCAACCGTCGTTGAACAGTAATTTCTGTGTATTGATGTTTTTTCCACCATAAATTCCAATGACTCTTGCGGTCATATTCGCAGTCATTTTCGTGATTACTTCTGCGACCTGAACCACCAATTCTCTCGTTGGAACCAAAACTAAAACCGTTGGATTTCCTGTTTTATTGTATTTCCAGCTTTTAAGAACCGGAAGCGTGTAGGCCAGAGTTTTACCTGTTCCGGTTTGGGCAATTCCCATCACGTCGCGTCCTGAAAGTATCGGTCCGATGCTTTTTTCCTGAATAGGCGTGGGTTCAAAAAGGTTGAGATCTGCTAAAACATCCAGAATCTTTTCCGGTAAATCGAAGTCTGCAAAAGTGGTTTTCATCTGGGAAAATTTATTTTTAAAGTGGTAAAGAATAACCGGGAAAATTGAAATTGTAACGAATTTATACAATATTTTCTTTGGTTTCAATCTGCAAAGATAGGGATTTTGAAATCAAGAGGAATTTTAGAATTAAGATTGGAGATTTTGACAGAAATACTCTCGCAGATTTTAGAGATTCAGCAGATTTTTAAATAGAAAGTATCTGCTAAATCTGCGAGGAATTTCACCCTTTCTGCTCCTCCTTCAAAACAATTCTGAAAGTAGTCCCTTTTCCCACTTCAGAGCTGGCAATTTTCACGTCGCCTTTGTGATATTCTGTTACAACTCTTTTCGTTAAAGACAATCCCAATCCCCAACCCCGTTTTTTGGTAGAGAATCCGGGTTTGAAGGCATTTCGCACTTGTTGCTTCGTCATTCCGCTTCCTGTGTCGGTCACGTCGATGTAGACATTTTTGTTTTTTTTGTAGAGAGACAATTCCAGTTTCCCTTCGCCTTTCATAGCATCCACGGCGTTTTTAATCAGGTTTTCTATCACCCAGCTCATCAGAATTTTGCTGTGCGGAATCAGAACCGGTTCGTAAGTTTTTCGCAGTGTAAAATCTACTTTGGTCGAAATTCTGGATTTTAAATAATCAAAATTCTGCTGCACAGTTTCGTTAATATTGAGGTCATTCAGCGCTGGGATTGAACCGATTTTTGAGAATCTTTCGGAAATAGTTTTCAACCTTTCGACATCTTTTTCCAGTTCTTTTACCCCCAAACTATTCTCATCTTCCAGCTTCATAATCTCGACCCAGCCAATCATTGAAGATAATGGCGTTCCTATCTGGTGCGCTGTTTCCTTGGCCAAACCTGCCCATACAAATCCTTCGTCTGTTTTTTTCAGAGTTCTCAGAAACCAAAAGGAAAATATAAGATACGCTCCAATGAATAAGGCGATCAGATAAGGATAAAATCTAAAATAATTCAGCAAATCCGAGTTATCATAATAGATATACTGATTTTGTCCCGACGGCAATTCTACAATGAAAGGTTCGTAAGAATTCTCCATTCTGCGGATCAGATTTTTAAGTTTCAGCGGGTCATTTTCTATATTTTCGGGAATGTTGGCCTGGAAAATGGGGGTTTTATGTTTGTCTGTCACCACGATTGGCAGATTGGTATTATCCTGCATCACAGCAAGATACAACTCCTGAATTTTTGGGTCTGCAGAAATCTCGTCATCTGTGTAGGCTTTCAAAGCAGTGCCAATCAGATTAATCTTCTGAATTTCCTGTTTTCTCAGGTTGTCAATAATTAAAAAAGAGGAGACTGCAATGCCCAAAACAATTGCCGTAAGGATAAAATACACGACCCAGCTGTTGATCCTCTTTAGAAAATTAAAACCTTTCATTTTTGCTTATAAAACGGCAATTTAGGAATTTATTGTAAAATGAGACGGGAGAATATCGATTTTTACAGGATAGAATTTTGAACTGCATTTTGAAGTATTTTTAATATCCCCGATTTGAAGATTATTGCAGATATTTGTAATTGCTTCATTTCAGTTTAGAACGCCTTTTTTATGATGACAAAAATAGTTTCACTTTTGATTTTACTGGCCGGTGGTTTTCATAGTCCTTCAACCGGAAAAAGTCAAGTGGAGGATCACAATACCTATTGTAATGCACGTTTCGAATATTGTTTAGAATACCCTGACTTTTTGAGTCCGCAACCTGAAAGTCAAAACGGTGACGGCAGAATTTTCATTAATAAAAAAGGCAACGGAATTCTCCGTGTTTTCGGAAGATTCAATCTGGATGCAGAAGGCGAAACTATTCCCCTGAAAAAACAATTCGAAACTGATATCCGGGACAATCTGGCCCAGAAAAATGCTGTTACTTATAAAAAATTGGCGAACACTTTTTTTGTAATTTCGGGTTACAGAAACGGGAAAATTTTCTATCAGAAAACAATTTTGAAAAATGATGCTTTCGCCTTTGCCATTCTAGAATATCCTAAAGATGAAAAGTCTCTCTACGATAAGGTTTCTCAGGAAATTTTCAGTTCATTTAAATAAAAAATTTACAATATAATTTATGATTCAACTTCAGAATACAAAACTAAAAGCAAACTTCAGCGAACTGGGTGCAGAACTTATTTCGCTCGTCAATCTTACAACAGGAAAAGAAATAATGTGGCAGGGAAATCCTGACTTCTGGGGCGGACAAAGTCCTGTACTGTTCCCGACTGTTGGTGCTTTGAAGGATGACCAATACATTTTTGATGGCCAAACCTACGAAATGCCACGCCACGGATTTGCACGGAGAAAGGTTTTTGAAGTTAAAAATTCTTCAGAAAACGAAGTGATTTTCGAGTTGTATTCGGATGACGAAACTTTGAAATTTTATCCGTTTGAATTCAGTTTGGAAATCCGGTATACTTTGACTGAAAATAAACTTACCGTTTCTTATCAGGTGAAAAATAAGTCTGAAAAAGAGATGTACTTTTCGCTTGGTGCGCATCCCGGATTTGCGATTGACACGGAGAATGGGTTGAAATATGATGATTACGAAATTGCTTTTTCTGATGATGAGCAACTGGAAATCCATCCTTTGATCGACAATCTGATCAGCAAAGAAACCCAAACGATCGAACTTAAAAATAAAGCGCTCCCACTTTCTTACGAATTATTTGCCAAAGATGCTTTGGTAATGACGACGATGAAAAGTAAAGAGTTGATATTAAGAAATAATCAAAACGAAAACCAGGTTATTTTCACGTTTTCAAACTTCCCTTATTTCGGAATCTGGGCGGCGAAAAAAGCCGATTTTGTATGTCTGGAACCCTGGCAGGGAATTGCTGACCTGGAAGATCACAATCAGGAATTGACAGAGAAATTTGGAATTTTGAAGTTAGGAATTAATGAAGAATGGAAAGGTGATTGGGCGGTTGAGATTGAGTAGGTTTTATCGCAAAGTCGCAAAAATTTTAACTAATTATGTCTAAAGTCGCAAATTATTAAATTGGGTTTTTCGTGTATTTTAATAACAATGTTGGTATAGGTTGAAGCTGCAGCCCGACCTGAGTGGAGCTCATTTTTTGCTTACTGGAATGATCTTTTAATTGACAGAACTTATAGCAAAAAATAGCGGGAACGGAGGGCGGAAAAGCTGCCATAAAAAAAATCATTCCGTAGAAATCTATTGTAAGTTTAGATTCCTACGAAATGACAAATTTGAATTTTTTCTTAATATTTTTACAGAGTTTCCTTCAGCCAATCAAAGAATTCTCTCTGCCAAACCAAACCATTCTGCGGATGCAGCACCCAATGGTTTTCGTTCGGGAAATAGAGGAATTTGGTTTTCAGGCCTTTCAGTTTCGCTGCCTGAAATGCTTCCTGACCTTGCTCGTAAGGAACGCGGAAATCTATCCCACCCTGGATCACCATAATTGGCCTGTTCCATCGGTCCACAAAATTGCTTGGATTGAAGTCTGTATAAGCTTTTGGCGTCGGCTTTTGCCAGTAGTTGCCGCCCAAATCCCAATTGGCGAACCAAAGTTCTTCAGTAGTTCCGTACCAAGATTTCATATCAAACAAACCGTCGTGTGCAATGAAAGTTTTGAATCTGTTTTCGTGAACGCCAGCGAGCATAAACACGGAATATCCGCCATAACTTGCACCTACAGCCGCTACTCTATTGCCGTCTACGTAAGGTAAAGTTTTGGCAAAATCTGTTGCTGACAAATAATCTTTGATTGGCTGCCCGCCCCAGTCACCGCTGATTTGCTCGTTCCACTTCACGCCCCAGCCCGGCATTCCGCGTCGGTTTGGCGCTACTACGATGTAGCCGTTTGCCGCCATCAACGCAAAGTTCCATCTCGTAGAGAAAAACTGGGTCAAAGCAGATTGTGGTCCGCCCTGGCAATACACCAATGTCGGATATTTCTTGTTCGGATCGAAGTTGGGCGGATAATGAAACCAGACGCCCATCTCTTTTCCGTCCGTAGTTTTCACCATCTTCAACTCCGATTTTCCCTGAACCAATTTGGAATAATTATCCTTATTGATGTCTGTAATCTGTTTCAAAGAACCTTTAGAATCAATTTCAAAAAGGTCTGCATTGTGATTGATGTCGGTTTTGGTGACCCACAATTTCCCTTTGTTTTCTAAAACAATTTCATTGATATCGAAATCGCCTTTTGTGATCTGTTTGACCGTTTTATTTTTAAGATCGACCGAAAACAACTGTTTCGTGCCGCGGAAAGCAGAGGTAAAGTAAACTGATTTCGCATCAGAACTCCAGGCTACATCGCCTGATAAACTCTCGTCCCAGGCTTTTGTAAGGTTGGTTTTGGATTTTGAGTTCCAGTCCATGACGATGATGTCGTTTTTATCTGCTTCGAAACCGTCTCTTTCCATCGAGTTCCAAAGCAGATATTTCCCGTCCGGACTGAATTTTGGGTTGACATCGTAGCCCATCATTCCTTCAGAAAGATTCTGTGTTTTCCCGGAAACCAGGTTGTATGCAAAAATATCTGTGTTGGTACTTTGCGCATATGCTGCGCCGGATTTCGCTTTGGTAACGTACAGTAATTCTGAAGAATCGGGGCTCCAGACGAAGTCTTCTGTACCACCGAAAGGCTTTTGTGGTGAATCGAAAGTTTTACCTTCCAAAAGATCTTTGGCCTGATCTACGGTTTGAGAAAGATCTACCGTGAAAACGTGATTGTAGGAACCTTCGTTGAAAGCGTCCCAGTGTCTGTGGTTGAGATCGGTATAAATCTGAGCGGTCGTTTTTGGCAAATCTTTATACTTGTCTTTCCCGAGAAGATTCTCGATGTGAACAGCCTTGCTGAAAGCTATTTTTTTACCATCTGGTGAAATCACAATGTTATCGACATCGCCAATATTATAAAATTCTGACCAGGTTTTCCCGGCATCTTTGGACAGGTAAATCTGTTTGTTTTCTAAAGCGTAAACTCCATTTTTGTCCCATTGAATCAGACTTTTCTTGCCCAAGTCCATTTTGGTTGATTTACCGGAAAGATCTAGCCAGAAGTTGTCGGAATTGGATTTTTCGGTCTTGAGATCGGTTTTGCTGACTTTGTAAATCAGTGACTGGTGATCCGGAGAAACGGCCTGAACGCCGAGACGATTGAGTGTCCACATCATTTCCGGCGTCATTACCTGTTGTGCATTCGTCATAAAAGGTGCTGCTGCAATGGCAGTTAGGATATGTTTAAATTTCATTAGAAGTAATTGATTTGTAAAAAAGATCGGACGAAGTTATTAAAATATTATCTAAATTTGATTCCTATAAATAAAACTAAATTCTATGAAAAAATTTCTACTTCTTACATTGACGATTGTTTTTCAGATGATTTTCGCTCAATTTGAAAATCTGCCACAAAAAAAAATGTATTTCAAACCGCCTCCTAACTGGAGCAACGTCTGCTCATACATGAATTACATTGATCCTGTTACAACCATCGATTTTTTCCCGCCTGGACAGGCAATGAGTCCAGCGTGTGAAGGCTGGTACAAAACGACTTATGCATTCAACAAAGCTTATGTCGAATTTAACAACTGTAATTATTTAGGAGGCTCGCCAAATACCAATTATCTGTATTACGCGCTGGAAACAGAAACTGACGTTTTCTATGATTATTCTGCTGGGCCAATTTCCAATCCGCCGGCTTGTCTTTTGGCAGTGAATGATCATTCTAAGAAAATCGCGGTGGTGAAGATCTTTCCAAATCCGGTTCAGGATTATATCAACGTAGAATCTGATAAAAACTTTATCTCATATGAACTGATAGATGAGTCGGGAAAACTCATTCTTGCCAAGGAATTCACTGCAGAAAAAATCGACATCAGCAATCTGAAAACAGGCGTTTATTTCATCAGGCTAAAATCATTGAGCAACGAAACCAATATTGTGAAATTTATTAAGAAATAAGTTTTATTATTGATTAAAATCCATATATTTGCGCTTCAAAATTTATTACTAAGACTATACTATGAGCACAATATTTACGCTGTTTATGATCCTGATTATCATTGCTAGCATCTTATTAGTTATCATCATCATGGCTCAGAATCCAAAAGGAGGCGGACTTTCCGGTACTTTCGGAGGCGCATCAGCAGCTAATTTCGGAGTGCAGAGAACCAATGATTTTATGGAGAAAGCAACCTGGAGTCTGGGTGCAACTATCGTTGTACTGATTCTTCTAAGCATCGTTCTTACAGGAAAACCTTCACAAGTGATGCCTACAATGCCAGCACCAGCTCAGCAGGCTCCAGCTAATACAGCGCCTGCAACTCAGGTTCCTGCAGCAAAATAATAGAATATCTATTCTAACATATAAAAATCGCCGTGATTATTCGCGGCGATTTTTTTGTTTACTTTATATTCCTGACGATCTTATTCTCCTCCAGACACCTATCCATAAGGGTTGTGAAGCAGTCTGCAAGAGCATCAGAAGACCTGCAGATGGCAGCTTCCAGCATCGTCCTCACCTGTTTCTCTGTAACACCAGATTCGGTCCAGCTTTTCGCCGAGGTGTGAGCATTGAGAATAAACGGCATAATCCTGTCTATGGCGCATGCAAAGACGGCATCGGGTGTCTGCTCTTCTTCAAACTCGATCCAGAGATTGTAAAATTCTGTTGAAAGCGGCTCATCCAGAATACCGAAAATCCTTTTGGCAGCCACCTTTTCACGCTCAAATTTGCCCTTCATCCCTACCTCATCAAAAAGAAAAGTATCACCTGCATCTATTTCTACCAAATCGTGGATAGACAGCATCCTGATTACTCTCAGCAGATCTATATTAAGTTGATCTTTGGCATAAGGGAAAAGGATCTGGGCGAGGACAATGATCTGCCAGCTGTGTTCTGCGGTATTTTCCCTACGGGAATCGTCTGCGTTGTAGTTTCTCCGATTGACATTTTTCAGCGCATCGATGGCCAGGATAAAGTCTATTTCTTTCTGTATTTTCATTTTACTCTTTATAATAGTCGTCTGTTTTATATTTTTTGGTAGAGCTGCTCCATTTATTATTAATGAGTTTCCGCGTTGTTACTTTTACAGATTCTCCGCCGCCGGTTGCATCTTCCTCCATCTCGTACACTTTCTGAAGTCCCTTTTTTGGTACAACTGCATATTCTGTTGTAATATGCCAGCAGCAGCCGGATTTTGCATAAGTAATGAGGCGTTTTCTTGTGTGATCTGTCTGGAACATTCCCAGATTTTCATAGGCTAGCGCAGTCAGCTCGTCACTGGGTACAAATTGTTTTTTGGTAGCGTTAAAAACGTATACGTCGTAGGATGGTCCGCCGTAACCGCTTTGGTTTCCGTTTCGGATTGCAAGATCTTCGGTACCGTCGAAATTAAAATCGTCGAAGATCAGAGGGCTTTGCTCATTGTACAGCTGAATGACATTCACGGTCGGCTTCTGGTTTTTATCCAAAAAGAGACTCAGGTCTTCAGATTCAAAAGTCTGGAAGAGCTGTTTCGTTTTTTTGTCTATCAACTTCACTGTTCCTTTTCCACCGCAGTCATCACCTTTGCAAGACTGCACTGTAATGCTCGCATCGAAACGTTTTGATCCGTCTTTGATGATGTAACTGGCCTGAGCCAGGCACAACTGCCCCACCGTCATTAGCAGTACTGAAATCGTTTTTTTCATATGGTTTCTATATTACAGTTCTGTTCCTGGTTCTATCTCATAAGGCTCTTTTCCCTTTTCGAAAATCCTAGTAAGTTCTGTGCCTTCTGTTGTGACTCTGTTTCCGATACGTCTGATCCAGTTGCCTTCTCGCAGTCCAACGACTTTGATATCATTTTGGGTCAGGAATTCTTTGATCCTGGTTTCTCTGGTTTCGCCATTGTGTTTGATTTCCGGATTTGGATCGAGGTAATGGGGGTTGATATTAAAATGAACCAGTTCCATACAATCGAAACTTGGAGGGTAGACAATCGGCATATCGTTGGTAGTCTTCATATTGACGCCGCCGATGTTGCTGCCTGCGCTGCATCCCAGGTATGGTTTTTCCAGTTCTATATTGTCTTTAAGGACTTTCATTAATCCTGATTCGTGCAGGGTTTTCACCAGAAGAAAGGTGTTGCCGCCACCTGAGAAGTAGCCCTGCCCGGTATTTAGGGCTTCTACTTTGTTCTCGAACTCGTGAAGACCTTTTACATTAATATTAATAGTTGCGAAAAAATCTCTGGCTTTTTGGGTGTAATCATCGTGGGAAATGCCGCCGGGCCTTGCAAAAGGGATGAAGATTATTTCTGTAATACCTTCGAAGAGTTTGATGAGCTCCGGTTTGAGATACTCTAAATATTGTCCGCCGAAGATTGTAGATGTGGAAGCTAGGATGATGTTCATAATTTATAAATGATGAGTGATATTCAAAAAGTGTTTTTCAAATTTCGGAATTGTTATTTTAAATAAGATATAATTTTTAGTAGTTTTTTACTATTATTCTTTTCCGCTTTCAATAAAAACAAAAAAAGCCCGCAAAATAAATTGCGGGCTTTCTGAATAAAATTTGATTTGATATGAAGAAAGAGTCAGACTATTTAAGTGCTGACAAAAGATCTACTCCGTCTACAGTAGCCCAGGCTCCTGATGTCATTGCTACTTTCGTTACTGTTGTTGCATTGATAAAAGTCTTGCCACCGTTTGGAGTGTATGCGTAGCCCCAGACACCAAGATTGTCTGAATCTACATAAGTCATAGGCTCCACTTTCACTTTGCCGGTAAGAACCTGACTTGTTTCTGTAGCTGCATCCTGAATCAAAACAGAATATGCCGATTTGCCGCCTGTGTTTTTGTAACCACTAATGTAAACATTTGAGAAAAGTCCCGTACCTTGTCTTTTGAACTGTATTGCAGAAACCTCTACAGATCCAGCAGTTTCGGGGTTTGTATTTGCATTTCTGATTAAAGTAATGTTTGAAATTTTTGGAGGTGTATTGTCAACATTAGCAGAAGCTTCTATTTCCATTCCGAAGTTACCAATGCCTGTTTGGTATGCAAACCAGTTGGTATTATTTTGTCCGCTCCACGCATCCTGCCAGTCGAAAGAGTCATCATAGTTACCGTAAGAAACGATATTTTTCGCGCTAACAGTTCCACCGAAAAATTCATAGCCATCATCGGTGCCTTTATAAGCGACAAGATTTTCTACAGTTGTACCAGCTCCTACTGCATAGAAAGTGAAAGTGTTGGTTTCGGAAGTTCCGTCTCCAATTTTCTTCCCTGCATACTCTACTCGTACATATTTTAAGATTCCCGAGTTAGAATTTGCGTCAGAACCTCCATAATATACTGCGTTTCCGTCTTCAGAAAGTGCACTCGTATTCCCGTTAACAGCTTTGATTGGTGCATTACCATAAAGCGTAATCCCGCCCCAATCTCCAGGAACTTTGGTAGATGTTGAAAATACGATTGGCTCGGAAGCAGTTCCTTGTGCATCAATCTTACCATCCTGAAGGATTACAAGACTACTTGTTTTTGCAGTAGAAACGATGAAATTTGCACCCGGTTCTATTGTAATTGTAGCACCGTTTGTGATTTTCACAACGCCTTCCAGAGTATAATTACCTTTTTTGATCAGAAGATTTTTTGTGATCGTTCCTGTAAGGTTACCACTTCCGCTCATTACCCCGTCAGTGGTTGTAGGTGTAGTAGGTGTAGTTGTAGAATTTTCAAATCCATCTGTAATATCAACAGAACAAGAAGTAATGGTCGTGCCTAGGATCGCTGCAATTGCGATTAGTTGTAAAACGTTCTTTTTCATTTTATATATATTTATTATTAGAAAGTGTAGCTTACTGTTGCGCTGAAATCTACACCGCCGTAGTAATTTTTATAGTTAAGGTTTGTATATGCGTTCATTGGGATATAGCTTTTGTCACCAAGATCCAATCTGTATTTCGAATTGAGAATATTCTTCACACTCAGTTTAAGATTCCAGTTTTTGTCAAATTGTTTTTGTGCAACAAAATCCAATAGATTGATTGGTTTTTCGTAGAATACATCTGTACCAGAAAATCCAACTGCGTAGATTTTTTTGCCACTTACATTATATACAAAAGATAAAGTAGTAGGAAAGTTTTGAGAATTTTTGATCTCATATTTCAAATCTGCATTGATTACGTAGGGTGCCGCTCCCTGTAAAGCCCTTTTACGAAGCAGGCTTGGATCCATTCCATCTAAGAGTTCTGTATCAAGTTGATTTTGACTTCTTTTGACATCAGAATACATTATAGTAACGTTGGTTCCAAAAGTAAATTTGTCCAAAGATTCTGAGATTCTTGAAAGGCCAACGATTGCTTCCAATTCTACACCGGCTAATTGTGCTGATTTTGCATTGAAGAATGTCTCCGTAACTCCGGTAGCGTTACCAGAAGCCAATATTGATCTTTCTATCGGGTTATTCAATCTTTTTGCAAAGATATTAGCTGAAATAAGTTCTTTTGCTGAAGGATAAAATTCCCATTTTAAATCGATATTATAATTTTCGCTATTGACGATATTAGAATTCCCTTGTATTGTTGTGTTATCCGGATTGATGTAGCTAATTGGCATCAACTCGATAAGAACAGGTCTAGTCAAAGTTTTACTGAAGGAAAATCTAAGATTATTCTTGCTATTCAAAGCTTTTTTGATGGATAGAGAGGGTAAGAAATAATCTTTATTTTTAACAATTTCGTTCGGATGATCCGCACTCAGCTGATAATATCTAATGATACTCATTTCATTCTCATATCTTGCACCTAATAAAACATCCCAAGAATCATTTGGTTTTAAATTAAGACTGGCATAACCTGCGTTTACAAATTGATAGATATTTGATAAAAACTGGGATGCATCAGATCCTTCTTCATAATGAAGATACCCATTGTTGATAGAATTATTAAAAACTGAATCAGGACTATCTATATTTACAACAACAGATCTGTTTGCAAAGTCCGTTGGATTTGGTCTTCCATAAATAAATCGATATGAATTCTTCCTAATATCTGCAAATCCGTTGTAACCAAGGCTCAATTGTATAGGATATTCTCTTCGTTCGCCCTTGTTTCCGAAAAATCCTGTGTATTCTGCAAAACCAGAACTGTAGAATTTCGAATTAACATCCAAATACTGTCTTACCAAGTTATTTCCTCCATAATTCATTCTTAGTTGGCCCTGCGGAAGTAGATTATCATTGTTATCCGTTGTAATACCTTCCATTATCTTACGATCTGGCTGGCTGTAATTGTTAATCACATAACTTCCTCCTACTTTTACCTGATGTCTTTCATTAATTTTTTGAGACGCTAACAATTGCAAATCTAAAAACCTTGAAACATCCATCTGATTAGTTCTGAAGAAAGTTTTATCTCTGTTGATAACATCATAATTTTTGTATCCCAAATTATCCTGTATCAGATTTGATACGTTTTGCAAATAAATAGAGTTCAACTGGATATTGGTACCCTTGTTTTTGTAAGCCAATCCCAACAATGCGGAAGATTCCAAATTGTAATTGTATTCTTTTTGGTAAAGCTCATTACTATAAATCACTTCGCTTCCATTGGAAACGATTTGATTATTCTGTCCCTCGTTATATTTATAATTGCTAGCTTGATTCAATGAAAAAAGGACGCCCAAAGTTCCGCTTTCTCCGGCTTTAACTTTTTGAACAGTAGTAAATCCGATGCTTGTGTTCGGTAGAGATTTCACATTATCAACATTCCAAGAATCTTTGAAATCATTAAGAGACTGTTCCTTGCTGAATTTATAATTGTCTGGTCTGTTATTTCTAACAGCCGAAGGCAATCTTCTGTCTTCAGAATTAAGACCTAGGTAACCTTCAAAACCATCTGCTCCTTGAGCCATTTTGAAATTTCTAAAAGAACTAACAGTATTCACTCCAATCCCAAACTCCACCTTACTGAAAGCCTTATCAATCGTCAAAGTTTCGATATCGAACGTTGCACCTGCGAAGTCGCCATAAAGATTGGAGTTGAAGGTTTTGTAGATGTTCAGCTTCCCGACCACATCGGTTGGAAACTGCTTCAGCGCAATGATTTTCTGAAAAGGATTGTTGGATGGCGAGCCAAGACCGTTGATGAGAAGGTAGTTGTAACGCTCCTCCAGACCTCTTACAAACAGTCCGCGACCTTCTACAGTGGTAATTCCGGTTACTTTCGTAAGACCTTGCTCTACATTGGAAATACCTTTTCGGGAGATCTCTTCAGCACTGATGGCCTGCTTCTGAATGATGGCTTTTTTCTGCTCGCCCAGTACGGCAGCCTCCGTTTTTTTATTGCTGTTTCCGATGATTTTCACCTCATCGATATTCTTCTCTCCTTTCAGCGTATCGGTTGTCGTTTGTGCCATCAGCATTGTGGTGGACATACAAAGAAACAAAGCACTGATGCCTATAGTTTTTACTTTCATTTTGACTTTCCTTTTTTCTTCGTTGCCAAAGAAATGCTTTGGAAAGCAATCCGAATGTATAAGAATTAACAACTATTCTTTAATATCCTGTTAAGAAAACTGCGATTATGTTAAATCCAGGTTAACACGTTAAGGCTATTTAAAAATATGTTCATCATCTGTTAAATTTGAAGCAGATCATTTTTACTGCAGCAGGTCCATAATTACATCAAAACACTAAAAATCAATAATTTATCATTTTAAAATCAAGTTAATATTGCCAAATTCCCAAAAAAGGCACTCAGCTCTCATTTATGATATCGCTGAGCGGTAGAATTTCGATTTTGCAGAAAAAAAGACGCTTATAAAGCGTCCTATATGTTTTTACTGAAGTTTTAATTTCTAATAAGTAAAATTATGCGTGTAATCTGATCCGGAATTCACCACAACATTTTCGTCATTTCTCACCACTTCATCATTGACTTCCGCTTTGTAGCTTACCGTAAAAGAAGGATTATTAGCACCGGGATTGATACACTGGATGCCTGCCGTTGCCAGTCTCAAAGGCTTTGTGCTTTCTATCACATACGTTTTGGTGCCGCTCATAAAATCGTTTTTACCAAACGAAATACCGGTTTCATTGTCCTGAGTCACACCATTGATTTTCCAGATCGTGTTGGAATTGTTTACCTCGCTGCCCACAAATACAAAAGATACATAATCCTGCTCGTCTACATTATTTGCCGTAATGGTAAATTTGTAATTCTTTTCATTCTGATCTACAAACTCATCATCATCGTCATTGGAACAAGACATTACAAGACCTAGGGTCAAAACAGGTAAAAGTACCCACAGAAATTTTTTGAAATTTTTCATAATAAATTGGTTTGAATTAAATTTCGAACAGCATCAAGTTTTGCACCAAACCGTGATGGAATCAGCATTTTTTTGAAAGTTTTGAACACAATTATTTAAAATTCAATAGCACATCTCATTTCTTTTACCCTAATAATTAAATCAATAATCCTTCATTTTTGAATACGCAGAATTACTTTGATAATGATTAAATTTGCAGCACAATCAAACCTAAAAGACGAGAAATGGATTTTACAAAAGTTTTGGAAGTATTACAATCCGGCGGCACCATCCTTTACCCAACAGACACCATCTGGGGCATTGGCTGCGACGCTACCAATCCGGATGCCGTCAGAAAAATTTTCGAGATCAAAAAACGGGAAGCAAACAAATCACTCATTATATTAGTAGAATCCGAGAAACGCCTGCAGGATCTCGTAGACGTTCCCGAAATGGCCTGGCAAATCATGGATGTCAGCGAAAAACCGGTGACTATCGTCTACGAAAATCCAAAAAATCTGCCTCAGGAATTACTGGCAGAAGACGGATCGGTAGGAATTCGTCTCGTGAAAAATGACTTCTGCAAAAAACTCATTACAAAACTTAATAAACCTTTGGTCTCAACCTCAGCCAATCTCAGCGGGCAAAAGTCACCGCTCAAATTCTCCGACATCTCTCGGGAAATCAAAGATTCCGTAGACTATATAGTAGAAGAATTCCACGACAAAGTCTCCGAATATCCGGGATCATCTGTGATCAAGATCTGGAACAACAGCCAGATCAAAGTCCTCCGGGAATAAAAAACCGGCGGATGACCTCTCGCAAGATCATCCGCCGGAAAATAAACTATGAAAAAAAACTACTTTTTGTATTTACTCTAATCGCAAAACAAATACCGAACAATTTTTGCAGACAGAATTGCCGAAAACCAGATCTACACAAAGCAATTGAAGTCAAAATGTCCTGATTATTAACTCCTTGGGCGTATCTTCCTATTTTTGCCAGGCGTCTTTCCCAACGCAAAAAATAGGAAGACCGCGCTATCCGCTATTATCTTTTCTACGGGCTCGCAAGCCCGCAGAAAAGGATAACCGCTTCTATCGCTTACGCAGCTGCGCATAGTAGAACTTTTTCACAAAAGAATTATCTTTGCCCATTATATAAACGATAATTGATAAACGATTAGCGATTACCATTATCCAAGATTTTGCCGATGATTATCAACTTAGCCCAGAACAAAAACCTCAAACTCTTCAAAATCATTTCTGAAGTCGCTTCCAAAAACGGTCAATCCGTATATGCCGTCGGCGGATTTGTAAGAGATCTGATTATGAAAAGAAAAGTGCCGACCGATATAGATTTCGTCACAGAAGGCAACGGGATAGAGCTTGCAGAAAGCATTGCGAGAGAAATTGACCCCAAAACAAAAGTCGCCGTTTTCAAAACATACGGCACCGCGATGTTCAGATACAAAGACCTCGAACTGGAATTTGTAGGCGCCCGGAAAGAAAGCTACAGCGAGGATTCCCGCAAACCATCCGTAGAAATCGGAACCATTGAAGATGATCAAAAACGAAGAGATTTCACCATCAACGCGATGGCCATTTCCCTCAATAAAGAAAATTTTGGAGAACTAATCGATCCTTTTGACGGCCTTCTGGATCTGGAAAAAAAAATACTGAGAACACCGCTAGAGCCTCACCAGACGTACTCCGACGATCCTCTGAGAATGATGCGCGCCATCCGCTTTGCAACCACTCTGGATTTTAAAATTGAAGAACATTCTTTGAAAGCCATAAGAGATGAGGCAGAAAGGATGAAAATAGTTTCTATGGAACGCATCATGGTAGAATTCAACAAAATAATGCTTTCTGAAAGACCTTCAAAAGGCCTCAATCTATTGGAAGAAACCTCACTTTTAAAATACATCCTACCAGAACTTACTGCTCTAAAAGGCATAGAAGATATAGACGGACAGACGCATAAAGACAACTTCTACCACACGCTGGCAGTTGTAGACAATATCTCAGAAAGCACAGATAAGCTCTGGCTCCGCTGGTCAGCACTGCTGCACGACATCGGAAAAGCACCGACGAAAAAGTTTGTAGAAGGCATCGGCTGGACTTTCCACGGCCACGAATTCCTGGGTTCCAAGATGACAAAATCGATTTTTAAAAGACTGAAATTGCCATTGGGTCAGGAACATAAATTTGTAGAGAAAATGGTAAGAATGCACGCGAGACCCATTGCGCTCATTACTGATGATGCTTCGGATTCTGCCCTCCGAAGGTTGCTCTTCGATTCCGGCGAGGATCTGGAAGATCTTTTTACGCTGTGCAAATCTGATATCACGACGAAGAATTATTCCAAGCAAGCCAAATTCAAACAAAACTTTGAATATGTCGCCAAAAAAATTAAAGAAGTGGAGGAAAAAGATCAGGTCAGAAATTTCCAGCCACCCATTTCCGGTGAAGAAATTATGGCGTTGTTTGGTTTGAACCCTGGCAGAGAAATCGGAATTCTTAAAGAAAAAGTAAAGGAAGCTATCCTCGAAGGTGAGATTCAGAATGACAAAACCGAGGCCAGAGAATTTGTCATCAATGAAGCCGGTAAATTAGGCTTGACTTTAGTAAATTAAAAATGAATAAAGAAGAATTAATCAATATCATCCGACAAAAACTCTCCGAAAAAATTGAAAATTTCGAGAAGCTGATTTTGGAAACGCGATCTTCTGCGAATGACACAAAAAGCTCTATGGGCGATAAATACGAGACGGGCAGAGAAATGCTGCAGCAGGAAATCAATAATCTACAGGTACAGTTGAATGAAATCCTTAAGCAAAAAGATGCCCTTAAAACAATTCTGACAAAGCCGTCTGACAAAGCCGAAAAAGGTGCCGCTGTAAAAACAGACAAAGGCTTATTTTTTATCTCCGTTTCTTTGGGTGAAATTAAAATCGACAATCAAAAAATCATCTGCATCTCACCGGAATCTCCTTTGGCGAAAGCGATGAACGGTCGACAAAAAAATGAAGTCTTCCAAATAAACAGCATCAATCAGAAAATAGAAAATATCTGGTAAAAATTTACGAATTTTGTAGACCTTACTACGATCCTATCTTCCATTAATTAAGAAAACAGATGCAAAACTACCTAGACCTTTTAAAACATATCAAAGAACACGGAACCGATAAAACGGACAGAACAGGAACAGGAACCAGAAGCATTTTTGGATACCAGCTGCGGTATGATCTTTCCAAAGGTTTTCCGCTGGTAACGACCAAAAAAGTGCATCTGAAGTCGATTATTTATGAACTGCTGTGGTTCATAAAAGGCGAAACCAACATCAAGTACCTGACAGACAACGGCGTTTCTATCTGGAATGAATGGGCAGATGAAAATGGAGATCTTGGCCCTGTCTACGGCGCACAATGGAGAAGCTGGACGGGCGCAGACGGAAAGGTTGTAGATCAATTTGCAGAAGTGATAGATCAGATTAAGAAAAATCCCGACTCCAGAAGACTGATTGTTTCGGCGTGGAATGCGGCAGAAATCCCGAACATGGCTTTGGCACCTTGCCACGCGATGTTTCAGTTTTATGTGGCAGATGGGAAATTGTCTCTTCAACTTTACCAGAGAAGTGCAGATGTTTTCCTGGGCGTTCCTTTCAACATCGCGAGTTATGCACTTTTATTGATGATGGTTGCGCAGGTGACAGGCCTGGAAGTGGGCGATTATGTGCACACTTTTGGTGATGTTCATATTTATAACAATCATTTTGAGCAGGTCGAGAGACAGCTTGCAAGAGAGACAAGGCCTTTGCCAACTATGAAACTGAACCCTGAGATCAAAGATATTTTCGATTTTGATTTTGAGGATTTTACGTTGGAAAATTACGACCCGCACCCTGGGATCAAGGCGCCGGTGGCGATATAAGTTAAGCGGGAATTTCCCGCTTTTTTTGTAACAATCCAACGAAAACAAACACTTATACCTTTTAAAATAAAACATCGACATAACAATATAAAATGAATAAAATCTTAATCGCTGCACTTTTCTTGGGTGCAATTTTTAATTCCAATACAGTGCTGGCTCAGACGGAAACTTCTGGCAGAAATCCCGTCTACAGAGCCACACACAACAAAACAACAGAACTCAAACATACCAAACTAAAGGTCAGCTTCGATTATCAGAAAGAGCAGATGAACGGCGAGGAATGGCTGACTGCAAGTCCATACTTCTACGCCACAGATATGCTGGAACTGGACGCCAAAGGAATGCTGATCCACGAAGTAGCGCTCGATAAAAATGGTTCAAAACAAGCTTTGAAGTTCGATTATAAAAATGACGTTCTGAAGATTACGCTTGACAAAACTTATCAAAAAAATCAGGATTACACGATTTACATCAAATATACAGCGCGTCCGAATGAGGTAAAACAGGAAGGCAGCGCAGCCATCAATGATGCCAAAGGTCTTTATTTTATCAATGCTCAGGGCAAAGACAAAGACAAGCCTACACAGATCTGGACGCAGGGTGAGACCGAATCTTCCTCCGCATGGTTCCCGACCATCGATAAATCCAACCAGAAAACAACGCAGGAGATTTACATGACGGTGCCGGATAAGTACGTGACGCTGTCCAACGGACTTTTGAAAGATTCCAAAAAAGAATCCGGAAACCTGAGAACGGATCACTGGGTGATGGATAAAAGACATTCCACCTACCTTTTCTTTATGGGCGTAGGAGAATATGCAGTAGTGAAGGACAAATGGAGAAACATAGATGTAGATTACTATGTAGAAAAGGAATATGAGCCTTACGCCAAGCAGATCTTTGGCCTTACTCCCGAGATGATGGAGTTCTATTCCAAGAGATTGGGCTACGACTATCCGTGGGCTAAATATGCGCAGATCACGGGAAGAGATTTCGTTTCCGGCGCTATGGAAAACACGACAGCAACGCTTCACCAGGAATCTGCCCAGCAGAAACCGGGCGATCTCATCGACGAAAACAAATGGGAGAATACGATTGCCCACGAACTGTTCCACCATTGGTTCGGGGATTTGGTCACAGCAGAAAGCTGGAGCAACCTTACGGTCAACGAATCTTTCGCCAACTATTCCGAATATCTGTGGCAGGAACACAAATACGGAAAAGATGCGGCCGACTATCACCTGAGAGAGGATCTTTCCGGTTACATTCACAATCCTGCACTCTTCAGCAAAGATTTAGTAAGGTTTGATTACGCTTCCAGAGAAGATGTTTTTGATGCGATCACTTACAACAAAGGCGGCGGAATCCTTCATATGCTTAGAAATTACCTTGGAGACGAGGCCTTCTTCGCCGGATTGACCGATTATCTTAAAACCAACGAATATCAAAACGGAGAAGCCCATCAGCTGAGATTATCTCTGGAGAAGGTGTCCGGGAAAGACCTCAACTGGTTCTTCAACCAATGGTATTTCGGAAGCGGCAATCCGAAACTGAGCTACACCTCAACTTATGAGCCCGTTAAAAAACAGGTCACAGTGGTCATCAGCCAATCTCAGGATAAACCATTTGAGTTCCCTCTGGCTATCGATGTTCATGATAACGGCAAGCCAAAGCGTATGAATGTCTGGGTAAATGCAAAAGCGAAGAATACATTCACTTTTGATTCTTCTAAAACGCCTGATCTTATCAATATCAATGCAGACGGAATCCTGCTTTCCGAGATCACAGAAACCAAGACACCCGAGCAGAATCTGCTTCAATTTACCAACAGTAAAGAATTCCTCAGCAGATACAGAGCTTTGGATGCCGTGAAAGAGGCAGACGTGAAAAGTCCTGCTGTGATCAAACTTTTGGCAGCAGCACTGAAGGATCCTTTCTTCAGAATCCGGGAAAAAGCCTTGGAGCAGATGGATCTTTCCAATGCAGACCAGGCAAAAGTACTGACAGCGGACGTGGAGAAACTGGCTTCCAGTGATCCTAAAACCCTGGTTCAGGCAGCAGCACTTTCGGCTTTGGCCAAGACTAAGAATGCAAAATACAGCGCACTTTATGATAAAAGCATCAATGCCGTTTCCAATGCAGTGAAGGGCGCTGCACTCGCAGGAATTGCGGACACAGATCCTTCCAAAGTAGCTGCTTTGGCAGACAAAATAGATCTTGACAACGCCTCCGAGGATCTGATCTCAAAACTCCTTCCGGTGATCGTAAAAAATAAGATAGAAAAGCAGATGCCGGCTATCGGAACTACCGTTGCCTTCTACCCTTTCATCAAGTTTCAGAATCCTGAGCTTGGGAAAACTGCGGAAGAGGGTTACAACTGGATTATGAGCTCGGACAATCTGAAAGCAACGGAAAAAGTGACCAAAGTGCTGGTACAGGCCAAATCCCAGATGCCGGACAATCCGCAGGTCAAAATGATGATTGTCCAGATGCTGAAGGACGGACTTGCCAAAAAGATGGAGGTCCTGAAAGCCAACCCAAACAGCCCGACCATCAACCAGCAGGTAGATGCAATCAACAAAACGTTGGAAGCTTATAAATAAAGATTAGAACCTTATATTTCAGCACTATCAATAGCCGAAAAAGCCATCTCGTTTGAGATGGCTTTTTGGTTTTCTATACTTATGTTGATAGATTAAAAAACCCGCAGACCTGTAAAAAAAAACTTTGTATGACTCACTACTTACTAAAAATCGGTCTGCGGGAAAAAATGCTTGATGCGGTATTATTATGCTTTCTTCTGAAATGTTGCCAGCTTCAGCGCATCTTTGATCATCTTGCCGGGGCGGAAGACTGCTTTTACACTCTTGATACTTGCCGCAGTCACATCCCTCTCAGTCTCCTCGCCATTGCTGGATCCGCCGGCCTGCAGGGTAAAGTATTCACCTACATAGACAATTCTGCCATCTGCAACATCCTCTGCGATTTTGGAAAAAGTACTTTCCAGAACTGCCAGAATATCGGCTTTGGAAACGGTGGACATGGTGCTGGCGTGCCTGGCAAGATCTGCCAGAGTGGTTTTGCCGTCGCCTACGATATTGGCGTAATACTTGGCCGGATCATCTCTCCTTTGTGGATTCTTTTTTGGAATTGCATTGAATTTAATTGCCATCTTGTTGTGTTTTTAGTTAAAAGAATAAACTTGTTGAACTTAGTAAATGTATAAAAAATAATTACACTAAAAAATAATTTTGATTAAATAAATCAAGTATAATTCAAGTTAACCTGGCTTTTAATGAAAACGTACGGTGCTTTTAATAAAAACGTACGGTGCTTTCAATCAAAACGTACGGTGCTTTTAGTGAAAAGGTACGTTGCTTTTAGTGAAAAGGTACGTTGCTTTTTACGATACCCTACGGACGTCCTATTCATAAGGCTTGCAGAAGGTGTTTTTTCGCATAATTAAATCTTTCTGTCATCAAGCTTTTTAGCAGAATAATGAGCCAAAAAAATCCCCCAGTCTGCTGACTGAGGGATTTAATTTATAACTTATAACTCCTTCATAGGATCCCAGAAAAGGGTTTTAAAATCTTGAACCTTCCAGTTGTCTTGAACGGTGATATTCTCTTTTTCCAGACGCTCCTTAAAAGACGGGACGGATAATTTCCCTGTACTGCTGATGACTCTGTGTGCAGGAACATCCTTGGGGCAGCCGCCCATCGCCTGGCCTACGTGGCGAGAATGGTTGGGATATCCTACGGCTCTCGCTACCGCGCCGTAGGTGGAAACGCGCCCTTTCGGGATGAGCCTTGTAATCTCATAAACCTGCTGTCTGAAGAGGTCGTTCATATTCTTTTAAAGCTTAAACAAGTTGATCATTCATAAAATCAAAATACTAGAACTCCAGCAGTTTGAACTTAAGCTGTACGCCAAAATTATCTTTGAAGTTTCTGGTATTATAATAGCCTACTCTATAGAAAAATGCAAGGTTGAAGCGGGAGCTCAGGAAGTTGTTGTACTCCAGACCAATCTCCTGGTAGAGGTGATCCAACGGTGCAAAATTCTCTGCCGTGTGGTACTCGGGATTTTTCTGATCGCCTGCAATACCTCTGTAGATGATATTAAAACTGGAGGTATTCTTGCCAAAACTTTTAAAATACCACGGGATCTGATGCGAGATATAATAGCCGGCAAACTTATCATTGAAGTATTTCCCGGACGTCATCGTGGCAAATCCCAGATAACTGGTAAGGGAGAAGTTGGACAAAATACCTGTGCCACTGCTGGCATCCAGACCACCCATCTCAAAAAGGTGCCACATAGGAGCTTTTCCTACATAATAACCGCCGTAGACTCTGGCCAGTGTTGTACCCCAGGAGCTGCGGAACTGGTGCGTAAGCAAAGCGTCGAATCTGCTGTAGCTGAACTCACCACCAAGGCTCTTGTAGGCCTGCTCATAATTTAGAAAAGCTTCCGGGAAGTTTTGCTCATAAGTATATTTGCCATAAGGCGTCATAATATTTCTGCTGTTTGGTGAGAATTTGATGGTAGCCAATGAGCTGAAATTCTCAAATTTCCTGGACATTCCCATAAATCCGTACGGATAGCCGGCCTCTTCATTCTGCTTCTTCCCGGATACATCCAGCGTCAAAGAGTTGCTGAGATCTACCTGATAACCGAATCTGAAACCGTCATATTTATAATATTTATCATTCCGGATAGACATCCCGCCGTTGTTGATATTCATTTTGGCACTCCAAAGATTCTGGCTGAATCGTCCGGATGCGGCCACATCATTGAAATATTCCAGTCGGAAGAAGGAGTTTCTGGCCAATGTAGTCCGTACATCTACCCCTGCACCATATTTGAAGCCACGGTCTTTGAAGCCATAAGCCAAATAAACATCGGGTGAAATGTATTTGTTGAATTTCTCATTCAGTTTAAAACCTGCACCCAGCCTGAAGCCTTCGTAGCGGTTATATTTGGTCTGCAGCGGACTGATATCTACCATTCCTACTGTGAATTTGGCTCTCAGCAACGCTGTAAGTACCTGTACTTTTCTGTCCAGCGTATACTTTTTCCCAAGACTGTCGATCTTTACATAGGTCAGTTTTTCTCTGGCAGAAAGGCTGTCTGTTCTGTATTTGTTTAATAGTGAGCCGTCGGTATTCTCCACGCTCATCGTATAACCGCTGAATTGTGAAGCCTTGAGCTCTACCGGAGTTTTAAAATCGAAATAGTCGGCTTTCATGTAAGCATAGTTCCCAAACTTCTTTACCTGATCCAGCCTTGATTTTTTCTCTTCAGCTGTCTCGTTTGGCTTCTTCTGCACTGTTTCAAATTCTGAAACACCCATTTTGATTTTGAGGTTTTCTGTTTTGAGGAACCACTTATCGTTAATAGGAATCCAGACGGATGTGATGGTACCGTCAGACTTTACTTTGCTGTTGCTTTCTATCTTCTTGATAGCGTAAGAGTCCTTGTCTATATAAAGATACCCGTTGTACTTCCTCCTATTGACGGGCACTTTGTAGTCTACCTGGCGGAATCTGATGACATAATTCATCCTGCCTTCAATCTCTATAGAATCGGTGAGGAAATATCTGTAAAGGCTTTTATTCTCGGGGAGGATTTCTCTTGGGATCTTGTCTCTGTTGGATCGCAACGCCAGCATCTCGTAAACCGGATTTTTCAGTCCGGAGATCCTGTTGTCCAGGATATTGACTTTCTCACCGTACTTCTTGGAATATAAAAACTCCATCGCACGTTCCCATAGGAACAGTTTGCTGGTTTTGGCCACAGACATCATCTGCTCGCCTTCTATCGAGTCTTTTTTATCTTTTTCCTTCTTGGGAAGCAGACGGTTTGTAGCTCTGGAAAGTGAATCTTTCCTGGCATCAAAAAATCTGGTGTAGTCCTGAATACTGTCTTCGTCTACATCAAAAGACATTTTCTCATAGGATTTGTAGGAATAGGAATCCAATGCAGTTGGAGAATTTTCAGTAAATCGTCTGAAAGTCTGATCAATGATTGCCAGCGCACGCGGATCACTTTCGTTGGAAAGGGTGACGCCTTCTATCTGGGAGCTCTTGATATTATCCCGGTCAAGTGCCAGTTCCATCACTTTGTCTACCACCACCTCATCTCCAATGTAGTTGTCTATTTCTACATCTACCTTGGGGCATCTGGTCTTGAAAGTCACGATTCCCTGATCGTTTGTCCTGCCCAGGACTCTGCCGTTGCAAGAGACTGCGGCTCCTTTTATAGGTTTCTGATTGTCGGATCTGGTGACAGTCAATGTGCTTTGTGAATAAAGCAGGGAGAATGAAAAGGAGAATAATAGCAGGTAAAGCGATCTCATCATATTATATGTTATTTGTACGGTTATGTATTAACCTTAATCTGTAGGCAATTTATCAGCCAAATATTTAAATATAGAAAAATAAAAAAACATCTCAGGGATAATTGAGATGTTTAGCATATCGTTTGGATTGATTTCTACTTCAGTTCGAAATAGTTAAGGTCTGCATTTCCGGCTTCGAAGTAGAGCCTCAGCTTGTTTTCACCCTTACTTAGTTTCACTTGATCTACAGAAACTGTTTTCCAGACATTCTTCCCTGTAGGCGGAAGTTTGATGTGCGCAAGATCATCACCGCTGTCTGTTTTGATGACGAGTTCCGAAGTCTGATCCGACTCATTCTGATATCTGATGCTGAGTTGATAGGCTTTTGCGTCTGCACTTTTCAAAGTATATTGCAGCCATTCGCCCTTCTCGGTTTTTCCGACGTAATATTGATTTGTAATTTTATCATTGCACAGATAGATATCTACGCCGTCATTCCGCATTTTGTTTCCGGAGTTCCATTCTGTCCTTTCTCCTGTGCTTACCCAGACATTCTGGAAATCGTTATCAGAATAGGCACTTCCAAATCTCCCCAAATCATAGTTCGTAGCGAAAATCCTGCCCGGGACCGTATTGCTCTTGAAAGGTCTTGTGGTGTCATCATTCACCTGGCGGAACATCGCGTCGATGACATCTTTCTTGACTTCCACATTTTCAATTTTATAGTTGTCTGCTATTTTCATTAAGGTTTTTCGTGTGAATTCCTTCGTAGGTTTCTGTCCGCCGTTTTTCCAGTAATCCAGTAACTTCTGGTAGTCTGAAGTGATTTTCACATTGGTCACGCCGGCAATATTATCAATCTTTTTCATTGGCCAATACGCATAGCCGATGTTGTTTTTCAATAATAGCTGATTGAGTTCTGTGAACCAAACGTTGGAATTTTCGCCCGTCTCGCCCAACCATACCGGCACGTTCAGTTTCTGTCTCAAGTCTACGATAGACTTTACGGCTTCCTGCGTGTTGGTAGTCCAGTATTTATGAAAGCTAAGCACCAGATTGTTGTCCCACAGTGGAATCAAACCATTATAATTGTTGCCCCATCCGTTGCCCTCCAGGATGATGATGTGCTTTTTATCTACCTCACGGATGGCGTCCGAAATTTCTTTTTGAAGCTTCCAAAGCGGTGCATTGGACATCTCGTCTGTTCCGTTCGGATTTTTGCCGGTAAAATTGATATTCGGCTCATTGATGAGGTCATAACCGGCGATCCACTCTTTATCTTTGTACCGTTCTGCCAGTTTCTTCCACAGTGCTATGGTTTTTTTCTGATTCTCTACGCTGTCCCAAAGGTTGGGTTTTGACTTGTCGTTATCAGAGATATTGGCGTCGTTTCCTTGTCCGCCAGGCGCTGCGTGAAGGTCTAATATCAAATAGATTTTGTTGTACTCGCACCAGTGAAGCAGGTTGTCTGTCATCTTGAAGCCTTCTTCCAGCCAGGTGTTTTGACCTTTAACCTTTTCTTTTTCGATTGGAAGCGTATAAAGGTCATAATGCATCGGCAGTCTTATAGAATTGAATCCCCATTTTGCTAAGGAATCGATGTCTTTTTTGGTGATGCCGTTTTTTAAATAGGCTTTATAAAATTGATTTTTACCATCTTCGCCAGCTACTTCAGCAATCTTTTCTTTGATTTTAAACTGAGGTCCGGCAAAAGCATCAGTCTTCAGCATATACCCTTCCTGCAGCATCCAACCGCCCAGTCCGAGACCTTTCAGGTATACATTTTCACCTTTAGGATTAACAATATTTTGACCGTCTGCTTTCAAAAACCCCTGAGCAGTCCCAAATTGAGACAATAACAATGCGCAAAAAATGGTAGTTCTTAACATAATTTTGATTTTGATAAAGATAATATTATTTTTCTCTCGGAAAAGCAATTTGGAGAAATATAATCATCTGCTTTTCATTAAACCACATAGGCAAATAGAGAAACTTAATTTAAACTTTTAATAAGATAAAATAGAACCTACTATTTAAATCGTAATTCCAGCAAAAAACTATGTTCCTATGTGGTTGTTTAAGATATGAATTTTAACTGAACTTCATATTTTGAATCCGCACTGCATTGAGAATGGCAAGAAGCGCTACACCAACGTCTGCGAACACTGCTTCCCACATATTTGCCAGTCCGCCAGCACCTAGAATCAGCACAATGATTTTGACACCGAAAGCTAATGCAATGTTTTGATAAACAATTTTTTTTGTCGCTTTTCCAATTTTAATTGCGGTTGAAATCTTTGATGGTTGATCGGTCTGGATGACAACATCTGCGGTTTCAATCGCAGCGTCGGAGCCCAATCCGCCCATTGCAATTCCGACATCACTTAAGGCTAAAACCGGTGCATCATTGATTCCGTCACCTACGAAAGCTACAATTTCTTTTGGATTTTTCTTAAGAGCTTCCAACTTCTTAACTTTACCTTCCGGAAGCAAACTTCCGAATGCAGAATCAATTCCTAATTTTTTAGCAATGTTTTGAGTCAAAGCATCTTTGTCTCCGCTCAGCATCATTGTTTTGACGCCAATATTCTTTAGATTTTTAATTGATAATTCAGCATCTTCTTTCACTTCATCAGAGATCACAACATAACCTTTATATTGATTATCGATTGCTACAACAACTGTCGTTTCTACAATCTCATCCAAGTCTGAAGGATACTTTATATTAAAGCTCTTAAGCAATTGCGTATTTCCGGCAAGAATTTGTTTTTGATTAATGACAGCTTTTATACCTTTTCCTGAGATTTCTTCTACAGATTCAGGATTTTGATTTGACGGATGAAATTGCGAAATCGCTTTTGCAATCGGATGTGTGGAATGGCTTTCGACTGATGATAAAATTGACAGAAATTCGGATTCAGAAATGTCATTGGTTACGACTTTTTGAACTTTGAAAACGCCTTTCGTCAGTGTTCCGGTTTTGTCCATTACAACAGTTGTCACGTCTGCAATCATATCCAGAAAATTGGAACCTTTGAACAGAATTCCGTTTCGGGAAGCTGCTCCTATTCCACCGAAATAGCCTAACGGAATTGAAATTACTAAAGCGCAAGGACAAGAAATTACAAGGAAAACCAAACCTCGGTACAGCCAGTCTCTGAAAATATAATCATCTACAAAGAAGAAAGGAACGAATGTAATCAACAATGCCAAAACGAAAACAATCGGCGTGTAAACTTTCGCAAATCTCCGTATGAACAACTCGGTTTTAGCTTTTCTGGAACTCGCTTCCTGAACCATTTCTAAGATTCTGACAATAGAACTGTTCTCGAATAATTTGGTTGTTTCGACTTCTATGACTTGGTCGAGGTTCAACATTCCTGCAAGGACGTTTTCTGATTTTTTGATGGATGAAGGTTTGCTTTCGCCAGTCAACGCGGATGTGTCGAGGCTTCCTTTTTCTGAGATTAAAATTCCGTCCAACGGTACTTTCTCTCCAACTTTGATTTGAATCTTTTCGCCGACTTTTACTTCATTCGGCGCAATTGTTTCCCATTTATTGTCTCGGAAAACGGTGGCTTCTTTTGGACGAACATCCAATAATGCTTTGATATTATTTTTGGCTTTATTGACTGCAGATTCCTGGAACATTTCGCCAATCGTATAAAATAACATCACGGCAACACCTTCCGGAAATTCGCCAATCGCAAAAGCGCCGATGGTGGCAATTCCCATCAAAGAAAACTCATTGAAGAAATCAAAACTCTTGGCCAACTGAAACGCATCTTTGAAAACGGAAAATGCCACCAAAACGTAAGACACAAAATACCAGATGAATCTCAGCCAAACGTTGTTTGTAAACCAATCGGCTTTAATCCAGAAGTCTAATACTAATCCTGAAAAGAATATGACCAGACTTATAATCAGTCCCAATTTGGAATTACTGTGAGAATGGTCGTGATCGCTGTGGTCGTGACCTTCGTGGTTGTGTTCTTTTTTTGGTTTTGTACCGCAACATTCTTCCATATCGAATTAATTTTGTGAGTGTCTTTTCCGGACTAAATTCAGAGTAAAGTTCGTGAAGATTTTTTTTACAATGTCTACAATATTTTAAGGTTAACAAAACTCTTGTGCTCAGCGGAGAGATTGGGAATGATAATTTCTCGCAGATTGGGCGGATTTTGCAGATTTTAAACGCAATATTGTCATTGCGGAGGAATCTCAACAGTCTAGATTCCTCCGGAATGACAAACCGTGTGTTTCGTTATAATTTTCACTTTTTGACAAATCTTAATTTTAATGACAAAGCTTGAATCTTTGACGAAGTCCCTAGCCCCGATGGGAACGGCATCCTTTTTTATTTTTTTTGGTGCTAAGGTTCAATTGGAAAACAAAACTTGAAAAAAAATAAAAAAGATATAGTGGACAGCGGGATTAAGCTCCTAATATATTGTTTTGTCTCAATTTTATCTATCAAAGTTAAGGGAAATAAGTCGGAATTTTTGATGAATCAGCGGATAATAAATATCTTTGAAAAAAAATTGAAATGGGCGTAGCGGATTTGTTATTCAAAAGAAAAAAAGAACTGGCTGAAAAAAACCTGAGAAGTGGCCAGGATTATATGGTTGAAAACGGGAAAAGAGAAAGCGTGGTTATTTTGCCAAGTGGTTTGCAATATGAAATCCTGGTGGAAACGGAAGGTCCAAAACCGACCGCGAAAAGTACGGTGAAATGCCATTATCACGGAACTACGATTACGAGCAAAGTTTTTGACAGCTCTGTAAAGCGCGGAAAACCAGCTTCTTTCCCATTGAACAGAGTAATCAAAGGCTGGACAGAAGGTCTTCAATTGATGTCAGTTGGGAGTAAATTCAGGTTTACGATTCCGCCACATTTGGCTTATGGTGAGCAGGAAGTGAGCAAAGAAATCGGACCAAACAGCACTTTGGTTTTTGATGTGGAACTGTTGGAAATTAAGTAAGTTTGTGGTATTTGGTGTTTTGTGTTTTGGAAAAGCTTAGGATAAAATATTAAATTAATTGTCGGATTGCATTGCAGTTATGAAAATTATTTTTATTTTTGCAACCTGTTAATCAACCTCTGACGAAGGACGTGAATGTTGCTTGGCTTGACAAAACAAATTTTTTATTACAAAAAATGGATTTAGTAAAATACGTACAGGATAAGTACATTACGAAAAAAGAATTCCCAGAATTCAAAGCCGGTGACACCATCACTGTGTATTACGAGATTAAAGAGGGTGCTAAAACAAGAACTCAGTTCTTCAAAGGTACTGTAATCCAATTGAGAGGAACTGGTCTTACTAAGACTTTCACCATCAGAAAAATGTCTGGTGATGTAGGTGTAGAAAGAGTTTTCCCTATCAATATGCCTGCACTTCAAAAAATTGAAGTTAACAGACAAGGTAGAGTTAGAAGAGCTAGAATCTACTACTTCAGAGACCTTAGAGGTAAAAAAGCAAGAATCAAAGACAAGTCTTACGGAGGTAAAAAATAATCCCGAGATTTTCTTCTTGAAATATAAAAGACCAGCATTTTTTGCTGGTCTTTTTTTTTTATAAAAAAAGCTTACAACAAATTGTAAGCCTTTTGATTTTTATGAAATAACACCTAACTCCTTTCCTACTTTCTCGAAGCCTGCAATCGCTTTGTCAAGATTTTCTCTGGAATGTGCTGCAGACAACTGAACTCGGATTCTGGCTTTTCCTTTTGGAACAACCGGATAGAAGAATCCAATCACATAAATCCCTTCTGAGACTAATTTCTCAGCCATTTCCTGAGCTAATTTTGCATCATACAACATCACAGGAACGATTGCTGCGTCGCCATCTGGAATATCGAAACCTTTGGCTTTCATTTCCTTTCGGAAATATGCTGCGTTTTCCATTACTTTGTCTCTCAATGAAGTGTCATCGGAAATCATATCCAAAACTTTGGACGCGGCACCAACAATTCCTGGCGCTAATGAATTTGAGAACAAGTAAGGGCGAGAACGTTGTCTCAGCATATCTATGATTTCTTTTTTTCCAGAAGTGAATCCGCCCAAAGCACCACCTAAAGCTTTTCCTAATGTGGAAGTAATGACATCGACTCTTCCAATTACGTCATTTGCTTCGTGCGTTCCACGGCCGGTTTTTCCGATGAATCCCGTTGCGTGAGAATCATCTACCATTACCAAAGCGTCATATTTGTCTGCCAGGTCGCAAACGCCTTTTAGGTCGGCAACGATTCCATCCATTGAGAAAACGCCGTCTGTAACGATGATTTTAAAACGGTGGTTTTTTTCGGAAGCGGCAATCAACTGCGCTTCCAAATCTTCCATATTGTTGTTTTTGTAACGGTATCTTGCAGATTTACATAATCTTACACCATCAATGATTGACGCGTGGTTGAGTTCATCTGAAATAATGGCATCTTCATCTGAAAATAAAGGTTCGAAAACGCCGCCATTTGCATCAAAACAAGCCGCGTACAAAATGGTATCTTCCATTCCTAAGAAGTTGGAAATCTTTGCTTCCAAATCTTTGTGAATATCCTGAGTTCCGCAGATAAAACGAACTGATGACATCCCGTAACCGTGAGAATCAATGGCGTCTTTTGAAGCTTTCATCACTTCTGGATTGTTGGATAATCCCAAGTAATTGTTGGCGCAAAAGTTCAGTAATCGCTTGCCGGCCACTTTTATTTCTGCGCTTTGTTGGGAAGTGATGATTCTTTCTTTTTTGTAAAGACCGTCGTTTTCTATATTAGTCAGCTCGTTTGTAATGTTTTCGAGGAATTTTTGTGATATCATTTTTATTGATTTTCGATTTTAACAAAAATAAAAAAAGCACTTCAATTGCGTGCTTTTTTTAACTTTTTTATGTTTTGGAAAATTTGTAGTTCATTTTGAAAATTGAATGACCCGCAGCCCGGCTTGAACGGAGCTCTTTTTCTTTTTTGAATAAAAAAGAAAAAAGCGGGAGTGGAAGACGGATAAAGCTGCCCAAATAATTATTCTTTTATAATCTTAAATGACTGATCATTAAATTTCAGGAGATAAGTTCCTTTTACAAAAGCTGAAATATTGATTTCTGAATCTTTGTCTGCGTTTCCTTTTTTGATTAATTTACCGTCTAGCGTAAAAATTTCATACTCCGCAGATTTTTCCAGGCCTGCAATTTTGATGAATGATTTGGCAGGATTTGGATAAATATTGATTTTATCTTTATTAAAACTGTCGACTGCCAATGTATTATCACGTATGACTGTTGATCCTCTTGTGATGATCTGATTTTCGTAATTAAAAGTGACTCCTGTTACAGTGAAACCGACATCCTGCGTAAAATATTGGTTGTTTGCAGTATGATCCAAAACGAAATATGCGGTTTGTCCGCCAGAACCTGTAACTCTGATTGGAAGCGGCATCTCAAAGAAATTGACGGTTGATGAACTTCTGGTCTGGCCGACGCGGAACGTCAGTTTTCTGCTCGTTGCATTCTGAGTCCATCGGATTTGATAGCTAGGATAACCTTCACCATAAATCCAGTCATTGAAAAAATCTGTAAAATCTTTGCCTGTATAAGAACTCAAAAAGTTTCTGAAATCCGGTGTTTTCACATATCCGTACGCAAAAGCGGGATTGTTTTGGTAAGCTTTCAGCATTGCGTAGAATTGGTCATCACCAAGTTTCCATTTGATCATTCGGAGGACAAAAGCCCCTTTGGCGTAAGTCAGTCTTCCGTCGAAAACTCTGTTGATATTGCTCAGTCCGGAATCCGGCACATAGACACTTCCGCCCGGATCGCTGGTAATGTCACTGATCTGACCGGCCAAGTAGTTTTGAAACTGAGAGGGACTCATCAATAATTTTTCATAGGTCACGTGCTCGCCAAATGTTGCAAAACCTTCATTCAGCCAGATGTCATTCCACGCACCACAGGTTAATTTGTCTCCAAACCACTGGTGTGCCAGTTCGTGTGCAATCAGTCCCTGTCCGAAATTTACCATAGACGTCATTGTGGCGTGTTCCATTCCGCCGCCCCAATTGAATTGCATATGACCGTATTTTTCGTTTCTGTACGGATACAAACCAAAGTGATCCTCAAAGGTCTGCATAGAAGTGGCCGTCCAATCCAGATTAGCCCTTGTTGACGGCGTATCGAAACCGGGATAAACATAATTAAGGAAAGGAAATGAGCTTCCCGTTGTCGTAATTGTGGAATTGATCTTTGTATAGTTTGATATTCCTAATGCAAAAAGATAAGCGGGAATTGGATAATTGGTTTGCCAATAGGTAAGTTTTTTACCGTTTCCTAAAATGGTTTCTGACATCAGTTTTCCGTTGGAACCTACTGTATATTCTGCAGGCGTCGTCACTTTGATGTCCATTTTTTCTATCTTATCATTCATGCTTTGTTTGGTAGGCCACCAGCCTTTTGCGCCGTATGGTTCTGATAGCGTTGCCAGAATGGGATCGCCGTCATCTGTGGTATCTGCTTCAAAGCTGGCGAATGCACCTGTACTGTCTGGCACACCGCTATAGGTTATGGATAAGGAATCTGTTGTCTGAGCCGTCAATGCTGCAGGAAAATTTATTTTAATTTCGTCGCTCGTCAGGTGTTCAAAAGTCAAATTCTGGCCGTGGTATTTAACTGTGGAAACCGTCAGATTCTTTGCAAGCTCAAAATATATATTTGCCGAGTTTGCCAACATTTTAAAATGAGAAGTCATAGTGCCTGAGACGAATTGCTGCGTTGGATCCAGATCGAATTCCAGCCTGACATACTGCAAATCGTAATTCAGCGTATTGGGATTGACGTTGAAATCCAGTATGGATCTGGATGCGCTTCTTTTTTCAGAATCGATGAGACCTTTCCTGTCTATATTATTATATTGACTGAAAATGGTATTAAATGTTAAACAAACAATTATTAAAGTATAAAAATGTTTCATTATTTATAAAAATTTATAAAATCAAAGCTACAAAAAAACCCACAAAAAATTGCGGGTTTAATTAAGGTAGAAATTATTGCTAATTACAGATCCAAAGTCGGATCCAGCAATTGCTCCATTCTATCTTTGACCTGTGCTGTCGATCCTGCATAATTGTTGATTAATAAAGAAAATGCCAGCGTCCTGTTGCTTCTTGTTTTGATGTATCCTGCAAGACATTTCACATGATTCAATGTTCCTGTTTTTGCGAATATCTGTCCATTGGAGTTTACCAGAAACATATGTTTCAGCGTTCCCGTCTGTCCGGCGATTGGCAGCGAGTCTAAATATTCCTTGTAATAAGGAGATTTTGTCATCGCTGTCAGAAATTTCACCTGAGAAATTGGCGTTACAGTGTGTGCTTTGGAAAGCCCGCTTCCATCCATATAATTCAGTCCTACAATATCGAAATTGGTTGCTTTCAAATGATCCGTCACCACTATTCTGCCAGATTCCGTCGTCTGATCTCCCAGCTTCACAAAGCCATTTGATTTCAGAATTGCTTCTGCGTAGCCATTATCACTTCTCTGATTGGTGTAAGCAACAATTTCTGCCAGGCTTGGGGATTTGTAATTGCTCAGAACTTCCCTTGGCTCAGGATCACGGTCTACAATTTTCGGGGTCACTTTTCCTGTAATTGCGATTTTATTCTTAACCAGACTTTCCCTTAATTTATTGGCCAAAAAAGCAGGAGGATCCGCTACTTTTGTTGTCACCCAGCCACCTTCGTACAGATCGGCGTAGACCATTTTGTTGGTATAAGGTGAGACGTAAAAATATTTCTTCACCTGATTGAAAGGATTATTGGACTGGCTGACAATCATTTTTTCATTTCTTGGATTGATATCCTTGGTGGTTCCTACAGGCAGGTAATAATTCGCCTGCTCCAGCCATACAATATTTTCAGGAAGCGTCACTTTATTCTCTTTGAAAATTGCAGTCTGAATGATAATGTCACCAGTAATTTTCTTGATTCCTTTATCTCTTACCGCATCCATATACTGCGTCACAATCTGACCATAACTTGCAGCACCGCCACGATTACCGCCCAGCGAAGGATCACCGCTTCCAACAATATAGAGATTTCCTGTGAGAACGCCCTCAGAATCTACACTTCCGGAATATTCCAGTTGCGTGTTCCATCTGTATTTTGTTCCCAATAAAGAAAACGCTGTTTCCGTCGTCAGTAATTTGGTGGTAGAAGCCGGCACAAGTGGTGCATTTTCGTTATATGATGTTACGATTTTCCCTGTTTTCGTATCATAAACTACAAATCCCCAATTCGCATTTCTGAGAACGGGATCTGTAAACATTTTGTTGATATTAAATTCGATCTGATCTTTTGGAGACAGCAAAGCTTTTTCTGCAGTGATATCTTTTACCAATGTCTGCTGGTCGGAAATCTGAGGCAAAGTCCCTGCAGAAGTACCTTGTGAAAGCAGAAGTGATGAAAGTCCGAGGGCAGCAATCGAAAAATAATTTTTGAATTTATTCATTCTCAAAAGAATTACATTTTTATTGAATTATTTTTAATGAAGGTTTTGAAGGTCAAAGCCTAATCTCAAAACGTAGTAAATTTAGAGAATATTGCAGCAGCAACTACGGTAAACCGTAATAAAAGAATCAAAATTTTGTTAATTAAAGTTAAAAATCGATCAGAAAATCCCGCTTGATAGATTTGTAAGCGGTGATCTGATCAAACTCATCTATAGATTTGGACAGCAATTCTTTATAAATCCTGTAGTTCTTATTTTTAGGAAACTTCAACAGAATCTGATATTGATAGAGATTGTTGATCCTCGCAATCGGAGACTTTTCGGGACCAAGAATACATTCTTCCGGAATATATTTCCGCAGAACCGACCCCAGAAATTGTGAAGCTCTATTCAGTTTGTCTTCTTTTCTGTGTTTCAGCTCAATCATTATCAATTTCACAAATGGCGGATAGAGAAATTTCTTCCTTTCTTCCAATAGATAATCATAAATCTCTTTAACATCCTGATTTTTAATCAGTTCAAAAACAGAATGCGACGGATTATAAGTCTGGATCAAAATTTTTCCTTGTCCCGAGACTCTTCCGGCTCTTCCTGCGACTTGCGTAATCAACTGATAAGCGCGTTCCTCCGCCCGGAAATCCTGGACATAAATCAAAGCATCCGCTTTCGGAATTACCACCAATTCTATATTGTCAAAATCCAAACCTTTTGAGATCATCTGCGTCCCGACCAGAATATCTGTTTCTCCATTTTCAAGTTTTTCATAAAGTTTTTCGTAAGCAAATTTCTTGCGCATCGAGTCTACATCCATCCTGTCGACTTCAGAATCAGGAAAAATATTTTTAGCCTCTTCTTCTATCTGTTCTACACCAATTCCTCTGCTGTTCAGATTATTACCGTGACAACTGGGGCAAAAAGTAGGCTTTGCAGCCCGATGGCCGCAATAGTGGCATTTCAGTTCATTCGCAGCCTTGTGATAGGTCATCACAACGTCGCAATTGCTGCAGTAGGAAACGTGACCACAGGTTTCGCATTCGATGACATTGGCGTATCCACGGCGGTTGTGGAGGATAATGCTTTGTTTCTTTTGCTCGAGTTGAAGATTAATTTCATCCAGCATTTTCTGACTGAAATTCCCAACTATCTTCTTCTGATTTTGAGCTTCCTTGGTATTGATAATTTCAAATTTAGGAACATCTACATTCCCAAAACGCTCATTTAAGCGAACATATCGGATTTTATCTTTCATCGCCAAATCATAACTTTCCAGCGATGGCGTTGCCGAACCTAAAATTATTTTCGAACTATAAAATTCCGCCAGCATCATCGCCGAATCTTTCGCATTAAAAAAGAAATTGGAATCTCTGGATTTGTAAGCAGAATCGTGCTCTTCATCTACAATGATTAATCCTAAATTTTCAAACGGAAGAAACAAAGAATTCCGTGTTCCAATAAGGATTTGAAGTTCATTCTTTTTGATTTTCCGCCAGACTTCTACCCTTTCAAAATCCGTCAGTTTGTTGTGATAAAACCCCAGTTTTTTTCCATATTTTTTTTCGAGACGAATAGTGATTTGTTTTGTCAGTGCAATTTCCGGCAAAATCAAAAGCACATTTTTCCCTGCATTGACGCAGTCTTCAATCTTCTCAAGATAAATATGTGTTTTTCCGGAAGATGTGATTCCGTGGAGCAAAACGCTTTTGTCTTCGTTAAAGGCTTTGTTAATTTCCGAAACCGCTAACTTTTGGTTTTCAGTCAGTTGTTCGATTTCTTCCAGTTCGCCGTCGTAAGAATCGATTCTGTCTTTTTCGAGGTAATATTCCTGAACCAGTTTTTTTTCAATCAGTGATTTCAGTTGAGAATTGTTGAAATTTCCCTCGTCAAAAATTTCTGATTTCCGAATTGGTTTCTCGGGATTTTCGGTCTCTTTATCCAAAATCAACAGAAATAATTCCTGCTGTTTTCTTGCATTCTTTAAACTTGTAATTATTTCTGCAAGACTATTTTTGATTTTTAATTCTTCATTATTAATTCTTAAATAAGCGATTTCTTTGGCTTTATATTTCTCCGTAATTTTTTCATCCACAGAAATATAGCGTTCATCAATCAATGCGTTGATGGTTTTGATGATTTCTTTTTTGGGGATAAAGGCCTCAATTTCCTGCAAGTTCAACATCTGGCGAACTTCCAAAGCTTGGAGAAGATAAGTCTCATTGGCATCCAGATTTTGCCAGTCGATGGTTCTTTCAGACAGTAATCGGACGTAAGTTTCGCTTTCCAGTTTCAAAGACGACGGAAATGCAAAACGGTAGATTTCGCCGAGATTACAGAGGTAATAGGAACTCATCCAATTCCAGAATTCCAGTTGTTTTTTCGGAACGATCGGTTGACTGTCGAGCAGATTGATGATTTCTTTCGGAACAAAACTCTCTTCGAATTCATCAAACAATTCGGCTACAATTCCGGTGTAGATTTTCTTTCCGCCAAACGGAATAAGAACGCGCATTCCGACTTCAATTTTGTCCATCAGATCTTCGGGAACTTTGTAGGTGAAAGTTCCTTTGAGATTGAGCGGTAAGATTATTTGGGCGAAGTTCAATTTTGTTATTTTTAACGCAAAGTGCGCAAAGATTTTTTGAAATTATTGAAAATATTTTTGAGGTTCGCAAAGTTGTAAACTCAGCAAAGAATTGGGAAATAATTTTTACTTATCACCATAATGCCCTTTTGCAGAAATAATTTCAATAGTTATTATATGTTCTTCAACACTGTAAACCAAGCGGTTTTTGCTATCGATTCTTCTTGACCAAATATTGGATTCTTGAAATTTCAAACGCTCCGGTTTTCCTGTTCCGAAATATGGATTTTCCTGAATTTCGTCTAAGAGTTGAAAAAGCTTTTTTAATAGAATTTGATTACCAGATTTTTTATAAAAATCTATATCTTTTTGAGCTTGTTTTTTGAATATTAGCTCATAGCTCATAAACCCAAAAAGTTTTTGATATCGTCTTTTGTCTTTAAAACAACAGCTTTTTCCTTGTTATCCTTTGCATTTTCAATTCTTCGTTCCAACTCCGCTACATTTTCCGGAATATCAAAATATGGGTCATTACTAGGACTTAAGCTTTCCGATTTTTCTTCTTTAAAAACAAATTGCGCATCCAAAGCTTTCAAGACCTTTTTGAGTAATGACGCTTCTTTTCTGTTTCTCGGGTGTATGATAATTGATGCTTCCATCGTATTTTATTTTATTTTATTAAATCTTTACGAATTTACAATTTTAATATTTATGATTTGCCCGCAAATATCTTCAAAGAGTATCAACTATCAATCATCATTCCTCATTGATGACTAAACCGTATAACTCTGGAACGCTTCTTCCAGACTTTCGAATTTGCCTTTGAACTCAGAAATTGGCGAATCCTGAATGATGTTTCCCTGATGAATCAAAATCACGCGCGAGCAAAGTGCTTCTACTTCCTGCATAATGTGCGTGGAGAGAATCACGGTTTTTTCTTTTCCGATCTCTTTGATGACGTTTCTGATTTCTACGATTTGATTGGGGTCGAGTCCGTTGGTTGGTTCGTCGAGGATTAATAAATCCGGTTCGTGAAGAATGGACTGAGCAAGTCCGACACGTTGTTTGTAACCTTTGGAAAGTTGTGAGATTTGCTTGGATTTTTCGGGCGTAATTCCCACCAATTCTATCACTTCTTCTACTCTTTCTTTTTTGATATTGTGCAGATTGGCGACAAATTGCAGATATTCTTTCACATACATCTCGTTGTAAAGTGGATTGTTCTCCGGAAGGAAACCGATTTTCTTTTTGGATTCGATTTCGTTTTCTGTGATGTTTTTGTCATTAAACAAAATTTCGCCTTCGTCTATTTTCAGAACGCCAGTTATAGATTTCATCAGAGTGGATTTTCCGGCACCGTTTGGGCCCAGAAGTCCGATGATTTCGTTATTTGAAATGCTTATATTGATATCGTTGAGCGCAATTTGCTCGCCGAATTTTTTTGTAAGTCCTGAAATTTTTAAAGACATCTGTGATTTTTATAAATGATAGATGATGAATGATAATTGATTTACAAAATTATGAAAAATTACTGTGTTTTTTTGAACGCAAAGTGCGCAAAGATTTTTTTGATAATATAGAAAACATTTTAAGGATCGCAAAGACGTAAAACTGAACAAAGAGAGACTATTGAAAACAAACAGTTTGTCATTCTGAAAGAATCTCAGCGTGTAGATAGACTTCATCGAACCACTTCGCTAGGTTTCTTCCAGAATGCCAATATTGTCGGTAAACTTTATTTAATTTCAACGATTGAGAAAATGTGAGTTGACAGACAAATGTTCAGACTTTGCGAAGCGCGCCCCGACTTGAGTGGAGCTCTTTTTCTGCCACTGCGATTGTACCAATATTCTATCGATGACATAACGTCCTTCGCAATGGCAGAAAAAAGCGGGAACGGAAGGCGGAAAAGGCGCCCAAATTTTTATTTTGTAACAAATTATTTTTATTTCTACTAACCGGATAGAGCTGAAGCAAGAATGGATTCTGAGAGAGAATTTTTAGAGAAAATCGATAAACATAAAGGGATTATTTTCAAAATCTCCAAAATGTATATGGACAACCGCGATGACCAGAATGACCTGTTTCAGGAGATTGTTTATCAGGTTTGGAAGTCGTTCTCCAGCTTCGAAGGTAAATCTGAATTCTCGACCTGGCTTTACAGAATTGCTCTTAATACTGCGATTATTTTTCTGAAATCGGAAAAGCGACGGAGCTTCATTCAGAACGATGATGTTTCGGTTTATAAAATAAAAGAGGAAGATTATAATCTGGAAGATGAACTGAAACTGAAGCAAATGTATGAAGCGATCCAAAAATTAAATCCGATTGACAAAGCTTTGATTTTCTATTATTTAGAAGATTTTTCAGGAAAGGAAATTGCAGAGCAAATGGGAATCTCGGAAGGCAATGCGAGAGTTAAACTGAACCGGGCGAAAGAGAAACTGCGAGAAATTATTAATGATTAATTGTTAATTATTAGCAATCATCTAACAAAATTAAAAATATGGACTTAGATAATTTAAAATCACTTTGGAATAAGGAAGATGTTTCCGAAACGCCGGAGATTTCCAGAGAAAAACAAAGACAGATCCACCATCCTCTGGAAAGGATCAGGCGAAATATGCGCTATGAATTTTGGTCAACCATCCTAATGCTGCCGATTATTCTGGTGGTAATCTGGTTTTTCCCACTGCCGTTCAGATTTACTCTCTACATCGAGATTCTGGTAATCTCTATGGCGATTGTGACTGCATTTTTCTTCACCAAATTTTTCAAGCTCTATAAAGAAATCAGCAATCCGGCTTTGGGAACTTTGGATGCTTTGAAAGATCTGCTGCATCAGTTTGAATTGAACAAACAATATTACGTATCATTTTACCTGAGTTTTGTCCCGTTTTTTGTCTGTGAAATGATCATCGTACTGGAATTTATTCCGCAGACCCACGATTACTCCAACACGGTGCTGGCTATGGTTTTCATTGGATCGGTCGCATTTGGGTTGACGATGGTTTATTTTATCGGAATGGCGTGGTTCAAACATTTCTACGGAAAATATATCCGCAAGATTGAGATTTTGGTGGAGGAGATGAAGCGTTAGATTTTAGAATTAGAAATCAAAAAATAAGCTGCAAATTGATGTGTTTGCGGCTTTTTATTTTCATTAATAACCATCTGATTTTCATAAGCTGAAAATTTTTGTAAATTTGCACACTTATGGGACAAATCCTGTCAATAGACTACGGAAAAGTAAGAACGGGAATCGCCGTGACAGACGATATGCAAATTATCGCAAGCGGACTGACTACTGTGGAAACACCGAAACTGACGGAGTTTCTGAAATCTTATTTCAATGAAAATCAGGTAGATGAGATTGTGATAGGATTGCCTACAGATCTGAAAGGAAATGTGTCTGATATCGAGACGGAGATCCAAAAGTTCATTTCAATTTTTGAAAGGGATTTTCCGGATAAAAAGATCAACCGTCTGGATGAGCGTTTCACCTCCAAAATGGCTTCTTTTTTCATCAGCCAAAGCGGAAAAAACAAGAAACAGCGCCAGGAAAAAGGATTGATAGACAAAGTAAGTGCAACCATCATATTGCAGAATTTTTTAGAACAAAAAAGATGATTTTACCAATAAGAGCCTTTGGCGACTCGGTTTTGAGAAAGAAAGCGCAGGAGATAGACCAAGATTATCCTGAGCTGAAAACGCTTATCGAAAATATGTTCGATACGATGAATGGTGCCAACGGAATTGGTTTGGCAGCGCCACAAATCGGTTTGGATATTCGACTTTTCATCATCGATGTTTCGCCGCTTGCAGAGGACGAGGATTATGAAGATATTGCAGAGGAATTGAAAGATTTTAAAAAAGTCTTCATCAATGCAAAAATTCTGGAAGAATCCGGCGAGGAATGGAAATTCAACGAAGGCTGTCTCAGCATTCCGGAAGTAAGAGAGGATGTAAAGCGGAAATCGACCATCAAAATAGAATATTACGACGAAAATTTCGTTAAACATACCGATGTTTTTCAGGACATCAGAGCGAGAGTAATCCAGCACGAATATGACCATATTGAAGGCATATTATTTACCGATCACCTCAGCGCTTTGAAGAAAAAAATCGTCAAAGGAAAACTTCAGAAAATCGCAAACGGCGAAGTGAGCGTGAGCTACAAAATGAGGTTTCCGAAGTAATAGGACAATGTAATTAGTACAACCGACTTTGTACATTTGACAACCGAAAAAAATAAATTAGATTAAAGAAAAAAATACTAAAATGCAGTTAGAAAAAATTATTTCGATCTCCGGAAAACCGGGACTTTTCAAATTAGTTTCTCAACTAAAGAACGGATTTATCGTAGAAGATATCTCAACAAAAAAGAAAACAAGCATCTCAAACTCCAGCCAGGTGAGTCTGCTGGACAATATTGCGATGTTCACATTTGATAAAGAAGTGCCATTATTCGAAGTTTTTGAAAATGTTGCTAAGAACTATGATTACAAAGCGACGATCAGCCACAAAGCTTCCGGCGACGAGCTGAGAGAATTCATGACCGCTTCTCTTCCTAACTATGACGTGGAAAGAGTTTATGAATCAGACATCAAAAAACTGGCGCAATGGTATAACCTTTTGCACAAAGCTGGCTATATCACACCGGAAAGTTTTGTGAAAACAGAAGAGCCTTCTGAAGTTGTAGTGGCCAAAGAAAAAACGGAAGAAGCAGCTGATAAAAAGCCTGCAGCTAAAAAAGCACCAGCTAAAAAAACTGAAAAAACAGAAGCTACAGAAGATAAGCCAGCTAAAAAACCGGCTGCAAAGAAAGCGACTAAAAAAGAAGACTAATCAGATAAATTCTTTCCCCGACTCTAAAGGGAGGAAAATTGATTTTAGTTTCAAATTATATAACTCTCTCAGAAATGTTTATTTTTGAGAGAGTTTTTTGTATTGTAAAGCCTTCGAGAGCTTCAGACTTACATTTCGAAAATTGTCATCCTGAGCGGAGTCGAAGGATTTTTGTAATAACTTATTTTAATATCCATTAATGAAATTAATTTCCCTTGTACCATCCATTACAGAAACCTTGTTTGATTTGGGTCTGACTTCTGATGAGATTGTCGGAAGGACAAAATTCTGCATTCATCCCGAAGAATTGGTCAAAAATATTGAGATCATTGGTGGAACTAAGAATCTTAACCTTGAGAAAATTAAAGCATTAAAACCCGACCTCATCATCGCCAACAAAGAGGAAAACGTAAAAGAACAGGTTGAGGAACTGATGAGAGACTTCAAAGTTTTGGTGACCAATGTAGAGACTTTGGAAGACAATTATTATTTGATAAAACAACTCGGACACCTTTTCGGGAAGCAAGAAAAAGCGAAACTACTTAATCTTAAAACTTACGAAGTTTTTGATATTCCGAGACGTGAAATTAAATTAAAAGTCGCTTACTTGATTTGGAAAGATCCGTATATGACGGTTGGCGGCGATACTTTTATTTCAAGGATTTTGGAGGAATTGGGGTTTGAAAATCTGTTTAAAAACCAGAAACGTTATCCGGAAGTCCAACTGGAAGATCTGAAAGAAGCGGACTTGATTTTCCTGTCGTCAGAGCCTTTTCCTTTTAAAGAAAAACATATGGCGGAAATCCAGAATGTTTGTGCGGATCAGAAAATAATGATTGTGGATGGTGAGGCTTTTTCCTGGTATGGATCGCATCTGGCGAAATGTGGTGAATATTATCGGGAATTAGTGGAGGAAGTACTGAGGTAAAATTATATTTTACAAAATAATTCCTCCTTTACTTAAGAATGTCAATTTTGCATTAGAAATAAATTCTTCAAAACTGGTATTAGACTCTGCATTCTCATTTTGTAATTCAAAATAATATTCAACAGGATTTGCTAAAATTACATCATCACTATTTTCTGCAATTGAAAAAATCCAAAACTTATATCTTTTGGTTTTAAAGTTTGGATTTAATAATGGTAATTCAGTGATAGCAGAAATTCTCAAATTAAAACTTCCATTAATGTCATAAGGATTTAATAATCCATTAGATAAAATCAATTTTGCTTTGACATCTATATCATTATCAAACGCTATAGTTCTGACATTATTAAAAATAATTGTATGTTTTTCAACTTTAATTAGAGAATTTGGGATTTTAATGTAATTCTTCTCTTCATATTTAGTTTCAAAAATCTCTTTTGCTGGATGATACTTCCCACTATTAATATTTTCAGTTTGTCCAAAAATATTTATTGGAAATAAGATCATGAAAATTATTTGAACTGAAATTTTCATTAAGATCTACAAAATCTTCGCAACCTCTTCGCAAAGCCACTTTAGCATTTCCTCATCTTCTTTTGTAAAAGGATCGATGGAATGACTGTCAATATCAATTTGTCCGATATTTTCGCCATTTTTGAAAATAGGCACCACGATTTCGGCTTTTGTATCGATAGAACAAGACAGATAATTATCCTGAGCGTGAACATCCGGCACAACGAAAGTCTCGCCCGAAACTGCTACCTGACCGCAGATTCCCTTTCCAAAAGGAATGATGATATGATCCGTAACCGCGCCAACGTACGGCCCAAGAGCCAACTCATCTTTATCGCCATTTTTGAAGTAAAATCCTGTCCAGTTGTAGTAAGAGATCTCTCTATCCAAAAGCTGACATACTTTCAAAAGTTTAACGTTCGTATCTTGTGGACTTTCCAGAATTACTGAAAGTCTTTTTTTAAGTTCTACCATAGTTTTTTATTTTAATCCTTCAAAAGTCAGTTCTTTGTACCCGAACATGCCGCGGTCTTTTATCATTTCTGCCACGCCGGTCGGGAGCTCTTCCTCCCAACCCAAATCGTGGGCCATTATTTTTTTGAGAATCTCGCGCGAGTATATTTCCAGGAATTTGGGATTATATCTGTCGATGTCAACAATTCTTTTGTTGAGTTTGAAATATTTATATAATTCCTTGAGATTATCGTGTACTTTCAGGTTTTCTGAAGTCAGCAATTCGCCGTTTTCAGGATCTTTGTATGGGTAAAGATAAACCCGCATATCTTTTTTGAAAAATTTTCCGAAAGCCTCGAGAATTCCGCCCGGAAGATTCTTGTAATATTCTTCATCAAAAACGTCCAGAAGATTGTTGACGCCCATTGCCACGCCGATATGCTGATTGGTAAATGATGAGAAATAATCTACCATTCTGTAATATTCTGAGAAATTGGAGATCATTACTGTGTAGCCCAAAGTTCCCAGAATATCGACTCTGTCGAGAAAATCCCTTTCATCAATATCGCCGGCAGCTCTAAGGTTGGAAATCGTAATCTCAAAAAGAATCTGAGTATTCTCGCTATCGCAGGCATTATCCTGATTGAACATATCCAGGCCGTGCTCAAACATATCAATGTTTACGCGCGTTACAGGACGGAAACTGCCTCGTACCGCAAATATATTTTTCTTGTAAAGAATATCGGCAGGAAGCATATTACTGCCCTGAGAGTTGAAAATCACGGCATCCGTCATCCCCAATTTCACCAGCTGGAGACTCATCAGACGGTTGTCAACATACTGGAATGCTGGTCCGCTGAAGTCGATCATATCTATTTCCAGCCGATCCAGAGAAAGATCGTCGTACAAAGACTCTACAAGAACTCGTGGATTATCGATATAAAAATAAGCACCGTAAATCAGATTGACACCCAGACTTCCCAGAGTTTCCTGCTGTAGTGTGGGATTGGTTTCTTTAAATTTGACGTGGATGACGATCTCGTTATACTCCTCCTGCTCGCCATTCTGATACCTGATTCCTACCCAGCCGTGGCCTTTGGAGGTTTTATCAAAATTGATGGTGGTGACCGTATTGGCGTAAGAAAAGAATTTTTTTCCCGGATTTTTTTCCCTTGGGATTCTTTCTTCTATGAGAGCCATTTCGTAGCGCAGCATCTTGCGAAGGCGGTTTTGCGTGACATAACGGTTCTTGTTTTCGGTACCGTAGATGGCATCACTAAAGTCCTTATCGTACGCAGACATTGCTTTTGCAATCGTTTGGGAAGCACCACCAGCTCTGAAAAAATGCCGCACCGTTTCCTGACCCGCTCCTATCTCCGCAAAAGTTCCGTAGATGGATGAATCTAAATTGATGGCTAAGGCTTTCTGCTTAGGGGTAAGTTTTGGCTTTATCACGAAGAATTAGATTTATTTTGTAAATTTACCAAAATAACAGCTAAAATAAAAATGCTTTTAAAATTTTTAGGAACCGGCACATCACAAGGCATTCCTGTTATCGGCAGCCATCATCCCGTCTGCCTTTCCAACAACCAAAAAGACAAGCGTTTACGGACTTCTGCACTCATTACTTCCGACGCTGGCAGGAAGATATTAATTGACTGTGGTCCAGATTTCCGGCAGCAAATGCTGTCCAATCACGAAGAACAGATTGATGCTGTTCTCATCACCCACGAGCACAATGACCATATCATAGGTCTGGATGACCTGCGCCCTTTGATTTTCAAAAATAAAACTTCAATGCCAATTTACTGCAACTCGCGTGTCGCAGCAGAGGTGAAAGACCGTTTTCCCTATGCTTTCATAGAGCATAAGTACCCGGGAGCGCCCAGTTTTGACCTGTTTGAAATCGAGGATCGTTTTACGTTGTTTGATGAAGTAGAAGTTCAGCCGATAGATATTATCCATTCTGAAATTAATATTCTTGGGTTTAAGTTTAAAAACCTGGCTTACATCACAGATGCCAGTAAAATCAACAGTGAAGAGAAAGAGAAACTAAAAAACCTGGATTATTTCATCATCAACTGTCTGCGTAAAACAGAGCCACATCATTCGCATTTCATCTTACCTGAAGTTTTGAGACTGGTGGAAGAGCTTAAACCAAAAAAGACCTATCTCATTCATATCAGTCATCAGCTGGGCTTTCACGACGAGGTAGAAAATGAGTTGCCGGAGAATGTACATTTGGCGTATGACGGTCTGGAAATTGAATTTTGATTAAAATAGTTTTTTGATTTACAGTTCGTTAAAAAAATAAATGCAAAATTATTCAAAAATCACTTTTATCGACTGGAAAATATTTCTATATTTGCACACCAATAAAAACAACACAATGCCCGGTTGGCGGAATTGGTAGACGCGCTAGACTCAAACTCTAGTATCGCAAGATGTGCCGGTTCGATTCCGGCACCGGGTACAGAAACCACTGAAATTTCAGTGGTTTTTTTGTTTTAGTAAATCAAATCATCCTCAGACGCTCTTCTTCGAGATCAATCTGATACAGTTGCTGGCGGATAATCTCTTCGTTAATTTTTGGATCTTTATTCAATTCGGAAAGATAGTCGCGTTGGATCTCCAGCATTTGCACAAAAATAATTTTCGTTTTTTCATTCATCCAGCTGTCATCCGTGGCATTAGTTCGCTCTTCCCAATGTTTTAAAAACATTTCTAAACCTGCATGATCCTGTAGTTCGTTATCGTATTTCGATTTCAGAAATTGATAAACGTGCTGTTTCAGATCTTTCTTTATTTTAAATTTTGTTGATTCTTCTGATTCTTCTGCAAAAATATTTTCAAAATACTTGGTACGTTTAATAAAATAAGGCAACGTAAGACCCTGAACGACAAGGGTTAGCAGAATCACAACAAATGTGATAAACAAAATTAAATTCCGGTGCGGAAACGGCGTCCCGTTGCTCAAAGTGACAGGAATTGCAAGCGCCGCGGCCAAAGAAACCACGCCTCGCATCCCGGTCCAGCCCAACAGCATTGGCATAAAAAAACGCTGGCTGTTGGAAGAAGCGTCCGGCATTACACTTCTGCGGAAAATATAGGTGGCAACCAGGGCAGCATACGAGCTGATCATCCTGGCAGCAATCAGAATGCCGGTTACCAAAACGCCGTATCCAATCGCAGTTTGTAATGGAATATGATCTTCCTGGAGCCCTTCCATGATCTCAGGAAGCTGAAGGCCTATAATTAAAAAAACAACGCCATTCAGAATAAAAATCAGACTTTCCCAAACACTGTAAGCGTGAATCCGGCTGGTGCTGTTGAGAAATTTCAATCTTCTTGCGGACATAAAAAGTCCACCTGCAACGACTGCCAAAACGCCCGAACTATGCAACTGTTCGGCAATCCAATACATCAAATAGGGTTCAATAATCGTCAAAGCGATATCCGAAGGCGCGTCGGTTGGCAGAAGTCTATGCGCCTGCACGAAGAGCCAACCTAATAGTAAACCAATGCCTACGCCGCCAATCACCATCCAGAAGAAACTGAGAGTTGCGTCCTGCCATACGAATTGTCCGGTTCCAACGGCAACCAGGGCAAATCTGAAAATTATGAGAGATGATGCATCATTCATCAGGCTTTCACCTTCCAGAATCGTGGATGTGGATTTGGGAATCTTCACAAATTTTGTAATCGCTCCTGTGCTGACGGCATCGGGAGGAGAAACAATTCCGCCAAGTAAAAATCCCAGTGCAATCGTAAATCCAGGAATAAAATGATTGGTAATTAGCGCAACGGACAAAGCGGTAAAGAAAACGACCAGAAAGGCAAAACTTCCGATAATGCGCCACCATTTTTTCATCTCTTTAAAAGAAATACTCCACGCTGCATCAAACAAAAGCGGGGGAAGAAAGATGAAGAAGATCAGATCTGGATCGATCCTTATGACGGGTAGTCCCGGGATAAAACTGATAACCAATCCTCCGAGGACAAGCAGTATCGGATATGCTACCCTGAGTTTTGCCGCAAACATGTTGAGGACCACGATGACGGCAACCATAGCCAAGAGAAAAGGAAAAAGACTGTGCATTGTAAAATTGTGTTTTAGGCTACAAAAATAACAATAAGAATGACTTTCCGTCATACAAATTTACTACGATGCAGAACTAATGATATTCGTCACCCTATTTTTATTTAATCCTTAATAAATTAACATTTTTAACATTAAATCAAAAATAACGATAGTGATATTAGTCAGCAATTGATAACCTAACAAATGTCATCTCTAAACAATCAGCAAACATTATGAATAATGATTAAACTAGAGTAACCAAAATTTTAACATTTAGATAGAATCAATAAGTATTATTTAAAAAAATTATCACTTCTGTAATATCCCTTCAGCAAATGATTTTTGACATATCAAAACAATCGCTTAAATATTGACGAACTCATACCTTTGTTCTATCAATAATGAAACATATACAATTATAACAATTAAAATTTATTAAAATGAAAACAGCGAAAAATGTAATTAGTTTGGCAGTACTTCTGGGAGCAACACTTATACCTCAATTATCAAATGCTCAAAAAATAACTCAGAAAAGTGCAAGCATCATTATTTCAGGAACTTCGCCAATGCACGACTGGACTATGAGCGGAACTACCGCCACTTTCTCCGGAACTGCAGCAGGTAACGCGATTACCAATGTCAGTTTCAATGTTCCCGTGAAATCAATTAAAGCTGAAAAAGGAAAAACGATGGAAAAGAAAGCCTATGAAGCCCTCAAAGCAGATAAAGCACCAACCGTCATATTCTCTGCCAATTCTATTAATCTCGGAAAAAGCAATGTGACCGGAAAACTGACGGTTGCTGGTGCTGCCAGAAACGTCAGCTTCCCTGTATCTGTCGTCAAAAAAGGAAACGCCTATTTCATAGAAGGTACAGAAACTATAAAACTGTCAGAATTCGGAATGGAAAGACCTGGTTTTATGGGAATCAAAACAGGAGATGCTGTGACTGTAAAAGTCAGTATAGTGGCAGAATAAGGCAAAATAAAACGAAAAAGTAACTGAATAATTTTAAGATCATGAAAAGAAATCTACTGAAAGCAGGCTTCATCGCCGCTTTGCTTACCGCCAACTTCGGATTTGCACAGGAAGGAAAACTGGATAACCTGAAACCACGAGATCAAAGAGGACTCAACATCTTTGAAAATCCAAAAGACACAGTTTCTACATTCGATCATCTGAGAGTGAAAGTCGGTGGCGCATTTGCCCTTCAATTTCAGGGATTGCAACATAAAAACAATGCAACGCCTGTCATCGTAAATGGCGTGAATACCACGCAGCTATACGATCTGGGAAATAACATCAACCTGCCAACAGCCAATCTGGATCTTGATGTCGCATTGTATGATGGCGTAAACCTACATTTGCGAACCTTCCTCTCCTCCCGTCACCACAACGAAACTTATGTGAAAGGCGGCTACTTGCAGATTGATAAATTAGACTTCATAGAAAAAGGTTTCGCAGAGGAACTCATGAAATATACAACCATCAAAGTAGGTCAGGATCAAATTAATTACGGCGATGCCCAGCTCCGAAGATCAGACAACGCTTATGCGATTATGAATCCGTTCGTCGGCAATTATCTGATGGATGCTTACGCTACATTTCCTTTTGCAGAGGTCTATTACAGAAGAAACGGCGTAATCGTAATGGGTGGTGTCACCAACGGGCGACTGAATCAAACTGCAACAGGCGGCACAAGTCCAGGACTTTACGGAAAATTAGGCTACGACAAACAGCTCAATCAAGACCTGAGAATCCGCCTTACAGGATCTTTCTACAATATTGCCAGAGCACCCAGACTTGATTTTTACAATGGCGACAGAGCCGGCTCCAGATACTATTTTGTGATGGAAAATACCGCAGCCACCTCTTCTGCCCAGATGAGATCCGGAATGGTAGATCCAGATTTCCAAAACACGCTGACGAGTTTTATGGTCAATCCGTTTGTAAAATACAGAGGACTGGAATTCTTCGGAATCTTTGAATCTTCTTCAGGCCGCAATCTTGCAGAGACCGACAGGAGAACTTACAACCAGTACGCTGCAGAATTACTCTATCGATTTGGAAACACAGAAAACTTCTATTTCGGTGGCCGATACAACAAAGTAGACGGAAAACTAATCAGCGGAGACGACATCAGTGTTGACAGGTACAACATCGGCGGCGGCTGGTTTATGACCAAAAATATCCTTACAAAAGTAGAATACGTCAATCAGACCTACGAAGGATATCCCGCCACCAACATCAAAAAAGACGGCGAGTTCAAAGGATTTATGCTGGAAGCCGTGATTTCTTTCTAAATATTCAGTTCACAAAGCAGAGGAAACTTTTGGGAATCCTCTGCATTTTAAAATCAAAACAATGAAACTTCTTTATCTGCTTTTCGGTTTTTTCATCATAATGGCAAACGCACAGGACAATTTCGTCAAAATCCAAGGCAGCACCAACGTCAGCAGTTTCCAGTGTATCAACAGCAAATTCAAAAATGAAAGCACCTACACTTTTTCAGAAAAAAGTCTACCGAATATTATCTTAAAAGTCACAGATTTTGACTGCGGAAACAAGATGATGACCAAAGATTTTCAGAAAATCCTGAATGCGGAAAAATATCCCAATATGACCATCCGATTCATCAACTTCACAAAAACGCAAAAGAACTTCCTTGCTGTCGTAGAAGTAAAGATGATGAACCAAAGCAAAAGATATAATGTAGAATTTGCGATGGAAAACAACAGACTGACAGGCCGGAAGAATATAAAATTCAGTGACTTCAATATCACACCACCGAAAAAAATGGGCGGAATGATCGTGGTGAAAGACGATCTGGAACTCACCTTCAGCCTCGCCACAAAAATGTAAAACACTTTTTCATATAATTAGATTTTTTGATGCAGCATCGCCGGTTTATCCGGTGATGTTGTTTTCTTTAATGATTTGGGTGTCTTTATCCGTCTTCCACTCGCAAACCTAATGAAGTGGTTCGACATAGTTAATCTTTTTTGCAGGCTTTCTGCAGTTCAAAACATGTAAGATCTAGAAAAAAGGATCTTCGTCAAAGCCTTGACGCACTTCGCCAGTACGAAGGATTTCTCATTTTATTCATGACCAAATATCATTATAGGCAAAAAAACACTTCCACTTCGCTCACCAACACAATCCTAGTATCAACGGTTCCAATTTTACTAATGTCAGCCTGAGGTTCTCGAAGACATATGAAAAGAACAAATTCTAAAAGAAATTATCAATTTGAAACTTTCTCTTTTAACTAAAATAAAGATTTCAAATTCGTAAATTTGCATTGTGAATATCAATCAAGCAGACCTTAATGAATTAGAATTTCCGGAACTTCTTTCGGAAATCGCTCCTTTCGCATTCTCGCCAAAAACGGCAGACAAAATAATGGAGCTTCGCCCGATGCCAATCGACGAAGCTGAAATATCGCTAAAAAAAACCTCAGAATTCCTTTCCAGTTTTGAAGGTGCCGCCGCAGTACCATTTGATGAGTACGAAGACATCGAAGAAGAACTGAAACTGATGCTGATAGAAAACTTCCGCCTGGAAAACAAGTCATTCATCAGAATCAAAACCATCACAGAGCAGATCGGAAAACTGCAGAAGTTCTTCCCACAGCTGTCTGAGATTTTCCCAACATTACTGGAAGAGATCAAACATCTGGAGTTCCGCAAAGAAATTGTAGACAAAATAGACAAAGTGTTCAACCGTTTTGGCGACGTCAAAACGGAAGCTTCACCTATTCTAAAAACACTCAGAACCGAAATCCAGCACGCAAGAAAAGCAATCGATGAAAATTTCAACAGAGCCCTGTTCAACTACGGACAAAGTGATTTTCTGGATGATATCAAGGAAAGTATTATAGAAGACCAGCGTGTTTTAGCAGTAAAATCCGGGTTCAAGAAAAGGGTTTCAGGACGTGTTCTGGGGATTTCGAAAACCGGTTCTATCACATTTGTCCAGCCTGAAAGTGTGGTCAAACATTATTTTAAATTGAAAGAAAATCAGGAAGAGGAGAAAAAAGAAATCGATAAAATCCTCAGAAAACTGACCGCTGAGATCGCCGAATTCCAGCCACAGCTTTCAGACTACCAATCCTATATTTTTGATCTGGATCTGATAAGAGCAAAAGCAAAATTTGCTGAGCAGGTCAAAGGTATTTTACCAAAAATCAACAGACATCATACTTTGCGGCTGCGCGAAGCCTTTCATCCGTTGCTTTGGATCAGAAATAAAGCGGAGAAAAAAGAGATTTTTCCCCAGACCATTTCATTAACAGAACACAACCGAATTGTCTGTATTTCCGGACCAAACGCCGGTGGAAAATCCATCACTTTGAAAACCGTTGGATTGTTACAATTGATGATTCAGAGTGGAATTTTAGTGCCTTGTCATCCAAAATCGGAGATGTTTTTCTTCGAGAAAATAATGACGGATATTGGTGATAATCAATCCATTGAAAATCATTTATCAACCTACTCTTCCCGACTGAAAAAAATGTCCGGAATGATCAAGGAAGCCGACGGAAAATCGCTGCTATTGATCGACGAATTTGGAACAGGATCCGATCCTGAACTGGGTGGCGCTTTGGCAGAAAGTTTCCTGGAATTCTTCTATGATAAAAAGAGTTTCGGTATCATCACAACGCATTACACCAATATCAAAATCGTAATAGAAAATCTGCCTGCAGCGACGAATGCGGCCATGCTTTTCGACGAAAATTCTCTTGAACCTTTGTACAAACTGGAAGTGGGACAAGCGGGAAGTTCTTTCACTTTTGAAGTGGCAGAGAAAAATAAGATTCCGAGATTCATCATCAACTCTGCCAAGAAAAAAGTGGAACACGATATTGTGAATCTCGATAAAACCATTGTCAAGCTTCAGCAGGAAAAATTTGAGGTTGAAAAAATAAAATCTGACCTTTCGGAAAAACGGGATTCTGTGGAAGACAAGCGTGACAATCTTCACAAACTAAATGAACAGCTTCAGCAGAAACTTCATAATTTCCAGAAATTATACGAAGATGAACATCGTAAATTACAATTCGGCAACAAAATCGAAACTTTTATTGACAGCTATGTCAAAGGAAAATCGAGAAAAGATGTGGTGAAAGATTTTGTCAAGATTCTGGAGCAGGAAAAATACCGGAAACTCGGTGCCGACAAAGATGAAACGAAACGACTTCAGGTGATCAAAAGAAAAATCACGCAGCAGCTGAAAAAAGAAGATGTTCAGGAAAAAATTGTCGAAACCAACGAAAAACTGGAAGAAAAACGCGTTGCGGAACGTGCAGTTTGGATGAAAATCGGCCAGCGCGTCCGCATCAAAGGAAGTGCAAGCGTTGGAACCATAGACGAAATCAAGAAAAACAAAGTCACCGTAAACTACGGAACCTTCAAAACCACAATTGATTCTGGGGAATTGGAGAGAATTTAAACCAAAAAAAAGCGATCCCAAAATTTTGGGATCGCTTTTTTTATTTATTAACTTATTCTAAGCGTGAAAGTGAGTTTTCACTTCCTCAAGAACCTGATCTTCGCTTAGTTGCGAGTCTGTTCCAAGTGTAATCTTAAGATTTTTATACTGCGCAGTTTCCAAAAGGTGGTTTCTCAGTTCCTCTTGTGAAGTACCGGGACCTGTAACGTACAAATCTGTACTGTTTGTGATCAGCTTTTCGATTTCTTTATAGAATTTCAGTTTGTTGGACTGTTCTGCATTATTCGCTGCATTTTCACTTGAATTTCCGTGCTGGATTTCCGCTTTTACGGTATCTTTTACTGCAAATTCAGTTACTTCCTGCGTATCGTGATTGGTTACTACGATTGCTTTTGTTCCGTCTATCCAAAGTCCGGCAAGTTTTTTATCACTCATAATTTTTTGATTTGAATGCTAAGTTTCAATGTTCGTGCTAATGCGCTGTTAAGGAACGTTAAAGTTGAAATATTAATGGTGATAGACATCCTCGTACATCACGCCGGCTTCTATTCTCGCAGGTAATTTGTTCTTTTCGGGCACTATCGGACAGTTGTAATCGTAAGCATTATAAGCACAAAACGGCTGATAGGATTGGTTGAAATCCAAAATGATTTCGTCGCCAGACGGGATTTTAAGATCCATATATTTCCCGCCGCCATAGGTCTCTTTGCCATTGGTCTCATCACGAAACGGCAGAAACAGATGGTCTTTGTATTTTTCCATTTTGATAAGTCTCAGATTTTGATAGATTGTCAAAACATATTTTTTTCCATCAATCTCGAATTCTGCAATTCCAAACTCCTGGTAACTCTGAAACTTTCCAGACGAAGTTGGCAATTCAAACGGAACCGGATTTTCAGTTTTTATGAATTTTGCCTTCACTCTATATTTCAAATCAATCGGAAAAAACGGATGTTTCTTAAAATTCTTCAGATTATCACCTCGCAACGGCGATTCTTTAGGATTCAGATATTCTACATTCAGTTCGTTCTGAAATTTTTTGATGGCCTCAATATTCTCCTTTTTGGTCTGAGCGTTCAGAAACAGAGAAAATATAATAAACAGGAAACTTAGTTTTTTCATAGTTTAATTTTAATAGTTGGGGCAGCTTTTTCCGCCTTCCGTTCCCAATCTTTTTTGCACACAATTTCAGTTTAATAGAAATGGATTACACGCAAAAAAGGATTTCCACTCAAGTCGGGCTGCGGGTTTCTGCCTTCTAAAATTTTTTCCAGATTATAAACCCGGTTTATCTTTCGGTTCAGGAATGACTTCCACCTTTTCAATTTTTGTTTTCTTGACCAGGAAGTATTTATCAAAAGTAGATTTAAAGATCGGCACATCCTCATCTTCACCCATCAGGAATCCCCAGGATTGAAGGCCTTCTACCCTGTCAAAGATAATTTTCAGAATTGCCAAAACCGGAATCGTGAGCAGCATTCCCGCAATTCCCCAAAGCATCTCGCCAATTACCAAACCGATGATCACAATCAATGAGTTGATTTTCACTTTGGAACCCACGACTCTCGGCATGATGATATTGCCGTCAATCGCGTGGATTACGACAATCGCGATCACAATAAACAACACATGGCTCACTCCGGAAGTTGCAAACGTAATCAAAGCGCCAATCAGCAATGCGGTCAAAATTCCGATGTATGGCAGAATATTGAGAATTCCCGTCAGGATGGCGAGCATAAAATTGTATTTCACACCAATAATTGTGTAAGCAATCAGAGACAAAATCGTTACAATCAGCATTTGCAGAAATAGTCCGACCAGATATTTCTTCACCATAAACTGGATATTGTCAATAATTTCAAACACGGTTTTGTGATACGTTTCAGAAAAACTTGCTACCAAAAATTTGAGCAAATGCGTTCTGTACAAAAGGAAAAACAATGTGAATAAAAACGTAAAAGCTGTCAGCATCAAGACATAACCAATCGATGTCAGTGCTTTTTCAAGTATGGCTGTTCCAGTGCTGATAGATTTTTTCGCCGTATCGTTCAGAAAAACCAATTGATCTTTTCTTCGCACACCAAAAGTTCTGGAAATCCAGCTTTGAAGATCATCAGTCAAATCTATAAATTGCTTCTGAAACTGCGGCCAGTCATTTGCCAGCCTCGCCACCTGAAGCGACAGAACATAAATGACGCCGCCAATAATCGCCAATGCCAAAAGACTTGCGAGGATGGATGATACACTTCTGGGAAAACGCAACCTCTTTTCCATAAAACGGCTGAGCGGCATCAGCAAAATCGCAATCAGCAATCCCAAAACCATCGGAATCAGAATCTGCTCACCAATGATGGCAAGAAATCCAAGAATCACAATGCTGATCAATATGCAGGAAAGCTTCAAATAGAAAGGATAAGTTTGATTCATAGTTTTGGGTGTTAGAAGTTAGGCTTTAGATGTGAGAAGTTAGACTAATTTCTAAAATCTAACTTCTAATTTCTCTTTTTATTTCCCGATCAGGAAAACTGCTGGAATCTTGTGCAGTTCAGGCTTGTTCTTTTTCCAGTCGCTGATGGTTTTTGTCTGGATAAATTCGTTTTCAGGATCATTGATATTGGCAGCAATGCAGAGCTTCGTATTTGGATGCAGAAATTTGGTCAAATCTTCGAAAAGCGGATTGTTGCGGTAAGGTGTTTCCATAAAAATCTGCGTGAATCCCGTTTTCTCTACCAAACTTTCCAGCTGTTGAATTTCCTTTTTCTTTTTGTCTTTTTCGATGGCAAGATAACCGTTGAAAGAAAACTGCTGTCCATTGAAACCGCTCGCTATCAAAGCCAGAACGAAAGAACTTGGTCCGTTTACAGGAATGACTTTTACCTTATTATTATGAGACCAGCCTACAATAATATTTCCCGGATCGCCAATGCAAGGCAAACCCGCTTCTGACAACAATCCGAAATCTACACCTTCTTTCATCAGTTTCTGCGCCTGTTTCAAATCTGCGGTTTCGGTATGTTTGTCGAGCAGAAAAAGTTTGAGATCCGGCTGTTTCTTTTCCGGTGCGAAAAACTTAATCACTTTTCTCGCTGTTTTTTCATTTTCCACAAAATAATGATCAACATTCATAATGATGTCTTTGATCGTTGGCGCAAAATAATCTGTTGGTGAATTCTCGGAAAGGTAAGCTGGTAGAAGGTAAAGCATGTTTTTGTAAAATATATTATGTACTGTATTGACGATTTTGCGCTCGTTGTAAGTAGCGACAAACCGCGTTTTTATGTTGGATGTTGTTCTGTGTTGAATCTGCAGCCCGACTTGAGTGGAAATCCTTTTTTGCTAATACTCAATTTGTATTTAAACTGAAAACCTGAGCAAAAAAGATTGGGAACGGAAGGCGGAAATAGCTGCCCAAATTCAAACCATTACAAAGTTAGTTCAAAACTTCTTTTAATCGTTCTTTGTCGAGGCGGTTTTCCCAGTTGGAAACGACAACGGTGGCGACGGCATTTCCAATCACATTGGTGAGCGCACGGCATTCGGACATAAATTTGTCGACACCGAGAATCAGAGTCATTCCGGCAATCGGCACTTCGGGAACCACCGCCAAAGTGGCTGCCAGAGTGATAAATCCTGCGCCGGAAACGCCCGCTGCGCCTTTGGAACTGAGCATTGCGACCAAAAGCAAACCTAATTGATGTTCCAAAGTCAGATCGATATTACAGGCCTGCGCTATGAAAAGTGCCGCCAAAGTCATATAAATATTGGTGCCATCGAGATTGAAGGAATAGCCTGTGGGAACCACCAAACCGACGACGCCTTTCTCACAACCTGCATTTTCAAGCTTTTTCATCAAGCCGGGAAGCGCAGGTTCGGATGAACTTGTTCCTAAAACCAGGAGAATTTCGTCCTTTAAATATCTCAAAAACTTAAAAATATTGAAACCGTTGTACCACGCGACGCTGCCTAAAACCAAAACCACAAACAGTGCAGAAGTGGCGTAGAATGTACCAACGAGCATCGCCAGATTTTTGAGTGATTCGACGCCGTATTTCCCAATTGTGAACGCCATTGCGCCGAAAGCACCGATTGGCGCGAGTTTCATTAAGATCTCAACAATTTTGAAAATCGGAATCGTGAGGGTTTGGAGGAAATCGTAAACGGGATAACTTTTCTCGGAAGTGATGGCCAAAGCGACTCCGAAAAGAATGGCAACCAGCAAAACCTGAAGAATATTGTCGCCCGTGAGCGGACTGAAGAGCGTCTCGGGAATAATGTTGAAAATAAAACCGACCATCGAATTGTCGTGCGCCGCTTTGACATATTTCTCAATCTCTGCGCCGTTGAGGGAATTTGGATTGATGTTGAGTCCTTTGCCCGGCTGAACCAAATGACTGACAATCAAACCGATGATCAACGCTAAAGTGGAAAATGTGAAGAAATAAATGAAGGCTTTACCTGCGACACGACCGACTTTTTTGAGGTCGCTCATCCCGGCAATTCCTGTGGAAACGGTGAGGAAAATAACCGGCGCAATAATCATCTTGACTAATTTGATAAAACCGTCGCCTAGAGGTTTCATCTTCTCACCAAGATCCGGATAAAAATAACCGAGCGAAACGCCCAAAATAATGGCAATTAAAACCTGAATATACAGGAGTTGATAGAATTTCTTCGGCTTCAGCGGTTTTTGTTCGATGTCAAAATTCATAAGAAAGACTTGTCTTACAAATTTAGAATTGTTTGTGAATTATATGCTATTGTTCTTAATTTTTTCGGCTATTATTTCGCAAGATTCATCGAGCATTTTAAAAACCTGATCAAAGCCTTCGATTCCGCCGAAGTACGGATCGGGAACTTCCAATTCATCGTCCAGAATCAGTCTGACTTTGTGCTTTTGCGAATCATCGGCGAGTTTCAAGACATCTTTATAATTGTTTTTGTCCATACAGAATATCAAATCGAATTTTTCAAAATCTGACTTTTGGATTGGTCTGGATTTTTGGGTAGAAATATCGATGCCGTTTTTGGTGGCGGTTTTTATGGAGCGTTCATCCGGCTGGCTGCCTTCGTGATAATTGATGGTTCCGGCGCTGTCCACTTCATAACCTTCGCCTAATTTGTGCTTCAAAATGCCTTCTGCCAAAGGGCTTCTGCAGATATTTCCGAGGCAGACCATTAGTATTTTCATTGTAAAAAGTATTAAGTATAATGTAAAAAGTATTTAGTATAATGTAAAAAGTTTTTATATTTTAAAAAATAAAAATATCTTCAATTTATTAATTTAAAATTTAATTCAAAAATATTTTGTCATTAAAACGATTATCGTAATATTGCAATATTAAATTAAAATAATGGGAGCGACCAAAACAGATCATTTCACAGACCGTCAAAATCAAATTGCCAATATCGCCAAAGCACTTGGACATCCGGCGAGAATTGCAATCATCGAATTATTAATGAAGGTGAACGAATGCATTTGTGGTGACATTGTGAATGAACTTCCGCTGGCTCAGCCAACCGTTTCGCAGCATCTAAAAGAACTTAAAAACGCCGGATTGATTAAAGGAAATATCGAAGGGACATCGATCTGTTATTGTATTGACGAATCGACTTTTGATATTTTAACGGGTTACTTTTCAAATGTCATTTCAGTAACTAAAGAAAAGTGTTGCTAACATTTTTTAAATTAATCAATCGTAATATTGCAATAAAACAAATAAAAATCATCAAATATGAAACTATCAGATATCAAAAACATTCTTCCAACTTTGAAAAATGTAGAATTTCAATTAGAAAATGGAACTTTTGTCTCGGAACATTTCCACGTAACCGAAGTTGGAATGATTACGAAAAACTTCATCGATTGTGGCGGCGTGATCAGAAAGGAAAAAGTGGTCAATTTCCAGTTGTGGAATGCCAATGATCTTGAACATCGTTTAAAACCTGAAAAATTACTGAATATCATTCAACTTTCTGAAGAAAAATTGGGAATCGAAGATTATGAAGTTGAAGTTGAATATCAATCTGAGACTATCGGAAAATATGATCTGGAATTCAACGGAAAAACATTTGTTCTGAAAAATAAAACCACTGCCTGCCTGGCTCAGGACGCTTGTGGAATTCCATTAGAAAAACAAAAGAAAAACTTATCTGAATTACCTTCTAATTTAATCAATTCTTGTGAACCTGGAAGTGGATGTTGTTAATATTTATTAAAATTTAAACTGTTCAAATATGAATCAAAACATCAAAACCCGTTGCGAAATTATAAGTAAAAATTTTAAAGAAATCAACACTGAACGAAAAATTGTATTAGAAAAATTAGCCAGTCATATTCAGGAAAAATTAAATTCCGGTAAGAAATCAATTTGGTTTACGTTTGCACGCACAATTCCCGCAGAAGTCATCTTGGACAAGTTTGGGCAAGAGTTGGCGCCGATTTTTATGGTTTCAATATCAATACATATTCTGCAGGAACAGAAGCTACTGCTTTTAATCAAAATGCCATCAATGCTTTGATTTTTGCTGGTTTTGAAGTGAAAAAATTAGATGAAAGTAAAAATCCGAAATATGAAGTGCGTTTTGGAGAGAACAAATCAAATTTCTGTTTTTCAAAAACGATTGATGACGAAACATTGCCCAAAGAAAACTTTGTAGCAGTAATGACTTGCGGCGATGCTGACGAAAATTGTCCGTTTATTCCGGGTTGTGATCTTCGAATAGGAACCACTTATTTCGACCCTAAATCTTTTGATAATTCTATCCTTCAAGACGAAAAATACACCGAGAGAAGCAACCAGATCGCGATGGAATGTTTATATGTTTTTTCTTTAGTTAAAAAATAATCTGATGCAACCAAAATTAAAATTTCTCGACCGCTACCTTACGCTTTGGATTTTCTTAGCAATGGTAATTGGCGTAGGATTAGGCTATTTATTTCCAAATATTTCTGCAATTGCTGAATCGCTTTCTGTGGGAAATGCCAATATTCCGTTGGCGATTGGTTTGATTTTAATTATGTATCCGCCATTAGCAAAAGTTGATTATTCACTTTTACCAATGGCTTTTAAGGATAAAAAAGCAATGTCATTATCATTGTTGCTCAACTGGATTATCGGTCCGATTCTGATGTTTATTTTAGCAATAATTTTTCTTAGACACGAACCAGATTATATGATTGGCTTAGTTCTAATTGGTTTGGCGAGATGCATCGCAATGGTTATTGTCTGGAATGATTTAGCCAAAGGAAACCGAGAATATGCAGCACTTCTGGTAGCATTGAACAGTATTTTTCAAATATTTTCTTACAGTTTTTTTGTTTGGTTGTTCATCAATGTTTTACCTCAAAAATTAGGTTTAGGAAATTTCAATGTTTCTGTACCGATGCGAGAAGTGACGGAAAGCGTATTAATTTATCTCGGAATTCCATTTTTAGCGGGATTTTTAAGCCGATATATTTTAGTAAAATTATATGGAGCTGAATGGTACAACCGAAAGTTTATTCCCAAAATTTCACCGGTTACTTTGTATGCTTTACTTTTTACAATCGTTTTAATGTTTAGTTTGAAAGGCGAAAAAATTGTGGAATTACCAGTGGATGTAGTAAAAGTTGCCATTCCGTTGATTATCTATTTTGTTGTGATGTTTTTCTTGAGTTTTTTTATTAATAAATCAATGAAAGTTTCTTATGACAAAAATGCGTCAATTGCATTTACAGCAACAGGAAATAATTTTGAACTGGCGATTGCGGTTGCTATTTCTGTCTTTGGAATTAATTCTCCACAGGCATTTGTCGGTGTTGTTGGTCCTTTGGTGAGTTCCCGTTCTTATTTTATTGGTAAAATTGAGTTTATGGTTAAAGAAAAAATATTATGATGGAGAATCTAAATATTAAATTTAATTTTATTAAAGAAAATCCTTAAAATGAAAGAAAATCCCATCATCAAAACTTTGAAAGAAGAACATAAAAACCAAATCTTGGAAATTTACAAATCAGGAATTGAAACAAAAAATGCGACCTTCAACACAACCGTTCCGACTTGGGAAGAATGGGACAATGGTCATCTTTTACATTCAAGATTTGTGATTGAATGTAATGGAAAAATTGCGGGCTGGATTGCTTTAAGTCCGGTTTCTTCACGATGCAATTATTCCGGTGTTGCAGAAGTTAGCGTTTACATTCATCCTGATTTTGGCGGACTTGGATTTGCTTCAAAGTTAATGGAAAAAGCGATTGAAGAAAGTGAGAATAATGGAATCTGGACACTACAGTCAAGTGTTTTTCCAGAAAATCTGGCGAGTGTAAAACTTCACGAAAGATTTGGTTTCAGGAAAGTTGGTTTTCGGGAGAAGATTTCTAAGATGGATGGGATCTGGCGAGATACAATCCTATATGAGAGAAGAAATCTAAATTTATTATAAAAAAAATGTCTAAAATTAATTTCAGACATTTTTTATTTTATTGACCGATCTTTTCTTTAAGATCCTTAATATATTTCTTTAGCTCTTTATCTATTTTCGAGACATCGCGGATGGTGTCGCAGGCATACATGACTGTTGAGTGGTCTTTTCCGCCCATTTCTTCACCAATTTTTGTAAAAGTAGCGTTGGTATATTCTTTTGCGAAATACATTGCCAACTGTCTAGGCAAGGCAATTTCTCTTTTTCTTGTTTTGGATAATAGCTGCTCTCTCTGGATTCCGAAATAATCACACACCACCTCCTGAATATAAGGAATATTGATGGTTTTCTTCTGAGTAGTTGCTAATTTATTGATGGTGTCTTTTAGTAAATCTAAACTGAAATCGGACTTATAAACCGTAGAGTAAGCAATCACGGCATTTACAACGCCAATCAGCTCTCTCACACCATTTGTCTTAACTTCGGAGGCAAGATAATCCAACATATCGTCCGTCAGTTCTATTCCGTCGCGGCTCAGTTTATCAACAATAATCTTTCTTCTTGTTTCGAAATTCGGTGATTTAATTTCTGCAGAAAGTCCCCATTTGAAACGGGAAATAATACGTTCCTGCGTATCCAGAATATCAGCCGGCGCTTTATCAGAAGTCAATATAATCTGTTTGCCATTCTGATGCAGATAATCAAAAATATGGAAGAAACTGTCCTGTGTAGCGGCCTTCCCGGAAAGAAACTGAATATCATCAATAATCAAAACATCGATCATCTGATAATAATGCTGAAAATCTGTCTTGTTCTGGGACTTGGCTGCTTTCACAAAATCCTGAATAAACTTCTCAGAAGACTGATATAGAACCACTTTCTCCGGATAAGAAGCTTTCACCTCCAGACCGATAGCCTGAGCCAGATGCGTTTTGCCTACACCGTAACCTCCGTACACGAATAATGGATTGAATGCTGTAGAACCTGGCCTTTTTGCAATTGATCTTGCAACTGTGGATGCAAACTTGTTGCTTTCGCCTTCTATAAAGTTATCAAATGACTGATCTGCCTTCAGGTTGGAGTCTATATTGATTTTCTTGATTCCCGGAACGGCAAATGCATTGACGTTATTATGATCTCTTAAAACCGGTCTTGCTTCCTGAATTTTTGGCTGTTGTGTAGAAATTCCTTTTACATTCATCGTAATTGGTTTCTCTTTGCCTGACGGTTTATTTTCCATCACAGAATACCACAATTTCACCCCTTTACCGATATTTTTCTTAAGCGCAGCAGACAGTAAAGACAGATAATTGTCCTCGATATATTCTTTGTAAAAATCACTAGGAACGAGTAGCGTAAGATTATTGTTCACCAAAGAAATTGGCTGAACTTTATCAAATAACAAGTCGAAAGAGTTTTCTAACTTTTTGAGGTCCGTATTATCCTCCGCTGCGTTTAGATTGTCCCTCATAAATTGGAGACACCTATCCCAGATTAATACTAAATTTTCATTCATTTTTCTGCTGCTATTTCCGGTGGGATTTTAGTTTTTAAGAAGACAACAAATATCTAATTATTAATTTTCATAAAAAAATTTTTTCTCTATTGATTATTAAAAAATATATTTGTATGAATTATTATCCACTTAAAATGATACACACAACCAACACATTACGAGTACGTTACGGCGAAACCGACCCTATGAAATATGTCTATTACGGCAACTATGCAGAATATTTTGAAGTGGCAAGAGTCGAGCTTTTCAGAAGCCTCGGGATGTCATATGACGAAATAGAAAAGAGAGGAATTTTCCTTCCCGTTTCAGAATATAAAATTAAGTATTTGAAACCAGCACTTTATGACCAGATTCTGAAAGTTCATACTTACATCAGAAAAATTCCCGGGATCAGAATAGAGTTCGACTATGAAATTTATAACGAAGAAAAAGTAAAAATCACCGAAGCATCTACCACGCTCTTTTTTCTGGACGCCGCGACCAACAAAATTGTAAAATGCCCGGATTATCTGATGGCGCTCATCGAAAAACAGTGGAAACCCAATCCTTAAAATAAAAAAACTCAAATGAACGCATCCAACCGCTACAAAATCTCGCACTTCATCGTCTGGAGCCAGGAGAAAATCCTGAAAATGCTTGTCATCAGTATCATTCCGACTTTTTTATTTTACTTTCTGGGATGGAAGTGGCTGGCAATCCCTTGGGTTCCGATCGCGCTTTTGGGCACAGCAACGGCTTTCATCTCCGGCTTCAGAAATACGCAAACTTACGGGCGGCTTTGGGAAGCGAGACAAATCTATGGTTCAATCATCAATAACAGCCGCAGTTTTGGAATTATGGTAAAAGATTTTATCCGTCAAAACAATTCTAATGAGGAAAAACGCTTGCAACAAGAATTATTTTACCGGCATTTTGCCTGGCTCACAGCTTTAAGATTTCAACTGCGAGAAGTAAAAGCCTGGGAAAACACCAAGACAAGACCCTACAACAGAAGATATCTGAAATATTACAACGTGCCAGAGTGGGAATCTGACCTCGCCGAAGAATTGAAAAAGTACATTAATCAAGATGAAATCAATTTCCTCCTCGGGAAAAAAAACCGTGCAACGCAAATCATCACGCTTCAATCTGAAACTTTGAGGAAACTGCACGAGTCCGGCTTCATTAATGATTTTAACTACACGGCGCTGGAAAACCAGTTAAAAGATTTTTACGATCAGCAGGGCAAATGTGAGAGAATCAAAAACTTCCCCTATCCAAGGCAGTTTTCTACGATAAATACTTACTTTACCAATCTTTTCTGCATCCTTTTGCCGTTGGGTTTTCTGAATGAGTTTGCAAAACTGGACAGCATTTACATCTGGTTTACAATACCGTTCAGCATTCTTTTAGGCTGGGTTTTCCTTGTTTTGGAACAGATCGGTGAAAGTTGCGAAAATCCTTTTGAAGGCGGCGCAAACGATGTCCCGATTTCACAGATCAGTAGGATGATAGAAATTGACTTGCGGGATATGCTGAACGAAAAGGAGCTTCCGCCGGCAATACAGCCAACCAACGGAATTCTGATGTAAAATATTTAATAGCCAAACCTGGTACGGATTGGCTTTTTTTGTTTAATTTAGAATAAATCTTTTTCTTCATGAAGTCTGTTCCTATTTTTCTTGTCGCATTGTGCTTAGTTTCCTGCATCAGAAGCGATATGGATCTCAAAACGCTGCAAAGTCTCATCAGCAAAAACAGCTTTACAAACAAGCTGAATGTCAATGACGAGATGAAATTTTACAGGCCGGACGGTGTAGAAGACATCGAGTTTGAGGATTTTCTGACTGATAAAGACGTGGTCACGATAGATCAGGGCGACTTCAATCAGGATGGCGAGGAAGATTATATGGCCAATGTGGTCAACAACTTCAACCGGAGTTCTATGGCGCCTTCTCAGTTTTTTCCTATTATTATCACCCTGAAAAACGACCGCTATTTTATTTATAAATTGGATAAATTCTATGATGCAAAATCTGTCGGTAAAAAACTAACGATAGTTGATAAAGATTACGTCCTGTTCTTCCACAGAGATCCTGAAGAAAAGATGAAGATAAAACAGGATACTTTCCGCTTCGTAGACAATGTTTTGGAGCAGTACAGCAAAAAACCCGAATAAATTTGAAATGAAAATAAAAACAACATTCCTTCTGATATTTTGTCTGTCCATATGGATTGGTGCTCAGCAAAAGACTTACTGCAACCCGATCAACATCGATTATGGCTACACACCTTTCGAGTCCTTTTCGAAACAGGGAAGGCACCGCGCCACGGCAGATCCGGTCATCGTCAATTTTCAGAAAGAACTATTTCTTTTTTCGACAAATCAGGAAGGCTACTGGCACAGCGACGATATGCTGAACTGGAAATTCATCCACCGGAAATTTCTCCGGGACAATAAATACATCCACGACCTCAATGCGCCGGCTGTCTGGGCGATGAAAGATACACTTTACGTTTTCGGATCTACTTGGGAACAGGATTTCCCGATCTGGAAAAGTACAAATCCTACCAAGGACGACTGGAAAATAGCGGTTGACACCTTGAAAGTAGGTGCGTGGGATCCTGCTTTTCATTATGATGAGGATAAAAATAAGCTGTATCTCTATTGGGGCTCCAGCAATGAATGGCCGCTTCTGGGAACCGAAATTAAGACCAAAACAATGCAGTCCGAAGGATTTGTAAAGCCAATTCTGAGACTGAAACCGGAAGATCATGGCTGGGAAAGATTTGGAGAATACAATGACAATGTATTTCTTCAGCCATTTGTAGAAGGTGCCTGGATGACGAAATATAAGGACAAATATTATATGCAGTACGGCGCGCCTGCGACAGAATTCAGCGGGTATTCTGACGGCGTTTACGTTTCTAAAAATCCATTGGAAGGTTTTGAATATCAGCAGCACAATCCGTTTTCCTACAAACCGGGCGGCTTTGCACGCGGCGCAGGCCACGGCGCTACCTTTCAGGATAACTTCGGCAACTGGTGGCACGTTTCCACTATTTTTATCTCCACCAAAAACAATTTTGAAAGACGTCTGGGAATCTGGCCGACAGGTTTTGACAAAGACGATGTGATGTACACCAATACGGCGTATGGCGATTATCCTACGCTGCTCCCAAAATATGCACAGGGCAAAGATTTTTCCCAAGGATTATTTCCTGGCTGGATGCTTCTCAATTACAACAAACCCGTTCAGGTTTCTTCAACGCTCGGTGGTTATCAGCCAAATCTTGCAGTAGATGAGGATATAAAAACCTACTGGAGCGCCAAAACAGGTAATTCCGGTGAATGGTTCCAGACAGATCTGGGAGAGGTTTCTACAATCAACGCGATTCAGATTAATTACGCAGATCAGGATGTGGAATTTTTAGGGAAAACTTTAGGCAAAATGCACCAGTACAAAATATACGGTTCCGACGACGGTAGAAGCTGGAAAGTCATTGTTGACAAATCTAAAAACAAAACCGATGTTCCGCATGATTATATAGAACTGGAAAAACCGGCGAGAGCCAGATTTCTGAAAATGGAAAATTTAAAAATGCCAACAGGCAAGTTTGCACTGAGCGGTTTCCGTGTTTTTGGAAAGGGAGCCGGAACAAAGCCCGGCAAAGTTCAAAACTTCGTCCCACTGAGGGCAGATCCTAAAAAGTACGGCGAGCGAAGAAGCATCTGGTTCAAATGGCAGCAAAATTCTGATGCAGATGGATATGTGATCTATTGGGGGAAATCGCCGGACAAACTGTATGGCAGCATCATGGTTTACGGCAAAAACGAATATTTCTTTACAGGAGCAGACAGGACAGATGCCTACTATTTTCAAATCGAAGCGTTCAACTCCAACGGAATATCTGAGAGAACCGAGGTTGTAAAATCAGAATAATAGTAGCTTTTCCCGATCAATAATTTAAGCTTTCGAAGACATTCTTCGAAAGCTTTTTTGTTTAAGGCAGTTATTATTTTCAAAATGACAAATTTTCAATATTTCAATTAATTTGATAAATGACTTAACAATCATTAACAAAGTCAAATTTTAACATAAAAATAATCACCAAATTAGCTTTAATAGAAATAATTTTATAAATTTATGATTCAATAAGAGAATAAAAAAAAGAATGGAGTTTTTTCTGAAGTCAGAAGATAATGATGACCGAGCGATTTTCATAACCGGAAATTTTAATAAATGGAACCCGAAAGATCCAAAGTTTGAATTGAAAAAATTGGATTCAAGCCATTATCATATCGATATTCCTGATGAGTGGCTGAGCGATGAGATTGAGTTCAAATTCACCAAAGGTGGCTGGGAAAATGTTGAAATAGACCGCTATGACAGCATTACACCAAACCGGAAAGTGAAAAAAGATGTAAAAAAAACGAATGTCAGTATAGAAAAATGGAGGCTCAACTGGGGACCATTCAAAAAGGAATTTTTCCCGACGGTAGAACTCATTGATGAGCAATTTTATATCCCACAGCTGGATAAGACCAGAAAAATCTGGGCACTTTTGCCTTTCGATTATTATGATTCTGAGAAACGCTATCCTGTGCTTTACCTTCAGGATGCACAGAATCTCTTCAATGAAGGGTCTGCTTTTGGGAACTGGGAAATTGATAAGAAACTGGCACTTCTGGCGGAATACGGGCGTGGCGAACTGATCGTAATTGCGATTGAACACGGGAATGATGACAGGATTAAGGAATACATTTTTGATAATGACGCCGTCACAGAGAATGCGGAAGGGAAAAAATACCTCAGATTCATCACAGATACTTTGAAACCCTGGGTGGACAAAAATTACCGGACGAAAAAAGACCGCGAAAATACCGGAATTGGTGGCAGTTCTCTGGGCGGATTGATCAGCATTTACGGCGGATTTCTTTATCCCGAAGTCTATTCCAAGCTGTTGATTTTTTCGCCATCACTTTGGGTAGAGCCAAATAATAAATTTCCGATGGTTGGATTCAGCAATCCGTATAAGATTAAAGTTTATCTGTACGGCGGGCGTCTGGAAGGCTCTCGGATGGTAGGGAGAATCAGGCTTTTTGAAAAATCGCTGAAGAAACTGAGCGCCCAGAAATTATATGACTTCGAGGTCAGAACCAACATCAATGAGCAAGGCACACATCAGGAATTTTTCTGGTCGCAGGAATTCCCAAGAGCTATAGAATGGCTGTATATCAACAGCCTGGAAAGTCCTGTGAAAGCTAAAAATGAATTAGAAAAAAACGAAGCCAATGATTAAAATAAATAATAAAGGAGAAACCACTAAACAACATATATTTCTATTCACCGAAGACGATTGGGAACAGGAAAAATCTAAATATCCAAATACAGAACATTTTTTCAACGGAAAGAAGAACGATGTTTTTATTAAGACAGATTCTGATGAAATTGTCTTTTTTATCGGAATAGGAAAGGATTCCAAAGGTTTTGAAATACAGGCTGTGGCGACCAAATTCGCAAACGATTATAAGAAAAGTGTTCAGCCTATTCCCACTTCTGTGCATTCGAAATTAGATCTGGAATCAACGGAAGAATTCGTAAAAGGTTTGTTTCTGGGAACTTACCTCTACCCTTTTGAAAAATCGCATCCATTTTGGCAGGAGAATTTTGCACTTCATTTTGAAATGGTTTCTGATGATGCAGCCAAAAAATTAGCCGTAAAAACCGAAGCACTCTGCAACGGACAATTTGCCGGAATGGAATGGCTGAATAAACCTGCGAATTATAAAAAAGTAAATCAGATCTCAGAATTCCTGAAATCAACAGCAGATAGATATGGTTTAGATTATAAAGTTTTGAATCGTGACGAATCTGTAAAAGAAGGTTTAGGCGCTTTTGTCGCAGTCAATCAGGGAAGTTCGCAGGAAGCTGCGTTTACGATTTTGGAATATAAATCTGAGAACGAAAACGCAAAAACAATTGGTCTCGTTGGGAAATGTGTATTGTTTGATACTGGCGGGATTTCCATCAAACCATCTGCGAATCTGCATTATATGAAAAGTGATATGGGTGGCGCAAGTGCAGTGATTGGTGCTTTAATTACAGCTTCCGAACTTAAATTACCGGTGAACATCATTGCGATTTTGCCAATTACGGATAATGCAGTTTCCGAAAAAGCGTATTTGCCAAGCGACGTGATTACAGCCTACAACGGCAAAACAATTGAAGTTCTCGATACCGATGCAGAGGGCAGAATGACACTGGCAGACGGACTTTCATACCTGTCAAAGAATTACAAAACAGATGTTCTGATCGATTTGGCAACCTTGACGGGAAGCTCAGTGAGGATGTTCGGTTACACTTGTGGCGCTTATTTTTCCAACAATGATGATTTGAAAAAATCTCTGGAAAAATCAGCAGATCAGACAAATCAGCGTCTTTGGAATCTGCCGCTGTGGGATATTTGGAAAGACGATTTCACTTCGGATGTGGCAGATTTTAAAAACATTTCGATGAAGCCTTTTGGCGATTGTATTGTAGCCGCAAAATTTCTGGAGCAGTTTATTGAAGGTCATCCCAATTGGGCGCATCTGGATATTGCCGGCGTGGCATTTGGGAACGTTGGCTACGCAAAAGATAAAGCAGCAACAGGTTATGGCGTTCAATTGCTCGTAGACTTTATTGAGAATTATCATTAATTTTAGATTAAGAAAGACTCATTAATGAAAACAAAAGCGATAATACTATTTAGTTTGATGATGTCTCAAGCGCTTTTCGGACAGTTCGGGATTATATCTGATAAAGATGGTTTTGTAAATGTGAGAAGTACAGCTGAAAACGGGAACAATATTTCCGACAAATTAGAAAATGGGATTGTTGTTTATTCTTTTGAACCAAATGGCAACTGGATCAATATCGATTATAAAAAGAAGGGAAAAGAATCTAATGGCTATATCTATAAGGACAGAATAAAATTGCTTAGTAATTTTACTAAGATTCCTCCGAAGTCAAATAGCAATGATATCTTGAAATTAGAAAATGACAAAGTTAAAATCGAAATAAGTGCGAGTAAATTTATCAAAGAAAATCACAAGTTAAATTTTGCAAAAAACAGCAAAACTCTACTAGATAAAATTGACGGTTCACGGATTTTTGGAACTGACGGAAATATCCCGAAACGTCAATATCAATCAATAAAAGTGAAGATCAACAAAACAACAATTGAGTTACCAGATCTTGCTCTAAAAAACCTGTTTGAACCAAACTTGGAAAATCATCAGGCGAACTACGACGAGAAAAGTGACATTTTGTACATCTACTCGTCAAACAGTGACGGAGCGGGCAGTTATGAAGTTGTCTGGATCATAGAAAAGAAAAAATACAAAGAAAGATTTGAGGCTTACGGCTTTTAGAAAACTAATCAGAACAAAAAATTAGACTTCGGACATCCGACAAAAAAAACAACGAATATGGAAAGAACAATTGTCTGCATCTCCTGCTATTACAAAGGTTACGATTTTATGGATGAATGTAAAAAGCTGGGAAACAAAGTCATCCTCATCACATCCGAAAACCTGAAGGACAAACCCTGGCCTTGGCACGCAATAGACGAGGTTTACTATATGCCGGAAATTGAGGCTTCAGTTTGGAATCTGGATCATCTGGTGCAGGGTTTTGCATATTTGATGAAGAATCACCAGATAGACGCCGTGATTGCACTGGATGATTTCGATGTGGAAAAAGCCGCGATGATCCGTGAGACCTACCGTATTCCGGGAATGGGGCAGACCACACACCGCTATTTCCGGGACAAGCTGGCGATGCGCCAACAGGCCAAAGACAACGGGATTTCTGTGCCGGAATTTTCTTCTATTTTCAATGATGCAAAACTTCATAAGTTCACCCAGGACGTTCCAGCGCCGTGGGTTTTGAAACCTAGATCTGAAGCTTCGGCCAGCGGCATTATCAAAATCAATTCTGCTGAAGAACTGTGGCCTGCTGTAGAAAAACTGGGCGATGAGCGGTACAAATTTTTGCTGGAAGCCTTCAAACCTGGCGACGTCTACCACGTGGATTGTCTGGTTTATAACAAAGAAATTGTGTTTTCCTGTTTTTCAAAATACCTATCTCCGCCCATGAAGGTTTCTCATGAAGGCGGTGTCTTCCGAACTAAAACTTTGGATAAACAATCGGAAGAAGCCGTTGGTTTAGAAAAAATAAATAAGGAAGTGCTGGACAAATTCGGAATCCAAAACGGAGCCACTCACAGCGAATACATCCGTGGAATTGACGGACAATATTACTTTCTGGAAACTTCGTCCCGTGTTGGTGGCGCCCACATTCCGGATATGGTAGAAGCAGCAACCGGTGTCAACATTTGGCGCGAATGGGCAAAGCTCGAAAATGCGTTGTTAGATGGCACCAAATATTCAGTTGAAGAAACTCAGAAATTATACTCGGGATTGATTGTTTCGCTTGCCCGAGAAAAACATTCCAACACCGACGATCTGAATAATGAGCACGTTGAAAAATTCTTACCAATCGATTACCACATCGGAATTGTTTACAAAGCAGAAACAGCAGGTATTATTGAGGAAAGACTGGATGAAGCAGCAATGATCGTCACAGAGCAAATACTCAACATTCTGCCTCCGAAAGACAAACCAACCAGTTAAATTCAAGGTTCAAGGTTCAATGTTTAATCGTTTACTTATCATTTTATCAACTGTAAAGATCCTTCACCTGATATTGGTAATAATCGTTCATCAACTATCATTCATCATTTATAAATAAAACATGCCACAAATAACACATACAGATTATTATTCACACATCCTTGGAAAGAGCATTAAGGTTGAAGTTACCGGACATTTCGGTACTCCGGTGATTATGTTCCCAACATCGCAAGGTTCATACACCCAAAATGCAGATTTCCATTTAAATGGAAGTATTTCTTGGTTTACAGACAACGGAATTCTGAAACTTTTCAATGTAGAAACGATTGACAATCTCAGTTTTTACAATAAAAATATTTCGGCCTACGACAGAATCAGAAGCTACGAATTGTATGTTCAGTTTTTGGTTCAGGAGTTCATTCCATACATTCAAAAAACGCACAATACACATCGTGTGGCGGTGGCCGGCGCTAGTTTTGGCGGCTATCACGCAGCCAACTTCGCTTTCAGATATCCGGATCTGGTATCGCATCTTTTCTGTCTATCAGGCGCATTTTCAATTCGGAATTTTATGGATGGTATTCAGGACGAATTGGTGTACTTCAACTGCCCCGACGAATTTGTGAAAAATGACGAAGCCTGGAAATACAAGCATATGCACATTGTCCTCAGTACTTCTGACCGCGACATCTGCCTGGAGCCAACCAGAAGAATGGCAGGTATCTTAACCGCAAAAGGCATCAACCATTGGTATGATGAGCAAAAATGGATAGACCACGACTGGGTCCTATGGCGAATGGTATTCCCAACATTCATCGGTAGATTTTTCGGATAAATCAAATTGTTAAAACACAAAAAATAAATACATCAACGCAGAAATCCGATATTAGATTTCTCACACTAAAAACAAAAATTATGGCAAAAAAAATTGGAATTTTATTCGGAATGGAAGACACGTTTCCTTGGGCTTTCATTGATAAAGTAAATAAACTAGGCAAAGGCGAATATATCGCTGAAGCCGTCCAGATCGATAAATTGGAGCAAGGCGCAGATTACGGTTACGCAGTGATTATCGACAGAATCTCGCAAGACGTTCCTTTTTACAGAGCTTATCTGAAAAATGCGGCAATGAGCGGCACCTATGTTATCAACAATCCATTCTGGTGGAGTGCAGATGAGAAATTCTTCAACAACGCATTGATGTTGAAAATCGGAATTCCATTGCCGAAAACCGTGCTGCTTCCTTCATACGAAAGGCCAACAAATACAACTGAAACATCTTTCAGAAACTTGAAATTCCCGCACGATTGGGATTATATATTCAATTATTTCGGATTCCCGGCTTATATGAAACCGCACGACGGTGGCGGCTGGAGAAATGTTTACAGAGTTGAAAGTCCGGAAGATATGTGGGCAAAACACGCGGAGACAGAGCAATTGGTAATGATGGTACAGGAAGAAATCGTGTTCGAGGATTATTATCGCGTTTATTGTTTGGGCAGAAAATACGTTCACATTATGCCTTACGAACCAAGAAATCCGCACCATCTGAGATATGCAACGACCCATCAGACTGAAGGCGCGGCAAGAGAAAAACTTCTCAAAACTATCACAGATTACACTCTCAAAATGAATGAAGCTCTGGGCTACGATTTCAACACGGTAGAATTTGCTGTGCGAGACGGCATTCCTTACGCGATTGATTTTTGTAATCCAGCTCCTGATGCAGATAAAAACTCTGTTGGAGAAGAAAACTTTGCCTGGATTGTAGAACATTCTGCAAAACTCGCCATAGAAAAAGCTAAAGATTACAAACCCGGAAAAGTGAATATCAACTGGGGGAAATTCGTTACAAACAAACTTTAACAGTATTCAAAGACTTTGATTCCGCTCAGTGTGACACTTTAGCACCAAACAATTGATTGTATTGTCACTCTGAGCAGCGTTGAAGATTTTCACCTTAGAGCTAAAAACACCGACTAACTATTAACAAAACAAACACAAATAATATGCACAGATTTACGATAGGTGTAGAAGAAGAATATCAAATCATAGACGCCGAAACGCGGGATCTGGTCTCGCACGTCTCCAAAATAATAGAAGGTGGCAAAGCCGTTCTCAGCGAAAATCTGAAGCACGAGATGCACGAGTCTGTCGTAGAAATGGAAACCGGAATCTGTGAAAATATACAACAAGCTCGTCAGGAATTGACAGATCTCAGAAGGCATCTTGTTAAAACGGCGCACGACCAAGGCCTTCGGGTTTCCGGCGGCGGGACGCATCCATTTTCGCATTGGAAAGATAACCACATTACAAAAGACGCACGCTATGACAAGATTGTGAGCGATCTGGGAGACGTTGCTAGATCCAATCTGATCTTCGGACTACACGTCCACATCGGCATTCCCGATCGCGAGGAAGGCATCAGAATCCAAAATGTAATGCGTTACTTTCTGCCACACGTTTACGCGTTGTCTACCAATTCGCCTTTCTGGGTCGGAAGACTGACGGGTTTCAAATCTTACAGACAGGAGGTTTTTGCGAAATTTCCCAGAACAGGATTGCCAAGCTATTTCGCAAGCGTTGCAGAATTTGACGCCTATGTCAATCTGATGGTGAAAACAGGAACCATTGACAATGCCAAGAAAATCTGGTGGGATTTGAGAGTTCATCCCTTCTACCCGACTATCGAATTCAGAATCTGTGATATGCCGATGACGATAGATGAAACCGTGTGTCTGGCCGCAATTATGCAGGCTCTGGTAGCAAAAATCTATAAAATGCACCAGCAGAATACAAGCTATAGAAGCTACCGCAGACTACTATTGACAGAAAATAAATGGCGCGCCTCCAAAGACGGAATAGACGCCCATCTGATTGACTTTGGAAAGGAAACAAGTGTTCCGTACAGGGATCTTCTGGAAGAATTGCTGGCTTTTATAGATGATGTTGTAGATGAACTGGGCTGCAGGAAAGAAGTTGAATTTGCACGTGAAATCTGCAAAATGGGAACCGGTGCAGACCGACAGCTCAAAGTATACAATGAAAGTGGCGGTGATCTCAAAAAAGTGGTCGACTATATGATTTTCGAAACAGAGAAAGGACTCATTTAATGGTATTTGAAAATTGATTTACTTGTTAAAAATTACCTCAAATTTAAAATTCTTAATTTTGTACAAATTTTATGAATATGAATAATAATGATGTAAGAATTGCGCTTTTGGATATGAATAACAACCATCCTAACCAAGGGATGAGGAATATCAAAGAATTATCCAAAACTTTTCAGGAGCAATCCAACAACAACGTTTCTGTAGAAATCTTCGATGTACGGTACAAAAATGAAATGCCGGACATTGCTGATTTTGATATTTTCATTTCGTCCGGCGGACCCGGAAATCCGCACCGTGAGGGCTACGAATGGGAACAGAAATATGCCGACTTTCTGGATCAGATCTGGAAGCATAATCAGAAAAATAATCAGAAAAAATACACTTTCCTCATCTGCCATTCCTTCCAACTGGCGGTGATCCATTTTGGAATTGCCAATGTCTGCAAGAGAAAATCATATTCCTTTGGCGTGATGCCTATCCATAAGTCGGATGAAGGAAAAAAGGAATATCTATTCAAAAATCTTCCAGATCCTTTCTACGGCGTAGATTCCAGAGCATACCAGTGTATAGAGCCCAATCAGGAAAAAATAGACGAGCTTGGAATGAAAGTGGTCGCACTGGAGAAATACCGTCCGACCGTGCATCTGGAAAGAGCATTGATGGCCGTCCGATTTTCTGAAGAGATTTTTGGAACGCAGTTTCATCCCGAGGCAGATCCTACAGGCTTTGTCAAGAATCTGGAAGACGAAAAAAATAAATCGGCAATGATCGAAACATTTGGAATGGAAAAATATCTGGAAACAATTGACAGGATGAATGATGATGACAAAATCGTCCTTACCCAAGGCGAGATCATCCCAAGATTTCTAAAATTCGCTTCCGAGCAAATCACTAAGAACAGTATAAGCCAGATGGTTGATAGTTAATAGCTACAAACAAAATCTGACAACTGACAACACAACAACTAAACTATGATTTCAAAATACAGAACACAGTTCAACAAAGAATTCTCTCAGGAAAAATACAAAAAGACAGATGAACTTATCAAAGAGAAATGCGGTATGGAAGCCGCGTTTCGTCTTTCTGAAAGTCCCGTTTTCCTCACCAATGATTTTTGGAATAAGTTGGATGATGCTTCAAAAACAATCATCTCGCAGATCAAAAATATGTCAAATGATGAGCTTAGCAAGGCAATTCCTGCTAACTGCAACGTTCCTAATGATACCAAAAAACCGCATTTTCTGGCCATTGATTTTGGAATTTGTCAGGATGAAAATGGTGAGATCATTCCACAATTGATAGAGCTGCAGGCATTCCCAAGTTTGTTTGGATTTCAGAGGTTGTTTGAAGAAGTTATTACAGAAGTCTATCCTTTCCTTAATGACTTGAAAACATCGCTCTCGCAGGACGCGTTCGTCGAGAAACTCAAAACCCTGATTGTGCGAAATGAAAATCCTGAAAATGTAATTCTGTTAGAAATCTATCCTGAAAAACAAAAAACGGCTGTTGATTTTGTATTGACAGAAAAATTTTTGGGTATAAAAACAGTTTGCCTTACCAAAATTAAAAAGGAAGGAAAGAAATTATTTTATGAGAATGAGGGAAAATTAGTTCCTATCAATCGAATTTATAATCGCGTTATTTTTGATGAATTGGATAAAATTGAGGGCTTGCAGACAGAGTTCAATTTTCGGGAAGATGTAGATGTAGAATGGATCACGCATCCCAATTGGTTTTTCAAAATCTCAAAATACATTCTTCCTAAACTGAAGCATGAGTTTATCCCAAAAAGTTACTTTTTATCAGATTTTCCTACAACAGAAAAACTTGAGCATTTTGTACTGAAACCATTATTCTCCTTTGCAGGAAGTGGTGTGAACCTCAATCCAAGTCACGAAACTATTGATGAGATCCAGGATAAAGAAAATTACATTCTACAAAGAAAAGTAACATATGCACCGCTTTTTGAAGACATCAACGGGGAATTTTCCAAAGCAGAAATACGTTTGCTTTTTGGTTGGGATCCGGCAAAAGAAGATCCTGAAATTTTGGTAAATCTTGTGAGAATGACGAAAGCTGCAATGGTGAACGTAGATTTCAACAAGAAAGATGCCATCTGGATCGGAAGTTCTATGGCTTTTTTTGAAGCGTAAAATCCCGACTCTCATTGGCTTATTTTTTGAGTTAACACCATCAAAATAAACTATGATTTTAACGGGCGAATTTGACCTCAAACAACTGCTGCTTGGATCTGAACAATGGGGTTTTCTATTTGAAACCATTCTGCGGACCAGCATTATGTTTTTCATCATTATCTTCGGGCTCCGGCTTCTTGGAAAGAGAGGCGTGAAACAGTTATCCGTTTTTGAGCTGGTAGTCATAATCGGGTTGGGCTCTGCAGCAGGCGATCCGATGTTCTATAAAGACGTTGGAATTATGCCGGCACTGGTAGTTTTCACCATGATTATCAGTCTCTACAGCATCATCACGTACCTCATCGGAAAAAACAAAAAATTTGAAAAACTGGTGGAGGGGAAACCAATATGCCTGATAGATAAAGGTATTTTCTGTATTGAGGATTTTAAAAAAGAATCGCTTGGCGAAGATGAATTCTTTTCTGAATTGAGGCTGAAGGGCGTTTCTCAACTTGGGCAGATCGAAAAGGCGATTGAGGAGATTTCGGGAGAAATAAGTGTTTTCTATTATGATAATGATCAGGTGAAATATGGCTTGCCAATTATGCCCGACTCATTGGAAAATCCTGTAAAAACATTCAGCAAAAACGGTCATTTTTCGTGCACATTTTGCGGCTATACGGAAGCTTTTAATGCCGATAATCAAAGCCGGTGCAAAGTTTGCGGCAAAGATGAATGGATAGAATCCTCAAACAGAAAGAGAATTTCCTAGAGCATCTTAATCTGGTCAGCATCTAACTCGTCAAAATGGTGGATGACTAGATCGGCCAGTTCATAATTCTGATTTTTGCTGTGTTCACTTTTGTAGCCTACACAGAATATTTGGGCGCCATTGGCTGCCAAGATACCGTTCGTACTGTCTTCTATAACGATACAGTTTGATTTATCATTGCCGGAAAGTCTTTGTGCTTCTATGAAAATCGCGGGATGCGGTTTCGATTCCGGGAAATCTTCACCACTCACGAGATAGGAAAAAAAAGGAAAAAGGTTAAATCTTTTGAAAACTCTGTCAATGGTAGTTTTAGCTGCTGAGGATGCTAAAATTAACTGGAAATTCCGGGCGTGGAGATTATTGATTAAAGCTCCCACTCCATCTAATAATTTCAGGGCTGGATCTGTATCGAAAAGATCATAGAAAATAGTTCTTTTCCGCTGGATCAACGCTTCTGTCTCGGTCTGAATTCCGAAAATATCTTTGACCATTTGGTAGACATTGCGGGTAGATTTCCCGGTAAATTTTGAGAACAGTTCTGCATCAACATCGATATTCAATTCGCTGAAATGCTGATAGTAAGCTTTTTTGTGAAGTGGTTCTGTATCTACAATCACGCCGTCCATATCAAAAATAACTGTGTTCTTCATCTTCAAATGTCTCTTTTCAATTTCATTAATTCGGTGCAAAAGTATGGATTCTGAATTTAAGGAGAAAGGTTTTGAAAGTAAAGTCCGTGAAGATTTTAGAACCTATTGAATATTTTTGATACGTTGAAGTCTTTTTGCTAGATAACAAATTAAAGCCTCATATTATCCTAAGTTTGAAAAAAGCGTTAAAAACTTATTTATCCCGAAACTGCAACCTGATGATTTTATCTTTTCCGGCTAAGATCAGTGTATTTTTATCGGCCCATTCGCAGGCATAAAGATTTTTCTCGTCGGAAATTTTAGTCCAGGTTTTACCATAATCTGAAGAGAAGCTGATGTGTTGATCGCCGACAGCTACGATTTCTTTTCCTTTGGTACTGGGACGGAATTTCACGCAGGTCATATAGCCGGCATTTTTTCCGCTGGCTTGTATTTGCCAGGTTTGTCCGCCGTCGTTTGTTGTGGCGATGTTGTTGGTATTATCGGCTTGCTTCGTATAATCGCCGCCGACTGCAATTCCGAAGTTTTTATCGTAGAAATCAATGGAATAAATTCCCTGTGACGAAGTTCCTTGTGTGAAAGGTGTTTCGAACACTTTCCAGTCGCAATCCTTGTTTCTCATTTTGTATATTCTGGACTTTGAACCGCCAGTTGCAATCCAGATTGCATTACCAAAACCTGCAATATTGGTATTACTTGCCGCAAACGCTGCCTCACCTTTTTCTAGGCGCGGAAAATCTTTACAGTCTGTACAATGAACCCATTTTTGACCGCCATTTCTTGTTTGTGAGATATTTAAAAGTTGACTGCCTGTTGGATCGCTGAATGCAATTCCAAAATCATTATCAACAAATTTCAATGCGTCATAAAAAGCGGTGTTGTCATTGTCCCTAAACACGACTTTGTAAGCCAGCGTTTTTTTATCGATTTGAAAAAAATAAGCGGGACTTTCTATGTTGATCGCGAAAAAATGTCGTTTGTTCTGCGCTAAGGTTCTGAACTGTAATTTTTTATCAGAAAGCAAAAGTTGTTTCTTATCTGCTTTATCTTTCAAACTGACAAATCCGAATTTTGAATCTGTACCCGAATACCAGACTTTTCCATCCCAAAGCTGGATGGCGCGGATGCTGATTTTGTCCGTTAATAAAGTATCGATTTTAAAATTTTGGGAATGAAATAATGTTGAAATCAACACCAAAAGAAAAGCTAGTTTTTTCATTTTATAAATTTATTAAAAAGATGGCTACCAAGCGATCATCTTCTACGTTTTTTGAATGGTGAATTTTTACGGACAGCAATTTGATGACAATGCTTCAATTGATAAGAGAAACCCATAGCCGCGATAGTAGCGGCATCCTTTTTTGTTTTTTCGCCAACGCTGAAACCTCAAGGCAAAACCTGTAAAAACAAAAAAGATATAGCGGATAGCGGGAAACAGCTCCAAAAAAAAATTCCGCTCGTTGAAGCGGAATTTAGGGTTAATGTTTGTTGTCTATATCGACGTCTACGTCTTCCAAAGGCTCTGTTTCTGCTTTGAAAGTCTCTCCAAAACCGCCATTCTGCATTTTTGAATTTCTCTTACTGTAGAGGAAATAGATGACGAATCCTAATGCGAGCCAGATGAGGGAATAGGTCTGCGCCTCGATGCTTAGGTTGATAATCAGATATACGTTGATCAAAATACCTAATGTTGCGATTACTGGCAGCATTGGAACTTTGAAGTTTCTCTGAAGATGAGGTTGTTTTTTTCTAAGCACCCAAACGGCTACACAAACCATTGTGAAGGCAAACAATGTCCCAAAACTGGTCATATGCGCCAGATCATTAATCGGCGTGAATGCCGCAATGACTGCGATAACTGCGCCGAGGATATAAAGATTCTTTTTCGGAACACCTGCTTTTGCATCTACTTTTGAGAACGTTGCAGGGATCAAACCATCTTTTGACATCCCAAGGAAAATCCTGGACTGTCCCATAATCATTACCATTAATACTGAAATCAAACCGATTGTTGCAGCGATCGTGATGATGTAGCCTGCCCAAGCCTGTCCGGCAATGTCAAAGGCATAAGCAACTGGTGCTTTGATAGCATCCGGATATTTGCCTAATGGATTGAAGTCTGTGTAATGCATCATTCCCGTAAGCACCAAAGAAACCAGAATATACAGAACTGTACAGACAATCAGTGAGGTGATGATGGCAAAAGGAACGTCTTTTTTAGGATTGATCGCTTCCCCAGCTTGTGTGGAGACGGCATCGAAACCTACGTATGCAAAGAAAATAGCGGCAGCACCACTGATAATCCCGGCATAACCGTACGCCGGCATTGGTTTCCCGTTTTCTACGATAGTCGTAGGTTCCGGAATAAACGGTGTCCAGTTGTCTACATTAATAAAAAATACACCGGCAACAATTACGAAAATAATTGCTGATACTTTTAAAATTACAATGGCGTTGTTGGCTTTTGCAGCGCCTTTGGTCCCTCTTACAAGGATTGAAATAACGAAAAGTACAATCAGCAAAGCCGGCAGATTCATAGAAAAACCTGAGTTGCCTGCTGCGGCATAGGTTTGCGGATCTGTGGTAAGATAATCCGGCAGATGCAGCCCAAACATCTTGAGCAGTTTGGCGAAATATCCGGACCACGATACGGCGACCGTCATAGATCCCATTGCATATTCCAGGATAAGACCCCAGCCGATAATCCAGGCAAAGATCTCTCCTACTGTTCCGTAAGCGTAGGCGTAGGCGGAACCTTCCACCGGAAGGATAGACGCAAATTCTGCGTAGCAAAGCGCTGCAAAAACACAGGCAATACCGGCTACGACGAAAGAAAGTGCTAAAGCGGGACCTGCATTATAATAAGCACCCGTCCCTGTTAAAACAAAAATACCACCTCCAATGATGGCACCAATTCCGATAGCTGTTAAACTCCATTTTCCCAATACACGCTTAAGCTGACTTTTTTTGATGTCTGCCTCATACGCTTCCATTGGTTTCTTGATCCAAATGTTTGACATAATTTGATTTTTTTAATCCCCAATAAATTGAGGGGCTTTTCTTCTGTTTGTTTATTTTGAATTACGAAAATATTAAAAAAATATCATCCTTAACATTTTTTAACTATTTTATTTTACATATCTGTATTAATTCGTGATTTCATTATACTTTGATGACGCTTAATAATTATCTTTGAAAATGGATTTTTTACAGACTCTTGCTGCGCAATACGACTCCTACGAGACTTATCTTATTTATTTTGAAGCTATTGCCGTTGTCTTTGGCTTGCTGAGTGTTTACTTTTCTATCCGGCAAAATATCTGGGTTTATCCTACGGGTATTATTTCGACCGTACTTTTCATCTATATAATGTATGTTTTTGGGTTGCTGGGTGATATGCTGATCAATGTATATTATACTGTGATGAGCGTCTACGGCTGGATTCTGTGGGCAAGATATTCGCAAGATCAAATCCATGTAGACGTCAAAAAGGCCAGAAAGAAAGACTGGCAGATTGGCGGACTGTTGTTTTTCGGGAGTTTGATATTTGTCGGGTTGGTCTATTATTTTAAACCTTACATAGACAATCAGTTTTCTATGGATGGCGTAGTGCTGGGGATGTACCATCTGGACTGGGCCAATTATACTGACATCGTCACGACATCCCTTTTTCTGGTAGGCATGTTTTTTATGGCGAAAAGAAATATCGAAAACTGGATTTTCTGGATCGTGGCAGACTTTATCTGCATTCCAATGATGCTTTACAAAGGATTGGGAATCACGGTGATACAATACATTATTTTCACAGTGATGGCCATTATCGGCTATATCGAATGGAAGAAAAGCTTAGCTAAGGCCTGACAATTTTTCGGCGTATTCTTTAGCGAACAGTTCCTTATCTTCTTTTAATTTTTCCTGAGTAGAAGGCAGAATATAATGAAAGATATATTCATCTTTGTCATCTAAAAAGGTGATTTCTTTCTCTTCGCCATCGATGATCTGCGCGAAGATGTCCCACATAGATTCACCTTTCATTTTCAGTAATTCGAAAAAATTGTTGGCTTTTATGGTAATTTTTTTCATTGTTAAATTGTTAACGGGTAAGATTATTTTTAAGTTCTAGGTTCAAATATTTCATAAAATTCACCTGTTCCTTTAGCATCAAGCCGACCCAAAATAACTTGATTTGAACTCTTTGCCAACTGAATGCCCGGATTTAAATGATAGTGCTCTCTTGCACCAACCGGAAGATATTTGTCTTCAATTTTTTCTTGATCTAAGTCTGCTATTTCTAAAATTAATTTCGCGAAAGACCGAAGCCCTTTAGGATCCCCGTGAATCTGAATGTCATTCCACTTTAATATTTCACCACTATCCGCATCTTCTTCCTCGTAATTAGAGATGATAATATCCAGATTGCCTTTGATTTTATGTTTTTTAAATTTCATCTTAATTTTTATATCAAACTGATTTTATAAAATCCTCATATTCGTAATAAAACATTTCGAAGGCATTCATTTTCTCGACGAAAAATTCAAAAGTATCGGGCCACGTTTGTTTATTGAAAATGCTGATGCCGTGCTTTTCTACCCAGATTCTGCTGATGACTTTTCCATTTTCTAAAGTATAAAATTCATCCATAAAGAATTCGCCGATTTCGTCTTTCAGCAAATCTTCCAGAGACTGAAACTTCTCAAAATAAGCATTTCTGAAAAGCTCATCCTTCATTTCGATATCTACAGAAACCTCAGCTTTTTTGTTGTCTGCAGAAAATTTGAAAGAGAAATCTTTTATTTTGGTGTCATAAAGCAGCCACTTTCTCGGAAAAGCTTTCCCGAAAGCCGTCCAGAATTCCGTTTTAAGTTGTTGTGCTTCTTGTTTGGAAAACATTTTTTATTTGGTTGATTGTTGTTGGTTGACAGTTGTTTGGCTAACAATCGAATCTATCACATTAAATCTTTTGCCTTTATCTCTATCTTCTTACAAAGTAAGTTCCACTTTAGCTTCGTTGAATTCTTTTATTAAATTTTCAAAGACTTTCTCTACAGGCAGAATCTCGTCTATCAGAGCAGAAACCTGACCTATTTCCAGTTCGCCTTCTGTGAGATCACCTTCAAACATTCCGAGTTTTGCGCGCGCTCTTCCCAGCGTTTCTTTCAGGGCTTCAACATTTCTGCCAGATTCGTATAAGCTTTCCAGATCGTGGTAGAATTTATTTTTGATTAATCTGACAGGCGCTAATTCTTTCAAAGTCAATTGCGTGTCGCCTTCTTTCAGTTCTACAATTTTATTTTTGAAGTTGTCATGCGAACTTGCTTCAACTGTTGCTGCGAATCTGGATCCGATCTGGACGCCATCAGCACCCAAAATCATCGCGGCTTTCATTTGACTTCCCAGCGCGATGCCGCCCGCTGCAATCAGAGGAACCTCGATATGTTTCCGCACATTGGGGATCAGGCACAGCGTTGTCGTCTCCTCGCGGCCGTTGTGACCACCAGCCTCAAAACCTTCTGCCACCACAGCATCTACGCCGGCATCCTGACATTTCAATGCAAATTTGGCGCTTGCAACCACGTGAGCGACTTTGATGCCTTCCTTCTTCAAAGTTTCGGTATAAGTTTTCGGATTTCCTGCAGATGTAAAGACGATTTTCACACCTTCTTCAAGAATTATATTGATAATTTCTTCGATATTTGGGTAAAGCAAAGCGATGTTGACGCCGAAAGGTTTGTCCGTTGCCGCTTTACATTTTTGAATATTTTCTCTGAGGATATCGGGATACATACTTGCGGAACCGATGAGTCCCAAACCGCCATTGTTGGAAACTGCGGAAGCCAGCTTCCAGCCGGAATGCCAGATCATCCCGCCTTGAATGATGGGATATTTGATATTGAAAAGCTGTGTGATTCTGTTCATACCGTGATATTGTTTTTGGGCAATGCCAAAATCTATGAAACTGGACATGGATTTATTTTTTTCAAAAGTAAGAAAAGTAAAAAGATATGGAAAGCCTTGGCGGATGAGAAAACCTACCTTTCTGCGCAGCTGCAGCCCGACTTGAACGGAGCTCTTTTTTGTCATTGCGGCTGTTGTAGCGCCTTACAGATTGCTTGCCTCCTGCGCAATGGCAAAAAAAGCGGGAGTGGAAGGCGGATACAGCTGCCCAAACCTAACATAGTGGATCTACCTTGTCAAATGATTTTAATAACTTATTTTTACAAAAAAATTACAGCTTGGACTTATCTTTAAGAACAGTTACCGTCACACGCTACATCCTGCCATTGCGGGAAGGCGGCTCTTTGCCGGCGTTGGCAGAGGCCGATGATGACTTCAAATATGTTTTGAAATTCCGTGGCGCTGGTCACGGCGTCAAGGCTTTGATTTCTGAACTGATTGGCGGAAAAATCTCGCAGGTTTTGGGATTCAGAATTCCGGAACTGGTGTTTGCGAATCTTTCTGTCGACTTTGGAAGAAGTGAACCTGATGAGGAAATCCAGGATCTTCTGAAAGCGAGCTGCGGCCTAAATCTCGCTCTTCATTACCTTTCCGGAGCCATTACTTACGATCCCGGCGCTGTGAAAATCGATCCCCAACTTTCTTCCGAAATCGTCTGGCTGGATGCATTTCTTACCAATATAGACCGCACTTTCCGAAACACGAATATGCTGATGTGGCACAAAGAATTGTGGCTGATAGACAACGGTGCATCGCTATACTTTCACCATTCCTGGGACAATTGGGAGAAGAATGCAGTAAGTCCTTTCACAATGATCAAGGATCACGTTCTCCTGCCTCAGGCTTCTGAGCTGGACGTGGCAAACGAAAAATTCAAAGCAATTTTGACAGACGAAATTCTGCGGGAAATTGTAGAACTGATTCCCGAAGATTGGCTGCAATGGAACGATACCGACCTGACGCCGAGCGAAATAAAAGAGGTTTACTTTCAATTTCTGACCTTGAGACGCGACCATTCTGATAACTTTTTAAATGAAGCGAAAAATGCAAGAGCAAAAGTTATATGAGTACGCGGTAATCCGCCTGGTACTAAAGCCTGAGCGTGAAGAATTCTTCAACGTCGGATTGATTTTATTTTCAAAAAGGGAGAAATTCATTAAGGTTAAAATTCATCTTTGTGAGGATAAATTCCGCGTGATGCATTCGAAAATCGATTTCGCCGATGTCCGAAACCATCTGGAATCTTTCGTGAATATCGCAAGTGGCGAAAGATCGGCCGGTTCTATTGCTCAACTGGATATCCCGGAACGCTTCCGCTGGCTGACGGCGGTGAAAAGTTCTATCATTCAGACTTCAAGACCTCATCCGGGCGCAAGTCTGGATCTGGAAAGGACTTTTGAAAGACTGTTTGAGGAATTGGTGTTGTGAAGAGAAGTTAGAGGTTAGAAATTAGAATAATCATCATCATTTTGCTTTTAATTCTCTCTCAGATTGCGCGGATTTTGCAGATTTTCTTCTTAAAATGATCTGCTGAATCTGTGAAATCTGCGAGAGCTCAAAATATCTTAATTATGGTTTTAAATAATCTTCTTTTCTGATTTCAAAAACAACGTTCAGTTTTTCCGGTTCTCCAAAATAGGCGACATTGACTTCGTCGACTTTCCTGGCACCCAGTTTTTCCATTGCTTTTTGTGAGCGGATATTGTCTTTGCCAACGTGGAAATTGACCTTATCAACGTATTGAAAAATATAGTCCAACATCAGTTTTTTGACCTGAGGATTGAGCTTTGAACCCCAGAATTTGGTTCCGTAAAAAGTATATCCAATGAAAATGGAATTGTCTTCTGCATTGTAATCATAAAATCTGGTACTTCCTGCCACTTCTCCTGTATTCTGCTCTATGATTTTGAATGCACCACCACTTTCCATAGCGCCCTGAAAGAAATTTTCGAAAACCTCCCGTTTGTATCGGTCTTTATTGGGATGCTGTTCCCAAACCAAAGGGTCGGAAGCTACGGCGAATAATTGTTCGAAATCGTCTGTTTGCAAAGGAACCAATTCAACGTTTTCGGTTTTTAATCTCGATTGTATAGAAAATTTCATCCTTTACTTTTTAATGATTTTAAATGATTGTTCAGATTTATCTGTAATTACTTTTAGAATATACATATCGGCCTTTAACTTTGATATATCAAACTTTTCATTTTTTGAGGAAAGCAATTTTGTTCCCAATAAAGAAAATACTTCAGCCTGCACGAAATTCTCCTCTGTTCTTACGGAAATAAAATCGCGGACAGGATTTGGGTAAGTCTGAATTTTTTTTTGCTTAATTTCAGAAACAGACATTTCACAATTGCTTTCTAGCGTAATATTTAAAGAACCAACTGCATATTCATTCTGCTGATTTTCTACCCTTACATAAAACGTTTCTGAACCCGTCAATATCTGTTGTGGAAATAGAACATTAATATTTGCCTGTGCGTCAGCTAAAGATGAAAAATACTTGAAGGAGTAAGTAACAGTACCGGAAAACTGCGAGTTGTAAGATGGCAGATCAACTGTTTCGAAACCATTACCATCTACATCACAAATCGCAATATTTACCTGATTACTAATGGTAACTTGGGCATTTGTAAAACAGCAAAATAATACCGTGAAAAAAAGTAATTTTAGTTTCATTTGTTTTATTTCAAAGATAGAAAAATTAAAACAGTATTGCTTTCTCCAGTTCCAGAAGTTTCTGTTTTCGCCAGATTCCGCCGCCGTAGCCGGTCAAAGTTCCGTTGGTACCGATGACTCTGTGACACGGGATGATGATGGAGATTTTATTGAGTCCGTTCGCATTGGCTACAGCGCGTACAGCTTTTGGATTGCCCAGCATCTGAGCCTGTTGCTGATAACTTGTTGTAGTTCCATAAGGAATTGATGCTAGGATTTTCCAGACATTTTTCTGAAAATCTGTCCCTACTGGCGCAAGTGGAACAGTAAAATCCAGTCTCCTTCCTTCAAAATACTCAGTTAGTTCTTTCTCCAGCGTTTTAAAATGTGGATTATCGCCTGAGATCACATTGGCCTGAAAATATTTTGAAATATCTTCCAATTCTTTTGCAAGCGATTTCCGGTCCGAATATTCCAGCAGACATATTCCGGCTTCATTGGCGCAGGCAATCATCGTCCCCAGCGGTGTTTCGATTCTTTTGAGATCTACCACTTTCTCCAGTTTCGCATTTCTGGGCGAAGTTCCGATGATGGATTTAAAACTGTCGTTAAAACCACTGAGGCTTTCATAGCCGTTTTCCAGCGCCACATCCAGAACATTATCGCCCTGCTGGAGTTTTTTGAAAGCAGCATTGATTTTGAACGTTCTCTGAAAGGCATGAAAAGTCATTCCGTGGTGTTTTAGAAACCAGCGTTTTACAGTTGCAGGCTGCAGGTTTCGAATCATTAAATCAGCATCCTTAAATTTAAGTTCAGGATTATCGGACAATTCATTCATCAGTTTTTGAATTTCTATCGGTGTTTCGTCCGGATTTTCCAGAGGCTTGCAGACTTTGCACGGGCGATAGCCTTTCAGAATTGCGTCTTTTGTATTATCAAAAAACTCTACATTTTCCGGTTTTGGTTTTCTGGCTGTACAGGTTGGTCGGCAGAAAATCCCTGTCGTTTTAACGGCCATCCAAAACACGCCTTCAAATTCCGGATCTTTTCGGAAGGACGCCTGGTACATCTGCTCAAAACTTGGTTTCATAATTATAGAAAAACAGGTGAGAAACTTTTCTCAGAAGAAATCGCCTGATTTATATTTTTTAAATTTTGATAAATATAGCCATTTAAGAAATTACCGGATGTAATTCTTTTCACTCCCAAATTAGCAAGCACTTCAAAATCCGGCAATTCCGGCATGCACATTACATTTACAGGGAGATTCGTCGAATCCACAACTTGCTTAATGTCGCTTTCAGAAGTGATACAGGGAACAAAAACACCATCAACACCGACCTTTTCAAACAGCTTAATTCTTTGTAAAGTTTCGTGTAAGGCATTGTCGACATTCAATAAAAAAGGATCCGTTCTTACATTGATGAACATTTCAATTCCGCTCTGCTTCAGTTGAGAAATAATAGATTTCAGTTTGTCAGAAAAGACATCCAGATCAGAAAAAGTCCTGATTCCATCTGTCACAGCACTGTCTTCTATATTGATTCCTACAACACCAATTTTAGAAAGTCTTTTAATATTACCAACAATATCAGCAGCCGTTTTGCCATAGCCGGACTCCAGATCTACTGACAGAGGGACGGATGTACATTGCGAAATTCTCCGGATTATATAAAAGTATTCATCAAAAGACATTTGCTCGCCATCTTCATAACCCAGACTTTTCGCAACAGCAGAACTGGAAGTTGCTAAAGCCTTAAAAACCTAACTCTTCGTAAACTTTGGCACTCTGCACATTCCAAACATCACCAATGAAGACAGGGCTTTCGCCTTGATGTAAATTCCTGAAAAACTGAATATCTGTCATTTTATTTTTTTTCAAAAGTAGTTGTATAAAAGGCCAGCTAACAACCGAAAAATAGACAGGTATTTTTTTTATTTCATGTTCCTGAAAAATATTATCTTCAAAAACACAAAAACAACAATTATGATGGATAAGAAAAAACTGCGGGAAGCAATCTTCAGACATTTGGATGGCATCGTGACGGCGCCTGTGATTTCGGCTTTAGCAAAGAAGGATGTTCTAAACTATATTAATGAAAATCAGACCTTAGAACTTACTGAAATCAATGAAAAATTCGGTTCTAATGAAGGTTATTTGAACGTGGCGTTGCGGGTTTTGGCTTCGCAAGGTTTTCTGAATTATCATCTTGATAATGAAACTGATGTGGTGAAAATCTCAGCCAATTCCAAAACAACAGAAGCTTTTTCTTACCAAAATATATACTGTGATCTCGCTGGGTTTTTGGCTCACAGTTCTGTTATTAATTCAAAAGAACTGACCGAAGAACTGTGCAAAACCTGGATTTCGGTTTTTGAAAAATACCAGTCGTTTTTGACGGAAGATGCAGCAGAAAACGGCGTAAAATATCAGATTCAAAAGCATGTTGAGGGTGCGTTGGTAGGTCCGATTATCATTAAACTGGGAATGAGCGGGATGTTTCACAAATATTTTATGGAAGCGAGTTTCAGTGCGGAAGAATTTCATAAAAATCCACATTATTTTGAGATCATCCTGAATTATCTTTCAGAAATTGGCTGGTTCTCCAAAAAGGGAAACAATTTCCAATTTACAGAAACCGGATTGTTTTTCGCAAGACGCGCAACGGCTTATGGCGTCACGGTTTCTTACCTTCCGATGTTCTCAAAAGTAGAAGGCCTTATTTTTGGAAAAGCATCCGAAATCCGGGAAATTGAAGATGGCGAAGACGAAATCCATGTGAATCGCGAAATGAATGTCTGGGGAAGTGGCGGTGCACATCTGACTTATTTCAAGGTGATTGACGAGTTTATCATCGACATTTTCAACCGTCCAATTAGTGAGCAGCCGAAAGGAATTCTGGATATGGGCTGCGGAAACGGCGCACTTCTGCAGCATCTTTATGAAGTGATTGAACGGCAGACTTTGCGAGGGAAATATCTGGAAGATCATCCTTTATTTTTGGTCGGAGCCGATTATAATCAAGCTGCTTTGAAGGTGACACGAGCCAATTTGATTAAAAATGATATCTGGGCAAAAGTGATTTGGGGCGACATTGGAAACCCGGAACAACTTGCCAAAGATCTGCAATCCGACTACAATATTGAGTTGGGCGATTTGCTGAATATCAGAACTTTCCTGGACCATAACAGGATTTGGGAGGATGTTCTGGAGACCGAAAGCAATAGAATCAGCACTTCTAGCGGTGCATTTGCCTTCCGAGGAAAACGGCTGTCCAACAAAGATGTGGAAGAAAACTTACTCAATCATCTTAAAAAATGGACGCCTTACGTAGAAAAATTCGGTCTGCTTCTGATCGAGCTTCATACGCTTTCGCCAGAAATCACTGCAAAGAATCTTGGCTTGACGGCAGCCACGGCTTACGACGCAACGCACGGATTTTCTGACCAATACATCCTGGAAGTCGATGTTTTTCACAGAATTTGCAGGGAATCCGGCTTGGAACCGGATACGAAGCTCTTTAAAAAGTTTCCTGACTCCGAACTCGCAACTGTAAGTATCAACCTTTTGAGAAGATAAAAGAGTGATCATTTTAATTAATGCAAAGCGGATTTTAATGCCTATCTTCATTATTCTAATATAAGCTATGGGTAAATTCCTCTTTACAGTTACGTTTTTCATCTGCTCCCTTTCTGCGTTTTGTCAGGTAGGCGATCCTTCAGGTTTCACAGAAAAAGATATCGAAAGCGGAAAAGTCTACAAAAAATACAAGGACAGCAAACTGGACAGTATTGTGGTAGGAATGGTGGCCGTAAACTATGGCAATGCCTTGATTTTTTCTCTGGAAAAGGATGAAATCAGGATCACAAATGCCGCAGATAAAAATTCGGTCATCACAATTGGAATGAAAAATGGAAAACAGGTGCGAACTTTTTTCTATAAAAACAAGCCAGCCATCATCATAGAAAATATTAATTTTGACATCAATAATCTTCCAAAAAATTCTCAGATTTCTAACGCTTACTGGAAAGGAACCACCGTCAGCTCGATACTGACTACCAATTATCAGACATTTGGAGATGACAATCCGGACAAGACTTTTAAACTGTTTTACAGATTAAATGGCCGCCCCGATCTTACCAATCTGGAAGCTGTTTTTGATGATATCGGCCATTTTTTTGATGAAGAGGATGCACTTCTGAAAATCTTTGACGGAAACTACGCCGAAAAATTTGAAGCACAGGCTTTGGCATATTTTAAAACAGACCATCTGGGAAAAATAACTGACGGCATCAATCTGGAATTTGACGCCAAAAAGCCTTCAGACAAAACAAAATATACGATCTACAAAGGCGGAAAAGCGATCAAATCGGGAACTTCCAATGTGACTGAATTTCAGCCCATATTTATAGAATACCGGGAGAAAACAATGGACAACGAGTAGCTTTCTTCAGGAGAATCAGGAATTTGTCTTTTTATTTAACGCTTTTTACCCGTATTACGCCTTTGTTTTCGTGGTACATCATACACATAATTTTGCCGTCTCTTTCTGTGCATTCTTTTGTGTAAACGAAAGTCAATGCTACATCTTCCCCTTCTTTTTTATCTGCCAGAGCTTCAGCATTGCAGACAAGATAATCTCTATTTTCTGCGATTCTCAAATAAGTTCCGGTACAATCTCTCACAACTGTTCCGCTTTGTCTGCTGTCCGGGACAGACTTGCAGGATAAGAACGATATGGCGGAAACGGCTAGAATAATGATGTTTGTTGCTTTCATTTTTTGATAGTTTATTATCAATCAAAATTACAATTTTAAACCTTAAAATAAAATCTGGTTTTGATAAGTTTCAATTTATTAACTTTGATAAAAATAACAATGATGGATATCTCTAATCACACTCTGCATAAGGAAATTACAGACAAATTGAAAAATGCTCCAAAAGAAGTTTTGGAACTTGTCTTATCATATTTGAATGCTGTTTCAGAAAATAAAAACACTTCTCATTTTGAACTTTCAGACGATCAAAAAGAAAGTTTGCTTAAAATAAAAAAGCGGGATTATTCTGAACACACAGACATGGATGTCTTCATTAATGAAATGAGTGAAAAATATGGCATTTAAAGTCATTATTTCTAATGAAGCAAAAAATGATTTAGAATATTCTTACTTATATTATCGGGAAAATGCAAACAAAAAGGTTGCAGATAATTTCATTAAAGAATGTAATAATATAAGAAAAACCATTTCCGAAAATCCTTATTTTAAAATCTGGTTCGATGATTTTCGAGCTGTTCCTTTGAAGAAATATCCTTTCTTAATATTTTTCTCAGTTGACAAAAAAGAGAACTTCATTTTGATCGCAAGAATTTTCCATACCTCTAAAAATCCAGAAAAATATCCATAAAAAAAGCGAAAGATTTTTCTTTCGCTTTTTTTTATAACAAAGTAGAAGCTACATCGCTTCCATTTTAAAAGTCATGCTTTCTATCACTTTCAAAATCGCTTCAACTGTGTCCATTGAAGTCAGACAAGGAACGCCATTTTCCACGCTCATTCTTCTGATTTGGAAACCGTCTCTTTCTGCCTGTTTTCCTTTAGTAGTCGTGTTGACAACGTATTGGACTTTTCCTTTTTGAATCAAATCAATCAAATTGACACTTTCCTCTCCGATCTTGTAACCAATTTTTGTCGGGATTCCTTTTTCTTCAAAATACTTCGCTGTACCTTCCGTAGCCCATATTCTGAAACCAATGGTATGGAATCGTCTCGCAATTTCAGACGCTTCTTCTTTGTCCTGGTCAGCTACTGTGAATAAGATGGAACCGTGAGTCGGCACTTTTCTTCCAGCTCCAATCAAACCTTTGTACAACGCTTTTTCGAAGGTTGAATCTTTCCCCATTACTTCGCCCGTCGATTTCATTTCTGGTCCGAGAGAAATATCAACTTTTGTCAATTTACTGAAAGAGAAAACCGGAACTTTTACGAAGATGCCTTCTTTGTTAGGAATCAATCCTGATGTGTAACCAAGGTCTTTCAATTTTGCACCAAGGATTGCTTTAGTCGCGAGATTTGCCATTGGAACATCCGTAATTTTTGATAAGAAAGGAACAGTTCTGGACGAACGCGGGTTCACTTCTATCACAAAAACTTCACCTTTGGAAATCACATATTGGATATTCATTAATCCAATCACATTCAAGCCTTTAGCTAATCTAATCGTATAATCTTCTAAAGTTTTGATTTGAATTTCCGTCAAATGTTGTGGCGGATAAACAGCGATTGAATCTCCGGAATGGACACCAGCTCTTTCGATGTGTTCCATAATTCCCGGAATGACGACCGTTTCGCCATCACAAATCGCATCCACTTCTACTTCCTGACCAGTCAGATATCGGTCAATCAAAACAGGTTGGTCCGGACTTGCTTCCACCGCATTTTCCATATAGTGAGCAAGCTCTTTTTCGGTATAAACGATTTCCATCGCACGTCCTCCCAAAACATAACTTGGACGAACCAAAACCGGATAACCGATTTCGTTGGCAATCACAATTGCTTCTTCTTTTGAAGTTGAAGTTTTCCCCAGTGGTTGCGGAATTCCCAGTTCCTGAAGTGCTTTCTCAAATTTATCTCTGTTCTCAGCTCTGTCAAGATCTTCTAATGAAGTTCCCAAAATTTGAACGCCGTGAGCAGCTAATTTATCAGCTAAGTTGATGGCAGTTTGTCCACCAAACTGAACTACAACACCTTTTGGTTTTTCGAGTTCGATGATGTTCATCACATCTTCTTCCGCCAAAGGTTCGAAGTACAATTTGTCTGCAATTGAGAAATCTGTGGAAACAGTTTCAGGATTATTATTGATGATAATCGCCTCGTAACCCATTTGCTGAATCGCCCAAACCGAATGAACCGTTGCATAATCGAACTCGACACCTTGCCCAATTCTGATTGGACCTGAACCAAGAACGATAATCTTTTCTTTGTCGGAAACCACACTTTCGTTTTCCTCTTCGTAAGTTCCGTAGAAATATGGTGTCTCAGATTCAAATTCTGCGGCGCAAGTATCCACCATTTTATAAACCGGCATCACCCCGTTTTCTTTTCTGAAATTGAAAACCTCACGTTGCGTTGTCTCCCAAAGATGAGCGATATTCAAATCTGCAAAACCTAATTTCTTAGCCTCAATCAGAGTTTCTTTATCGAATTTATTATCAGCTATTGTCTTTTCGAAATCAATTAATTTCTTGATTTTCCAGATGAAGAATTTATCAATTTTACTCCATTCTACAATCTGTTCCCAATCGTAACCTCTTCTCAAAGCATCACCGATGATGAACAATCTCTCATCATCACAAACACGGATTCTTCTTTCGATTTCATCGTCGGTAAGTGCTAAAGCTTGTTTTGTTTTCAATCCCAAATGGCGAAGTCCGGTTTCCAAAGAACGGATGGCTTTGTGCAAAGACTCTTCGAAATTTCTTCCGATGGCCATCACTTCTCCAGTCGCTTTCATTTGCGTTGACAATCTTCTGTCAGCCGTTTCAAACTTATCGAAAGGAAATCTTGGAAACTTGGTCACCACATAATCCAAAGCTGGCTCGAAACAAGCGTAAGAAGTTCCGGTGACAGGATTTTTGATTTCGTCAAGCGTCAATCCAACGGCAATTTTAGCAGCGATTTTCGCAATCGGATAACCAGTTGCTTTACTTGCCAAAGCTGATGAACGCGAAACTCTCGGATTCACTTCAATGATATAATATTGGTAAGAATGCGGGTCGAGAGCGAGCTGAACATTACAACCACCTTCGATTCCTAAAGCTCGTATAATTTTGAGTGATGCATTTCTCAGCATCTGATATTCTCGGTCAGAAAGTGTTTGCGAAGGCGCAACTACAATGGAATCTCCCGTGTGAACACCAACCGGGTCGATGTTTTCCATATTACAAACCACGATGGCGTTGTCGTTTTTGTCACGCATCACTTCGTATTCTATCTCTTTGAAACCTGCGATAGATTTCTCAATCAGACATTGCGTTACCGGAGAATACTTCAATCCCAATTCGGCAATTTCACGAAGTTCAGGTTCTGTGGCAGCAATTCCGCCGCCTGTTCCACCCATTGTAAAAGCGGGACGAACAATCACCGGATAACCAATTCTGTCAGCAAAAGCGACTGCGCCATCAACGGTTGTTACGATGTCAGAATCTGGAACTGGCTCATTTAATTCGTGCATCAATTCACGGAAAAGGTCTCTGTCTTCTGCTTGATTGATGGCGTCCAATTTGGTTCCTAAAACTTCCACTTTACATTCCTCCAGGATTCCGGATTTCTGTAATTCCACGGCCATATTAAGTCCGGTTTGTCCACCTAAAGTCGGTAACAATGCATCTGGACGTTCTTTTCTGATGATTCTGGAAACGAATTCCAGAGAAATCGGTTCGATATAAACTTTGTCGGCAATCTCCTTGTCCGTCATTATCGTCGCCGGATTGGAATTGATAAGAATCACGCTGTAACCTTCCTCTCTCAAGGAAAGGCAAGCTTGTGTTCCCGAATAATCAAATTCCGCAGCCTGGCCAATGATGATGGGACCTGAGCCGATTACTAAAATTGTTTTTATGTCTGTTCTTTTCATTTTCTTTATTAGATTTAAGAGTCAAGAATCAAGATTTTGGACTTTCACTTTTTATTTCTAAATTAATTTCTTCTTTTTCAGTTTCAGTAAACAATATTACTTTATCATTTTCTGTTTTAAAATCCCAATCTGATGAAACTAAATCTCTAACTTTTTTAAATTCGATTTTATTTTTATTTAAAAACCATAATGTCATTCCGTTTGGAATTGGATTGATTGAAATAAAGAAAAATCCTATTTCAGTTTCAAAAAAATTCATATCGAAAAAAAGTTGTTCAATCTCCTCAATTCTCGGAGTCGTTCTTAATTTAAAAACGTAGTCATTTATTGTAACATCAAGTTTTAAATCCTCGATTTCTTTTACATAATAGTCTACGAACTTTCTTTCAATAATTAAATGACCTGATTCAAATTCTATCTCGAATTCATTTTCAGTTTTTCCGATTTTATTTTTTTCGACAAATAAATCTTTCAAATATAAAATTGGAAGAATAATCATGCAGAATAAGATTGTACCGATAATAAATACAATGCATACAATCGGAAACAAAAGATATTCACTCAAAAAATTCAATATGGAATTTCTTGATTTTAATTTTGTTCTATATTCCTGTATTTTAAATTCCATTATTAACTTGAGATTGAGATTCCTCCGGAATGACAAATATTGCTACACTGTTACATTTTTAAATTGATACATTAATTCAATAAAATCATCAAACAGATAATTCGCATCTTCCGGTCCTGGACTTGCTTCCGGGTGATATTGAACTGAGAAACAAGGATGAATTTTGTGCTTCAAACCTTCGTTGGTTCTGTCGTTCAGTGCGATGTGTGTTTCGATTAAGTCTGTGTTTTTCAAAGATTCCTGATCAATTGCGTAACCGTGATTTTGAGAAGTAATCGCTACTTTATTTTTTTCTAAATCCAAAACCGGATGATTGCCACCTCTGTGCCCGAATTTCAGTTTATAAGTCTTTGCGCCACAAGCCAAACCAATCAATTGATGCCCAAGACAAATCCCAAAAATCGGCACTTTTCCAAGCAATCCATTAATCAATTCCGATGCTCCTTTCACATCTTCCGGGTCGCCAGGACCGTTGGAAAGCATTATTCCGTCCGGGTCCATCAATAAAATTTCTTCGGCAGTTGTGTCCTGAGAAACCACGATGATGTCGCAATTTCTTTGAGACAATTCGCGGATGATTCCCAATTTGGAACCGAAATCTACCAACACCACTTTGAAACCTCTTCCCGGACTTGCATAAGCTGTTTTTGTGGAAACCTGTTCTACTTGGTTTGTTGGGAAATTGGTTACTTTCAATTCTTCAACTACAGAATTTTCGTCCGTTTCTGCGTTTACGATTTTTCCTTTTACAACACCTTTGTTACGAAGAATTCTGGTCAGTCTTCTTGTGTCGATGCCTGAAATTCCGGATAGATTTTTCTTGATAAAAAACTCATCCAAAGTCATTTGAGTTCGGAAGTTGGAAGGCAAATCGCACAATTCCTTTACGATTAAGCCTTTGATTGCCGGTTCGATACTTTCGTAATCGTCGCGGTTGATGCCGTAATTTCCTATCAAAGGATACGTCATGCAAACAATTTGTCCGCAATAACTTGGGTCGGAAATCAATTCCTGATAACCCGTCATTCCTGTGTTGAAAACCACTTCGCCGGCAGTTTCCTGTTCTGCTCCGAATCCTACCCCATTGAATACTTCTCCGGATTCTAATATTAATTTCTTTTTCATTTACTTTTTATAGATTTAAGAGCAAGATTCGAGATGTCTTGTTTCTTTGTTCTTTTTTCTTTATTTCAATTTTTACTCAAAAAAAACACGCCCGAAAAGCGTGAATTAATTTTTAATTTTGGGAGTCGATAAACTTGAAACCTTTATTCTCAAGGTCAAATTTAAGAATCGCCATTCTTGCAAAAACGCCGTTCTGCATTTGTTTGAAGATTCTGGATCTTTCACATTCCACCAATTCCGAATCTATCTCCACACCTCTGTTGATTGGCGCGGGATGCATAATAATGGCGCCAGGTTTCATTTTCTTTTCTCTTTCCTTAGTCAAACCGAATTTCTTCAGATAATCTTCGGACTTGAAGTTGAAAGTTCTCTCGTGACGCTCGTGCTGGATTCTCAACAACATCAAAACGTCCACTTCTTTCACCAAATCGTCGAACTGCATATAAGTTCCGTTGACGAGCATTCCTTCGTCAAACCAAAATTCCGGTCCCGAGAAATAGACTTTCGCACCCATTCTTCTGAACAGTCCTGCGTCAGAATTGGCTACGCGGCTGTGTTTCACATCGCCTACAATGCCGATTTTCAAACCTTCGATTTTTCCGAATTCCTGAATGATGGTTAAAGCGTCTAATATAGCCTGTGTTGGATGACTTCCTGCGCCGTCACCCGCATTTACAATACTTAGTTTTGCATTAAGAAGCTCGTCATAATATCTTTTCTCAGAATGTCTGATAACTGCCACTTCTACGCCGATAGCTTCCAGGGTTTTAACCGTATCAAGCATCGTTTCGCCTTTTGCGATAGAGCTTTTTTCAGCTTCGAAATCAATGACCTGAAGACCCAGTTTTTTCTCTGCTACTTCGAAGCTTGTTTTGGTTCTCGTACTGTTTTCAAAGAACAGGTTGGCGGCGAAAACATCGCCCTTTATTTTGCTGGTCTTCCCATCTGCAAAATGCTGTGCTTCCTGTAATATTTTCTCTATGCTTTCTGTAGAGACGCGTGAAAGTTTGATCATATTTCAAATTTTTAAATAAAAAAAACGAAGCCTAAAAGACTTCGTTAAATATAAAAAATATTGTTGTTGTCGGCAAATTTGCCAAACACTATTGTCGCTAAATTCTGTACCAGATTCATTGGGTGCAAAGATACCAATATTTTTAATATTATGAAATCTAATCATAACTTTTTATGTTAAATCAATGAACTTCTGCTCGTAAAATTTTGCCAATCAATTATTTTCTTTACTTTTGGTAAGAATGATACCCAATTATGAGTTTGGACAAAAAAGACAAATTGATTTTATCTCTTCTTCAGGAAGATTCTACATTATCTGTGAAAGAAATATCCGAAAAGATCGGACTGACTTTCACCCCAACTTATGAGCGTATCAAAAATCTCGAAAAAAGCGGCGTAGTCGAAAAATACGTTGCTCTTCTTAACCGCGAAAAACTGGGCATCAACATCGTCGTTTACTGTAATGTCCGTCTCAAAGAGCAATCGCAGACTACGCTGAAAGATTTCGAAAATTACATTTCTAAATATGACGAAGTACAGGAAATCATCAGCCTTTCCGGCGAATATGATTATCAGTTAAAAATCCTTGCAAACGACATCTATTCCTACAACCACTTTACGGTGAATGTAATTTCAAACAGTCCTCACATCGGGCAATATCACAGCTCTATTGTGCTTTCTGAAGTGAAAAAATCAACCAAATTTAAACTGGATTAAAATCATTTCCCCAGCCCTAAAGGGAGAGATTTCAACCCAACAATTTATCTCTCACTTTATTGAATTGATATTCGATTTCGTCGAGGCAAAGGTTTCCTAAACTGCCTTGATGAGAATGATTTAATTCTTTATAATCGTATTCAAACAAACCATTTTCTATTTCCTGACCGATTTGGATGTAAGCATCCCGGAATGATTTTCCATTCTTCACTTCTTCGTTTATTTTCTCGACGCTGAAGATGTATTTGTACTTTTCATCGTCCAGAATATGGTCCTTCACTTCGATGTTTGGAAGCGTATAAATCAGGATTTCAAGGCATTCTTTCAAAGAATCGATGGCTGGAAAAAGGATTTCTTTTGTCAATTGCAAATCTCTGTGATAGCCTGAAGGCAGATTATTCGTTACCAAAATCAATTCATTTGGCAAAGCCTGAATTCTGTTGCATCTCGCTCTCACCAATTCGAAAATATCTGGATTTTTCTTGTGTGGCATAATACTGCTTCCCGTTGTAAATTCTTTCGGAAAGCTTATAAAATCGAAGTTCTGACTTAAATAAAGACAAACATCGTATGAGAATTTACTTAAAGTCCCAGCCAGAACCGACAGTGAATTGGCCAATAACTTTTCTGATTTTCCTCGTGTCATTTGGGCATAAACCACATTATGATTCAAAGTTCTGAAACCGAGTTTGTAAGTCGTACTTTCTCTGTCAATCGGGAACGACGAACCGTAGCCAGCAGCCGAGCCGAGTGGATTTTTATTAATGATATTCTTCGTTGCAAACAACAATTCCAAATCATCAACTAATGATTCTGCGTACGCACCAAACCACAATCCAAAAGATGACGGCATCGCCACTTGCAAATGCGTGTAGCCAGGCAACAAAACGTCTTTATGAAGATTGGCTTTGTCTTTCAGAATTTGAAAAAACGAATCTGTCAGTTCTGTGATTTCTCTGATTTCGTCAATTAAGTACAATTTGATATCTGTCAAAACCTGGTCGTTTCTTGACCTTGCAGTGTGGATTTTCTTTCCTGTTTCTCCGAGTTTTTCGATGAGGATATTTTCGATTTGGGAATGGATGTCTTCTGCTGTTTTATCGATTTCGAAAGTTTCTTTTTCAATGTCGGCAAGAACTTCTTCCAAAACGGCAACAATCGCCTGCTCTTCATCCAGTCGGATCAACCCAACTTCTGCGAGCATTTTTGCGTGGGCGATAGAACCCAACACATCGTATTTTGCTAATCTGTCGTCAAAATCCAGATCTTTCCCGACCGTGAATTTTGTAACCAAATCATTGGTTGTGGTGTTGTCTTTTTGCCAGATTTTTTTCATTTTAATAATTTTAAACGCAAAGAGCGCAAAGATTTTTTTAATTTTTATTGAAAACATTTTAAGGTTCGCAAAGGCGCTTACGCTCAGCTAAGACTAAATAATCTTCAAGTATTTTTGTCATTCCGGAGGAATCTAAACGGCTGAGATTGACTTCGTCGAACCACTTCGTTAGGTTTCCTATGGAATGACAAACTTTGTGGTTATAAACTTCTCTTGTTTTATGCTGAATCTGCAGCCCGACTTGAGCGGAGCTCTTTTTTTCATTGCGAATATTGTCAAATTCTATTGATTGACTCACGTCAATCGCAATGAAAAAAAAGCGGGAGTGGAAGGCGGAAAAGCTGCCCAAACCTAACATGGTGGTTCGACGGAGTCAAATCCTTAAAATTTATTACAATATTTTTTCTAATATTTTGATGTAAACATCTATGCCTTCTCGGATTTCGTCGATGTAAATAAACTCATCTGCGGTGTGGGAACGTAAGCTGTCGCCGGGTCCCAACTTGACCGATGTGCACGGAATAATCGCCTGGTCCGAGGATGTCGGCGAACCGTATGTTGTCCTGCCCAACGCCAATCCAGCCTGAACAAACGGATGGTTGACGTCGATTTTTGAGGAGTTTAGGCGGAATGACCGTGGTGTCAGTTTGGATTTCATCTGCGACTGGATGATTTCGAAAACTTCTCGGTTTGAATATTCGTCTGTCACGCGGACATCCAATGTGAAATTGCATTTTTCGGGAACCACGTTGTGTTGCGTTCCTGCGTTGAGAACTGATAATGTGACCTTTACCTCGCCCAAATAATCTGAAACTTTCGGAAATTTGAAATCGAGGATATTTTGCAAATCCTTCATACATTTCACAATCGCATTGTCATCGTTCGGATGTGCGGCGTGAGAAGGTGTTCCCAGCATTTCGCCATCGATGACGAGCAAACCTTTTTCTGCAATCGCAAGGTTCATTTTTGTCGGTTCACCAACGATTGCCAATTCTACGTTCGGAAGTTGTGGAAATAATGCTTCGATGCCGTCTAAACCTGAGATTTCTTCTTCGGCCGTCAATGCAATGACGAGATTGTGCGACAAATCTTCGGCTTCATAAAAATAAAGAAACGTCTGCGCCATCGCCACCAAAGACGCGCCTGCATCGTTGCTTCCCAAACCGAATAATTTGCCGTCCTTTTCCACTGGAATGAACGGATCCAAAGTGTAAGCTTTGTTCGGTTTTACTGTGTCGTGGTGCGTGTTGAGGAGAATTGATGGTTTGCCGGCATCAAAATATTTGTTGGTTGCCCAGATGTTATTTTTGAATCGGTTCACCGTCAATTGATGTTCGTTAAAAAAGCCTTCTATGATGAGCGAAGCATTGTATTCGTCGTGACTCATAGATGGTGTTGCGATGAGTTTTTTCAGTAATTTGACGGCATTTTCCGCAAGTTCTTCTCTGCTAAAGACAGATTTCAGTTCCTTCATTTCCTTGTTTTATTTGGTCTGACAGTTTTTTCTCGTTAATCAAAGACACTTTCTGAACGCCGTTTTCTTTGGCTTTGAAAGCATTTTCGAGTTTTGGTAAAATTCCTTTGTGGAGTTTTCCTTCTGATTTTAATTCAGAAAATTCTTTTTTATTAATGGTTTTCAAGTTTGAATTTTCGTCTTCTACATTTTCCAAAACCCCGTTTTTATCGAAGCAGAACAACAATTCTGTCTCGTAATTTTTTGATAAAGCCTGGGCAATAGTTCCGGCAATCGTGTCTGCGTTGGTGTTTAACAGATTTCCTTTTTTATCGTGAGTGATTGCAGAAAACACCGGAACCAAACCCAGATTTATCATATTTGTAATCAAATCTTGATTGATACTTTTTTCATTAATATCGCCAACAAATCCAAAATTAATGGTTGGATGCTGGCGTTTTTCAGCTTGAATTAAATTGCCGTCTGCTCCTGAAAACCCCATCGCGTTGCAATTAAAACTCTGCAGTTTGGCCACAATATTTTTATTGATTCTCCCGGCGTAGACCATCGTTACCAGCTTCAAAGTCTTCTTGTTGGTAATCCTGCGTCCATCAATCATCGTCTGCGTGATTTTCAATTTTTCTGCTAAAGTTTCTGCAATTTTACCACCGCCGTGAATCAGGATTTTAGCGCCTTCGATTTGAGAAAATCGCTCAAGAAAAGCTTTCAATGATTTTTTGTCATCTATTAGAGCGCCTCCGATTTTTATGATATGTAGCTTATTCATTGAAGATTTGTAAAACGCAAAGTCCGCTAAGATTTTTTGTTAATTATTGAAAATATTTTAAGGTTCACAAAGGCGCTTACGCTCAGCAAAGATTAATTTTTAATTTAATTCATCTAAGATTTCAGAAAAAACGGCCTGAGCTGAAAAGATTCTGTTTTTTGCTTGTTGATAAATAATTGAGTTATTGCCGTCCATTACTTCATCGCTTAATTCCAGATTTCTGCGCACTGGAAGGCAATGCATTACTTTTGCGTCGTTCGTCAATTCTAATTTTTCATTGGTCAACATCCAGTTTTCATCAACTTTCGGCATTGCTGTGTAATCATCAAACGACGACCAGTTTTTCACATAAACGAAATCTGCATCTTTCAACGCTTCGTCCTGATTGTGAACCACTTTCGTATCTTTTGTGAAATTTTTGTCCAAATCGTAACCTTCAGGATTTGCAATCACGAAATCAACATCCATCTGTTGCATCCATTCTGTAAACGAGTTTCCGACAGCCTGCGCAATTGGTTTGATGTGAGGCGCCCAAGTCAAAACTACTTTTGGCTTTCTGTTTTCAGTCCAATTTTCTGTGATTGTGATGCAATCCGCCAGACTTTGTAATGGATGACGCGTCGCAGATTCCAAGGAAATCACGGGAACTTTGGCGTGTTTGAGGAATTGGCTCAAGATACTTTCGTTCACGTCGTCTTCTTTGCTTTTCATTCCTGCGAAACATCTTACCGCGATGATGTCACAATATTGATTCAGAACTTCAATGGCGTCTTTGATGTGTTCAACTGTGTCGCCATTCATTACAGTTCCATCAGCGAATTCCAGATTCCAGGCTTCTTGTGCAGCATTAAGTGTTAGGACATTTAAACCTAAATTTTGAGCCACAATTTGAGAACTCAATCTTGTTCTGAGACTGGAATTGAGGAAAACCAAACCAATTGTTTTTCCTTTTCCTTTGGTTGGATTTTCTAATGGATTTTCTTTTATTTTTAAAGCTTTTGCAATGATTTCCTGCAAATTGTCTATATCGTAAACTGAAGTGAAATTTTTCATTTTGAAGATTTTTTTGAACGCAAAGCGCGCAAATATTTTTACTAATTATTGAAAATATTTTAAGGTTCGCAAAGGCACTTACGCTTAGCTAAGCAATTTTTAAAACATTCACTTTGTCATTCCGTAGGAATCTCGACTGTTTAGATTCCTACGGAATGACAAATATTCTGTTTTTAGTCCTCTGTTAAAACCTGTTGTTTCGAATCAATGGCAGTCAAAGTTTTCTCCAAAGCATTAATGAACAAATCGGATTCTTTTTCCGAAATATTGAGCGCCGGCAAAATCCGCAGAACATTCTTGTCATGGGCATTTCCAGTGAAAATAAAATGTTCAAACAGCAATTCTTTCCTGACATCTGCGCAAGCCTGGTCGAGCTCAATTCCAATCATCAGACCGCGCCTTTTGATGTTTTTGATGTGTGGGAAATTTTTAATTTTTTCTTCGATGTAAGCGCCTATTTTTTCAGAATTTTGAATTAAATTTTCATTTTCAATCACTTCTAAAACTGCAATTGCAGCTGCACAAGCGAGATGATTTCCGCCAAATGTAGTTCCCAACAATCCATAACTCGCTTCGAATTTTGGACTAATCAAAACGCCACCAATCGGGAAACCATTTCCCATTCCTTTTGCAACCGTGATTAAATCTGGTTTGATGTCGAATTCCTGATGCGCAAAGAATTTTCCGGAACGTCCGTAACCAGACTGAACTTCGTCCAAAATCAAAATCGCATTATTTTCTTTGCACAATCTTTCAATCGTTAAAATGAAATCTTTTTCCAATAAATTAATTCCGCCAACACCTTGAACTCCTTCAACAATTACTGCAGAAATTTCGTTCTTTTTTTCTTCAAAAATATTCTTCAACTCTTCAGAATTATTGAATTCACATTTAATAAAATTCTCAGATTCATTGACTGGCGCTACGATTTTTGGATTGTCTGTCACAGCAACAGCGGCGGAAGTTCGGCCGTGGAAAGCTTCGGAGAAATAAATCATTTTCTTTTTTCCGTTGTAGAATGAAGCCAATTTCAAAGCATTTTCGTTCGCTTCCGCTCCTGAATTGCATAAAAACAATGAATAGTTTTCGTAACCTGATAATTTTCCTAATTTCTCAGCCAATTCAGTCTGTAAATTATTCTGAACCGAATTGGAATAAAAACTGATTTTCTCCAGTTGGTTTTTTAATTTTTCAACATAATGCGGATGGTTGTGACCAATGGAAATCACAGCGTGACCGCCGTAAAAATCGAGGTACTTTTGACCGTTTTTATCCCAAAGGAAAGAACCTTCAGCTTTTACAGGATTGATGTTGAAAAGTGGATATACGTTGAATAAATTCATTTTAGTATTTAGTTGTTTGTGTTTGGTTTTTAGTCTTAAAAAGCAATTGGTTTTAAGTTTAATCCTAAACTTTGTTCCCAGCCATTGGCGATATTCATATTTTGAATTGCTTGTCCCGATGCACCTTTCAGAAGATTGTCGATTGCGGAATGAACTGCTATTTTGTTTCCTTGTTTCTCGATTTGGATGACGCAAAAATTGGTATTGACAACTTGTTTCATATCAATCGGTTTCTCTGAAATTTTAACGAAAGGCGAATCTTTGTAGAAGTCATTATACAAATTGTAAACTTTTTCTAATTCCAAATCACATGCGATGATTGAACTTATGAAAATTCCTCTTGCAAAATCGCCTCGCCACGGAACAAAGTTGAGTTCAACTTCTTTCTCATTAAGCAAATTGACTTGTTTTAAAATCTCGTCAACGTGCTGGTGGTTTAAAGTTTTGTAGGCTGAAATATTGTCATTTCGCCAAGTGAAATGCGTTGTCTGTTGCAAAGATTGTCCAGCTCCAGTCGAACCTGTAATTCCGGTTGTGTAAACATCTTTCAACAGATTTTCCTTTGCTAAAGGCAACAACGACAATTGAATTGCAGTTGCAAAACATCCAGGATTCGCAATGCTTTTTGAATTCTGAATTTCTTTAAAATAAATTTCGGGCAAACCGTAAACAAAATTTCTATTTCCGAAATCGCCATCGAAACGGAAATCATTTCCTAAATCAATAATCAAAGTTTCGTCAGAGACCGGATTTTCATTCAACCAGTTCTGGCTTTCTTTGTGAGGAAGGCAGAGGAAAAGAATATCAGTTTCTGAAATGTCGTTCGTCAAAACCAACTCACAAATCGAGTCCAGATCAGGATATAATTCTGAAATTTTCACTCCGGAATTGGAACGGCTGAACAAAAACTTTAATTCTATATTCGGATGGAATGCGAGCAGACGAACGAGTTCGCTTCCTGTATATCCATTGGCTCCGATGATTCCGACTGATTTTTTCATTTTTACTTTTTAATATTTTAACGCAAAGAGCGCAAAGATTTTTTTATTCTTATTGAAAATATTTTAAGTTCGCAAAGAGCTAAACTTTAAAGTTCTTTTGTCATTACGTAGGAATCTCTAAGGCATTGGTTAGACTGACTTCGTCGAACCACTTCGTTAGGTTTCCTGCGGAATGACAAAAATTGTGTTTTTATGTTGCCATTCGTTTTATACCGAATCTGCAGCCCGGCTTGAACGGAAATCCTTTTTTGCGTGTACTCAATTTCTATGTAAACTGAAATCGTCTTGCAAAAAAGATTGGGAGTGGAAGACGGAAAAGCTGCCCAAATGATTCTAATTCAATTTGTTGACCTGATGATAAATATTGAGTGAGTTGCTGAGGATTTTTGTAAAACCTTTGACATCGTCTCCGCTCCAAGCGAGATTTTCTTCGCCGTAACTTCCAAATTTTGAAGACATTAAATCATTTTCAGATTCAATTCCGTTCAAAACAAAACGATAAGGATGAAGTGTGATAAGTACTTTTCCGTTGACCGTTTTCTGAGAATCCTGCAGAAACAATTCGATGTTTCTCATCACTGGGTCTAGGAAAAGTGCTTCGTGAAGCCAGTTTCCGTACCAATCTGACAATTGTGATTTGATGGTCTGCTGATATTTGGAAAGTGTATGTTTCTCCAACAAATGATGTGCTTTAATGATAATTGATGCAGCCGCTGCTTCGAAACCAACACGGCCTTTAATGCCGACAATCGTGTCGCCAACGTGGATATCGCGACCGATTCCGTAAGGTGACGCCAATTCTTCAATCTTTTGAATCGCCAAAACCGGATGAGAAAAAGTCTCGCCATTGACAGAAATCAATTCTCCATTTTTGAATTCGATTTCTAGATCTGAAGCTTCGGTTTTTTCAATTTGCGAAGGAAATGCTTCTTCCGGAAGTGAATATCTGGAAGTCAAAGTTTCTTTTCCGCCGACGGAAGTTCCCCAAAGTCCTTTGTTAATTGAATATTTGGCCTTTTCAAAATCCATTTCGTAGTTGTGGTCTTTCAGGAATTGGATTTCGTCTTCACGCGATAGACTTAAATCACGAATTGGTGTGATGATTTCTATTTTCGGGCACATTACGTTGAAAATCAAATCAAAACGTACCTGGTCATTTCCCGCACCAGTACTTCCGTGCGCAATTGCGTCGGCTCCAATTTCCAAAGCAGATTCAGCAATCGTCTGCGCCTGAATCGTTCTTTCCGCACTGACCGACAATGGATAAGTGTTGTTTTTCAGGACGTTACCGAAAATCAAATACTTAACACAATCGTTATAATATTTCTCAGAAGCATCGATAAATCTGTAAGAAGAAACACCTAATTTTTCTGCTTTTTCTTTAAGCAAAACCTGATCATTTTTATCAAAACCGCCTGTGTTGATAGTGACTGCGTGAACTTCGTATCCCAAAGTTTCGCTTAGATATTTTGCGCAATACGACGTGTCCAAACCTCCGCTAAATGCCAAAACTACTTTCTTACTCATTGTCATTATTTATAGATTCAAAATCTTTTTCTTTATTCATATTTACTTTTTCCGGGACGAAAAGCATTGCTGTGCAAAGGCAGTTTTTGCGCTCTTTCATCATCAGAATTTCATAATTCACGCAATTTTTACAACCGTTCCAAAATTGTTCATCCTGAGTCAGTTCCGAATAAATCACCGGTTTGTAACCTAAACTGCTGTTGATTTTCATCACTGCCAATCCGGTTGTGAGACCGAAAATTTTTGCATTTGGATATTTCAATCTGGAAAGTTCGAAGATTCTTTCTTTGATCAAAGTCGCCAATCCGGCGTTTCTGAATTGCGGAGAAACGATCAATCCGGAATTGGCGACATACTCACCGTTGGTCCACGTTTCTATATAGCAGAAGCCTGCCCAGGTTCCATTTTCATCGATAGCGATGATGGAATTACCTTCCATAATCTTTTTGCCCAGGTATTCCGAGGAACGTTTGGCGATGCCCGTCCCTCTTTTCTTTGCAGAATCCTCCATTTCGTTACGGATTTCTTCCACATAGATCAAATGTTTCTCTGAAGAAACTTCTAATTCCATTTATATTATCTAATTAAGCAGCAAATTTAAATACATTTATCTTTATTATCCAAATTAAAAAGATATTATTATCTGTTAATTATTAATTAACCACAATATTATCTTTCATAAACTATAAAGACGATCATTTTATATTGTGTTTTTTGCGTAATTTGGCTTAGCTATATCTCGCCAGTCAGAATATAGATTGAAAATTCAAAATCAGACAACAATGAGAAATTACCACATACAGAATTTGCAGGATTATTTCAAAGAGTATAAAAAATCTATCAAGAACCCGAAGAAATTTTGGGATAAGATTGCGGATGAAAACTTCGTCTGGTACCAGCGTTGGTCCAAAGTCGTCGATTATGATATGCAGGAAGCGAACATCAAATGGTTTAAAAATGCCAAACTCAACATCACCAAAAATTGCCTGGACAGGCATCTTTCCGTGCGTGGCGAAAAAACCGCAATCATATGGGAACCGAATGATCCGAAGGAAGAAGCGCAGCATATTTCTTATAACGAACTATACACAAGAGTCAATAAAGTAGCGAACATTCTTCGTGAAATGGGCATTGAGAAAGGTGATCGAGTTTGTATTTATTTACCAATGATTCCGGAACTGGCGGTTACAATGCTGGCTTGTGCAAAATTAGGTGCTGTTCATTCTGTAATATTTGCCGGATTCTCGGCTTCTGCAGTGGCATCGAGGGTGAATGACTGTGGAGCGAAGATGGTCATCACATCTGACGGCAGTTACCGAGGAAACAAAGTTCTGGACTTGAAAAGTCTGGTGGATGAGGCATTAGAGAAAACGCCAACGGTTGAGAACGTTCTGGTCGTGAAAAGAACCCATAATGAGGTCAAAATGAAGGAAGGCCGTGACCATTGGATGGAAGATTATTTTGATAAAGCATCTTCGGATTTTGTAACCGTGATAATGGATGCGGAAGATCCGTTGTTTATCCTTTATACTTCAGGATCTACGGGGAAACCGAAAGGAATGTTGCATACTTGTGCTGGCTATATGGTTTATACGGCCTACACTTTCCAGAATGTTTTTAATTATAAAGAGAATGACATCTATTGGTGCACGGCGGATATTGGTTGGATTACGGGACATTCTTATATTCTCTATGGTCCGCTTCTGAATGGCGCAACGACGGTCATATTCGAAGGCGTGCCAACTTTCCCTGATGCAGGAAGATTCTGGGAAGTGATCGAGAAGCATAAAGTCACTCAGTTTTACACAGCACCGACCGCGATTCGTTCTTTAGCTAAAGAAAGTGTGGATTGGGTTTTGAAACATAATTTAGATTCTCTTAAAGTGATCGGATCAGTTGGAGAACCAATAAACGATGAAGCCTGGCACTGGTATAATGATAATGTCGGGAAGAAGAAATGCCCGATTGTCGATACCTGGTGGCAGACGGAGACTGGTGGAATAATGATCTCGCCGATTCCTTTTGTGACGCCTACCAAACCCACTTATGCCACTCTGCCATTGCCGGGCATTCAACCGGTTTTGATGGATGAGAAGCGCAATGAGATCACCGGAAACCAGGTGGATGGAAATCTATGTATCCGTTTTCCTTGGCCGGGAATTGCCAGAACGATTTGGGGCGATCATCAGCGTTATAAAGAGACTTACTTTTCGGCTTTCCCGGGAAAATATTTCACTGGTGACGGCGCTTTGCGGGACGAGGTTGGTTATTACCGAATCACCGGACGTGTGGATGATGTGATCATCGTTTCCGGACACAATCTGGGGACGGCACCCATTGAAGACAGCATCAATGAGCATCCTGCGGTGGCAGAATCTGCTATTGTTGGGTATCCGCACGACATCAAAGGAAATGCGCTCTATGGTTTTGTAATCCTGAAAGACGCAGGCGCAGAAAGAAATCGTGAGAATCTGGCGAAGGAAATCAACCAACTGATTTCTGAGCAAATTGGACCCATTGCGAAGCTTGACAAAATCCAGTTTGTATCGGGATTGCCGAAGACGAGATCGGGTAAGATTATGCGTCGTATTCTACGAAAAATTGCAGAAGGTGATTTTAACAGCTTCGGAGACATTTCTACTTTGCTGAATCCGGAGATTGTGGATGAGATTAAGGATGAGAGAGTCTAGCAGTTAGTGAGTGAGTTGGTTTAAAGATCTGGTTTTTTCCCATCTTATAATTTGAAAATGCAAAGACTGAGAATTAAAAAAATAGACTTCGTTAAATTTAAAAATCCTGTCAGTTTTATAGCAGGATTATTTTTTTGTTTTAGTTTCAAAAGGACTTTTGAAGATGAGTTCTTCCCTTTTACCTTTAAGTTCGAACTTTTTGATGAGCAGACTTCTGGCCATACTTCTCATAAAATGATCCTTGTCGCAGAGTTGCCAATAAGAATCCTGATGTATGGTTTTGGGTTCGCGGATTTTGTAAAACTCAGTTTCCCAAGAGTCCTCGTTGTGGTAGAATTCTATGATGCCGCAATGATCAGGAATAGACTGGTGGTCTATCATTCCCATTGGCAGTAGGAAACTGAAGGCATTGCAGATATAATCTCCGCAGCCAATCTTGTCGTGCTTCAGGAATTTTTCGCCTGTTTTCTGGTTGGTATATTTTTTTTTGAAATCATTTTTGAAGTCTGATTTGGATAGTTTGATCTCGATTTCGTGGCTGAAACCTGCATTATTGATCGACAAAATATCTGCTTCCCAGTCTGAATGGAAAAAATTGGTCAAAACCACTTCTTTATCAAAATCGCAGTTGGTATTCACATAGGCGTGGACGAGTTCTTCTATCTTCAACATTATTTCTCAATTTTAATATCTGCGTACGGTGATGTGATAACAGCTTTGCTGCCGTTCTTTAATATAAAAAATACGTCCTAGATTTTTATAATATTCCAGCACTTTCTCCAGCTCCTTTTCCAGTTTTGGATTGACTTTCAGTTGGTTGTCAAAACGGACATAGGAGATATCAAATGCTGCTCCGTAATTGTGTGAACTAATGCCCAAAGCGGCATTAGAATTGACTTTTCTCAGTCTGCACTGGTCTTCCAATGTTCGGGTAACGGATGACACAACGAAGAAACTTTTTGTATCGGTAGCAAACTTCGCTGCCATGTTTTCTAAAGTGATCCTGGCCTTTTTTACCAGATACGGCCGGCTGTATTCCAGGGTTTGAAGACGGTAGCCGCGCGATTTCTTTTTTACTTTCTGGAATTTCCCTTTTGCTATATATTTATCGACAGCTTTGGCATTCTCCAGGATATCTACTCCGAAATTCTGTGCTGCCAGAAGATGCGGTTTGTACAGAGTGGTAGGTTCTACGCTGAGAACCTGCTTCAGATCATAGCATTTCTGAGACTTGAACAGTGAGATGCAAAACATAAAAATAAGTGATAGGAAAACCCTATAACCGGGCGAAGACTGATGGACAGACGAAGCCTGCAGCCCGACTTGAACGGAGCTCTTTTTCTTTTTTGGCAAAAAAAGAAAAAAGCGGGAGTGGAAGGCGGAAATAGCTGCCATAATTTTAATTTGTCTTACTGTTATTTTTTATGAAACCAAGAGGCTGCAACCGCGGATATCGGAGTGATCAATCCTGCCTAAAACCTCAAAAGTGCCATCCTGCAGCCTTCCAAGATCCTGTGTCGCGATGAAAGAGCAGGAATGCCTGTTGGCCAGATCTATGACGTTGATAGCGCCGGTTCTGCCGTCTTCTACGTAAGAAAACGGGTCTTCTGTATTCCGGACGAGAATCCGCATCCAGTTGGGACTTTTATAGATATTTCCGCCCATGGAATAGGCTTGGGAGAGCAGTTCTGTCATGGAATATTCTGAAAAAATCCTCTCGCTTCTGAAGCCTGTCTGGAAGATTTTCAGCAGTTCGTCTTTTGTCATTTCTTCTTTTCTGCCCTTCATACCGCCGGTTTCAATGACTGTCATATTTTTGGATTGAGACATTGAAAGATTCTGCGTCTGCAATGTATCCAGAAAATCCAGAAGGGCGAAGGAGACGCCAAAAAGAATGACTTTTTTATCCTCCAAAGTCTGCAGCAATTCAAATAAGTCCTGATGATTATAAAGAAAATAGCCATTTTCCGGTTTCGATGATTTCTTCATCAGAAAATCTACCATATAAATCAGTGATGAGTGGGTATTTTCTGAATAATTGGGGAGTAATCCAAGAAAAATAAAGTCTTCTGGTTTGCCGATAAATTTCTTGAAACTGTTGTAAATGCTTTCTTCATAAAGTGAAAAATCTGCGATGTGATGTTTGGAACGCGTCATCTGTGTAGTTCCGGAACTTTGGAAATAGTCGCCAGAGACTGAGTTCTGATCCAAAACCAAATGGTTTTTGAACATCTCAATGGGCAGAAATGGAATGTCCGTAATTTCTTTTATTGCTGTGGAATCTATTTTAAGAAAATCAACAAATTTTCTGTAAACTTCAACATTCTCATACTGGTAACGGAAAGTCTCCAGACAGGCTGTCTGGAAATCGGATTCTGTATTTATATTAAAAATAGGCTGCTTCATTGTTCCAAATCAAAGTTTGAATTTAATCTTCAAATTTCTTCACTTCAAATGATCTGCCATCGTAGACGCCATAAGTGAAATAGACGATCCAGTCGCCGAGATTGATGTACTTTGCGCCTTTTTCGAGATCAAAAATGAGGGGAAGATGGCGGTGCCCGAATACAAAATAATCGATGTTTTCGGTCTTCAGTTTTTCCTTGGAATACTGGATGAGAAATTCTTTGTCTTCGCCCAGAAATTTCTGATCTTCAACGCCGGAAATCAGCTTATTTTTCTGTGACATATAGTTGGCAATCCGCATCGCAATATCGGGATGCAGCCACCTGAAAGCCCATTGTGCAAGAGGATTTGTGAAAATCTTTTTCATCCTTTTGTAGCCTTTGTCGCCAGGCCCGAGACCGTCGCCGTGTGCGAGCAGAAATTTCTTATCTGAAATTTCATAATATCTTTTCTCGAAATAAACCGGAATTCCCAATTCTTCCTCAAAATAGTTTTTCATCCACAAATCGTGATTGCCTACGAAAAAATAGATAGCAATGCCGGAATCTTTCAGTTCTGCAATCTTGCCGAGAACTCTGATATAGCCTTTGGGAACGACATATTTCCACTCGTGCCAGAAGTCAAACAGGTCGCCCATCAGGAAGAGAATCTGTGCGTCTTTTTTGATACCATCCAGCCATCGGATAAATTTTTCCTCGCGCTTCCTGCTTTCCTGCAGATTGGGAACTCCAAAATGCTGGTCGGAAGCGAAATATATTTTTTTATCCTGGGTTAAATCAATCTCCATATAGTTCGTGGCTTGAGAATTCAGTCAAAATTATTTCGCTCGTCGTTCTGGTCTCTTCTGCTGTAGATCCACATCCCTATTCCGAGGCCTATTACTGCGGCAGAAGCCGTCATCAAGGCTCGGGAAAGTTTGTCCGGAGCATCATTCCCAACATAATTCATCAGAAAAATAATGACGAAGGTGATGATGGCAATGAGTGTATATTTAATCTTTGCGTTCATATCATTACAGTTTGTAGGAGATCATAATACCACCTTTGAAGGGAATAATCTCACCGCTTTTGTCCCAGTTTTCTACACGATCGTACCTATTTTCCTGGGTTTCCGGCAATCCTTCCACATAACCTTTGTAGAAGCCCTGCTGGGAACCGATTCCAAGAAAAATATCCATATTCCAACGTTCCGCAAGCTGGAATTGGTAACCTGTTGTCAAACCGAATATATAGGAAAATCCCTTTTGATAAAGCTCGTTGTTTCTGTACGGAAGAAGTTCTCCTTCTTTGGTAATATAAAAATCGCTATTCCAGTAGTTCCATTTTTGGATATTGAAAACGCCGACACCAATGCTGGCACCAAGGTAAAAATGCTTGAAAGCTTCATCAAAATAATATCTGCCTTCAACTGTTCCGATGGCAAACTGAGCCTGATGCCCGGCAAAGGATTTCCAGGGAGAAACAAAAACATCCGCCTGTCCTGTGATGTGTTCTGTAAAGCTGTGTTCTACGCCTACATTCAGCATTCCTACCGGTAGGAATAAAGCGTTGGCTTTGATATAAGTTTCATTTTTTTGAGAAAAAGCAAAGATTGAAAAACAGATTAAAGTGCTTGTGAATAATTTCGTCATTTGTTATTTTTTGTTCAGAATTGTGTCCATTTTTGAGGCATCTCTGTTTTCCTCTTTTGCAAAATTGGCCGCCATTCCAGCGAACATTTTTGCTTCATCTTTCTTCCCCAATTTGTCATATAATGCTGCAAGAATACTTGTAGAATCAAAATTCTCTGAAGACATCACCACTTTTTCTGCCCATCTCGCAGCACTCTGCAAAGATTTTGGATTGGAGACATGATCAGCAAATACGCCGGCTGCAGCCAACAATTCTGAACTGTTGAAATCGTCCGGATTTTTATAATATTCAAGCGCTGTCTTTTCGTAAGCAGGGAAATTGTCGTGTGAAATGTAATAATTAAGTTTGTAGATACTCAGGCTTTTGATCAGATCTTCTTTTGGCAAAAGGCCTTCACCTTCTTTCAGAACTTTGGCATCATCGATCGTTTTGGTTTTCTCGTCTGTTGCAGATGTCACCAGCTTCATCAGTTTTAAATAATTGTCAAACTGCGTATAATTTTTCTCCGTCAGCAATTCTATAATAGCAGCTTTGTTTCCGCTGAATACTTTGTAGTTGGCATCATCTACGGATTGCGTAAAATTGAGAAGTACATTGACTTCTTCCGGCGTGAATACTTTGTCTTTTTTATTGGAAAAGTATTTTTCGGAAGCCTGCTTGGCTATAATTGGATCTTTACCGGCCGAAAGCGTAATAAAACTCAACAAAGTGGACTGATCCAGCTTTCCTTTGAGAAATTCTTCTTTCAGGTTGGTATTGACGAGCTGCGGATTATTATTTTTCTTTCCTAACGCTAAAAAATCCTCCGTTTTCAGGTAGCCCAATTCTTTGCCTACCACTTCGCCTTCTGCATTCAGAAACATCATGGTTGGATAGCTTCTGATGCCGTATTTTGCAGCCAGAGCTGGACCTTCGCCTTTTTCCATATCAAAATGGGCGTTGATAAAATTTTTGTTATAATAATCTGCTACATTTGCATCGGTGAAGACGTTGCGTTCCATCAGCTTACAAGGGCCGCACCACGCGGCATAAGCATCCAGAAAGATCAGTTTTTTTTCGCTTTTGGCTTTGGCCAAAATGGTGTTGAAATCAGAATCTTCGAACTTGATATTTTGCTGGGAAAAGCCAAGCTGAAAGGCGAATATGAAAAAGAAAAATGTTATTTTTTGCATTCTGAGAAATAATCGAATTATCTTGCGAAGATAACCATTCTGTAAGAATTGGCAGAGTTTGGAATCTTAAACTTTAAATTTTTTAACTTTGCAAATCTCCTAGTAGACTTTGAGACAAAAGATGAAAGAATTCCTGACATTTGTTTAAATGATAGTCCGAAATCGAATAACATGCTGGAACTTTCAACTTTGAGTAGTGCAGCCCGACTTGAACGGACTCTTCGAGAACCTCAGAGTGACAGATTGGAGTGGAAGGCGGAAACAGCTGCCCAAAAAATTAATTTTATTGACATTAAAATATGAGGAAATTATCCTTGCTTTTTACGAAAGACGGCTTGCAGTGGCAGATTTCCAAGGCCAGAAAGGTTTTGGAAGAGAAGATTTTCCTGAAGGATGAGGAAAGTCCCGAGAATCTGGTGCCGGAGAAACTAAGTGAAATCCTGGCTTCTGAAAAGTTTTCCGAAATCTCTGTAATATCGGCTATCAACCATTTTTCTGTAGTAGAGGAAGGTTTTGACCAGCACGATCTGGGCTATGACCTGATTGCTTACAATGCGGCTGTAAACAAAGATGCTGAGGAGCTGATGCTGTCTGTGAACAAGAAATTTGCAGTGCAGTTCTATTACAGTTTTCCGAAGGATTACTATCAGAAAATCAAGCAGTTGGAAATTCCGGTTCATTTCAATTTTTCAGGTGAGAAATTTTTGAATGCGCTGAGTGTTAAAAACAGGAAGGAAATCCACGTCAACCTTTATCACCAGCAGGCTGAGTTTTTTGCGTTGGAGAATAAAAAAGTGGTACTTTATAATAATCTGGATGCCACTTCGGAGGTTGATTTTCTGTACTTCATCATGTTTTCTTTAAGCAAAATAGATTTCGGAATCAGCGAAACGTACTTTTATATTTATGGGGAAACAACGGAGAATGAGACATTTATCTCAGAAATGCAGAAATTTGTTCCAAATCTGAAAATCGTTTTCGATAATCTTCACAAGAAGAATTTTGTGCTGGCTTAATCTGAAGACACAAAATACTTAAAACAAAAACTGGGAATTCAGAAAAAAAGCTTTGTGCCGTTTGTGGCTCATCAAAGTATTTAGAATTTCATCAATTATTATTTATCAACTATCAATTATGTATAGAATCATCAGCGGAAAATGGAAAGCGAAAAAGATTGCGGCTCCAAAGAATTTTGAAGTACGTCCGACGACGGATTTTGCAAAAGAGGCTCTTTTCAGTATTCTTGAACACCGTTTTGACCTGGAATTCTGTTCTGTTCTGGATCTTTTTGCGGGCATCGGCTCTATCACGCTGGAATTTGCTTCCCGCGACTGTCAGGACGTGACTGCCATAGAACTGAACGCCAAGCACGCAGGATTTATCAACTCAACAGCGCAGGAACTGGGAATGGGATTGCAGGTGAACACACAAAGATTTGATGTTTTTGATTGGCTAAAGCGTAAAAAAAATCATGAGAAAAAATACGACATCATCTTTGCAGACGCCCCTTTTGAGACAGACGAAAAGCAATATCAAAATATGATAGACCTAATTATTTCCAACGAATTGCTGAAGCCAAACGGGATTTTCGTTTTGGAGCATCAAAGCAGACTGAAACTGGAGCACCCGAACCTGAAAGATTCCAGAAAATACGGAAATATCAAATTTTCTTTTTTTGAAAATCTAGCCCTTGCTGAATAAAAAGAGTTTTTTTATGAGGAATTTCAATATCAAGTTTCTAGCTTTAATTGTATTATTTTTCAGCTTAAATACCTCTGCGCAGAATTCTTACATCAATCAATATAAAACTGTTGCGACAGAACTTTCCCGGGAATTTGGGATTCCTTCAGCGGTGATACTTTCTATTGCTTTTGTAGAGACCGGCGGCGGTAACAGCGAGCACTGCACGACGCTGAATAATCATTTTGGAATGACTGGCAAAAACAATGTGACGGCGTCCAGATTTAAAAGTTTTGAAAAAGCCAATGACTCATTCCGTTCCTTTTGCGAGATGATTTCGAGGAAGAAATATTACTTAAAACTTAAAGGAAATGCTGACAATTCCGACTGGCTGAATGCCATTGCGTCTGCCGGATACGCTTCCAGACCCACAGAATGGAAACAGAAGATCTTGCTTGTGATCAAAAAATACAGCTTATAAACTTCCGTTCTAATAACTGAAAATGCCTTGAAATTCAAGGCATTTTTATTTTTTTTAAATTAATTCCGACAGATAAACGGCTGCCGGAATTTCTAGCAGCTCGGGCGCTTTGTCAGCAAATTGCCTGATGTACGATTGCCGGTTGTGTGCATCCAGACCTTCTTTGGTTTTCCAGATCTCATGAAAAATGAAAATGCTGTCATCGTCAAGACTTTGCTGCAATTCATATTTTTCGCAGGCGGCTTCTTTCCTTGTTTCAAGAACCATATTTTCCAGAATAGCTCTCAGCTCTGATTTTTTATCGGTTTTTGATTTTAAAATTGCTGTTAAATAGATAGACATTATTTGTGATTTAAGATTAGATAAATTCGTGAATATCATTATGCTGAGGCTCCCAACCAAGTTCCGTTTTAGCTTTATCAGCATTACAGTAACTATTTGACGCAAATCCAAAATAGGCACCCGCCTGTCCAAATTGATCTACTGCTTCGGCAATTCTAATGGATTTTGCAGGATTTAAATGATATTTTTCCGAAATCGTATTGGCAATATTTTTCATATTGGAATTTCCATTCTCTGCATAAAACAGCGATCCTGCTTTCGCTTTTTCAACAGCTAAAACATACAATTCTGCTAGATCTCTGATGTGGACATTCGACCATATATTTTCGCCTTTTTCTATGTAAATTCCAGCATTTTTGGATTTCGAAAAATTTATTAAAGCCGGTATCTGAATGCTTTCTTTTTTCAGTCCCAATCCTTCTCCATAAACCATTGTTGGGACAATTACTATACTTTTTATATTATTCTTGGCCGCTTTCAGAATCGAATTATTAATATAAACCCTGGATACCATTTCTAATCTTGGTTCCAATGGAATATCTTCAGTAAAACAAAATTCTGATAGTTCGCCATTTTCTCTATTTCCAAAAATGGCAGAGCCAGACGTAAAAATGAACGTTTTACCAGAGTTCTCCAAAATTTTAAGAAATGAGGCCACAGCGAAGGCGTCATCTGCAGAGTCTGCGGTATGAATTATAGTATCTGCTTTTGAACAAAGATCTTTCAGCAACTCTTCGTCCTGAATACTTCCGAGAACAGCTTCAGCACCTAAATTATTGACCGCTTGGAGGGCGCTTTCATTTCTTACAAGACCTGTCACCTTGTAAGCTTTATCCAAAAGTAATTTCGCAACAGATCCGCCAATATACCCTGTTATTCCTGTAATAAAAACTGTTTTTTCCATCGTGAGGTTAATTTAAAATTTCAAGTCTTAATTTTTCAAAAGCAGCTTTGAGGTAGCTTTTATATTCAGTTTCGTACAGATCAATCCGTTCCTGACTTGCCGATTTTTCCATATCGTGGAAATGGAAAGTTCCCAGAAGTTTCATTCCTGTAAAAGCATTCATTCTGTGAAAACCAAATAAAACGCCTTCATCTACAGAATGCTGATCAAAAAATTCGCCTTCAATCGTGAAAGCCGTTTGCGGTGCATTCCAGCTCGTGGTTACAAAATATTGCTTACCGTGCATCAGTCCTCCGGTGCCATAATTGATTGTGGGATTCACTCTGGAACGGCCGTCATTCTTATAAATTCCGTTGTTGTGTCCTGCTGTGAAAACCTCATCAATATAGAATTTCAACCGATTCGGAACCTGAAACCACCAGATGGGAAAATGATAAACGATGATATCTGCCCACTTAAAATTTTCAGTTTCCTCAAAAGCGTCAAAATCGTCATTGACATTGCTGATTCTGATCTCGAATTTTTCGTTTTCAAGGACTTCTTTTGTCCAGTTGGTAATAGTTTTGTTGAAGCTTCCGCCGGAATGTGCAAAGGTCTGTCCGCCGTTTATGATGAATATATTTTTCATTTGATTAATTATTTAACTATTTGATACTGCAAATTTCCGACAGATAAATGAATTATAAAAATAATTTAAATCATACATTTGCATTATAATTATGATGATCAGATGATAAATTTAGAATGGCTCAGAACTTTTAAAAGCGTTTATGAAACACAATCTTTCACCAAAGCAGCGCGTGAACTTTACATCTCTCAGCCCGGTGTCAGTCTCCATATTGGCTCTTTGGAAGCGTATGTAGGTTATGCTTTATTTGAAAGAATTTCAAAGAAATTAATTCCTACAGAGAAAGCGAAAATTCTATACAACTTCACCCTGGAACCACTGCTAAAGCTGGAAACGGCCGAGCAGACGTTTCATAAAACCACAAAAACCGAACGTGCAACGGTGAGTATCGGGATGTGTTTTGAGACCTTTCAGTTCACCTTGGAAAAGCATATTCCTACCTTGGATTTCAACGTTATTATTCGATTTGGCCTTTATGAACAGATGTTTTCTGACCTGGACAACGGACTTCTGGATCTCATTATCACACCAAAGAAAACGAATATTAAAAATCTGCAGTTCGAAGCTTTTTCGAAAGAAAAAATTGTACTGATCAACGGAAGCGGCACAGATACTTCTGAACTGAAACGCCTCTTAAAAAATAAAAAAATAGAGGAGGCAGAAGCCTGGCTGAAGCAGCAGATATGGTACAGCACAGCAGCTGATATGGAGCATTTGAATCATTTTTGGAACCTCAATTTTAACAGACATCCCGATTTCAAGCCTAATTATATTGTCCCTAATATTTGCTCGATTGTCCGCTGTCTAAGTGGAAATACAGGATTTTCCATTGTTCCGGATTTTCTATGCAAAAACGAAATCGAAAGTGGCGGCATCGGCCTGACTTGGGAAGGAAACCACAAGATCGAGAACATTCTTCATTTTGGAGAAAGGCTCAAAAATCCTGTTCAAAACGAAGTAGAGACGGTCAAAAAAATCTTCAGGAACGAAAATTTCTAGAGAATCTTGTGCTCCAGATCTATTGTTTTTCCAAAGAACTTTTTGGATATCTTTTCGAAATTTTTGGTGATATCCGAAAGGAAAAACTGGTAGCTCGGCTTGTGATTTTCTTCATTGAGAAGGTGATGCCTATCCAAAATCATTTTCAGCTGGTTGGCAACGATGTTTGGTGAATCGATTACCCGGACGCGGTTACCATAATATTGTTTGATTTCGTCTATCAAAAGCGGATAATGGGTACAGCCCAGAATCAATGTTTCAATATTTTTTAACTTACTATTGCTCAGATAGTTGTAAATGATCGAATGTGTAATCGGATGATTTTTAAAACCCTCTTCAATAGCAGGAACCAAAAGTGGCGTCGCCAACTCATCTACCTTGATAAATTTGTTGTGCTTGCGGATTGATTTTTTATAAAGACCCGAATTTACTGTTGCTTTTGTTGCAATGACGCCTACATTGTTATGAATCTCGTACGCCACTTTTTCAGAAACAGGATTGATGACGTCTATCACCGGTACTTTTTCCGCAACCAGTTCCTGAACTTCTTTTAAGGCATTTGCGGTTGCAGAATTGCATGCGATCACGATAGCCTTACAATTCTTTTCCAGAAGAAACTGAGTTATTTTCGTCGAATATCCAACAATAGCTTCTCTGGATTTCTCGCCATACGGAAGGTGTTTTGTGTCGCCGAAATAGATCAGATCTTCATTGGGAAGCAGTCTTTTGATTTCTTTGGCAACCGTCAAGCCGCCGACTCCGGAATCAAAAATCCCGATGGGCTGGCTGGCTGTAAGATGAGAATAGTCGGCTTTTTTCTTTTTCAAAATGAAAAAATATTTTTGCAAAAATACTTAAAGATTTTATATTCGGGATTCAAGAACCCATATTTTTAGACTATAAATAAATCGCTGGCAATGCCGTCTGCTAAAAACCATTGTTTCTCGGGAATTTTCAGATGGTTATTTTCAATTGTCAATAGGCCATCTTCAATCTTTGAATTGATTTCTTTATTAAAATAATCGATTATTTCTGAAGAAAAATTCTTATTCACTTTGTTTAAATCAACGCCCCAAATGGTTCTTAAACCAATCATCATCATCTCGTTGAAACGGTCTTTTTCTGATAGAATTTCGGTTTCTTTTGGGATAATATTTTGATTAATATTTTTGATATAAAGCGGATTGTTAGCCATATTCCAGCTTCTTTCCAAACTGCCATTATAAGAATGCGCAGATGGACCAATTCCCAGATAAGGTTCAGATTTCCAATAGGCAGAATTGTGTTTTGAGTGAAAACCAAGCTTTCCGAAGTTGGAAATTTCGTAATGGTCAAATCCATTCTTCTTAAGAAAATCGGACATATAATGGAACTCCTGATTCTGCTCCGTTTCTTCCGGGGCAGGCACTTTTCCATTTTCTATCCATTTTTCCAAAGCGGTTTTTGGCTCGACTGTCAAAGCGTAGGATGAAACGTGTGGCACTTGCAATTCGATGGTTTTGTCGAGATTTTCTTTCCAAATTTCGAAATTAGACGTCGGGGCGCCGTAGATGAGATCAATGCTGATATTGTCTAGTCCCATATCCTGCGCACGTTTTATGGAGCTTTCTGCTTCGGAAGCATTGTGCGCGCGATTCATCAATCTCAGATCTTCATCAAAAAAACTTTGCGTTCCGATCGATAAGCGGTTGACTTCTGTTTGAGACAATTCTTTGAGAAAGTTTTTATTGAGATCATCAGGATTAGATTCCAATGTAATTTCGATATTATTATCAAAACTGAAATATTTTTGAAACTCATCAATTAAAGATTTAATCTCATCAACACTAAGAACCGAAGGCGTTCCACCACCTAAATAGAGGGATTTTATGGTTTTATTCTCTAACTCATCTTTTCGCAATCCTATCTCTTTTTTGATCGCCAAAAGCATTTCATCCTTCAGGTTGAAGGATGTTGAAAAATGAAAATTGCAATAACTGCATTTTTGCTTGCAGAAGGGAATATGGAGGTAAATCATTAAAAAAGCCCTGACAATTCAGAGCTCAAATTTATATAATTAAAATGATATTATCTGTATCGGAAACCTCTGGAATTAATAAAATTATCGATATTAAATCCTAGCGAAAGCATAAAGCTATTCCCGAAATTCTCAGTTAATTCGGAAACGCCAAAATTATAAACCGCACCAAATGTAATGCCCGCTACTTTTCCTTTGATGATGGGCGAAAGTCCCAAATTCTGACTCCCAACGGCACTCTTCGCACTTCGGAAACTGACACCGGCGGAAATATTGTTTGTTTCACCGAATGCAGTGGCCATCAGGTTATAATCGATTATCCTTGAAGAATTGGTATTGAGATTCAGCATCAATGAAGGCGTCAGAAAAAGTCCGTCTGTAAAATGCCAGTCGTAACCAAGATTGGTATAAAACTTAGTTGGAGAAGGTTCGATGCCATTGACGATTGGAATATCATTACTGATCGGAATGTCTGTGACGGCGATGCCTGCAAAAAAACGGCGGTATTTTACGGCAGCACCCAAATTGGCGTAAGCTATAAAAATATCGTTTGTATTTTCTCCCAAAACAGGATCTCCCGCTTGCTCTGCATTGATCTGTGGATAATCGATATTCATATTATAAAGATTGGTACCGACACCGAATGAGAACTGATTCTGACGGTCTTCTTCGTCCGAAAGCGGAACAAAATAAGAGGCACCCAACATCAATCCATTAGAAGAAATGGGTCCATTTTGATCTCTAAAAAATGCGACTCCGGCTCCTACTCTGTCAAATACATTGGCGTGCAGGCCTATAGACTGTACATTGGGCGACTCGCTCAGTTGGGAAAACTGTTTCTGATAATTAAGATTCAGGACAACATCATCGGTCTTACCCAACAATGCGGGATTGAACAAGAAATCTCCGTCAACAAGGTATTGCTGATAAAATGGAAGTGTTTCCTGTGCCTCGATTTCACTTGCAAGAAAGGCAGTCAGGAACAACATTATTTTACAAAAAAAATAGTTTTTCTTCACAACGTAAATATATGAAACTCTAGTTATTATCCAAATATTTTCTCCACCGCTCCGATGCATCCTGCATATCTTTGGGTATTGGACTTTCAAAGTACATCTCCTTCTTGGTAGTAGGGTGTATAAATCCTAAAGTGTGAGCGTGCAGAGCGTGCCTAGGAAGCACCTCAAATACGTTTTGTACAAACTGCTTGTACTTTGGCAGATTCACGCCTCTCATTATGATATTTCCCTCATACCGCGCATCATTGAACAGAGTATGACCAATATGTTTGAGATGTGCACGGATCTGATGCGTACGTCCCGTCTCCAGCTTACACTCTATCCAAGTCATATACCTAAATCGTTCCAAAACTTTATAATGAGTCACTGCATGTTTACCGTGGCTGCCATCTTCGTAGGTATACATCTGCATTCTGTTTTTTGGATGCCTGCCGATATGTCCCGTTACAGTTCCTGTATCATCTTTCACATTACCCCATACAAATGCCCAGTACAGCCGTTTTGTTGTACGGTCAAAAAACTGTTTTGCCAGAAAGCTAAGGGCATATTCAGTCTTTGCAATGACTAATAATCCTGAGGTATCTTTATCAATCCTGTGCACAAGTCCTACCCTGTCCAGATCAGAATTATAATTGGGATCTTTTGAAAAATGATAGGCTAAAGCATTAACCAATGTGCCGTCCCAATTGCCAAATCCGGGATGCACCACCATTCCGGGATCTTTGTCTACGATAATCAGATCACTGTCTTCGTAAACAATATTAATAGGAATATCCTGCGGAATGATCGTGTTGGCTCTCGGTGGATGAGCCAGCAGGACACTGATCTCGTCACCCGGTTTCACCCGGTAATTCTGCTTTACAGGATTGCCGTTGACGATGACATTACCCGCTTTGCAGGTTTGTGAAATTTTGTTCCGGGAAGAGTTCTGGCGGAAAATCAACAAAAATTTATCAATCCTGAGCGGTTCCTGTTTTTTATCGACTGTAATATTGACGTGCTCGTACAGTCCACTGTTTTCTTCATCAGCAGAAGGATCATTCGTTAATTCATCTTCCAGAAAATCTTCGGTCTCGTCTAGCATATTTTAGTTGTAAAAAAGGCTTCAACTGATGTCGAAGCCTTTTGTTTTAATTTATTCAATCACCACCTTTTTCGGCTTGGGCTTGTCTACAGTTTTTGTAGTCTGTGGTGTTGCTGTATTTTGTTTCACTGCAGTATTGGCCGCTGCAGGAGATGCAGTTCCGCTTGTTTTGGGTTTTGATGACGGCTGCTGCGTTGTTCCGGACGATGAAGGTGTATTGGAAACCGGCGGTTTTATCACTGCTGGTCTCTGTTCTACTGTTGGCGGCGGAACTTCATTGTACTGGATCGGCGCCAGTGTTGTATCAATTTTTGGTCGGTACATATCATCCAGCTGCTGTATTTTGCTCTGCATCTCAGCCGGCGTTTTCTTGCTTGCCCACAGATCTATCTGCATCCCCTGGTCTCGAAGTGAGCCTACTGAAGGATCCTGATAATAAACAATATCGGAATCATCTTTGCCGCCGTCCCCGTGATCTACAATCCCTAATTCAAAAAGAGCCTGAGCGATAATCTTTTTAGATTCCTGCACGGTTCTGCCTACAAGATTGGGTATAGAAACATTTCTAAGCGGACCGGAACCGATTACCAAATCTACACTTGAGAATTTAGGAAGCAATGTTCCCGGTTTTATGCTAGATCCGTTGTAAACAATTCGAAGGACTGCATCACGCTGGATACTTGGCTCGAATAATGTATCGCCAACCTTCAAACCTACAAGCGTCAACTGGTTAAATGCCAATCCTTTATATCGATCGATAATATCAGGAACAGCTACTTTAGCCCAGGTTCTCGGGTTAACTTTTAGCACGATAGATCTTCCGCTTTTCACACTCGCGCCCGGCGACGGGAACACGGCGAGTACCTGAAATGGACGGAATTTCGGGTCATATTTAAAACTGTCCACTTCGTATTCCAGTCCGGAATCGTCCAGAATTTTGATAGCATCGTGCACTTTCATATTCATCACATTAGGCACGGGAACTTCGTCACCGTGATTGGTATGATACTCTAGCCAGCGGAATGTAAGCCAAACCAGACCGGCGAAAAACACCATTGCTATAACAATATTAAGTAATACTTTCCAGTGGAAAAGCGATTTGAACATAATTATTCTTTTTCAGAAACGTAACGCAAATATAGATAATAAAATTGTATTTGCCTTTTTGTACACTCTAAAAGCTTATAAAAAAGAAAATGGGCGGTTTGGTTTAAAAATCTTATTTTTGCACTTTGAAATACCTATGGAGTCTATACAAGTTCACGACAAAAGTTTCGTACCCTACCTGAAACACGATGAGATTCAGGCAATTATTAAAGAATTAGCAGAAAAAGTTTATGAGGATTACAAAGACGAAACCCCAATTTTCATTGGTGTTCTCAACGGTGTCATCATGTTTTTCTCAGATTTTCTGAAATATTATCCCGGTAAATGCGAAATTGCTTTTCTGCAGGTCAGTTCTTATTCCGGAACGCAGTCGACGGGCATTGTTTACAAAAAGATGGAGCTTACAAAGGACGTTATGGACCGTCATATCATCCTGATGGAGGATATTGTGGATACCGGAAACACGCTGGAAAATCTTTTCGAATATTTTAAAAATACCCAGCGTCCTAAATCCTTAAAAGTGGCTTCGCTACTGCTAAAACCTGATGTTTTCAAGAAGGATTTCATCGTAGATTATGTGGCGAAAGAAATCCCAAACAAGTTTGTACTGGGCTACGGACTGGATTATGACGAATTAGGAAGAAACCTGCCAGATTTATATCAATTGGAAGAAGGTAGAATCAATCACTAATTTCCATTCGAAATAAAAGAAATAAATCTTAAATAAATAAAAGAAATATGATCAATATTGTTCTCTTTGGACCTCCGGGAAGTGGAAAAGGAACCCAGGCTCAGCATCTGATTGAGAAATATAATCTGAAACAAGTATCTACAGGAGATCTTTTCCGGTTCAACATGAAAAATGGTACAGAACTGGGAAAATTAGCAAAATCTTACATTAATAAGGGAGAATTGGTGCCGGATCAGGTGACAATTGATATGCTGATAGACGAACTCAGAAAACCGACAGAAGCTAGCGGATTTATTTTTGACGGATTCCCGCGTACAGCGCATCAGACCGAAGCTCTGGAAACAATTGTGAAAGAGGAGTTAAACTCCGAGATCAGCGTTTGCCTTTCATTGATCGTAGACGATGCCGTTTTGGTAGAAAGACTTTTGAAAAGAGGAGAAACCAGTGGCAGAACAGATGATTCCAACGAGGATATTATCCGAAACAGAATCACAGAATATTATACAAAGACTGCAGAAGTTGCAGAATTATACAAAAAGCAAGGCAAATATGCAGAAGTAATAGGCGTTGGCGACATCTCCGAAATCTCTGAAAAACTATTTGCAGAAGTAGAAAAAATTCAAAAATAAAATTTTTGATTCAAGGTTCAAAGTTCACTATTCAAGGTTGAAACTTTGGACTTTAAACATTAAACCTATATTATGTCAAATTTCGTAGATTACGTAAAAATCCACTGTAAAAGCGGTCACGGCGGTGCTGGGTCGGCTCACCTTCGTAGAGAAAAATACATCCCTAAAGGTGGCCCGGATGGCGGCGACGGCGGACGCGGCGGACACGTGATTATGAGAGGAAACGCTCACGAATGGACACTTTTGCCTTTGAGATACACCCGTCATATCAAGGCTGACCGTGGACAGAATGGTGCAAAAAACCAGTTGACTGGTGCTTATGGTGATGATGTTTACATCGATGTTCCTTTAGGGACGATTGCCAGAAATGAAGAAGGCGAAATCGTTGGCGAAATCCTGGAAGACGGTCAGGAAATCATCCTAATGGAAGGCGGAAAAGGTGGAAAAGGAAATGAGCATTTCAAATCCTCTACCAACCAGACACCTAGATTCGCACAGCCAGGAATGGATGGGCAGGAAGGTTTTGTAACTTTTGAGTTGAAACTTCTAGCTGATGTAGGCTTGGTTGGATTCCCGAATGCCGGAAAATCGACTCTGCTTTCCTCAGTTTCTGCAGCGAGACCAAAGATTGCGGATTATGCCTTCACTACTTTGAAACCCAATCTTGGAATCGTAGAATGGAGAAATTACAAATCCTTCGTAATGGCAGATATTCCCGGAATCATCGAAGGTGCGGCAGAAGGAAAAGGTCTTGGACACAGGTTCCTGAGACATATCGAGAGAAACTCAATCTTATTATTTTTAATTCCTGCAGATTCCGAAAGTCATTTCCAGGAGTTTAAAATTTTGGAAAACGAACTTAAAGAATATAATCCGGAATTGCTGGACAAGGATTTTCTTCTGTCAATTTCAAAATCTGACCTTTTGGATGATGAATTGAAAAAAGAAATCTCAGCAGAATTTCCGGAAAACAGACAACCTATATTTTTCTCCGGTGTCACTGGGGAAAATCTTCAGGAACTGAAAGATGCAATCTGGAAGAAATTGCACGGATAAACATCAGACCTATAAAAATTTAAATACACAAATCCGCATTTCGCAATGCGGATTTTTATTTTATAAATCTTCAAACGTTGAGATTGAAATACAGTGGATTACAAACGATTGATAGGGTATTAAAAAAATTGAAATAACAAGGTATAGTTTTTGCCACGTCAGAATCAAATATATAATTATGAAATATCTACTTGCATTAGTAATGCTGATAGGATTAGTATCCTGCAAAACCTCTCAAACGTCCAACTATTCCAAAATAGAATACGAAGTGGGACCTTGTTTTGGTTTTTGCCCAACGTATAAAATCACCATTGATGCTGACAGAAACGCAATTCTGGAAGCCGAACATTTCAACTTCTCTCAAGGCGGATCCAAAGATGACATCAGCAAACCGAGAGAGGGTACATTTAAAGGGATGATAAGTACAGAAGATTATCAGAAACTAATTGCTCTGACAGATGCTGCACAAGTGAAAACACTTAAAAACAGCTATATCGACGACAGAATAATGGATGCCTCAAAAACCAACCTTAGAATTTTCTTCAGTGACGGGACTAAAAAAGACATCGCAATGTCGGCAGGTGAAAAGCCGGAAAAACTGAAAGCACTTTATACTTTTATCGATCAGTTGAAGAAAGATCAGAAGTGGGAAAAAGTAAAATAATACTTAATATCTACTTTATTTAAAATAGATTATCTTTGCACAATATTAATTCCTCCTAATATACGGAGGAATTTTTACTTTATTAAATTAAAAAAATATTCCATTTGAATTTTGACGAATTAGGCTTAATCAAGCCAATATTAGATGCACTAAAAGCACAAGGCTACGAACAGCCAACACCAATACAGGAAAAAGCAATCCCATCTATCCTGCAAGGCAGAGATCTTTTGGGAAGCGCACAGACAGGAACCGGGAAAACAGCGGCATTTGCCATCCCTATTTTACAGAATCTTTCTTCTTCCAAAGAACCACATAGAAATCAGATTAAAGCTTTGATCCTGACGCCAACGCGCGAACTGGCTATCCAGATTGAAGAGAATTTTCAGGATTACGGAAAACATCTGAAACTAAAATCACTGGTCGTTTTCGGTGGTGTAAAACAGCATGCACAGGAAACACAACTCAGAAGAGGCGTAGACATCCTAATCGCTACACCTGGAAGATTGTTAGATTTTATTTCTCAAGGCATTGTAAAACTTCACCATCTGGAGATTTTTGTACTGGACGAAGCGGATAGAATGCTCGATATGGGATTTGTACACGATGTGAAAAAAATCGTGAAACTGATTCCTGCAAAAAGACAAAACTTATTCTTCTCTGCAACAATGCCGAAGGAGATTGCAAAACTAGCTGCTGAAATACTGGTAAACCCGGTAAGAGTAGAAGTTGCGCCCGTCTCTTCTACTGCAGATACCATTCAGCAAAGTATTTATTTTGTGGATAACAACAACAAGACTGATCTTCTGATCCACCTTTTACAGGATCCGAAATTTGATCAGGTTTTGGTATTTTCCAGAACGAAACATGGTGCGGATAAAATTGTTAAGAAACTGCATCAGTTCAATATTTCTGCCGAAGCAATCCACGGAAACAAATCTCAGAATGCGAGACAGAATGCACTATCCAACTTCAAATCTAAAAAAACAAGAATCCTTGTAGCGACTGATATCGCAGCGAGAGGAATTGATATTGATGAGCTGAAATACGTTGTGAACTACGAATTATCCGATGTTTCCGAAACTTACGTTCACAGAATCGGAAGAACCGGAAGAGCAGGCTCGGAAGGTACTTCTTTCTCTTTTGTAGATGCGTTGGACCTTGCCAATCTGAGAAATACAGAAAAGCTGATCGGGAAAAAAATCCCGGTTGTTACAGATCATCCTTTCCATACAGATAATCTTGTGGAGCAAAAAAGAGACAGCAACAACAAGCCTTTCAACCCGAGACCGAGAACAGGCGGTCCCAGAACAGAAAAGCCTAAGAACAAGAGTAATTTCTTCAGAAAAAAATAATAAAAAAAACACTTTCCCCGGAAAGTATTTTTTTTTTTTGAATCTGTAAAAGTAAAAGTACGATCAATTTTGTTCCGGATCTTTTTTCACCATATTGATGATAGAAACCAGAACGATAGCACCGCCCAAGCCCATCAGAAACATCGCTATAGAATTGCCGCCTACCTCTTTGCGGTTGTTGGCAGAGATTTCCCTTGCGGCCTCTTCTGCACTGGTGGCTGTTTCGCTGATCTGGACATTCTTTTCATTGATCGCGTCGCCGTCAGCCTGAAAGTAAAGATATCCACCTATGACTAAGGAAATGATACCAATAATCAGTAATAATTGTGATTTGTTTTTCATAATACGATTATTAAAATTTATAGTGAATCTAAAGTACTAAAAATTTTGTTCGCATTATCACTTGTAATCCTGTTTATTTCCGTAAAAGGCAGTCCGTAGATATCAACCAGTTTTCCGGCCACCAGTTCTACATAAGCACTTTCGTTTCGTTTCCCGCGGTACGGAACCGGTGCCAGGTAAGGAGAATCTGTTTCCAGAACGATTTTGTCTAACGGAATCTGACTGAGAAACTGATCTATTTTTCCGTTTTTGAAGGTCACTACTCCACCAATTCCCAGCACAAACTGGAGGTCAATCGCTTGTCTTGCCTGCTCCAGATTGCCAGAGAAACAATGAAAAATACCGCGAAGCTTTGGATGTTTTTTTCTCTCGAGAACTTCAAAAGTCTCGTCGAAGCTTTCTCTGGAATGGATCACGATGGGCAGATCTTTTTCTATCGCCCAATCGATTTGCTGTTCAAAAGCACGCACCTGTATATCCAGCGTCGATTTGTCCCAGTAAAGATCAATTCCTATCTCACCGATGGCCACAAAGTCTCTTTGGTCCAGATAATTCCTTACCAGCTGCAATTCGCTTTCCCAGGAATCCGGCTGTACGGAACATGGATGCAATCCCATCATAGAAAAGATCTTTCCCGGATATTCGGTTTCCAGGAGAAGCATTTTCTGATGCGTTTCGGAATCAATCGCCGGAAGAAAGAATTTCTCTACGCCTTTGTCCAAAGCCCGCTGGATCATCTCTGTTCGGTCTTCATCAAATTGTTCTGAGTATAAATGGGTGTGGGTGTCTATCATTTCTGTTGTAGATTGAAAATAAAGTTGAAGCCCGCAGCCCGACTTGAACGGAGCTCTTTTTGTTTTTTCAACAAAAAAGCGGGAGTGGAAGGCGGATTAGCTGCCCAAATTCTAAAAAATTTTATGCTTGACTTTTCTCTGCTGTTCAAGGATTTTTTGATTCACCTTTTCTAAAAACTGCTGGTATTTTGGATTTTTGTCATCGTCGGTTTTATGGTTCAGCGCAGTCAGGATTTTATTATTTTCATTGATGAAAACCTTGGTTTCGTCTGTAAAATAAGCGTTTCCAAATTTTTCCCAGATATACTGCACGGCCTGCGAATTGGGGTGAATCATATCTTCTTTGTAAAATCTGTAATCACGCAGATCGTCCATCATCAATTCGTAAACGGGAAGATAATGGCAATTTTCCTTTTCTGAGATCGATTCGTGGATCGCATTTAGTAATTTTGATTTGCTAAGCTGATTCTCAACAATGCCGTCTTTGGTATGTCGCACTGGCGACACTGTAAACAGGATCTGAACATCTTTTTTGCAGATATCTTTCAACGTATCGATTGTCTGACTGATAGAATCCGAAAGTTCCTGATGCGTTAAAAATCTTTTTTTGAAAAATTTCTGCGGAATCTTGTGGCAATTGGAAACCAGCCTGTTTTTGGGAAGAAATTCATAAATATAAGAGGTTCCAAACGTGATGATTACAAAACTGGTGTTCTGTAAAAACTGATTGGCTTCTTCTATATTTGTATTGATTTTTTCCAGCGACTGATGCACAAATCTGGAATCGAAAGACGAATGGTGGTCCAGGCTGATGTAACTTTCATTTGCTAAAATCAAATCGCTTTCCTGATATTCCTTGGCATCATAAATCTGCTGAACTGCCCGATTGACTGAGTACGGATTGAAAACCGTCCCAAACGGATTATTCAAAGACTGGATCTGACCTTCAGAAAATTTCCCGTGCATCTCTGTCGCAAAGCACGATCCTATGGAGAAGATGCAATCCTCGGTCCCTATTTTTCTTTCACTTGCATTAATATCTACTTCTGTTCTGAATTTCATTTTGTCTTGGATTCTGTATTGCAAAAATTTTAACGCAAAGTCCGCTAAGATTTTTTTAACTACCAATCATCTTAGGTCCGTCAAAGCGTAAAACTCAGCAAAGATTTGTTTTAACTTTTTTCTTCAATCTTTTTTCTTATTTTTAGCTTTCTCTTCTCAAAAGATAGTTGGCCAATTCTCTGAAAGGCAGTTTGCTCTCGTCCGGAAGATCCAGCGTATCCAGATAGCTCTGGCCTATTTCGTTATGTTTTTGGATCAGTCTGAGGACTTTGTCATCTACTTTCGTTCTTCTGAAAATCTTTTCTACGCTGTACACTTTGTCTACATTATCTGTCTTTTTAGAATACCAGTAATGCAGCTCAGAAAGCTCCTCGGGATTGGCGTGCTCCAGTGCCAAAAGGTACAGGATGGTTTTTTTATTTTCGTAAATATCGCCGGCGTGTTTTTTCCCAAACTGTTCCTGATTGCCAAAAACATCCAGATAATCATCCATAATCTGGAAAGCAATGCCGATATGTTTTCCGAAGTTGTACATAGCCTCTGCATCTTTTTCGGACGCACCGGCAATCAAAGCGCCAATTTGGAAAGAAGATGCGCTGAGTACACCCGTTTTTGATGTGATCATATTGATATAATCATCGTGCGTCACATTGGATCTATTTTCAAAATTGATATCGAACTGCTGACCTTCACAGAGAACGGCTCCTGTTTCTGAGAATATTTTGATGCATTTTTTGAATAATTCCGGCTCCAGATCTTCAAAAAACTGATAGGCTTTGATCAAAAGTGCATCTCCTGAAAGAATCCCAACATTTATACCGTGAAGGGTATGAATCGTGGGTTTGTTTCTCCTAAGTGGTGCTTCATCCATAATATCATCGTGGATGAGCGTAAAATTGTGAAAGAATTCTATCGCCAGAGATGGTTTCAGCGCTTTTTCCAGATTACCTTTGAAAAGATCGCAGGCCATCAGCAGCATTATGGGACGCAGCCTCTTTCCGCCGTGAGAAATGATGTAATTCATCGGGTGGTAAAGCTCGTCCGGCTTATTGGTAAAAGTATGTTTTTCTATAGCTTCTGCTACAATTTTCTGGTACTGATCTAAGAATTCCATTTAAAAACTTGTTTGTAGCAAAAATACGTTTTTTACAATTGTTCTACCAAGATTTTGAATCTTGTTTTATTGGATTTTAATCACAAAAAAAGCTTCCCAAAACTGGAAAGCTGTATGATAGAAATTGCATTTAATCTTAAAAAATCAGGACCACAAGCAGATAAGTAATCCCTGCAACGATGGCGCTGATAGGAATTGTAAGAATCCAGGCCCAAAGAAGACTCACGGTGATTCCCCACCTTACGGCTGAGACTCTTTTCGTCAATCCAACTCCAATGATTGCTCCTGTCACCGTATGCGTGGTAGAAACGGGGATTCTAAGCTGTTCTGTAATGAAAAGCGTGATTGCTCCTGCTGTTTCTGCTGCTACACCTTCCAGAGGCGTTACTTTTGTGATTCTGGTTCCCATCGTCTTGATGATCTTCCAACCGCCACTCATTGTTCCAAGAGCTATTGCAAGGAAAGAAACTACAGGTACCCAAAGGTAATGTTCTGCGAAAAAGTTGAATCTCTCAGCTTCCGGAATATTGAGGTAAAGCGGATCCTTCATCATATTGACGTGGAAGTAGATCATTGCAGCACCGATGATTCCCATTACTTTCTGTGCATCATTGGTTCCGTGCCCAAGGCTGAACAGTGCAGAAGATACCAGCTGCAGCTTTTTGAAAACACGTTCTGCTTTGTGAGGATTTGTCTTCTTGCAGATATTAACGATAATTAAGGTAATAAGGATCGAAATTGCCATACCGATTAGCGGCGCCATAAAAATAAAGAGGAAGATAGGAATCACCACTTTATATTTGACTACGCTCTGCGAAAAGAGCTGTATAAAAGCCTGCCTTGCCTTTTCAAGAAAAGAATAGTCAGGATGTGTAATCGCGATCAGATGATAGTCAGAAATCAGGGCGTGCATCAATGCGGCACCGATGAATCCACCTATCAAAGTATGGGATGATGAGGACGGAATCCCGAACCACCAGGTTAAAAGATTCCACGCAATCGCTGCGATGAGGCCCGAGAAAATAACTTCCAGCGTGATGAAGTTCTCATCCACTGTTTTGGCAATTGTATTACCGATTTTGAATTCGCCTACGACGTAAGCGGCAATGAAAAACGCTGCAAAGTTCCAGAATGCTGCCCAGAGAACAGCTTGGAAAGGCGTCAGTACTTTTGTAGAAACAATGGTTGCGATAGAGTTGGCTGCATCGTGAAAACCATTGATATAATCAAATATCAGTGCAAGAGCGATAATGATTATCAGTAGAATTGGAAATTCCATTCGTTTATATTTTGACTCTGCTTTTTATGCGTATTTGATAACTATGCTTTCCATCGTGTTGGCAACATCTTCTGCTTTGTCTGTCACGATCTCCAGATAATCCAGAATAGATTTCTGTTTGATGATCAGCAATGCGTCATTGGTTTCAAATAACTTCACAATAGCCTGGCTCAGAACGTCATCTGCAATATTCTCATAAGAGTTGATTTTGATGCACGATTCTCTCACTTCGTTTGGATTTTTGAAGTCCTTCAGGTTTTCCAACGCTTTTTTGATCTCGATACAACATTTATGGATCAGAAGTGAAAACTCGGAATATACTTTGTTTTCAGGGCTTTTGTAAAGGTAAATATATTTTGCGGAGGCGTAGATATAATCTGCGATATCATCCAGACCGGACGCCAGATAGTTGATATCCTCTCTGTCAAACGGTGTGATGAAGTTCTCACCCAGCTGCACAAAGATCTCGTGCGTAAGATCATCCAATTTGTGTTCGTAGTCACTCATTTGATTCAACAAGGTTTCATCATTGATATCGAATTCCAACAGACCGTCGTGAAATGTTTTTGACATCTCTACCAAGTTATCTGCTACACGAAGAAACAAATCAAAAAAGATTTTATCTTTTGGCTGAAATGCTCTGAAAATATTACCTATTCCCATTATTTTGCTTTAATTTCTGCAAATATGAAACAAAAAAACCTGACCTAAAAACTTTTATGTTAAATAATTATTAAGATTAAAAAACAGAAAAACCTGCTGATTAGCAGGTTTTTACATGAAATATTTTATTTTATTTCCGGGTATCGTGATTATTGGGCAACTTCTGCTCTCATTTCTTTTCCCCGAAACTTCATACTAGTCAATCCATCCATAACTTCATTCTTGTATGATTTTTCAATTTCGAAGAAACTGAATTTGTCAAGAATTTCTATCTCACCGATGTCTGCTCTTTTTTTAGATTTTGAAGTCGCTTTGTTGATGATTTCAAGCATATCTACTTTCTTCAGTTGGTCTCTTTTCCCAAGGTTGAAGAAGAATCTTACCATATCTTCATTGTTACGTTTTGGCTTACGGTCTCTGCCGCCATTTCTGTCGCCGCCACGGTCACCTCTGCTGTCTCTGTCTCGGAAAGAGCCGCCGTCTCTGGATCCTCTACCGTCTCTGTCTCTGCCATCACGGTCTCTTCTTCCCGGCTTGTCATCTCTGCTGGCACCGAATTTCTGATCTGCAAGATCATTGCTATTTTGATAGTAGGTTGCCATTTCTTTCAACTGGAACTGAAGCAATTGTGCTACCAACTGTTCTTTTGTGAAAGCGGAAAGATCTGGGATCAGGCTTTCGTCAAAATCAATAACATCAACGTGTTCTGTCAGTAATTTTTCGAAAACACCGCCAACCTGAGCTTTGATAATTTCTTTTCCGGTAGGGATTTTTTTCTCTACCATTTCGATTTTAGTCTCAGATTTAATTTGTTTAAGTTTTCTGCTTTCTTCAGGTTTTGCCAACGTCATCGAGATTCCGTTTTTACCTGCACGTCCTGTTCTTCCGCTTCTGTGAACGAATACTTCAGGATCATCCGGTAACGAGAAATGGATCACGTGTGTCAAAGAATCAACATCCAATCCTCTTGCTGCAACATCTGTCGCCACAAGGATATCGATGTTTTTTAGTCTGAATTTCTTCATCACTGTATCTCTCTGCGCCTGGGAAAGATCGCCGTGAAGTGCATCTGCCGCATAACCGTTCTGCATCAAGAAGTCTGCAACTTCCTGAGTTTCCATTCTGGTTCTGCAAAAAATAATAGAATACTGATTTGGATTGGCATCAATCAGCCTTTTAAGTGCTTCTTTCTTCTGTCTGTAACCTACGACATAAAATTCGTGTGTAATGTTTTTCTTCACCTCATTGACAGATCCTACAGAAATTCTGTGTGGGTTTGTCAAATAGTTTTTAGAAATACGCTCTACTTCTTTGCTCATTGTAGCAGAGAAAAGGAATGTTTGTTTTGTATCCGGCGTTTCTCTCAATATAGTTTCCAAATCGTCTTTGAAACCCATAGAAAGCATTTCGTCAGCTTCGTCTAAAACTACCCATTGCGCTTCAGAAAAGTCTAGTGCTTTTCTGTTGATCATGTCTATCACACGTCCCGGAGTACCCACGATGATCTGTGGTTTGTCTCTAAGAGATTTGATTTGATCCATAATACTGCTTCCACCATAGACTGCTGTAGTCTTGATGTCTCTAAGGTATTTAGTATAGTTTTTGATGTCTTTGGTAATCTGGAGGCAAAGTTCTCTAGTAGGGCAAAGGACCAAAAATTGGATTTTACGACTCTTGTCGTCTATCATATCCAAAATCGGTAGCGAAAACGCTGCTGTTTTGCCTGTTCCTGTTGCCGCAAGTGCGATAAGATCGCGAGTATCTGTGGAGATAAAAGGAATAGTCAGTTTTTGGATTTCTGTCGGCTCTACGAAGCCGAGGTCGCCAACCGCCTGAAGAACTTCAGCGCTAAGATTGGATTCCGTAAATAAATTCATTTAAAAAGATCGTCTAATAATTGCTGCAAAGATACACTTTTTATTTTTGATAACAAAGTGACTTCTTTTTTAACGATTCCTTATTACAGAAAATTAATATTGGAGAGGTAGGTTTTAAAAGATAGATTTTCAGGAATTAGAACCTAATTTTAAGAATTAGATTTTTGAGGAAAAGCTACGCTTGAGTTTTTATAGGTCTTCGAGAGCCTCAGATTGACAGTTTTGATGTAAAACTTCATTAACATTCCGCGACATTCACCGCAACAGCCAAGCCGCCTTCGGAAGTTTCTTTGTATTTCGAATTCATATCCAACGCAGTTTCCCACATCGATTTGATCACGCTGTCCAAGGAGACTTTCGCTTTCGAAGGATCGCCATCTAAAGCTAAAGAAGCAGCGGTAATTGCTTTCATTGCACCCATAGAATTCCTTTCAATACAAGGAATTTGGACCAAACCACCGATTGGGTCGCACGTCAAACCTAAGTGATGTTCCATCGCTATTTCGGCTGCCATTAAAACCTGTGCTGGCGTGCCTCCTGAGATTTCTGTAAGTCCGGCTGCAGCCATTGCTGATGAGACTCCGACTTCTGCCTGGCAGCCGCCCATTGCTGCGGAAATGGTTGCATTTTTTTTGAATAAAGTTCCAATTTCGCCTGCTACTAAAAGAAATCTGATAATATCGTCTTCAGAATTAAACTCGGTGAAAACCTGTGCGTACATCAGAACTGCGGGGATTACGCCACTTGCTCCATTTGTTGGTGCTGTAATAATCCTGCCAAAAGAAGCATTCTCTTCATTTACAGCAAGCGCAAAGCAGGAAACCCATTTGGTGACAGAATTGAAGGTTTTTTGGTCGTTTTTCACCATATCAAACCATTCATTTTTGTTTTTATAAATCTGTGTTCCGAGCAATCTCTCATTCATTTCCGAGGCCCGTCGGGTCACGTTGAGCCCACCGGGAAGAATGCCTTTTTTGTTGATACTTTTATAAACACAGTCTTTGATATTATCCCAGATTTCCAGGGCTTTCTGTCGTGTTTCTTCCTGTGTTCTCCAGGATTCTTCGTTTTGGAATACCAGATCAGAAATTTTGTTAAGGTTTAGTTTTTCGATGTATTTCAGAATGTCGCTGCCGTGGTGACAAGGGTAAAGTGTGCGGATGCATCTGTCTTCCATAGAGTTGTCTTCTTTGGTAGCTACAAATCCGCCACCCACGGAATAATAATCGTGGCTGATGACATCGCCGTTATCAAAAATAATTTTGAATATCATGCCGTTTGGGTGGAAATCGAGCGATTTTTCTTTGTTAAGGATCAGATGATGCCCGTAAACAAATGGAACCCAGCACTCGCCACCTAACAGAATCTGCTGCTCGGCTCTTATTTTTGCGATCTTTTCGTCAATTTTGTTGGTATCTATAGTCCGGAAGTTTTCTCCGCTGAGGCCTAGCATTCCTGCGATATCGGTACCGTGGCCGACACCGGTTTTTGCCAGTGAACCGAAGAATTCTACGAAAACTTCCTTCACATTTTGCAAAGCATGATTTCTTTTTACGAGGTCCAAAAACATTTTTGCGGCGTTCCAAGGTCCCATTGTGTGGGAAGATGACGGTCCGATTCCGATTTTTATGATATCAAATACGCTGATAGATTCCATTAAGACAAATTGATTGCGGTAAAAGTAAAGGATTTTATTGATTCAGTTCAATAGTAAGTGAATTTTAAACGCAAAGTCCGCCAAGTTTTTTAATCTATTGAAAATATTTTAAGGTCTGCAAAGATGCTTCGCTCCGCTAAGATTTTCATTTCTTAGTGACTGAAAAGATCGAGAAGGTTAAATTGTAGGCAAAAATTGTATTTATTGACAATCTTCAACTTTGCGAAGCGCAGCCCGACTTGAGTGGAGCTCATTTTTTGCGGATTGCTATCCTTCTTTTGGAATGGAAAAATGTCTGCAAAAAATAGCGGGAACGGAAGGCGGAAAAGCTGCCCAAATAATGCTAAAAAATTTAAATAAAAATCGTATTCAATATCTCTGAAACTTCTTTTGCTTTTGTCACCGGGAAAAGATGGGTGGCGTTTTTGATAATGTAATCCGGCTGTGAGTTTTTGAGTGGGAAAACGATGTCTTTATCTCCCAGAATCTGAATGACATCGGGCATTGGCTCGAATTTCCAGTGCGCTACTTTGTCCATAGACCATTTAAGATAATAGGGATCTTTGACCCGGAAATACTGCGTAAGTTTGGGATTTTTGGGATCGAATAATTTTCTGAAAAATGTGTAAAAAAAGGTGCTTTTATCATTGAAGATGCGGAGCGGAATATACTTTACGGCATTGGTTCGCTGTCCTGCTCTGATGAGTTTTGACTTTTCCCGATCGCTGCGGATACTTGCCATAATGACGATCTTTTTGGCAGGCTTCAGCTTGTGGATTTCCTGCGCAACTATCCCGCCGAGAGAATATCCGAGGAGATAGAATTCTTCGGAATCATCTATGTATGCTGACATTCTTTGAACGTAATCTGCAAAATCTTCCTCCGGATCGGGAATGAGCCACGGGATATGGACGACTTCGACACTTTCATTGAAAGTGAGTTTTTCCAGGACTTTTTCGTCTGCGCCGAGACCGCTGATGGTGTATAATTTCATTAACTTAATTTTTGAACGCAGAAGTCTGCAAAGATTTGTTGAATTCTACAAAACATTTTTAAAATTCAAAAAGTGTAAAACTGAAAGATTCAAATTTGTTTCAAATTTAACAACAAAAAAAGAGCAGAAAAAATCTGCTCTTCAAAATCATGTATTTTGCACGTATTATTTTACGCTGATTTTTACTTTCATATCTACTTCGTCTTTCACCATTACATCCTGCATTGTAGATTTGTAGGCCACGTCAAATTTCTGTCTGTCGAAAGAGAATTTGTCAGACTCCAAAGTCACAACACCGTTTGCAGAAGTGATTTTCGCTGGGAAAGAAACGGGTGCAGTTTTACCTTTCACCGTCAGATTTCCGTTGACTACGAAATTGTAATCTTTGTTTGTATTTTTCTTTACAGAAGTGATTTTATAAGTCGCTGTAGGAAATTTTTCAACCTCGAAGAAATCTCCGTTTTTCAGGTGACCGTTTAGTTTCCCCTGGTATTCGCCGGATAAATCTGTAGAAGTAAGGCTTGTCATATCCAGTACGAAAGTTCCGCCTACCACTGCGCCGTTTTTCAGGACAAGATTTCCGGATTTTAAGTTCACAGTCCCGTCGTGAGAAGACGCTTCTGTTTTTGCAATTTTATATCCCCACCAGTGTACGTCTGAGCTTGTTAATTTTTTTGTCTGTCCGAAAGCCAGTCCGCTAACTAATACTGCGAGTAATAATACTTTTTTCATTGTTTTTGATTATTTAATGGTGCAAAGCTAATCAGAAACGTGCAAAGTCAGTATTGATGTATGATAACTTTTCAAATTAAAAAAGCCTCCATCGGAAGATGAAGGCTTTAAGTGTACATAGTTTATTGAAAAAATGTTTTGATTTCTCCGCTTCTGTGCGAACGAAAAAATTAGATTTTACTTTCCTAAAGGAATATTGTAGCTGAAACCTACACCGATAGCTCCGGCATTGTATTTCTGATCTCCAATCTGACCTTTGTCTCCGGTAAATGTCTTGTTGTACTGTGCAAAGAAGTTCCAGTCACGGTTGTGGTAACCAATTTCCGGTTTGATATAAAAGCCACCGTCTGGTCTTGCCACAGCTACATTTTCTGCTACCTGATCATCACCAACGATGAATCCGTAACCTAAATCAGCTCCGAAGTAGAAACCCATCTCTTTTGGATATACTCTGAAAAGCGCTGCTACAGGAATCACGCCGAAATCGTTGTTTCTGACATCTACGCCATTCACAGTTCTATCTTTTCCAAAATAATTGTTGTATCCTGTTGCGATACCAAGGCCAAATCCTGGCGTCACCAAATGCTGGTATGATAAGTCAACTCCTAGGTTTGCAGCAGTGTTGCCACCTGTAGAAACACCTCCATTAAGACCTATTTTCAACATATTGTTCATATCGGCACTCTGTGCAGACAATAAACCTCCTGCCAAAATCCCAGCTCCTAGTATTACTTGTTTTAAAGACTTCATATTTTTAAATTTTAAATTTTACAAAGGTCATCATTGTAAATTCCGTGCCAAAACGGAAAAATTGTTTGATCAATCTAACTTATAGTTGATCAATCTTCTAATTTTCAATTAATTAAAATCATAATTAAATATTAATATTTAATGAATTTAATCTCTTTTCACCATTTTTGCTTTAACAAAATGTTATTTGTGAACTCAAACAATTAAATAGACTGCTATGAACAATTTTCTAAAGAATAGACATCTGGCTTCCAGAGCGGGTTTTGGCGTTCATCACAACGATATTGAGAAACTGAAAACTATAACGACTAAAAAACTGTATCAAGATCTGAAGTCAACCACTCCCTACCAGCCCATAGAAATAGCAGCGTACAAAATGTCATATCCGCAGTATCAGGAGATGGCTAAAGCGAGCGATAAAAAGCCTGTTAATCTTTACAATAAAAACCACAATGCCGCTATATCAAAGGCTTGGCAGGATTTAATGATCAACGGAGAGAATCAGCTTCAGGAAAAAATGGCAGTCTTCTGGCACGGTCATTTTGCCACAAGGATTCAACAGTCGCTTTTTAATCTGGATATTATCAATATTTTCAGAAAAAATGCTTTGGGAAGCTTCCGTGACATGCTGTTTGAAGTGTCGAAATCTCCGGCGATGCTGAACTTTCTAAATAATCAACAAAATAAAAAAGCAAAAGCGAACGAGAATTTTGCAAGGGAATTGATGGAACTTTTCACTCTGGGCAGAGGAACGCTATATACAGAAAAAGACATCAAGGAATGTGCAAGGGCCTTCACTGGCTGGAGTTACGATGAGAATGCTGCGTTTCGGGAGAATCTGAAACAGCACGATTCCGGCGAGAAGGAATTTCTCGGTAAAAAAGGAAATTTTACTGGCACAGATATTATCAATCTGATTCTCGAGAGACGGGAATGTGCAGAATTTATCACGGCAAAGATTTACAAGTATCTGGTCAATGAAACGCCGGATGAGAAATTGATCAAAACGTTGAGCGACACATTCTACAATTCGGATTATAATATTTTGACATTGCTTGATGAGATCTTCCTATCCAACTGGTTTTATGATGCCACGCATATCGGTGCAAAAGTGAAATCGCCGATAGATCTTATCATTGGGATACGAAGAATTTTGCCGATGGATACGAAGGACGGAAACACCATTTATAACTTTGAAAGACTTCTGGGGCAACAGCTTTTGCAGCCTCCGAATGTGGCAGGATGGCCGTCAGGCACGGGATGGATCGACAGTTCTACTCTATTGCTGAGAATGAAAATCCCCTCTGTGATGGCCGGTTACAAAAATCTGGACGTGGAACCGAAGCCCAATGACGATGTGAATATGGGAAAAGGTGAAAACAAAGTGGTGGTGAACAAAAGCCAGAATAAAATCAGTATCCACTGGGACAGTATTTCCAATGTTTTGGATGAAGACCTCTTCAACCTACTGATTCCAAATCCTACAGAAAAACTTAGAAATATGATCACGCAGTTCAACAGTGATAAAAGCAGGCAGCATCTGATGATCAGTATTATGTCGACTCCGGAATATCAACTTTGTTAAAATAAGCCGTTATGATTATCAATAGAAAAACGTTTATACGAACCAGCAGCCTGGCTGCAGCATCATTTCTGTTTCCCAATTTTCTGAGTGCACTCACACTTCCGGAAGCTATTGAGATGAACGGAAAAACCTTAATCATTCTTCAGCTGTCCGGTGGAAACGATGGACTGAACACGATAATTCCGGTAAAAAATGACATCTATTACAGCTCCCGGAATCAAATTTCCATTAAAGAAGACCAGGCTCTTTTGCTGACGGACGAAGCGGCTATCAATCCGAACCTCCGATATTTCAAAGAATTGTATGACAATGGTGAACTTGCTGTGATGAATAACGTAGGATATCCGGAACCCAACAAATCACATTTCCGAAGTATGGATATCTGGCAGTCGGCAAGTGACAGCAATCAGTTTGTAAACACCGGCTGGCTGGGAAGATATTTGGACGAAGCTTGTCACGACTGCGCAAATCCGACTCAAGCTATAGAAGTAGACGATCTTCTGAGCCTGGCGATGAAAGGTGAAAATAAAAAAGCAATTGCGCTGAAAGATCCCAAAAAATTATATGACAACAGCCAGGAGTCTCTTTACAGGCAGCTGTCTGCAGATCACCAAGACCACGATCACGATCTGGCAAGTTATCTGTATAATAAACTGGGAAATACGGTCAACAATTCTGAGTATATTTTTAAAGAAAGTAAAGCAAAACCGACAGACAAAACTTATCCTTCTACTCAGATCGGAAAAGATTTTAAAACAATTGCTTCATTGATAAAATCTGACATCAACACGCAGGTTTATTACCTTTCGGTAGGAAGTTTTGACACGCACACCAACCAGAATCAAAAGCAGAATCAGCTGTTTAAAACCATTGATGAGGCAGTGGAAGTTTTTGTGAAAGACATGAAGGACAATGGCAAATTCAATGATGTGATGATTATGACGTTTTCAGAATTTGGTCGACGTGTAGCGCAAAATGCGAGCAATGGTACAGATCACGGGACGGCAAACCAAATGTTTTTCATTAGCGGTGGATTGAAAAAGAAAGGATTACTGAACCAGCTTCCCGACCTCAGCAATCTAAATGACGGCGATCTGATACATACCGAAGATTTCCGAAAAGTATACGCCACAGTTCTCAAAAGATGGCTGAATACCAATGATCACAAAATCCTTGGAAAGGACAATGGTTATTACGATTTTATTTGATTTCAGAGTAATAAGACAGTTTTATAGTGTACATCAATCGTCTGCTTTGATGTAAACTTTATTATATATAGTGCACAATATAATTTTACGCTATACATTTGTAACATCAACTAACAATTAAATCAACAACAAAATGAAAACATTGTACAGCATTGGCGCAACAGCCACAGGAGGAAGAAACGGAAATGTAAAAAGCGATAATGGGGTCCTGGATCTTGAAGTAAGAATGCCAAAAGGACTTGGAGGTGCAAATGACGACTTCGCCAACCCGGAAATGCTTTTCGCAGCAGGATATTCTGCGTGTTTCGACAGCGCATTAAACCTCGTCATCAAACAAAGTAAAATAGAAACCGGCGAAACATCGGTAACTGCAAAGGTAGGAATCGGACAATTAGAAAATGGAGGATTTGGACTTGAGGCTGAGTTGCACGCGAATATTCCCGGCGTCAGCATCGAGCAGGCTCAGGAATTAATAGAAAAAGCACATCAAATCTGTCCTTATTCCAATGCTACAAGAGGAAATATAGATGTGAAGCTGACTGTAAGCAACGACTAATTTCCTTCTCTCAACTTTTAAGGAAGCAAATCCTTTTTTCTTTGAAATTGAGGATTAATAATAAAGTCTATCATGGAAGATTTACTGAAACTCGACCAGCAATTGTGCTTCTCCGTCTATGTTTTACATCGTGAGATTATGCAGTGCTACAGACCCATTTTGAAAGATATTGACCTTACTTATCCACAGTACATTGCGATGATGGCGCTGTGGGAAAAGGACGATCTTACAGTGAATCAGGTTGGAGAAATTCTGCAGCTTGATAATGGGACTTTGACTCCACTCCTGAAAAGATTGGAATCTAAAGCTCTTCTGACGCGCAGGCGCAGCAAAGAGGACGAACGCGTTGTCAAAATCCATCTTACAGAAAACGGAAGAAAGCTAAAAGAAAAAGCAGCCTGCGTCCCAATAGAACTCGCAAAAGCGATGAATCTGAATCTCGAGGAAATGCAGCAGCTGAAAGATCTTTCTGACAAAGTTGCCAGACAAATACACGAATAAAGATCCGTTAACTTACTTTACATAATACCTACGGAAAAGTATTACCACAAAAAAACCGCCTAAATTAATAGGCGGTTTTAAGTGGTTTCTCCAGGGATCGAACCAGGGACACATGGATTTTCAATCCATTGCTCTACCAACTGAGCTAAGAAACCATCTCTCGCATTGTTATTTTGAGTGGTGCAAAAATATAGCCTTTATCCTTACAATGCAAATTATATTGAAAATTAGTCCATATTTATGTGAAAATTACTGATTTTCAGATGATTTTTTTTCGGTCTGCGCTTTGAAAAAATCGCTCAGCTCCTCCAAAACCGGTTTGATGGTATCCTCCGGAAGATCACTGATGCGGATGTACATCAATCCGTCAATGGCATCGTTGAAGTTCGGATCTACGTTGAAGGCAATCATCTTCGCATTTTGTTTAATATATTTTTTAATCAGAACAGGCAGCCTCAATTCTGGCTCCAGATCATCAATAATCTTATCCAGCTTATTAAGATCTGCATCTATATCTTCAAAAAACAAAGCTTTGTCGCGCTCCTTCATCACCACTTTAAACTCATTTTTCGGATGAATGTACTGTGCAACGGCAGAATCGTAGTAATGCGACCTCATAAATTCTATCATCAGAGATTTTGAAAATTCCGAAAATTTGTTGCTGATACTCACGCCGCCCATCAGGAATTTGTGTTCCGGATTTCTAAGACACACGTGCACAATTCCTCTCCAAAGCAAGAATAGCGGGAACGGCTTCTGCTGATATTCCACAGAAACATAGGCGCGACCCATTTCTATCACTTTCCGGAAAAACGGCTGCAATTCGGGATCGTATTCGAAGAGTGAACTGGTGTAGAATCCATCTATGCCGTATTTCTTCATCACCTCTGCTCCCAGAGCCATTCTGTACGCGCCTACCAGCTTTTTGCCGGCATTGTCCCACATAAAAAGGTGGTGGTAGTGATTGTCGTATTCATCCAGATCAAAAGGCAGATTGGTACCTTCCCCTATCGCCCGAAAAGTAAGTTCCCGCTGGCGGCCGATTTCCCGCATAATAAAAGGAATCTCGCCGGAAGTTGTGAAAAACACGTCATAGTCACCGTGAGAAAAGAGTTTTTTATTCTCAGTATTTTTCAGCGTGTTGATTTCACTTTCTATATCCTCCGCAGGCGTTTCATCAATAATATTCTGAACGATGTTATTCTGTTTTACCAACGGATTCTTAAGCGCCATATTGGGCAGTTTCAGCTTTTCGGTGATGCTTTTTCGTCGTTCATAATAGGACTTCAGCATATACACCTTATTATATAGATAGTCGCCCAGTTCCTCGATCGTCTCTTCCTCCTGCATTTGTTTTACAGAGATGGCTTTACCAATTCTGATCCGGATTGGATGGTCTCTTTTGCGCATCATTTCCGTAGGCAGCATCAAGGTTTGCAGATCTGGATGTAGCTTTGCTACGTTATAAAAAATCTTGCTGTTGGTTGCATGGAAATACATTGGAACAACCGGAACTCTGGCTTTTTTAATAATCTTAAGAGCTGTTTTCCCCCAAGGTCTGTCCAGCACTTCACCATATTCGTTATTTTTGTTGGAAACCTCGCCAGCGGGGAAAATCCCGAGACAGCCGCCTTCCGACAAGTGTCTGAACGTCTCTCTCATACCAGATGAGCTGCTGTAAGCGTCTTTTCTTTCTTCAAAAGGATTGACAGAAATCACAAAAGGATCCATCGGTTTGATTTTGGAAAGGAGAAAATTCCCCATTACTTTGAAATCAGGACGTACACGCAGAATAATTTTGCACATCAGAATCCCGTCCAGTGCACCCAGTGGATGATTGGAAACGATGATAAACGGTCCCGTTTTAGGAATTTTTGCAAGATCCTCTTCGAAGACTATGTAACTCAGGTCCTGCTCCCGCACAAATTCGTCAAAGAATTCTACGCCTTTGGTGTGGATCAGTTTGTTGTATAATGCGTTGACTTCATTGATCTTGGTAATGTTCATGATAGCCGAGGCGACCGGTCTTTTCAGAAAACCGATTTTATCTAATCCTGCCGCTTTTATCAAGTCTTCTTTGGAAATTAAGCTCATAGTGTTTTTACATGGTTACCATTTGGAAGGTTTTTTTGGAAATCTGCTCCAAAAGTACTTTTTTGTCTTTGTAGAATTTTTCCAGCTTGTCCAGTTCAGCATTTCGCACGGTGAACAGCGACACATTTTTTGTCATCTGCGTGATGAAGCTCTGCTGCAATTCCTCATTGAAATCATTAGCCATTCCAAATTTATCTTCGAGACATAAAGCTAATGAAATTGCTGAATTCTGCATCAAAGAAACTTTAATTTTATATTTGGCCAGGAGTGTAAAGATCAAACTCATGTGATCCTCGGCTATAAAAGAGAAATCGCGGGTTTCTACATTCAGAAGTGTTTGGTTTTCCTTCAGAATATAACTTTCTACAGATTCATTTTCTGTTGAATTTCCGACCTTTGTACCAGGTTCTTCAGGCTCTATGAATGACTTTACAAAAAACGGAATATTCTTCTGCTTCAGCGGCTGCAGGGTTTTTGGGTGGATGACGGATGCGCCGTAATAGGCCATTTCGATGGCTTCTTCATAAGAAATAAAGGAAAGCAGTTCCACGTTTTCGAATTTTCTAGGATCGCCTGTCATCACGCCGGGAACATCTTTCCAGATGGTCATCTCATCTGCATTCAGGCAATAGGCGAAGATTGCAGCGGTATAATCTGAACCTTCTCTTCCTAATGTAACGGTGAAATTATTGGTCTCAGAACCGATGAAACCTTGTGTTACATAACAGTTGATCTTATCCAGCTTGGAGATATTCTGCTCGGTTTCCTGCCAATTGACGATGCCCTCTCTATAATTGCTGTCCGTTTTGATATAATCTCTCGCATCCAGCCAATGGTTGAAAAACTGAATATCATTCAGGTACTCGCTCACTATTTTGGAAGAAATCATCTCGCCACAGCTCACCACCTGATCATAAACAAAGTTATAATTAGGCGATTTGTTACGTCTCAAAAAAGAATCGATGTCATCAAAAAACAAAGAAATCTCTCCGAATACAGGATGATTCTCGGTAAACAAACCTTTGGCAATATCGATGTGCTCCTTCTTTATAAGCTCTATTTCCTGCTGATAATTCTGCTTCTTAAAATAATATTCCACGACTTTTTCCAGTGCATTGGTCGTTTTTCCCATTGCGGAAACTACCACAAGACATTTTTCAAAACCTTGAGTTTCCAGAACCAGGGCTACATTTTTCACACCTTCTGCATCTTTTACAGATGCACCACCAAATTTGTAAACTTTCATTGAGATCTTCGCTTTTTTAGAACAAGCTTTATTGTAGATTAAAATTAGACACAATTTTTCAAGATCCAAAAATATTAATAATGAATGATATATAAAAATGAGAGGCCCTGTTTTTTATTGACTCAAAATGAATCATTAAACCATATTAATGACATTATTTAGACTATACTCAATTAATGATAAATTTTGTTTCATTTTTATAAAAAATAATATAGTTTTGTACAAACTACCAAACAAAAAAAAATGTCAAAGCAGGCTTTACAGACTTTAGGAGAATTCATTATTGATAAACAGGATGACTTCAAATATTCTACAGGAGAACTTTCCCGACTTATCAGCTCGATAAGGATTGCAACCAAAATTGTAAACCGTGAAGTGAACAAAGCCGGTATTGCAGACATCATCGGCAAAGTAGGAACTGAGAATATTCAGGGCGAGGAGCAGCAGAAACTGGATGTACTGGCCAACGATATCTTCATCGCAGCCCTTTCCCAGAGAGAAGTGGTGTGTGGAATTGCATCAGAAGAAAGTGATGATTTCATCGAGGTTAAGTGTACAGAAAATGCACACCTCAGTAAATATGTGGTTCTGATAGATCCTCTGGACGGCTCTTCCAACATCGATGTGAATGTTTCTGTGGGAACAATCTTCTCAATTTACAGAAGGGTTTCGGATCCGGGAACACCTGTTGAGCTGAGAGATTTCTTACAAAAAGGAGTCAATCAGGTTGCGGCTGGTTATGTGGTTTACGGCTCTTCTACAATGATTGTTTATACGACAGGAAATGGTGTAAACGGATTTACGTTGGATCCGTCAATCGGAACATATTACCTGTCTCACGAAAATATCAAATTCCCGACGATGGGAAAAATCTATTCCATCAACGAAGGCAACTATATCAAATTCCCGCAGGGTGTGAAGGATTACATCAAATACTGTCAGGAAGAAGAAGGTGACAGACCATATACTTCAAGATATATTGGATCTTTGGTTTCCGATTTTCACAGAAATATGCTGAAAGGCGGCATCTACATCTATCCGCAGACTTCTCATTCACCTAACGGGAAACTGAGATTGCTTTACGAAGCTAATCCAATGGCATTTTTGGCAGAACAGGCCGGCGGAAAATGCAGCGACGGTTTCAAAAGAATCATGGAGATAGAGCCTACAGAACTGCATCAGCGGGTTCCGTTTTTCTGCGGCAGCGCAGCGATGGTAACTCAGGCAGAGGAATTTATGGCAAAAGCGGTCAACAAAAATTAGACTTAGAATTTTAAATCATACAAAAGACCGATTTCTTCGGTCTTTTCTTATTTTTGTCAAATGAAAACGGCAACATTCAACCCTTATATTCTCAACTTCAAACAGCCAAGCGGAACTTCGCGAGGCGTTCTCACTACCAAAGAAACTTACTTTATCGAAATCTTGGAGGATGGTAAGAAAGGAATCGGAGAATGTGCCCTCTTCCGCGGACTCAGTTTTGATGACGATGACGATTATGAAGCCGCTCTGGAATGGGCTTGCCGAAATATCAATCTAAGTTTTGAGGAATTGCAGGAAGAACTCATCAATCACCCGTCGATTATTTTTGGGATAGAACAGGCGCTTGCCAATCTGGAACATCAGGGTGATCTTTATTTCCCGAATAATTTTACGGAAGGGAGAGACTCAATTAAAATCAATGGTTTGATTTGGATGGGAAATGCAGAATTTATGCAATCTCAAATTGAGGAAAAACTTAAAAATAATTTCACTTGCATCAAATTGAAAATTGGTGTGGATTGGGACACTGAAAAAGAAGTCATCAAATCCATCAGAAATCAATTTCCGAAAGAACAGATTGAACTTCGTGTAGACGCGAATGGTGCGTTCTCTCCGGAGCAGGCAAAATTGGTTTTGGAAGAATTGGCAGAATTGGAAATTCATTCCATTGAGCAACCTATTGCTGCCGGAAATTGGAAAGCAATGGCTGAACTTTGCAAAAACACACCGACGCCAATTGCTTTGGATGAAGAATTAATTGGTGTTCTGAATACCGAGTCTAAAAAAGATCTTCTGACAGAAATTAAACCTCAATATATTATTTTGAAACCAAGTCTGATTGGCGGATTTTCCGGTTCTGATGAATGGATAAATTTAGCCGAAAAAAATCATATTAATTGGTGGATTACTTCTGCTTTGGAAAGCAACATCGGCCTGAATGCTATTGCGCAGTATACCTACAACAAACAAAATCCTTTGCCGCAAGGGCTGGGAACAGGCGGGCTTTTTACAAATAATTTCCCAACGCCTTTGGTTTTAAAAGGTGATCATCTTTGGTTTGAAAATTAATGATATGGCATCTATCAAACGCTGAGGTTCTGAAATTCCTGAGGGCAGGTCAATCTCTTTTAAGTCCGGATCCTTGGTTTCATAATAATTCTTCCACTTACGAGATAAAGCACTGGATATTTGATGATTAATGGTCGGAATCCAGTGTTGAAAACTCATTTTCTGTTGGTAATGTATCGTCAGCTGGTGTTTTTGCATTTGCTTCCATACTTTAAACCTCGATGGCCAGGCTTTAACGATTGTCAAACAGACTCAGACTATCACCAACCAGACTTTAAGTATCGATTCCTCGGTTTAAACACTGGACACCTTGCGTTTAAGACTCGACTGATAGTGTTTATCACTCATTTCCCTCTATTCAAACATTTAATTATAGTATTAATGATAATATTTCGGAGAGAAAACGATGGACAATGCACAGAAAGTTCAGATTTTCAATGGGGATTATTTAATGTGAAACACTTTGCGCCAATCAGTCCTATATTGGGAATTAATTCCTAAATTTGATGACCTATAAATCTTCTCAGTCATTAATTTTTTCGGAAAATGAAATTAAAAGTTTTAGCATTCATCTTAGGTTCAGTTGTTCTTAATGCCCAGAATATCCAGAATAATCCTGGAAGCAACCACGGCAACAAGTTTGAGCAGCTCGGAACCATCCTTCCTACCCCAAATACTTACAGAACAGCTTCCGGCGCGCCCGGAAACCAATACTGGCAGCAGCGTGCAGACTACGATATCTCGGCCTATCTGGATGAGGAAAAACGGAACCTGAGAGGCTCCGAAACCATCACTTACTACAACAATTCTCCGGATGTGCTGGAGTATCTTTGGCTTCAACTGGATGAAAATCAGCAGTCTTCTGTAAAAAACGCAGACTACCCTGCCTCTTCTACCCTGCCAAAGGCTTCCAATATAGACAGGCTGTCTACCTCCGAACTGCCTGCGAAGGACGACGGCTACGGCGTGAACCTGGAAAAGGTGACAGACGAAAAAGGCAATCCCATCAAATATGTGGTGAACAAAACGATGATGCGGATAGATCTTGCAAAACCGTTGAAAGCCGGAGAAAAATTTACGTTTAAAGTCAACTGGAATTACAATATCCCAAACCGAATGGAAAAAGGCGGCCGCGGCGGCTACGAAAATTTCCCGGAAGATGGCAACGATCTGTATACGATGACGCAGTGGTACCCTAGAATGTGCGTTTACAGTGACTTCCATGGCTGGCAGAATCACCAATTCACAGGACGTGGAGAATTTGCTTTGGTATTCGGCAACTTCAAAGTTTCTATGAATGTGCCGGCAGATCATATTATTGGCGGTACCGGCGTATGCAAAAATTACGATCAGGTACTGACTTCGGATCAGCTGAAGCGTTACAGACAAGCAGAAAACTCTAACGAGCCAATAGAGATCGTAACGCTGGAGGAAGCCACAAAAGCAGAAAAATCAAAATCTAAGGAGCGAAAAACGTGGAAATTCGAGGCAGAAAATGTGAGAGATTTTGCGTGGGGATCTTCCCGAAAGTTTGTCTGGGACGGTATGAAAGTTCTGATTCCTGAAAACAATAATAAAGTAATGGCGATGAGTTTCTACGGAAAAGAAGCGTACGGACTTTACAGAAAATTCTCTACCAAAGCGGTAGCTCACACTATTAAAACGTATTCTGAATTTACAATTCCTTATCCATATCCCGTTGCTCAATCTGTAGAAGCTGCCAATGGTATGGAATATCCGATGATCTGCTTCAACTACGGTCGTACGGAGAAAGACGGCACTTATTCTGAAGCGATTAAAAACGGAATGCTTGGTGTAATCATCCACGAAGTAGGACACAACTTTTTCCCGATGATCATCAACTCCGACGAAAGACAATGGTCCTGGATGGATGAAGGTCTGAACACATTTGTAGAATATCTGACTGAGGAAAAATGGGATAATAAATTCCCTTCAAAACGTGGACCGGCGTGGACAATTGTAGATTACATGAAACTGCCGAAGGATGAACTGGAACCTATTATGACCAATTCCGAAAACATTGCTCGATTTGGCCCGAATGCTTACTCAAAACCAGCAACAGGACTTAATATTCTGCGTGAAACCATTATGGGCAGAGAGTTGTTTGATAAAGCTTTTAAAACTTATGCGCAAAGATGGGCTTTCCGTCATCCTGAACCTGCCGATCTTTTCAGAACTATGGAAGATGCCAGTGGCGAAGATCTGGACTGGTTTTGGAGAGGATGGTTTTACAGCACAGACCCTGTAGATATCGCCATTGACAAAGTTTCTGCTGCAACGCCGGACTACGATGCCGCGCCAAGAGAGGCCAAAGAAATGAAATACAAAACTGACGCTCCTGCAGTCAACGAGTTTGAAGATATTTCGAAAATAAGAAACAGGGACGAAAAGATCAAATTCTATGTGGACGGTGATAAAACCGTTCAGGATTTCTATTACCGCTATGACAGAGGCGAAGAAAAAGTAGATACTTCCAAAGAGTACGTGATGAAGGGTACAGCTTCTGATAAATTATCAGCCCAGGACAAAAGCTCGGGCATCAATAAAAATATAACAGCTTACCAAATTGATTTTACAAATAAAGGCGGACTGGTGATGCCAATCATCCTTGAATTTACTTTTGAGGACGGCTCTAAACTGAATGACAAAATCAATGTTCAGATCTGGAGATCCAATGAGCAGAAAGTATCCAAAACGTATTATTTCGGAAAAAAGATCAAATCTATCCAGCTGGACCCTATGAAAGAGACAGCAGACATCGATACCTCCAACAACTACTGGGCTGCAGCATCTGCGAAGGATGCACCAACTAAATTCCAGGTTTTCAAACAGGCTCAGAAAGAGGCTGCAAGAGGCGGTGCCAGCGGAAAAGTAAATCCTATGCAGGCGGCAGGGAAGAAAAACTAGCAGGATGACGCACAGCACAATTCAAATATTATTTTATACGGCTCTGGTTTTCGGACTTGGCGGTGGCGCTTTTGTAATGTACTGGTGGGGCAAAAAGATCTGGAAAAAATATTATAAAAGTGCAACCACCGGTAATGTAATCAGCATAAGTGGGGTCTCTATGAAAGCATTTATCTATATGTTTCCGGGAATTTTGCTTTTTTTCTTAATGAATATTCCACTACTGTATATGGCAAGTCTGTTAAAAAAAGAAGACTACTGCAAAGAAATAATCAAATTCAACAAAGGCATTAAAAAAGATGATCCCTTCATCAAAGAAAGGTGCGATTGTCTGGATGTTGACGAATTATTTGAGAACGCATTGAAGGAAGAAAATTAGAAAACAATTGAAGTTTCAGTCTTCTTACAAAAGTTAAAACGTCGCTGTAACTATATTATATTCGGCACTACTTATTATTAAAAAATATGAGAACATTTCTTATCCTTTTAATAATCGGCAGTGCCAATTTTTTTTCTGCGCAAACTCTACTTTTGCCTTCCAGTGTAACTCTTGAATCAAAATACATTGAGAATGAATCATCAGAGGTGAGTTGGTTAATGGAGAATGCAGGGAAAACAATTGAAATTGGGAAAGTCACGACTGAATTCAAAAAATTAAACAAAAAAGACCTACTGATCAAAACCACGGTCAGGATGAAGCAGGCGCCGGAACTCTGGGTGGATTCTACTATTATCAAGATCTCGAATTTCCAGCCGGTTTATCATTCGTCCTTCAATTCTATGAGAAATATGTCGCTTAGATTTGATAAAAATAAAGTCACCGGCTATTATCTGGATAAGAAAAGTCAGAAAAAAGATCTTATTGATGAAGCTACAACTTCAACCTATTTTGACAGTAACAGTTATCCGGCAATGATCCGGTTTTTACCATTGAAGGAAAATTACACTTCAGAAATGTCAATTTTCGATTATAATCCGGCAGCTAAAAAAGGCATTGTGAAAGCCTATATAGAAAAGGTAGAAAACGGAGAATATAATGGTAAGAAAGTATGGATCGTACAGACTACGGATGATATATCGGATAGAAAAACAATGGTGACTTATTATATTGACAGGCTGACGCGAAAAATGATCAAACAGGAAATCAATGCGGGTGGACGGAAGATGATAATGGAATAAATCGAAGTATTAGAAATCTGAATAAGTTCTGCGAGGTTATTAATAAGTTTTTGATTTAGCATCACACTAAATAATTTTATTTAATTTTACTAAAATTTAAAAAGATGGAAACCATAAAATTGAGTATAGAAATAGAAAAAGAAAGTTTTCCGCTGGTCAAAAAATTTCTAGAAAATATTAAAGGGATTGTGAAGGTGGAGGAAGAAGATGTGTTGCTTGATGATTTCTTAAATATGGAAAATAGCTTTCTAAACGGCAAATTAGAAACTGTTTCTGAGGAAGAATTCAAAAAAAATATTGAAGATAAAGTATACGAGTTGTATTCTCAAAAGTAGCTGATATTCACTATAAAGAAATATTAGTTCAACTTTCAGAGAACTGGACGGAGAAAGAAATACGAGCTTTTATTTCTGAATATGAGAATGTAATTGAGAATATAGAAATTAAATTGGTTTCATATCCCTATTATTCTAAAAAACAGCAAATCCAGTTTGCACTAATGGGTAAAAAGAATGTTAAGATGTTTTTCAAAATTTACCCAAAAGAAAATGTAATATTTGTTTTTGATTTTTTTATCGTCCGGAAAGACCCTAAAAAATTATATAAACTGTAAAGAAGTCATTCACATCGGGTGACTTTTTTTTCTGCCAAAATTTCAGTCCTCCGATAAAAATCTGCCAAATCTAAACATTCATACAGCAACAATCGGGCATCTGCGACGTTGGCACATTGTTGGAGATGTAGGAATCAGAATAACACTAAAAATATATATTTATTATGTCAGTAAATTTCAAACCATTAGCGGACAGAGTTTTGGTAGAACCAACACCTGCAGAAACTAAAACAGCATCAGGGATCATTATCCCGGACACTGCAAAAGAAAAACCTCAGGAAGGAACAGTTGTAGCCGTTGGCCCAGGAAAAGTAGATGAACCAACAACTGTAAAAGTGGGCGACAAAGTGCTTTATGGAAAATATTCAGGAACAGAACTTAAGTTTGAAGGGAAAGATTATCTGATTGTAAAAGAAGGAGATCTACTTGGAATTATTGGGTAACAAATTTGTAAAAAGTAAAAGGTATTTACGTAAAATGATTTAAGTTTTCGTGAGTACAACATTCATTAATACATTGTACAGAGTACATTAATAAAACAAAAAATGGCAAAAGAAATTAAATTCGATATTGAATCAAGAGACGCTTTAAAAAGAGGTGTTGACGCATTAGCTAATGCAGTTAAAGTAACTTTAGGACCAAAAGGCAGAAACGTTGTGATCGAAAAATCTTTCGGCGCACCACACGTTACTAAAGATGGTGTAACCGTTGCAAAAGAAATCGAACTGGAAGACAGAGTAGAAAATATGGGTGCCCAAATGGTGAAAGAAGTGGCTTCTAAAACCAACGACATCGCCGGAGATGGTACAACTACCGCTACAGTTCTTGCTCAGGCTATCGTAAGAGAAGGTCTTAAAAACGTTGCCGCTGGCGCCAACCCAATGGACTTGAAAAGAGGAATAGACAAAGCTGTGGTTGCAGTGGTTGAAAACCTAAAATCTCAGTCTCAGGAAGTTGGGAATAACTCAGAAAAAATCAAACAAGTCGCTTCTATCTCTGCTAACAATGACGATACAATCGGATCATTGATTGCTGAAGCTTTTGGAAAAGTAGGAAAAGAAGGTGTAATCACTGTTGAAGAAGCAAAAGGAACGGATACAACTGTAGATGTTGTAGAAGGAATGCAGTTTGACAGAGGTTTTCAATCGCCATATTTCGTGACTAATCCAGAAAAAATGGTAGTAGAACTTGAAAATCCTTATATCTTATTGGTTGAGAAAAAAATCTCTTCTATGAAAGAATTATTGCCAGTTCTGGAGCCGGTTGCTCAAAGTGGAAAATCTTTGTTAATCATCTCCGAAGAAGTTGAAGGTGAAGCACTTGCAACTTTGGTAGTAAACAAATTGAGAGGATCTCTTAAAATTGCTGCTGTGAAAGCGCCAGGATTTGGTGACAGAAGAAAAGCAATGCTGGAAGATATCGCAATCTTAACAGGCGGCCAGGTAATCTCTGAAGAAAGAGGTTTCACAATGGAAAACATCACGCTTGATATGTTGGGAACTGCTGAGAAAGTGGTAATTGACAAAGACAATACTACCCTAGTTAATGGTGGTGGCGAAGATGCGCAGATTAAAGGAAGAGTTTCCCAGATCAAAGCGCAGATGGAAACAACGACTTCTGACTATGACAAAGAAAAACTTCAGGAAAGACTGGCTAAGTTAGCTGGCGGTGTTGCCGTACTTTATGTAGGTGCAGCGTCTGAAGTAGAAATGAAAGAGAAAAAAGACAGGGTTGATGATGCATTGCACGCAACCAGAGCTGCGGTAGAAGAAGGAATCGTTGCCGGTGGTGGTGTTGCTTTGGTAAGAGCCGTCTCTGCCCTTAATTTTGAAGGTGCAAATGCTGACGAAACGACTGGTATCAAAATCATCAGAAGAGCTATCGAAGAGCCATTGAGACAAATCGTAACCAATGCTGGTGGCGAAGGTTCTGTAATTGTAGCGAAAGTAGCAGAAGGAACCGGAGATTTCGGTTACAATGCAAAAACTGACGAATATGTGAATATGCTGGAAGCTGGAATCATCGATCCAACTAAAGTAACAAGAGTTGCGTTGGAAAATGCAGCATCAGTTTCCGGAATGCTATTGACAACAGAATGTGTGATCACAGAAGTGAAAAGCGCTGAACCTGCAATGCCTATGGGCGGCGGAATGCCAGGAATGATGTAATAATCAGCGATCCAAGCAAATATAATATCAAACCGTTCAGATTTTTCTGAGCGGTTTTTTTGTTTTTACAGAAAATCCAGTGGACTTTTTACTTGAAACCTTGTGACATCTGTAATATGGGTATAGATTTCCGTTGTTTTTATATTATTATGTCCCAAAAGCTCTTTAATAATCCTGATATCTACACCGTTTTCCAATAGATGAGTGGCATAGGAATGTCTCAGTGTATGAACAGATGCAGGAGAATCTAGACCCGCCTTTTTCAAAGAAGCTTTCATTATCTGTTGCACACTACGCTGGGAATATTTCTCATTTTCAGGGCCTTCAAACAGATACTTCTTAGGATTGTAGATTTTGTAATATTCTCTCAGCAACTCAATAAGTTTGGAGGAGAGCATCACTACTCTATCTTTATTTCCTTTTGCCTGCCTGATTAGCAGGATATTTTGATCTGTTTTGATATCAGAAATTTTAAGTTCTAATAATTCACCTAATCTGAGACCACAAGAGTAGATCGTTGTGAGAATCGCTTTATGCTTTATGTTGGACGTGGAATCTAAGATCTTTTTCACTTCCGTTTTAGTTAGAAATTTCGGCAATTTATTTTCACTTCTTTGTGGGTAAAGATGTTTTAAATTAATTGTTCTTTGAAAGGTTTCTTTATAAAATTTTACAATGGTAGCAATCATTGCTTTTTGATAGGATGATCCTACTTTTTTCTTTTCAACCAGCCAAATAATAAAATCTTCCAACTGCTTTTGTGTAATATCTTCAGGTTGATACTTTGCAGAAAGTTTTAAAAAATAAGATAGATGCGATGTGTAGGTTTTAATACTGCTTTTTGCATAACGCTGGAGGTGCAATATTGTAGCGAAATCTTGTACATAATTTTTATTCATCGTATTTTTTTTGCGTTTATCCAAATGTATTAAAATTTAATTAAATGATTAACAGATTATTAAGTAAAATAAAAACAACATTAGCGCAATTGTATATATTGTATATTGACGCAATGCGTAAATTTGGATGTTAGCTGCAAGCTTAAAAACCAACATTATGTTCAAACGACTTTTTCAAAAACATAAATCTGATGGACTTTCCAAAATTGAATATTGGAAAAAATGGGAGATTTTGGAATTGCTTGACGAATTGCACAAAGCAGAAAATCTTCTGGTTGACATTTTAGATAACAAAAATGATGACGAACTCATTAAATTCAAGGACGAATTTATTGAAGAGCTATATGACATTGAAGGAGATAATGTTGCAGACTTCACAAGAATTTGGGAATGGTTCACACCGACAAAAGAATGGGAACTATTTTGTGGACAACAAGGACAGAAATTAGGTATCAACATATTTCGTATAGTTGACAGATGGAAAAGAAATCAAGATTTTATTACAGGAACCAAAGTTATGCTTAATGATGAATTTGGTGTTGTGTTAAACAAAACTTCTGACAACGATATGTTTGGACAAATACGTTGGGACACAAATAAAGAAAATGACATTGAAGATTGGCGTGGACTATTCGGAAGCTTTTTAGAAAAAGATGGACAAATTATTAATCAACAACATCAATTTACTTTTATAAATGACGATGGGACAACGAAAAAAGCCAGCAGCTAACAAGGGTTTTGCAATAGTGGGGCGAAAATGCAAAGTTTAACGGTTGTTCTTCGGTTCAACTTTTGTGCAAAATTGAAGATTTGTGCTTCGATTGCCCCACCATCGCAAAGCCCCGAAACGTTAGCTGATATGATAAACAACGTTACCGCCAACAACAAACTTTAAAAAATTGTCACATTTTGACATTCTGAATTGTCTAACTCTAAAATGGAAAAAATGGACGATTTAAAAATACTGACCAAAAAATTATTCCCCTATGCTTACAACATTTTAGGAAATATTGACGACACCCAAGATGTAATTCAGGACGTTTTGATAAAATTCAATGAAAAAGATGCTAGTACAATTTCCAATCAAAATGCATATCTAATAAAATCGGTAATTAACCAATCAATAAATCTAAAAAAGAAAAACGACAGAGAAAGGCAACACAAAATCACATTGCCGGAACCAATCATCACCAATCAAGGCGAAAATAAAATTGAATTAGACGAAATACTTAACTATTCAATGCTTGTTTTGCTCGACACTTTAAACACAAAGGAAAGAGCGGTTTTTTTGTTAAGAGAAGCGTTTGATTACTAGCACGATGAAATAGCTGAAATATTAGAAATTTCCATAGACAATTCCAGACAATTACTCACAAGAGCCAAAAAGAAACTGAAATTACGGAAACCCAACATCATAACTTCATCAAAAAAAGACCGAAAATATTTAGAAAAATATGTGGAAACAATCCGTAAAGGCGATGTCAAAACTTTGGAGCAAATGCTATCGGGCGAAGTGCAGGTTTTGGCAGACGGTGGAAGCAAATTAAATGTTGTGGCTCAAATGACTTCAGGAATTGAAAACACGGTTAAACTTATGACCTATCTTTATGAATACTATCAAAAAGATTTTGAAATCAAAATCGAAGAAATAAATCATCAATCTGCACTATTGTTTTATAAAGGCACGACATTGATAAATTGCCAAATATTTGAATTAAATGTAGACGGAAAAATTGCAAATATTTTTTCTGTCGTTGACCCCGACAAATTAATGAGGATTTAATTTCTTATCCTTTTTTTGTCACGCTTCGGAATTTTAATTTGTCTTATAAGAAATGAGAAAAAATGAACAGACAAATTTAACTTTCGTAAGCACTCTTTTGGTTAGTGCAGTTTTAGAAACAAGTATTTCTTATGCTCAAAATTCCAAACAAAACAATTTATCAACTTCAAAAACAACAGAGAAAATGATTGTAGTAAAAGTAACTTATACCGTAAATGATGTGTATGTAAACACTAACAAAGAAATGATACAAGCATTTCTATCAGATTTCAAAAAATTGGACAGTAAACAATTTTTGTATTCTATTCTTCAAACCGAAGACGGAAAAACGTTTATCCATACTTCGCAATACAAAAACAAAGCGATACAACAAACTTTATTAAACACACCGAGTTTTCTTCATTTCCAAGAACAACGGGATAAAAATCTTGCTTCCGAACCAACAATAGAATTTCTGAATTATGTTGGAGCATCAAAAGAAGTTTTCTAAAAATCATATCAGCTAAGAAGGTATTGCCAAAAGCGGGGCAGAAGGAATTCTATTGAACTTTTTTCTATATTTGAACTTTGGTACTTCTATTGAAGTTCGGTACTAAAAATCCCCGCCTCCGGCAATACCACAAAGTTATGGGCAATTTTACCGAACAACTATCTAAAGAAAATTTAACGAATAAAACTTATGAGAAATGAAGACTTTTGGGACTTAACCAGACCTGCAACTTTTAAAAACTTAACAGAAGAATTGATCTCTAAAGCTGAAAAAGAATTAAACCTTCAGTTACCAAAACAATTAACTGAGCTACTAAAAATTAAAAACGGAGGAACAACCAATAACATAATATTACACTCAGAAAACAAAACAGTTTGGGTAGACGGATGGTATGAAATAAATGAGTTATATGGAATAAATGACGAAAATTCCAATGATCTTGGAATTCTTTCAACATCATATCTGACAGCCGAATGGGAATTACCCGAAAAACAGGTGATAATTACAGGTAATGGAAACTGGTGGATCACTTTGGATTATCGTATTAGTTTACAAGAACCTACTGTAAATTGGATTGAACCTGAGGCAGAGCGGGATATAGTAATAGCAAAAAATTTTACTGAATTTATTAATAATCTTTCAATCAATCAAAAAGAAGAAATATTAGATATAGACACAAACGGAATGATTACAATTTGGGAGGATTTTTTGAACGAAGACGAATTAAAAGAATTGAGTATTAAAGAATTAAATTTTGTTAATGAACGAAGAAAAGAGATAGGACTTCCAGAAATTAAAAAAAACTGCCCATAACAAGGGTTTTGCAATAGTGGGGCGAAACTGCAAAGTTCAACGGTAGTTCTTCGATTTAACTTTTGTACAAAATTGAAGATTTGTGCTTCGATTGCCCCACCATCGAAAAACCCCAAAACGTTATGTGCAATCTTAACAAAATCCGCAACAAAATGAGTTTCAGAACTATAATAGTGTTAATTTTATTTTTTTTTAGTTCTTGCAAAAAAGAAAAAATTGGTTCAGTTTCTGAAAACGAAAAAGCAAGTATAAATTTGGTTTTTAACAGATTTCCATTTATCGAAAAAAAAATGGAAAAAATAAAAAAAATCGAATTTGACTCTCTAGCAATTTCCTTATACAGAAATGTTGATAAAAAAGATTATGACGAAATTTTAGTATTTCAAAAAGGAAATGAATTTTATGCAATTCCTTTTTTTTCAAATATGTATTATGATTTTTGGAACTTTAAAAACGAAACAGGAAAAACCCAATTTCCTAATGTAAATTCTACTTTTGAAAAAGAATTCAATAATTCCGCGAGTAATTTGAAATTAAATGCAAATGAGAAACAACAAATTTTCATTCAATTGATTACAAGTATTTTAAACACAGAAGATATGCTCGAAAAAAAGCCTCAACTATTTGAAGATTTTGTAAATTTCTCGCCTCGAAAATCAAAATACAAAGATGAAGAAGCAAATAATTGTCTGGAGCGAACAACAAAATTGTACAAACAAATATTAGAAGACGGAAAAAGTGGAATAAGACCTACATACATTTTGGATCAAGAGAATGGACGAGTTTATAAATTATTTAACGATTCGAAAAATGTTGATGAATTTAATTTAAGAATTGAAACATTTAGAGTTGATTGTTACACAACATTATACGAAATGTAAAAAAGACTGCAGATAACAGCGGTTTTGCAATAGTGCGGGATTTTTGCAAGTTTAAAGGTTCTAGATATTTTGAAGTTTAGCTTATGATAGAAAGATTTGTCATATTAAACCCCACCATCGCAAAGCCCCGAAACGTTGGCGGTAATTTTCCGACAGACCTTGTAAACAATACAAATACTATAAAAGAACGATGCTAAATTTGCAACTTTAATAATTAAAAATGAGAAAGTTTATCTTAATACTTTTTTCAATTTCTCTTTTTTCTTGTAAGAATGAGAAGGAAAAAAACGAAAAAAATACGAACACCAACATTCAAAATGAAAAAATACCTCTAGCTACTAAAATCCAAAATCCAAAATCTGAATTAGAAAATGAAATCATTAAGTTATTAAAGGCTTTCAAAACAAAGGATGAAAAAACTTTAAATAGCTATATTGATACAAACATTGGTTTTTATCTTATTCCGGGACCGGGAACTTTACTGAACTTTAAAAAAACTGATGAAATTAGCTTTTCTGATGCCAATGTTTCATACCATAAGTTTGGAAGCAATGAAACACACAACTACAAACCCATTTATGAAAACCCACCAACCTACGATTGTGAAACAAATAAATGGAGCAAGGAAGGATTGTTTATTGACAAGGAAAGAGTTGACATTTTCACATCTATCGTAGAAAACCCTCTAAATAAGGAATATGATATTTCCTTCTCAAAAGACGAAGTCGCAGAAATAAAACAGATGGAAAAAATTAGTACACAAGTATATTTGACAGAAAAAGATGGCGATATTGTTTTCGGAATTGCTAAATACAATGGGAAATATATAATTACTTTTTTAAATTTTAGCCCATCTTATTGTGATGTTTAAAAACTACCGCCAACAAGGGTTTTACAATAGTGAGAGCGAAACTGCAAAGTTCAACGGCAGTCCTTCGGTTCAACTTTTGTACGAAATTGAAGATTTGTGCTTCGATTGCCCCACCATCGCAAAGCCCCGAAACGTTATCTGCAATCGCTTCCAAACAAATCACGAAAGAAAATGTTAAAAAAAAATTGGTTAATAATTCCATTTCTAATTATTGGTTTTTACTATAATTTTTGCACAATTAAAAATGCTGATTCTGAAATGATATTTGACGGAATTATTTATGGATTTTTAATTTTACTTTTTTTAATTTTCCTCGGAATTTCTATAAATAAAGATTATAAAAAATATAAAAAGGAAAAATTTTGGAGTCATTTAATTCCTACAATTATTGGAATATTAATTCTATTTTCTTTTGTATTTACAAACATAATTCTAAAAATGAGAGATAATTCCCAAATAATTATTCAAGCTGGATATGATGGGGGTTACAATGGAGCTTGGTTTGAATTTAGAGAAGATGGAACATATAAATTTGTAAATCACGCAGGAATCGGGGCTGATTATTTTAGAGGAAAATACGAACTTAAAGATTCAATAATAACTTTGGACACGAATGAAATTGATAAAGTTATTAAAACTAATAAATTGGCAATCAGAAATGAAGTTTATGGGAATTCAGTCTCAAAAATTATTTTTCAAATCGACAAAAATCATAAAATTATAGATAAAGAAATTAAATTTACAGTAAACGAATATAAAGTTATTGAATAATTGCTACTACCGCTAACAAGAGTTTTGCAATAGTGGCACGAAACTGCAAAGCTCAACGGCAGTTCTTCGATTAAAGATTTGTGCTGCGATTGTCGTCTTTGGAGAAAAGGAAAACTGCAGCCGAATTAAATAGAGTTTTAAACTAGTCGAAAGTCGATTTCATATCTATATTGAATCCTTTCAAAGCCTTTATTATTTTTTCATTAACTTGAAATTTCAAAATTCAAGTTATATGCAGCAAATCAGAAAATTTATATATTTATTGGGTTTCAGTATTCTGATGTTCTCCTGTCAGGACAGTACAAAAGAAAAACAGCTGGAAGCCAGAGAAAAAGAACTCACGGCGAAGGAAAATGTCTTTGCTCAAAAGGAAGCTGAATTCCAGGCTTTGCTGCAGATGAGAGACAGCCTTTATGTGAAGCGCAAAGACTCCGTCATCGTCCCAACCTGGCCTGCCGGTGTGCTGGGCAAATGGAACAGCAAAGTGATCTGTACAGAATCTACGTGCTCTGACTACGTCATTGGCGATCAGAGAACGGACGTCTGGGAATTTGTAAATGACTCTGTGCAGACTTCTGTCAACGTTTACAGCAACAACAATCTGGTGCGTACCTACGCCGGAAAAATGGAAAATAACGAGATCAGACTCAACTTCAAAACAGATTCAACCACAAGCAAATTTGTAGATATGAAGATCCTTCTGAATGAAATATCGCCGGAGAAAATCCGGGGAAAAAGAACGATTTCTGTCAACAATAACTGTTCTGCCGTATTTTCCGTAGAACTCCAAAGACCATCAAAATAAAAACACAATGCTTCTAAGTATTCAAAACCTCAGTCTTCCGCTGGAAGATCCTGTGCTGAAATTCCTGGTGGTTCTCATTATCATCCTTGGCGCACCGCTATTACTCAACAAGATAAAAGTGCCGCACCTTCTTGGGCTCATTATAGCCGGCGCAGTCATTGGCCCAAACGGTTTCAACCTGCTGTCCAGAGATAGCAGCATCGTAGTCACGGGAACCACGGGACTGCTCTACATTATGTTTCTGGCAGGTCTGGAAATAGATATGGGCGATTTTAAAAAGAACAAATGGAAGAGCCTCGGCTACGGCAGTTATGCCTTCATTTTTCCATTTATTCTGGGATTTCTGGGTGCCTATTATCTTCTTGATTTTTCTGTGCTGACATCCGTATTGTTTGCGAGTCTTTTCTCGTCACAGACACTTATTACCTATCCGCTGGTGAGCAAACTGGGACTGGCCAAGAATCAGGCTGTCAATATCACTGTTGGCGGGACGATGATTACAGATATTTCTACATTGCTGGTGCTTGCTGTGGTTGTGGGAATGGTACAGGGTGATGTAGGCAGTGCATTTTGGATCCGTCTGACCTCTTCCGTCATTATCTTCGGACTGGTCGTTTTATTGATCTTCCCCATTATCGGGAGATGGTTTTTCAAGAAAGTTGACGATAAGATTTCACAATATATTTTTGTATTGGTCATGATTTACCTTGCCGCTCTTCTGGCGGAACTTGCAGGCGTGGAGGCTATCATTGGGGCTTTTCTGGCTGGTCTTGCACTCAACCGTCTTATTCCGCACAATTCCTCTTTGATGAACCGTGTGGAGTTTGTAGGCAATGCCATCTTCATTCCGTTTTTTTTGATCAGTGTCGGTATGCTGATCGATTTCAAAGCTTTTATCAGCAGTTGGGAAACTTTGGGCGTAGCTGCGATTATGCTCGTAGCATCCATTGGCGGAAAATACATCTCCGCAGTGATCAGCCAGAAGACTTTTCGGTTTTCAAAAAACGAAGGCATGCTCATCTTTGGACTAAGCTCTGCCTCAGCCGCCGCTACACTTGCTACTGTGATGGTAGGCTACAATATTATCCTTTCTGAAAACGAACTGGGCGAGCCGGTAAGACTGCTAAACGAACATGTTCTGAATGGCAGTATTTTATTAATTCTGATTTCCTGTACAATCTCATCATTTGTGACGATGTCCAGTGCCGAAAAAATCATCCTTACAGATAACGAAGATGCCGTAACGGGCGTGAATCACGAGCAGGAAAATATTCTCCTGGCTATCAATTATGAAAAGATGGTTGACAAAATGGTAAACCTCGGTCTTTTACTCAAAAATCATTCAAACACAGAGAATATATTTGCGCTGAACGTCATTAACGAAGATAAAAAAGAATCCTCTGTCAAAAATGCTGAGAAAATCCTGAATTCCGCCGTAAACACCGCCTCTGGAGCAGATGTGACACTCACGCCCCTCACGAGGTATGACAATGATGTAATCAATGGTATCCGGAATGTGGTGAAGGAACAGAAGATCACCGACCTCATTATTGGTCTGGAGAATGAGCGGGGATTCTCGGCATCTTTTGCAGACAATCTTTACAATGGCTATTTGCAGAATGATGACATCAATATCCTTGTCTATCACGCAGAACAGCCCATTTCAACAGTCAAAAGATATCTTGTGATGATTCCTGAAAATGCGCATCTGGAGGCTGGTTTTTATCACGCACTCGCCAGGATCTGGAACATCGGAAAAAACTCCGGCGCCATGATGAGCTTTTTTGCACCTGAGAACATCATCAACGTACTGCAGAAGATCATCAAAAAAGTAAATATCGAAGCTGACTTCACCATTGCTAACACCTGGGCTGAAACAGAGAAAAAAGCAGAAAACATAGATGATAACGAAGGTCTCATCCTGATTCTGGCCAAAAGAGGAATGCCTTCCTACTTTCCAAAGATGCGTTACGTGCCGGACTTTCTCAACAGGCATCTCCAGCACAACAACTACCTGCTGATCTATCCATATACAGGTACAGATGAATCTGATGCCGAGATACGCTCGGTACGCAACCACGACGATTTTGTGGAGATTGGAAATATCATCAAAAACATCTTCAGATAAGAACAAAAGAAAAACCATCCGGATCGGATGGTTTTTTTTTAACTTTAAAATAAGTTGAATTTTAGTCGATAATTTCGTATTCAATTGCGATTGTACCTTTTCTGGTGTCACCTATTGAATCAAATGCAGCTTTCGAGAGATCAAAGGCTCTGGATGAGTGGTATGGTCCTCTGTCGTTAACTCTAACTACAATACTTTTCCCCGAGATCAGATTGGTAATTTTTACTTCTGTTCCAAAAGGAAGTGTTTTATTAGCAGCGGTAAGTCCTTTGTTACTGAAAATCTCTCCGCTTGCTGTTTTCCTACCATTAAACTTATCGTGGTAGAACGATGCAAAACTTGTTTTGGCATCTGTGGCATAACTCTTGAAAGAATATATACCAAGTGTGGAAATCATCATTATGACTACAAGAAGAATTCTTTTTATCATTTTGAATTTTTATTGGTTTTGACTCCGCAAAGATACCCGTAATGCCTTTTCGATCCTCACTTTCTCCTGAGTTGCGCCTGTTTTGGCGATTTTTCAAAATATTAAACCTCTACAGCTACCTTGTATACGCCAATAGCAGAGATTGTTAAAATATGTTAATTTTAATCGAATTTTGTTAATTAAATAAGTATCAACTATACATTAACGAATCATTAAAATGCTTACTATTAACACATTAAGTTAATTAAACAGTTTTATGATTTTACGTATTAACCAGATTAAAATGCATTTTAGCAAAAAATAATTAATATTAAACCAGTAAAGAGATTACTATTATTATAAAATTGTCATATTAATATTAAATCAACAAAATATCAATTAAAACGCAGATACAGAAGTATAAATATTATTTAACCCACACGTTTACAATCACTTATATCAAAATACCAAAAATATTAACAAAAATTAAAAAAGCCTTCAAATTTTGAAGGCTTAAATATTGTTAGTTAAAGTGATTATACCAATTCTCCGTACAGGTCAAAATCTTCTGCAGAAGTGATTTTCACGTTTGCAAATTCCCCAATGGAGATATAAACATCTTTCGCCGGAACCAAAACGGTATTGTCGACATCCGGAGAGTCATACTCTGTTCGCCCGATGAAATAGTCGCCTTCTTTCCTGTCAAAGATGCATCGGAAGGTTTTACCGATCTTTTCCTGATTCTTTTCCCACGAGATCTGCTGCTGGATTTCCATGATCTCCTCTACCCTTCTGCTTTTCACATCATCCGGAATATCATCTTCCAAAACATAAGCTGTGGTATTTTCTTCGTGAGAATAGGTGAAACAGCCCAAACGGTCAAATCTCTGATCTCGCACCCACTGTTTCAGTTCTTCAAATTTCTCATCGGTCTCGCCCGGGAAACCAACGATCAAGGTAGTTCTTATGGCCATATCCGGCACTTTCTCACGGAATTTGTCTAATAAAGCATTAGTCTTTTCGAAAGTGGTTCCACGTTTCATCGCTTTCAAAAGTTCTGTATTAATGTGCTGAAGCGGAATATCGATGTAGTTGCAGATTTTCGGCTCTGTTCTGATGATGTCCAGAACATCCTCCGGGAATCCTGTCGGGAAGGCGTAATGCAGCCTGATCCACTCTATGCCTTCAACCTTTATCAGCTCCTGAAGCAATTCTCCCAGCGCCCTTTTTTTATAGATATCAAGACCATAGAAAGTAAGATCCTGAGCTATCAGAATTAGTTCTTTGACGCCTTTTTTTGCTAATTTCTGAGTTTCAATCACCAACTTTTCGATTGGAGTAGAGATGTGATTCCCTCGCATCAATGGGATTGCGCAGAAAGAGCAGGGTCTGTCGCAGCCTTCGGAAATTTTCAGGTATGCATAATGCTTTGGCGTAGTGGTGAGCCTCTCGCCTACCAGTTCGTGCTTGTAGTCGGCACCAAGATGCTTCAACAGAATCGGAAGATCTCGCGTCCCGAAATACTGATCTACATCTGGAATCTCGCGGATGAGATCTGGCTTGTACCTTTCGGAAAGGCATCCTGTCACAAATACCTTCTCTACAAGACCCTGATTTTTAAGATCTACATATTCCAGAATGGTGTTGATACTCTCTTCCTTGGCGTTGTCTATGAATCCGCAGGTATTGATGACTACGATATCTCCTTTTTCCTCGTGCACCACGCTTTTGCCATTGGCTTCCAGCTGGCCCATAAGTACTTCGGAATCATAGACATTTTTTGAGCATCCGAGTGTTACGATATTTATTTTTTTCTTCCCTGTTGATTTAGTACGCATTCATAAAAATTTGAGACTGCAAATTTAGTAATAAAAAAAGGAATCAATATTTTGATTCCTAAGTATGTTTGTTTAAAAGTTACCTTCTTTGAAGCGGGGTACAGATTTGTCTTTTTCAGACAGAATCACATCTTCTGACGGTACTTGCCAGTCTATGTTGAGATCTTCATCATTCCAGATCACACTGCCTTCGGACAATTTATCATAAAAATTATCACATTTATATGAGAATACAGCAGTTTCGCTAAGCACTGAAAAACCGTGGCCAAAACCTCTCGGCACATAGAGCTGCAGTTTATTTGTTGCGGTAAGCTCTATAGAAAACCATTGACCGAATGTGGGAGAGTCTTTTCTGAGGTCTACAGCAACATCTAAAACCGTACCTTCCAGACAGGAAACCAACTTTGCCTGAGCGTGCTCACCTTTTTGAAGATGTATGCCGCGCACAACGCCGTAACTGGATTTAGATATATTGTCCTGAACAAAATGACCGTTCATTCCCGTTTGTTGTTCAAACGTTTTTTCGTTGAATTTCTCGTAAAAATAGCCCCTTTCATCTTCTAACAGTGTAGGTTCTATTACATAGCAATCTTTTAGTGGTGTTTCCTTAATTTTCATCTTGCGTTATTTTATTATGGTTAATTGTTTTTATTAAATAAAGTTTGAACGCAATATATAAAATAATTAACGGAGTAACCAAAATTAAGAAGTACTGGGAAAACGAAAAATCTGTAAGTACTATTACGGCGTTGATTAAAAGTTGAATGAATGCGTATACAAAGCTGATCAAGAGGTGCGACTGCTGTTTTTCGTTAACCAGCAATTGATACAAATGCCTCCTGTGGGCATCAAAAATATTTTCTTTGAGTTTCAATCTTTCTAAAATCGTCAATACAGAATCTATACCGTAGACAGTCAAAAATAACAAATATTTATAATCACCCGTATAAATAATAAATGCAGCAATGACTGTAATGATCCAAAAGGAAATACTGAAACTCCCTACATCTCCAGCAAAGCATTTAGCCTTTTTTCTAAAGTTAAAAAACATAAATACCAGAGAAGCTAATATTGGATAGATAATAAAATCCTGATCCAAGATCTTAATCCTGTCGTTCACGAAATAAAGTGTCACCAAAGCCACCAGGCTGTATAAACCAGTTATGCCGTTGATGCCGTCCATAAAATTATAACTGTTAAGAATACCAATTACAAAAATATAGTAGAGGGCAATCTGCCAAATAGGAAGAGAAAATGCGTTTATGGAATAAAGCAGTAAGGATACTGCCAGGAAATGGAAAATAATTCTTATCCGTGGAGACAGCATCATTATATCATCTATAAAACTAATGATAGAAATAATGATAAGTCCCAGTCCAAAAATCCAATAGTTTATGTGACTATTAAAGCTATTATCAAAAGATAATACTGTGAGAAAACAAATTAGGGAAATAGGATATATTATGCCTCCTCCCCGAAGTGTGATCTCGCTGTGCGCGCTTCTGTGATTTGGTTTATCAATAATGTTATACTTATCAGCTATTTTGAAGTAGGCTAATAAAAAAACAAATAGTAGTAAGATTATGATGAGGTATTCCATCTGATTTATATTTTATACTTTTCCAAAACATTTGTAGGGCTCCACTGTAATTCTTTCTTTGCTTTCTCATTACTAAATGTCAGATTGGAAATCATTTTTTTTAGTTTTAAGGAATTAATTGGAAAACGATCTCCGGCTACATCTCCTATCTTTGCTAATATTTTGATTAAAAGCAATGGTACAGCTACTGGTGCTTTTTTTCCTAATTGAGCTGCTATAACGGTTTCCAGCTGTTTGAATGTTGGATGAGTGTCATCGCAGATGTTATAAATGCCACTTTTATTGGTTAATCTTTCCACAAGGTATGAAATGTCATCTACCATTAAAACACTTTTTCTTGCATGGACGTCCTTAATACTCAGATATCTCCCTGATTTCAAACCATTTACCATTGCACCCAAATTTCCCGGAGCATCTTTGCCGGCTATCAGAGAGGGACGTAATATGGATAATTTGACTTTGTTTTCTTCACTCCATTCTCTTAGAAATTTTTCAGCCGCTATTTTGCTTAGGGCATACGGTGTATTGCCATTAAGAGGAGCATCTTCAGAAATGTTGTCACCAGATTCTAAGCCATATACAGCAACGGTACTTATAAATATGAAAGACTTGGGAACACCACTGATTTCTAGTGCTTTACACAGGTTTTTTGTACCCTGTAAGTTAACATTAAAAAATTCTTCTTTCTCGTCTTCCGAGTTTGGCGTCGAGTGTGCTTTTCCGGCTGCGTGCACAACGAGGTCAAAAGTTTCATGGAAAACGGGCGTTTCTTTGGAAATATCAAAAATGTAATCATTCTTTTGTGAGTTTCCGAGCGTTGACAATTGATATATCGCTTTTAATGAAGGGACTACATTTTTCCCAACAAATCCAGAAGCTCCTGTAAATAGAAGTTTCATATCTATTTTAATAAATTTTTATAGAATTCAATTGCACGTTCAGCCATTTTGTTTCGGCTGAATTCTTTTCTAAATCTTCGCAAAGAGGCTTCGGCATATCTTTGATAAGCAGATCTGTCCCCAACTATTGCCTTAATTGCATTTGCGAGGGATTCGGGATCTTTAGTTTTGACATTGAGACCCGTCTCATTATGTAGATTGACCCAAGAGACACCACTTTCTGCAATGTTTGTCGCAACAATAGGTTTTGAAAATGACATTGCCTCGATCTGAACTATTGCGAAAGCTTCTGTTTTCTCAATAGAACTTAAACAAAAAACATCACACAGCTTAAAGTATGAATAAGAGATATCATCATCTAGATAGCCCAAAAGTTTCACCTTATCTGATAGATTTTCTTTTTCAATTAGATGCTTGAGCGAATTTTGAAGAACACCTTTGCCACCAATCAGTATTACATAAGAATCATCTAGGTATTTCGCAGATTTGATCAAATACTCAAATCCTTTATAAGGAACCAATCTTCCTAGTGAAAAGATCACTTTTTTATCCTGATACTGAGATTTTATTTTTTCGTAAAAAGCTATATTATATTGGGCGGATTGATCTAGAACCCCTATCGGCAATGTTTCTATCTTGTTCTTATATCTCGTAAGATCTTTAGAATATTCCGTATAAACCGGTGTGGTACCCAGGATCAGATCAGATCTCTTCAGCATCCAGGTTTGTAGCGGTCTGAATAACTTGAGCAAATACTTCTGCGTCAGAATATCACTGTGCCAGTGTAAGATTACTTTACCTTTGTAACCGCTGAAAAAGAGAGCGATAGTTGCCATTGGATCAGGATGATGAATATGGATAATATCATAATCCTTTTTTATCCTCCTAAGTGTAAATATCATACCGGGAGATATTTTTGTTTTTGCTATTTCAAAAATACTTGGTGTAATTTTTATTTCAGAGAATTGATTTAATTTTATTACCCGGCTCTTCTTTTCAGGTGCAGACGATGCGCAAAGCATGTCACAATAAATATTTTGACCTGATAGCTCTTCCATTAAATCGTACATCACTCTTTCTACACCGCCAACTATAGGAAAAGATTTTCCAATCTGTAATATTTTCATAATGTTAGTTTGCAACTTGTATATCGGAGTTATATTTAGGTTTCTCAATCAGTGATCTGTAATTATTTGAGTCATAAACCTTAACCTTTTTCTTGTTACTCAGAATTTTTACTGCCTCATTACCTGCATTCGAAATATAAGTGCCTGCAGAAAAGAAACCGTTACCTCTCATGTCCAAAGTATTTTCGTAGCCGGAAGGAAGTGCATTATCTATTTCTAAAACAATATGGTGCTTTACAAATTTTTTATCGGATACTCTGTTAAAAGAATTCCCTTTAAATGTGTGCGTTCCTGCGCCTAATGATTTGATATAAACATCGTAGCCACTATTTCCTTCAAAATAAGATCCATCAACATTTATTGAGTTTGCCCCATTTGTATTATTATAAACAACATTGATCCCACCTAGACCATTGTCTTCGACGCAGCAATTATAGAAGCTCACCACGTGAGGATTGGTAAGCGATATTCCCCATTCCTTATTTGAATTGATAACGCAAGAGTGCATCTCAATAAGATTCGGATTGGACCCCCCAGGATTCTCGAGCTTGAAAACCATTCCTTTGTTTCCCCATCGTGTATTTACATTTTTCATATATAATGTAGAAACATCATTAAGGACCAGCCCGGTATCGAATCTGAAAATATCAATATTTTCTAATGATGTATAGACTTCTTTTTCTATTTTAAGCCCAACTCCTCCACTGGCACTTCCACCGTTGGGTCTCTCTATTCTGAAATCCCGCATTTCAAGCATATCATAATATGTTCCGGTCACAGTCAGTGCAATTTTAGTCGAGCTTCCCGTATTAAGAATAATAGTATTGCTGATGCCAGAGCCTACGATTCTTATCTTCTGTTTTAATTTATTGGTAGTATTTATACGTATATCTCCGGATGTTTTTATAATGCCTTGCGGCAAAAATAAAGTCGTCCCATAAGCGGAACACACATCGAATGCTTTTTGGAGGCTCTTTGTATCATCGGTAACACCGTCTGCCTTCACACCAAATAATTTAGCGTTAATGACATTACCCATATAGTAGTCCTCTACAACATAATATTTACCGTTTGTTTTGACATAAATATAACCGTCAGCCTTAGACTCATTCAGTACAGATCCATCGTGCCAGGTTTTTACTTCTTTATAGTAAGATGTAAAATTCTGCTCAGCGTCTATAAAAACGCGATTGTTTTGCGAATATAATATTGCCACGAAATTGACAAATACTACAAGTAATAGCTTTTTCATTATTTGTGTAAAATGATTTTCATTAATAACTCCCGCAGAATTACGGCTCTATATTTTAATTTGAAAATTATTGAATTTTTACTTTTTTCAGACGATGCAGAAAGATTATTCCCATGCCGTCTGTAGAGTACAAGCTTTTCACTTAAAAACTTCACATTGCCGTAGTATTCGCAAATCAGTCCAATCCAAATATCATGGGGAATCTCACGCTTAGGAAACGGGACAATGTTTTGAATAATGCTCCTTCTGAAAGCCATGCAGCAGCCAAGGTATGAATTTTTATATAAATTCTTTATAATTCCTTTTTCGGATTTTATCTGCTCAAAATATGATCTTTGTAACACTTTACCATGTTCATCTATAACCTCACAATCATGCAGTACGAGATCGTAATTCTCCAGCAATGCCACGGTTTTCTTTACCTTATCCGGAACCCACTCGTCATCCTGATCAGCTAAAAAGATGAAAGTGCCTTGTGCATAATTCAGCGCATTTTCAAAGTTTCGTGTTGTTAAATCGAAATTATAATTTCTTTTTTTTGGTGTATGGTGGACTATCTTAATTCTAGGATCATTGAATGCTGAAATAATCATCAATGTATCATCCGTCGAGCCGTCGTCTGATATAATTACTTCGTCACCGCTATTTAATTGGCACAGGATTGTTTCTAGTTGCTGTTTGATAAATTTCCCTCCATTATAAGTAGGAATGCAGACCGAAACCATTAGAACGATTTGTTGTTTTTAATTCTTATTTTAAGAAAATCCATGGATTTATATTTTAAAGTAAGCTTAATGAGTCTTGGAATATCGACAAGGAAAAAAATTAACAGTTTATTTCTGTTTTTTGCAAACGCCATCATATCTCTGCTATAAAATTCATACCTTTTTAAAGCATCAGCCTTATTGTTGGTGTGCGTAGAAAAATTTTGGTGTAGTTCCAATGGTAGTATTTCAATTTCAGTAAGGTATTGCTTAGATCTCTCGATAAAATCATGATCACAAAAATCAAGTCTTAACGTTTCATCATACTTGTTATTTTGTAGAAAAAACGCCGTCAGTATCATTAGCCCGGTGTTGATACAGGAGACGTCTTTAAACTGTATTTTTTCAATATTTTTATGTATCGACAGCGCGCCATATCTGTAGTTTTTATACGTGGACGGCGACAGCAATCCATTTTCAGAGTAATAGATCAACGGGGCTTTCAGCGGAAAATTGACATTGTTTAATAACGCAGCGCTTTTGTAGATACCAAAGGTTTCTAATGGCAAAGTGGTATCCTGATCTAAAAAAACAATCCATTGGAAAGATTTTTCGCTGGCATATTCGTATGCTCTGTTATAAGCAACCGATATCCCCGGATTTTTTAAATTAATGTAATCTACAGTTACATTTTTCGGAGTGGCAGGCTTATTACTGATATTCCAGTCAATCAGATCTGTATTATCAACTATAAATACTGATAAAGAATCAGTATCTTCTGCTGCCTCGTACGATCTGTGAAGATTTGTAAATGTCTCTGTTTCCCAATATTTTTCTTTGTAGCAAACTATGACGAATAGTATATTTTTATCGTATTTAAAGCCAGGATTCATATCGGTGGAAAAGTTTAGAAAGTTCTATTAAATAGTAATATTGCATAATACCGTACAGAATCAAAATAATGTAAGGAATTAATTTTAGTTTTTTATCAAATATATCAAGCAACAAAGGAAAGAGAATAACCTGTATTACTGTCAAATATTCAAATGTTCTGACTGAGAAAGTCATATTCATACTACTGAAAAGGAAAAATAAGATAACGGAAATGATGTGAATTTTAAAGAGTGTATCAAAATATTTTATGGTGATCAATTTCTTAAAATTCATAGAAAATATGACAATAATAAATAGAGAGAACAGGATCCTGAAGTTGAAAAGATTCAGCTCATCACCACCTCCCTTTTTTTGTATCTGATTATACATCTCAATTTTTGGAAAGAAGCGGCCAAGTCCCATCATATTTAAAACATCAATTTTAAGAACTGCTATTACAATTGCAATGATCGACATTGTAAAGAGTAATTTGTAACCTACATTAAATCTTAAAGCAAGCAGAACAAAAATACAGATGACACTGGAATAGTGAAAAATTAAAGCCAGCGCGATCAGAATCATGACGTGAGTATACTTCTTTTCATCGAAATAAAACACGGAAAGCAGGAACAAGGAGGAAGCAACTCCTGCCCGTATAGTGATCATATCACTCATCAGAAATATAAAACCGAAGTATAGAAAAACTGAGAAAAAAAAGTGGCTGCTATATTTATTGATGGCGTACATCTTCAGAGAAACACCCAGCAGGGCAAACATCAGGAAGCTGCCGTTTACTATATCAGTGCTCTGCTGGAAAAGCAATTTCACAAAATTTGGAATAATGATAAAGCTCCATTCCATGTACGGATAAGTCTCAATAAAGGTTCTTGTAGACCGTCCAACCAGCGAAAATAAATACTCATAGAGATAATAATCTGGAGCCACACTTTCTGTTCTTGTACCTGCAAAAACACTTAGTATTATACAAATAATCAAAGCTCCGGCTACTTTGCCTTTCTTGTTACATACAAATGCAATGAGGGAGGTAAGGACGAAGATAGTTAGGTAAGGATTCATTATTTATTTATTCATTCATTAAAGTAATTCATCATTTTCCGTGCGATAAATTCCCACCTGAATGACTGGATATCCTGATAGGCCACTTGCTGTTTATTCTTATCCTGATTACGTATTAAAATAGAAACGGCCTCTTCTATAGCCTTAGGATCCTTTATCGGCACAAGGTAAGCGTTGTCTGTGCTGGCAGGATAATATCCGGTGGTGATCACAGGTATTTTGCAAGCCATAGATTCCAGCACTGGATAGTGTATAGCATCTAGCTGTACTGTTCCTGCACAAATATAAATATTTAAACTGTTATAGTATTTTGCTAACTCCAAGTCGCCGTCTGGAAATACCACCTTTACACCATCAATTTCCTCCAGGGAAGGCTCTCCAAAAGCCAAATGGAGTTCTACCTTGTTACCAAGTTTTTTTCGTAAATTTTTGAAAGCTTCAACAACATATTTGGTACCCTTGTATTCTTCTGACCTTGCAATAGTTCCAAGTATAATCTTTTCATCATTTCGGTATTCTTCCACGGGTTTGAATACAGATAGATCTAAGCCCGGAAAAACCACTCGATTTGTTTTTATCTCATAATAATTCTGGTACATCGATGCATTTACAATGATATTGAGTCCCAGTGAATATGAGTTTTTGCTTATCTTTTTATAAATAAAGTCTTTGACTGTATTATGATAGTAATATTCGGGTTCATACGCCTGTACATAGTAAAATTTCCGGGCTTTTATCACAGACTTTTTCACAGGCATAGCTGTAAAACAATGATTGGCGAGGACAACATCAGCTTCTAAAGTGTCTAAAGCTTTTCTCAAAGCCCTTCTCAGTGTGAACATACCCAAAAGCGCTTTAGGCTGATTGAGATCTTTTTCCTTACTTAATATTCCGGCGTTGTTGTAATATAAGATTTCTGCCTGAGTAGGGAAATAGGGATCACCTGACTGAATGTAGCACAAAAAACTCACCTCGTGACCATCTTTGATCCAATGGTTTGCCAATTGAGACAAAACGCGAAAACCACCTGACTTTCCAAAAGAGCCAACAAGAGGAATAATTATTTTCATGAGGTTTTAAATAATTTATTTTTAAAAACAAAAATCATAGCGCCAAAATATATTAGATAATTGATGCAATAGGATTGTGTTGCACCTACAATGCCGTGCAGATTAATAAAATAATACGACAAAATAACAATTAAAGCAGAAAAAACGATCTCAGTGATAATATATGTCTTTGTCATCGATTTCGCAACCATTACAAATGCAAGCATCCAACTCAATATCTTAAAAAAATCTCCTACCAACTGCCATACAAACAAATCTTTCATCGGGTAAAATTCCTTGGTAAAGAGTAAATTGATGACCAAATCCTTCAGCAGATAAATGGCCAGTAAAGTGACCAATATTACAGGAGTGATTATTTTATAGGTTTTCAGTATTTCTCTTCTTAGCAATCTGTCGTCATGTATTTCTGATAATTTTGGAAGATAATAGACACTGAAAGATGTCGTTACAAACATAAGATACATAGCAGAGATCCTATTGATACCTTCCCAGTAACCTGCTTCTGTTATAGAAAACTTTTGAATAATATAGCCTCTTATCAATAATTGAGATACAGGCACCGTCATGGCAGTTACAAGCGCCATCAAACTAAAAGAAAGGTATTTACGAATGACTGCCTTATCCCAGCTGCCCCATAATTCTCTCGAAAACCATTTCTTCTTTCTCAGAAAAAAAAGAGTAATAAATAATATAATTCCCTGATAGGTTACTACGGCAATCAAAGCTCCTTTCAACTCGTACAGCCATACTAAAACTACCGTAAATAGTAAGCTGACTATATTTGTAAATATATTAATTGCAACAAAGGCTTTGAATTCTTTAAAACCATTGAGTACTGATAGGAAGAAATTATTAAAGGATAATAAAATCAGACTCGTTCCAAACAGAATAAAAAGATAATAATATTTTTCTTCAAAAAGAACCCATTTGCTCAGGTAGGTTGAAAGAATCATTAAAAAAAAACCGGATATCAATGAAAAAAAACTGGTGAGTTTAAAACCGTTTTTCAAATATTTCTTCAGTTCTGATTCTTGCTCTTTATGCTCTGAGACTAATTTTACAACGCCATTATTAATTCCGCCAGCTCCTATGGTAGTGAAGATCGCTGTGAAATTCTGCAATTGCCCGACAAGAGCCACGCCAGCTGGTCCTATAACACTTGCAACGACCTTTACAGTGATATAACTGGTTATTAATTTGATCAAAGTAGAAAGACCTGTAAACGAAAAAACTTTAACAAGATCACTCGTGAGGACTTTCTTTATTTTCGAAATCATTAAAACCTGTTGAGAATAGAGATTACATCGGAGACTTCTGCATCACTCATTACTGGTGATATGGGCAGACTCAAAACTTCATTATGAATTGCTTCTGTGATTGGAAATGAAAGATTATTCCATTCTTTATAAGCTTGCTGCTTATGCGGTGGAATTGGATAATGAATCAATGTCTGAACGCCATTTTCCGTAAGATAATTCTGTAATTTTTCTCTATTTTCTGTCCTGACGATAAAAATGTGCCAAACATGTTCTGCCCTATCGGAAGGATTTTCTGGCAGGATGACATTTTTAGTTTTAATTTCTGCAATATATCTTGCCGCAATCTCTTTTCTTCGGTCATTATCTGCATCGATATATTTTAACTTCACATCCAAAACGGCTGCTTGAATCTCATCCAGACGAGAATTTAGTCCCTGATATATATTCACATATTTTTGATTGGATCCGTAATTAGCCAATGCTCTGATTGTTTTTGCCAACAGATCATCGTTGGTGGTAATCCCGCCGGCGTCGCCCAATGCCCCAAGGTTCTTCCCAGGATAAAAACTAAATCCCGCTGCGTCGCCCAGATTACCGGTGCTTATATTGTTCCATTTAGCTCCAATTGCTTGTGCATTGTCTTCAATGATCTTCAGATGATGTCTTTCGGCAATTTCCTTTAATTTTTCCGAGAATACAACTCTTCCGTACAGATGAACGATTAATATACCTTTTGTTTTAGAGGTTATTTTTTCTTCGATTCTGTCAATATCTATATTGTAATGGTCTATAGATGGCTCTACAAGAACAGGCACCAATCCGTTGTCTGAGATAGCAAGGATGGATGCAATATAAGTATTTGCTGGGACAATAATCTCATCTCCTTTCTGCATCAATCCCAATTCCAAATAGCCTCGAAGAATCAGTCGCAAAGCGTCCAGACCGTTAGCTACTCCTATGGCGTGCGTGGCTCCTGTATATTTTGCAAGATTCTCTTCAAAAGTCTTCACTTCATTACCAAGAAGATACCATCCTGAACGGAAAGTCTTTAAAAGTCGTTCTTCAATTTCTGTTTGATGAGAAAGATTAATCTGCTGCAGATCGAGAAATTTTATCATTTGTCTATGTTTTTTATTTTTCTGGCAGGATTTCCTACCCATAATTCATTTGCGGGAATATCTTTTGTAACAACGCTGCCTGCACCTATTAAAGCATTTTCACCGATAGTAACACCACCCAGAACGGTAGCGTTGGCTCCAATGCTGGCTCCCTTTTCAATAACAGTCTGCTGAAATTCTTCAGGATATTGTTTTGAACGCGGATACCTGTCGTTTGTAAACGTTACGTTGGGTCCTATGAAAACATTATCATGGATACGCAGTCCGTCCCAAAGTTGGACGCCAGGCTTTACAGTGACATTATTGCCGATAATTACATCATTTTCTATAAAAACCTGACAATTGATATTGCAGTTTCTACCAATAATTGCGTCTTTCAAAATTACAGTAAACTGCCATACAAATGTATCATCTCCTATACTATTTGTCTGTACATCGGATAAAGGATGGATCTTACTCATTGATATATTCTAAAAAATCATCGTATTTTCTGATATAATCATTCTCATTATACGGGTGAGATGCAAGAACCAGGCAGATTGCTCCGGAAGAAAAATTGACTTCTGATGCCCAAACTCCTGGTGGGATATGTAGCCCTATATTTGGTCGGTTCAAAAAAACCTGTCTTTTATAAGTGCCGTCATCAAGCTCTACTTCAAAACTCCCGCTGGCAGCTATTAGAAACTGATGGCATTCTTTGTGTGCATGTGCTCCTCTGCTTTCTCCGCCAGCGATGTCGTATAAATAGAAAACACGCCGTACATCAAAAGGAAATTGGGAATTATTTTCAATAACTGTAAGATTACCTTCGGGGAAACTAGTTTTGCCCAGATCTACTACTGAACATTCAAAAACTGATTTTCTATCCATTCTTCAAGCTTTTAAATTCTTCAAAATTACGAAGGTAGTCTTTCTCGTCATACTGCTGATCTGACACAATGAGAGCTAAAGAGTTGGTAGAAAAATTTTCCAATCTTCTCCAGTACATTTTGGGAATAAACAATCCATAATAAGATCTATTCAACGAGAAGCGTTCTTCCTTTTCGCCATCGTGAACAACGACGTCAAAACTACCGGACAAAGCCACAATAAATTCTTGCTGATTCTTAAAAGCATGGCTTCCTCTGATGCCACCACCGGGAACATCGTAGATCCAATAAGTTCTTGTAATCTCAAATGGCAGCTGGTTGGGATGTTCAAAAAATGAAAGATTACCCCTGGGATCTACTATTTTTGGAAGTTTTATTATTTCTGGTTTTACCATAGTGTTTTATCTATTGAAAATCTTTTGCCACCATTTTTTCTCGTCTGCGTGATACCCGTAACCATACTGATTACCATATCCGAAATTGGTTTTATGAACGTCATTCAAAACAAACCCTACATTTTTTATTTTTTCAGATTGTATATTGCTATTCGCAAATTCTATAAATCCTTTCTCTGTAACCTCAGACCTTGTAACGTAAACCGTTGCATCTGCTACACTGGAGATCAGGAATGAATCTGTAACCAGCATCAGTGGTGCCGTGTCCAAGATGATATAATCGTAATCACCTTTTACAGAATCCAACAACTGGAAGTATCTTCCGTTTTGCAATAAATCTGTAGGGTTAGGTGGTATTACTCCCGAATAGATAAAATCACAATTGCTGTGCAGACCACTTGGGTGGATAATCTCTTTTGTATCTTCAATTTCCTGATACAAGTATTCTGATAATCCCTTTGCGCCTTTCATTGCTATGTTATATCTCTGCAGCTGTGGGTTTCTGATATCAGAACCAATAACAAGGATCTTTTTCACGGAGCTAACAAGGGCTAGCGCCAAGTTCACAGAAACGAAGGTCTTGCCTTCTCCTTTTACGGTGGAAGTTACAAAAATAATTTTAGCTCCTTCTTTTTTAGGCATCATAAAACTCAAGTTTGTAACCAGAATTCTAAAAGATTCTGCTAAAGGAGATACATCATTTTTAGTTATGACCTCGCCATCTTTTTTGTATAGCCTCGGTATTTCTGCTAATATAGGTGTTGTTGTGAATTTCTCAAGATCGTGCTTGCTTACAAGCTTATTATTAAGTATTCCTCTTAGATAAATTAGTGCAAATGGTATCAACAGCCCGAACATGAATGCCCCAAGAATTGCAATCATTTTTTTGGGAGAAACCGGCTTCTTCAGAACATATGCGTGATCCACAACTCTTGCTTTATTATCCGTCATTGCCATTGAGATGGCGGCCTCTTCTCTTTTTTGCAGCAGTAAAAGGTATAAATTTTCTTTGATTTGCTGTTGACGCTCGATATTTCTAAATAGTTTTTCTTGTCGGGGAACTTGCTGTATCTCGTTTCCAGAGTAGCTATTTTCTCCATCTACCTGTCTTTTGCTTGCATTAAGATTTATAAGGTAGCGTTGAATGCTTTCTCTTAAAGCATTCTTCAGACCTATCAAATCTTTTGTTATTTCTTTAACTAAAGGATTTTCTGGCGTCGCATTCTCAAGAAGACGGCTCCTATCAATAACTAATTTATTGTAAGCCGTAATGTTCGATGCTGCAGAAGAATTGTCTAAACCAATATTGGTAGGAAGAATCTGATAAGAACTACCTTGATTGTCAATATAGTTTAACAGCATTCTACTGACTTCTATCTGTGTATCCAACTCCAAACTCTTTCTTCTGGTTTCGCTGGATATAGCAAGATTCATTTTGGCTTCTGCAGCAATATCCACTATATTATTATCAATCTTGAATCTTTCTTTATCGGATTCTACATTTCCCAATTCTCTTGATATCAAGGTAATTCTATCATCAATGAAATCTTTTGTTTTCTTTGATTCTGTATTTTTATCCTTTATTGCATATTCGTTATAGATATCAACAAGGTCATTAAGAATATCTTGTGATTTTTCCTTGTTTGGATTCGCCATTCCAAGGCCGATCACGGTTGCATCAATATCCAGCAAATCTACCTCTAGTGATTCCTGGTAATCATCCACAACTGTTTCAAGGTCAGAGTAAGTAAAATAAAAATCATTAAGATCTAATTTTTTTACCTTTTTGCGATTGAATTTTGGGTTTTTTTGAATGATGAAATTCGCATATGGTAAGCTTATCGTCTTGTTATAAGTTGTTACAATATTGCTTTTGAATTCTTCAGAAGAAAGCGTTATTTTGTCGCCTTCAATTTTGATATCGATCGGCTTCTTCGGTAATTCTTCATACTGTTTTTCGGTCACCACGTGTACTATAAAAGGGTTCGTATCCTTGTACAACTCAACACTGTGATATTTTTCACGGGAATAGATAGCCACCTGAAGTTTCAGATTTTTTGCTACATCTTCAATAATTCTTTTGGACTTAAAAATCTCCAGTTCATTCTCAATACTATTGGTTCCCATACCTGCAAAACCTCCTAGTCCCGACAAGACTCCAAAGTCTCCTGATGCACTAGACATCTTCTTTGCATCCTTTATAAGTACAGATGATTGTATCTTATAAACAGGAGTAGTAAACTTGATATAAAAGATGGCTAATAATGTTGTTAAAAATAAAGATATGACAAACCAATACCACTTTCTAAAATAGGGCTTTAGAACTTCTCTTAAATTCAAGTCTTCCTCTTTATTATTTGTAATGTCCATGTAAGTGTTTTCTGATTGATACTGCAGAGAAAAATCAATGCAGGTATATTTAGTTACTAATGTTTATTTATAGCTGTGATGATCCGACAAGTCGATCAGGAATTATCTAAATAAGAGAGCCAAGACCCCTAATAGTACGGATGCTACGGAAATCCATATTCCTACCTGCGGACCATAAGACGATGTATTCTTTCGTGCATTATTGGGAGAAACATAGATTACGTCATTTTGCTTAACGTAATAGTACGGCGAATTAAATAATTCTGCATTGGTCAAATCAATGTAGTGCTTGGTTGTTTCACCATCCACATTCCTGATTAGTAAAATATTTTTTCGCTGCCCGTAGATTGTCAAATCTCCTGCGAGACCTATCACATTTAATATTGTCGTTGGTTGTCCATCTGGTATTACAATCGTACCAGTTCTGTTCACTTCACCAAGAACAGTTATTCGGTAATTTACCGTCCGTATGTTTACGCCAGGATTTTTAATGTATTGAGAGAGTGTGGCTTTTAATTCATCACGCAGCTGATCGACAGTTTTACCGGTCGTGTTTATAGTTCCGAGAACCGGGAAGTCTATATTGCCTTTGCTGTCTACTAGATATGTAGGTTCAACAGATACATTACGAGTCGGCACATTAGAGTACTGAGACATATCTGTCGAATAATAATTCTGATTAAAAGGTTTCGCTACCTCATTATCTTTTGCGAGAACTGTTATTACTAATTGATCGGATGGTTGTATAGTTGAAGAATATGCCCTTACTGAAGTTTTAATTGCTACATCTTCAATATTTTTCATGTAATCAATATCTTGTGCAGTCTTACAGGACACAGCCATCATAAGAATTGGCAGCCACACAAACGATAAATATTTCTTCATAAGATTTAAAAGATAATTTTTGTTACAAGTTTGCAAATATAGACAAACTTATTTATCTAACGATTCATATATAGAATTATTGCTTTTAAATTCCTTTACGATGCACTTTAACACGCGTACTATCTCCTGCTTTTCTTCTTTTTTAGAATATTCTATCACAGTTTCAGTGAGTTCGTCAATTTCCTGATAGGCCATTGAAGGATCTTTTGAAATCATAATTTTTTCATGCGAGGTTGGCAGTGTCTTAGCGTCATCACTCAAAAGTTCTTCGTACAGTTTTTCTCCTGGTCTCAGTCCTGTGTAGATAATTTTGATATCAATATCGGGCTCAAAGCCTGATAACTTGATCATCCGCTTCGCCAAATCGATAATTTTCACAGGTTCTCCCATATCAAAAACATAGATCTCACCACCTTTGCCCATTGTTCCGGCATTCAGTACCAGTTCACAGGCTTCCGGAATGGTCATGAAATACCTTACGATATCAGGATGCGTGATGGTGACAGGCCCGCCTTTCTCAATTTGCTTTTTGAAATGCGGAATTACAGAACCATTTGATCCCAAAACGTTTCCAAATCGAGTGGTAATGAACTTTGTAGAATTCCCTTCCACATTCTGAAGAGACTGAACGAACAATTCTGCTACACGCTTGGACGCACCCATAACATTGGTGGGATTGACGGCCTTGTCTGTAGAAACCATTACAAATCTATTGACCTGGTATTTGCTTGCAAGCAAAGCCAGATTTTTGGTTCCCATTACATTCACAAGAACGGCTTCGTGTGGATTGTCCTCTACCAAAGGCACGTGCTTATACGCTGCTGCATGGTAGACCATTGAGAAATTATATTTTCTGAAAAGAGGCTCCAGACGGTTGCGGTTGGAGATATCGGCCAGTACAAATTTAAAGTTAATATAAGGATAGGTTTCCCTCATCTCAAGCTCTGTCTCATACAGCGGCGTCTCGGACTGATCCAATACTATAATCTGCATCGGCTCCAGCAAAGCTACCTGACGTACAATTTCTCTTCCGATAGATCCTGCTCCGCCCGTGACGAGTATCGTTTTCTGAAAATGTCTTTTCTGAATTTCAATATTATCCAGCTTGATTGGCCTTCTGTTGAGAAGATCCTCTATCTGAATCGTTTTGATATGATTGATCATCTCATTACCACGAAGTTTCTGCATCGACGGCGCTTTGTAAATCTTCAGATTATGCTCCAAAAATACATTCACCCAAAAATCCAGTTCTTCTTTTTGCAAAGACTCTTTGATGACAAGAATTCCACTGATATCAAGATCTTCCCTTTCCAATTTGACAAGGAGATCCTCTTTGGTAATAATATATTTTCCGAGCAGCTTGATGCTTACTTTTTTGTCGTGATAGGATATAAAACCCTGGATATCGAAAGGAAGATTGGGATTAGAGAGAATTGCCTGAGCAATGGCGACGGACGTGTCATCGTCTCCTAAAATGAAAATCTTTTTTCTGATAGAACTTCTTTTATTTTCCTTAATCGCATTGAAAAAGGTTTTTACAAATAGCCTGAAAACAAACAGGAAAAGACTGGATATTACGAAATAAAGTACGATGAAAGGAATCAATATCAACTTTTCGCCGACTGTGAAAAAAAACGTATAGTTTAAGATAACCAGCACAAGAGAGGTTGCAAGGTTTGCAATAAGTATCTTAAAAAGATCGATAAACGTTGAATGCCTTATCACGCCGAGATACGTCTTGAACACGTACATAAAGAAGACATTGATGCACATGCAAGCTAAAAATATAACAGACAAAGGATACACTTTGTAATGTCTTACTTCCAAACCCATTATTAAAAAATGGGTTACCAGTATGGAAACAGAAATTATAAAGACATCAATAAATAGAATTATCCAACGTGGCAAATATCTGAAATCCGAAAAATTGAAAACATTTTTGTTTATATAATCTTTTCTTTTTTGTGCGTCAGAGAATAACATAGTTTTAGTTTTTTTAAAAGGAACGGCCAAAGATATAGCTATTTTTCAAATGTTGATCTAATACAGTCAGCAATTCTTTCTTTGTCGTCAGCAGTCAAATTAGAACCAGAAGGTAAGCATAATCCATTATTAAACAGCGTCTCACAAACATCTTTGCCGAAGAATTTGAATCCTTTAAAAATAGGCTGTAAATGTAACGGTTTCCATAATGGTCTCGACTCAATATTTTTTTCTAATAATCTTAATCTGAGGATTTCTCTGTCAATTTTGGAGACAGAAGGATCGATAACTATAGTAGTCAGCCAGAAGTTTGAGAAGTAATCTTCATTAGGTTCAGAAAAAACAGTTACGCCCTCATAATCCTTGAAAATAGCCTTGTAAAAGTCATTATTTTCCCGGCGCTGAGCGATCCTGTCGTCCAGAACTTCCATCTGTCCACGGCCGATACCTGCACATATATTACTTAGACGGTAGTTGTACCCCAATTCTGAATGCTGATAGTGTGGAGCCTCGTCCTTAGCCTGTGTTGATAAAAATACGGCTTTGTCTTTATACTTCTTGTTCTTTACAACGAGTGCACCACCTCCGGATGAAGTAATAATTTTGTTCCCATTGAAACTCAAAATGGAAAGATCTCCAAAAGTACCGCACTTTCTGTTTTTGTAAGTACTACCGAGAGACTCGGCACTGTCTTCAATGATTGGAATTTCGTACCGGTTTGCAATTTCCCGAATTTCCTCTACCTTATAAGGCATTCCGTAGATGCAGACCGCGATAATTGCCTTAGGTTTGTTATTATTCTCAATCCCGTGGATAATTGCTTGCTCCAATGCAACGGGACAAAGGTTCCAGGTATCAAGCTCGCTGTCTATAAAAACAGGATTTGCGCCCATATAGATGATGGGATTGGCCGACGCTGAGAAAGTTAAAGACTGACAGATGACATCATCTCCCGGTTTCACTTTCAGCAGCATCAATGCGATGTGAATGGCAGATGTACCAGACATCAACGCTGCAACATGTACTCCTTCTTTCAAAAAATTTTCAAGGTCAGCTTCGAATCCGTTGACATTTGGTCCCAAGGGTGAGATCCAATTTTCGTCAAAGGCCTGCTGTATAAATTTCATTTCTCCCCCGCCCATGTGTGGTGAAGACAACCAGATTTTAGATTTCACAATTATATTTAATTACTTATTTAAGCTTTAAAATTATGTCAAAAGCAGTTTAAAATTAAATTACTTAATAACGCTGAAAAATTTCAAAACATTTGTGTTTATAGTAATACTTGTTAATCTAATACTATTTAATTAGTTGATCCTTTATTTTAATTTACAAGTGATTTTGTAAGCTAGTGTTAGGAATTGGTGATTTCAATCAACGCGCAAATTTACATAATATTAAATTATAAAACTCTTATTTTGCATTATATGTTTATTAAAAACATTATGTGAAATTTAATCTAGAAAAAAATCATAAAAAATAATTAATAAAGGAATTACCTTTTTTCTAATATCCTCGCAGGATTTCCAACAACTACGGCGTGATCAGGAACATCTTTTACTACCACTGCTCCCGCACCTACCACTGCCCATTTTCCTATCGTTACATTTTGTTTTACACAAGCGCCAATACCAACTTGTGCTCCTTTTTGTACCGTCACGTTTCCGGCTATTGCTGCCCGTGGCGAAATGTGCACAAAGTCTTCTATCGTACAGTCGTGGTCGATGCATGCGCCCGTGTTGATAATGCAGTGACCTGCAATGGTTGAAGACGAATTAATAATAGCACCAGCCATTACAACATTGCCCACGCCCATCTGTATATTTTTGGAACAGATCGCAGAAGGATGAATCAGATTAAATGTAGAACCTCCAAAAGTTTCAACATTTCTCTGTCTTCCGGCATTACATCCCAGAGCAAAAAAAACCTGCTCACACCCTTTTATCGTGGACAATTCGTGAAATACAGGAAAACCCAGAATTTCTTTTATGTCTTCATTTTGATCATAAACACCTTTAACGCTGTATCCTGCCAATTCTGCTGTTTCCATCACCACCTTGGCATGTCCGCCAGCTCCAATAATACAAATCTCTTTATCCATTCCCTCTAAAATTTTCCGTAGTCGCTACTCCCTCACTATTAATTCCCTCACTTTTAATCACTTTTTTCACTGTCAAAAGCAATATTTTTAAATCTAAAAAAACGGTCTGATGGTCTACATACCAGACATCATACTCAAATTTCTTCTCCCAACTGATTGTATTCCTGCCATTCACCTGAGCCCAACCTGTAATGCCCGGTTTTATAAGATGCCTTCTAGCCTGCTCTTTGTTATAAAGAGAAAGATAACTTACCAAAAGAGGTCTGGGTCCTATAAAGCTCATCTTGCCAGAGAGTACATTGAACAACTGCGGTAGCTCATCCAGGGAAGTCTTCCTTACAAACCGCCCCATTTTTGTTAATCTGAATTCATCTGGCAATAGCTTGCCGGAGTCGTCTACCTCATCTGTCATCGTTTTAAACTTTACAATCCTGAAGACTTTACCGTATTTCCCGGGTCTATCCTGAAGGAAAAAGACGTTTTTTTTATTAAAAAAGTAAAGCAAAAGTATAACTGCAATGAACAGAGGTGATAGTAAAAGTATAAGAATGAATGCTACTAAAAAATCAAAAAACGGTTTAAAAATATTTTTATACATCGCCGAAAAACAAATCCGAAATTATATAATTTCGGATTTGATATTTTTAAAGTTAAATATTAATCTTTCTAAGTCTCTTTTCGTAAAAAATAATAAGTGACAACCCGATTATGATTAACATTGGAAGATAATCATCAATAGGAACAGTGGGCTCTCCCGGGTTACCAGGTCCTTCTTCATGCTCTCCGGGTGCCGGAACTCCGAGTGATGCGGACTGATCAGCCTCAGCAGTAGATTGCTGATTGACAGTAGATTTGTTGTTGTTATCAAAGACATTGTCTTGGAACTGAGCGAACGACATCACGCTAAAAGTTACATATAGTAAGGTAAAATACTTTCTCATTGGTAGTTTAAAACTAAGCATAATTTTCAAGTTGTAAAGATATAAAAAATTAAGAAATTTTTATGATCCTAATGTTAATTAATATTAATGATTGTCTATTTGACTATTTTACTTTATAATCTTTCTAGTTTTGACATTTCCATCGTTTTCAGCTTTGATGATGTAAATCCCGGAGATTACAGTACTCACATCCAGACGGTATTCTTTCTGGGAAGTATTTTTAACCATAATCAATTTTCCTCCGCCATCATACAATTCTACCGTACCCAGCTTCCTGGAGGATTTTATAACAAATGATTCGCCGTCTCTATAAACCTGAAAATCCGATATCTTACCGCCATCTGCCCCAAGAATTTCTTTGTTTTTATAAACAATCTCGAAGCGCGATTCGTCGGTTCCTTTAATGGCATTAAAGATATAATCCTCGGCTGAAAGATCTGTGTACTTATTGTTAACTTTATCGTACAGATAAATTTTCTGATTATTTTCAAAAACACCTTCTTTATTACCTAGTCGTATCGCATAATTTCCGTTCAAAGAAAATTTGGCACCCAGCGGAATAATATCATCTGTACTGAAGGGATTATTTCTTGCCTGAATCTGAAGACGTTGCGTATTCAGTTTAGAGTAGAAAGAATCATCGCCTAGAGCCAGAAGATCTGCGTCATAATTTTCGTCATAATTATTAGTCGCACCAGTAATGTGGGCCAAGAGAATGGTGCTCACCACATTGTTCGGGGAAACCAGTTTCACCCAATATCTGTTCATCTGATCTTCCTCCGTCTTATTATTGTAAAATATACCTGTTTCGCTGTTTCTGATCGTATTGTCGAAAGTCAATGTACCAAGTGTTGGTGTGTTACCAGTCGGCGCAGCACCTTTCATCTGAACAATAAAGCCCTGTCCTACTTTGATATTTTTTGTTGGAGTGTAGTCCGCCTCAGGAGATGTTGTGCTTACAACAGTCGTAGGCGGAGCTCCTCCGGTCAACGTGAGCGTAGCATAATTGTTCGGTGTATAAGCAGAACCCTCCTGAGATAGTGGCGCACCAGGGACATTGGTCCAGAACCACGCTTTGGCGCTGATTACATTGCTGTTGTTTCCCAGATAGAAAAACTTGACAAAATCTATATTGGAGGGATACGGGTTTCCGATCATATTGTAACCATGCTCTACAACCCCGTTGGTGCCGGTATTTTTGGATTTCTGAACAGGAATCGTAATATTTCCGTTATGTGGAACTCCTGTAAATTTAAATTCATCGGACACCGGATTGTTGGCAGGATCGGCAGTTAAATAGCCATCTTTGCCTCTTATCGCATAGCCTCTCCCTGTTGTGAAGGTTGTCTCTGCAGTTGCTTTAAAGGTATCAGTCGGCTCATTGTAATAAAACACTCTGTTATTTGGTGTCCCCACAGAGAATCCACCATTACCTGCATCATTTAACAGTTTTTGACCGGATACCGGAGAACTCCAATACGTATAATCCATTTTCCGCATATGTGTACCTCGTTTCGCCTGCATATTTCCTGTATTCGCGGCAGTATTAATCTGAATCAGGTTGGCATCACTTTCCATCACCAAATTGTCATTGGCTGCATTATTTGTGATATTAACAGCATCTATCACAGTTAAAGTGTTTCCTGCGGTAATAGTTGTTTTTCCTGTACCTTCTATAATCAGTGATTTTGTCACTGCATTTGGTGTATTGATTACAACAGTCTGCGTTGCCGGAATAACTGCACATTTGCTATTATCCGGAACCTGAGCAGGGAACCAGTTGCTGGCCGTATTCCAATCTGTCCCTGGACCTCTGAACTCTTTTTTGAGTCTTTGAATGGTAGCAGTCATTACAGATTTTTCACAAGAGCCCTGCGTTGCTTTTGCAGTATAGCTGGTTGCGGTGGTGGGTGCAGCGTACAACGTGCTAGCATTTGTATTCGCAGCATACGGAATAGTGAGCGCCGCATCTGTGTAAAGACCTTCCGCAGGCGACCAAATAATCTTCTGTTCGGTGAAACCAAATGACATATCGTTTCTTGCCGAGTACGTAGCGTTGGCTGCACCGGTGTACGAATCAACAGTAGCAGCAGGACTGGAATCTACACGGTAAAAAATTGTGCTCACATAACTTGTGGCGCTATATTTTGCAGTAGTGTACGTTGAGCCAGATGTCCCAGCATTGTTATTAGAATAATTGATTTCAAGAACAATATTGCTCGTGCCATCCCAAATAAATTCTGTGTCTAGTGAAATAGTATTTGTCCCAACTGATGGTGTGTAGCTCGCTGCGTTTCGGACAGTTGTTAATCCACTTTCCCACGAAGAGGTAGTTGCAAATGCAGAGGATGCAGAATTTTTCATTTTCACCTTCAAATTGAGCAGCGCATAAGTAGCATCGGCTGTTGCCAGATTTAACTGGATTGATTTTATTTTCACCCCGGCGACAAAGCCTAATGCGGTCAATTCACTTGAACGGTAAATCCATTGTTGTTTAGAACCGCCATAATAATTCTGCAGCGGATTTGGTCCTAGTGTACCGCCTGTTGCATCTCCAACTGAAGTGCTGGTTCCAGAACCAGAGCTTATATAGGATGTTACAAAACCTCCTGTGGCGTCTAATTTAATATAGTCCAAACTACATTCATCCGCTGAGATTGGATATAATGATGAAGAAAGTACAACATCGGTAGGTGCAGGATTTATGATAGCCGTTACAGCCGTTCTTGTTTCCGATTCACAACCGTTAAAGGTTCCTACATAATAGGTAGTTGTGCTACTGATGGAAGGTGTGGTAATTGTCCCGGTGGAAGATGTCGCCACCGCTGTTCCTCCCGTTGCTGCGGTATAAAGACGATACTCCGTGATAGCAGAACCCGTAGAACTGCCTGTCGCTGTTATTGCAACGGTCCCAGTGCCACAACTACTTCCACCTATCGCAGAAGTCACTTTTGGCGGGATATTTCCGGCAAATTCATCTGCTCCCATATCTGGTGTTGTTGCAGATCTGGCTTCATTTTCTATATCATTAGAAATCCCTGAAATCGGTGTTCCTGCATTAGACATTGCTGTACATGATGCCGCAATAAGCAGGTTGGCAGACGATGTAAATGGTGGCAATATATTTAAAGAATTAGCATCCTGTCCCGTTCCTGTGGTAGCCTGCAAAGCTGCCAAAGTAGTTTTCGCTGCTCCTAAATATGCCAATGTGCCGGTAGAATAATAATCATTATAATTAATATTGCTATAGACCGTTTTTGCTGCGCCAGAATAAAATGCATACCGCGTATTGGCAGTTTGATTGTTGGCAAAAATATTATTTCTAATATCCAGTGCATTAGCGGTTGTGACAGCACTATCCACGTATAATGCTGCACCAGTACCGGCACTTGCAGTCTGATTGGTCGTAAGATTAACACTGTTGTAATAGATTTTATATCCCGCTCCTGCAGTCACAGATATTCCGTGTCCATTTCTAAGAAGTGTTGCTATTCCATAGCCTGCAACATCCCAAATCATATTATTATACAATACCGTATTTGCAGAAGTAGATGTAGATCCTAAATAGATACCGTGTGCACCATAACCGCTGGTATTGGTATTTTTAACATTAGAAATTTTATTTGAATAGATATTCACGTTGGAAGTAGCACTTCCCACTTCGATACCTGCAGAGCCATCTGTATAGGTTCCGGCTGAAGCGATGCCTGATATTGCATTATTATAAATATTCATTGAAGACACTGTGCTGCCAGATACTACGTAGATACCAACAGCAGAGCCATCTCCGGAAACGGATGACGTGATACCAGAAATAGTATTACCATAGATACTGGCTTTATTAACATTGGCATCCAGCCAAATTGCGGTCGGATATTCCGCTGCGGTTGAAGATGATATATTGGTGATTGTATTATTACTCACCACAGACGTTCCGTCGATCCCCTGTAACAAAAGACCTATTTGCCTTATTGAATTCGTACCGGTTCCGGAGAAATCATTTCCTGTAATTACTAATCCATTACCATTATTTGCCGTCGTGTTTCCAATGGCAAATAATCCGTTAAATGCTTTTCTGACCGTATTGTTTTGTATTGTGATGTTATTAAAATATCCAGGGTCTCCAGCTGTAACAGAAGAGGATATATAGACAGCAGTTCCGGTATTTGCCCCATTTGTAATGATCGTATTTTTAAGCGTAACATTGTTCACCGGTGTCGTATCTGGCGAACCAATCAAAAGAACATTCGGAGATGTGGTAGAGGTATTTGTAATGCTCAAATCTTTGGTTGAGCCTCCCGCAGCGTTACTTCCGTCTATGATTACATAGCTCGCACCGTTTATTTTAATTAATGGATTAGAGGCCACTGCTCCGGAAATCACCTGAGTTGTTCCACTTGCTGGTTTGATGGTTAGCGTATTCGCCAGACTGGATCCTGCAATAGTTGGAATAACAATTGGAAATACCTCAGAAGCAGAATTATAACTTGCATTTAATGATAATGTTGTCGCCTGGGTGATCCCACATGAGCTCAAATCGCCTATTGCAGCGGTCAATGTCGGGTAGAGGCTCCCAACTGTCGTCGTATTTCCACCAATAGATATCACCGCACTGAATGATGAACACGCTGTCGTAGTTGTATTGTTTTGAGTTGCAGTTGCAGAATAAGCAGATCCTGCAGAACAAGAAGTGTTATTATAAGAAAAGACATAATAGTAATAGGTAGTGCCTCCTGATAATAATGTGGATGTCCAGCTTCCTGCAGTTGTTCCCACATACTCTACGTAACCGTTGGTAGCTACTGTTGCATTAGCACCAACTGTATAAGACGTTCCTGTCGTTAGAGTCGGCAAAGATGCCGATGTGGAGCGCACTACAACATAACCTGTAGGTGCCGGCGTACTTCCTGTCGCCGTAAAACTACCGGAGACAGTAGAAATGCCCGTTGGCGTAACTGTTGCAGAGGCCGCCAACGAAGTTGGAGCAGCGCAAGGTGCTACAGCAGTGGTAAATGTGCCCGTAGCAGTAGCAGTCCCGCAAGTCCCGTTGCTACTGACAATTTGATACCAATATGGTGTGCTTGGTAAAAGCAGCGGATCAGAAAGTGTATAGACGGAAGTCACGCCAGGAAAAGATTTCACCAGTGTTGTAGCACCCGAATTACTGTAAATATTGATTGTAGAAGTGATGATAGCCGCACCGCCGCCTGCAACAGCAGCCGCCCAGGTGAAGTTAGCACCCGAAGATGTTATAGCTGACACAGAAACGCCCGTTGGTGCAGCTGCACAAGTATTTTGACTGCCGTTTAAGTTGGTTGAAGAATACCAAGGTGCTCCAGAGCAGTCCGGCGCGATGCCTGTGGTTCCATTTCTTGAATACACATAATAATAATATTTGGTATTTGATGTCAAACTTGTCGCTGCAGCTGACGTAGCCGCTCCATTATAAACACAAAAATAAGTATTGCTTCCATTGGTTAATGAAGCCACAACTGCGGTCTGACTAACTGTATATTGCGTGCCATTCACCAAAACCGGTGGTATTGCACTTGTACTTTTGAAGACTGTATAAGCACTTGGAACCGCTGTTGGAGCAATCCAATTGACAGTAGTCGCTACGGCAGAAACAGCAGTAAAAGTCACATTGGATGGCGCAGAAGGAAGCGCACAGGCTGTGATAAAACTGCCACCGCTAGCCCAAGTACTAGTTGTTGGCGTAGCTGCATCACAGACAGAACGTACCCACCAATAATAGATTTGATTAGGCGAGGGAAGCGTTAAGCTTGCAGAAGTTCCTGACACCACATTACCTGAAACTACAGATGCAGATGCAAGTGGCGCTACATTTGTGGTTGAGAAATAATACTCATAGCCGCCTGCCGGAGCACCTGTCGGAGCGCTCCAACTTACTGTTGCAGAGTTGGCAGTGATGGCAAAGCTACTGAATGGCGCAACTGGTACCTGACATGCAGGCGCCACTTCCAATTTGAAATCATCTACTGCTAAATAATAGGTAGCAATAGCAGCATCAGAAGTGGCTCTGACATCAAAATAATATGTTCCTGTAGCAGGAGGTGTATAGGTATATTTGTACAATGTATAACCAACATTTTGGGTTGCTGTAACAAAAGTTCCTAATGCTGTAGCTCCGGTTGGAGATTGAGATGTATTGACATATAGACTTCCTGTAAACCCTCCACCATTTGCTCCTGTTGTTGATGTTCTATAATAGAACGTAAAATCATATGACTGACCTGATACCAACGCAAAACCTGGTGTGAACAAATCACTCGCTGTGGTATTATTGTAGTATAATCGCATATAATTAGCAGTTGACCTCGGTCCAGGAGAAGCTGTACCTGCAACAGCATTGCTTGAGCTCCAGGCGTTACTTCCTAATGCAGAACTCCAACAAATTGGCACTATACTGGATCCCAATGTACTCATACTGTCAAAATTTTCCGTCCAAGGAAAAGATGAAACTGTTGCGCAAAATGTAGCTACCGTCACTGTTGCACTATTTGTGCTTATACACGATGTTGCGTTTGCAGCTCTAACTCTGTAGTAGTAAGTTGTTGAAGGATTTAAGCCCGAAACAGCATGTGAGGTTCCAGAAACAGAAAGACTATTATAGCCACTAACAAAAGAGGCAAAAGTATTGACGGTTGAAACATCTAGTAAATAACTGCTTGCACCAGTTAATGCAGTCCAATTGGCCGTAAATCCTGAGTTTGAAACTCCTGTTCCAGAATTAGAAGTGGGAGCAGAAAGACAAGTATATGTACTTGCAGATAACGGCAAGGTCACCAAATAATATGGCGCCCCCGAACATCCGTCATTATAGGAAAAAATATGGTAATAATACTGTGTATTTGAGGTCAAACCTAGATCCGTAAAAGACGTAGATGTTCCGTTTGAGAGAATATAAGTTCCCGTTCCCAGCGCTGTAGAAGCTACTGCGTAAACAGTACCATTGGAAGGCGTGGGCGCGGTTGCGCTCGTGCTGCGAACTATCAGGTATTTACTTGGTGACGGTGAGGCAGCAGTGAAAGATCCTGAGATAGATGTAGCCGTAGTTGCACCAAAAACAAGAGACGTTGGTTGCGAAGCTGGCGTAGTACAAACTGCTAAAGATGTCACCGTGATTTTATAATCCTCAGCCTCTCCCTGCGTATTGACTGCAGAATAAGAGCAACTGACTGGAGAAGCAGCATTAAAATCTGTCAGAATTCTCATTACATAATCACCAGCAGCTTGACCGGCAGGCACTGTTATACTTGGCGTTGTTGTTATTCCATTTGATAAATAGACTGCAGAATTATAAACACGTTCGGCGGTATCAAAAGAGTTATTCTTGTCCCAATCTATCCAAACTGCAACTCCGGCAGTTCCTCCAGCCAAAGTGAATGACATTGTGAAGGAAGATCCCGGTGCCTGAGAGGCACTTGCAGTTGAAAAATAATTAGTGTAGCCTGAACCTGTGAATGCTGAAGTATTGTCGAAATTGGTTGCAGCTCCATTTGTTTTCACATTAGAAAGATAGGTAGAAGACAAGGAAGAAATAGGTGTACAGTATCCAACGTAAGTTAGAACGACCCTACCTGCAGAACCTGATCCGCCAGCTCTTGCAGTAGCGCTACCCGTTCCGGCATAACTACCAGAACCTCCGGCGCCAAATCCGCCAGCAGAATTACCAGCACCATTAGTACTTAGCCCAGCTGCGCCCGCGGTACCTCCTGCTGGCGCAATACCTCCAGCTGTCACAGAACCATTGTTTCCGTTCGCAGCTGTTCCCGCACTACTCCCGCCACCTCCAGAGCCAGCTGTTGTTCCCAGTCCTGCAGCGCCAGATCCTCCGGAAAAGCTTCCGCCAACACCGCCAGCGCCACTCGTTCCACCTGTACCATTATTAGTCGCTCCACCACCCGAACCACCATTTGCAACGACTAAATTTGTCGCAAACGTTGTGGCACCTCCATTACCTCCATTGCCAGCTGACACCGCGGTTCCGCCCGCTCCAACTGTAATTGTATAAACGTTTCCCGGTGTGACCGAGACAGACGTAGCTTTGCTGTATGCACCGCCACCGCCACCGCCACCGGTTCTTACAGTTCCGCCTGTAGCACCAGTGCCGCCACCTGCACCTCCGCCACCCCAGGCTTCTACCTGAATGGATGTTGTGCCGGGCGGGCAAGTCCACGAATATGATCCTTGACCAACGAAAGATTGTGTAGTCTGCGCTTTAATTGCCAGTGATGTCAAAAAAGCAAAAAGTATGAAGGCAAAAACCTTCACATTCGGGAAATGTGTTGTGATTCTCATTGTAGAAGACAATAAATTTTTAAATCAATCTGATGTGTGTTATTTTAACAATAGTGCAATATTCATCACATAATTATTAATTGAGTGCAAACTTATAATAATTTTTGAATTATTTTCATAAAATTATTAATTATTTTAAAATATTATTGCAAATAATGATTCTGATATGAAAAATTCAAACCTATGTTTAAATTAAAAATTTCTTTACATTGCCCGCCATTAGTGCAAAATATTAAATTGATGCCTTTTTAAAACTGCTATATCATAATAGGGACAGGTTAATTTTCACAATAAGCTAAATTTCATCTAATATTATCTTATGTAAATTTTTAATGCATCATTCAGAAATTGTTATCATAATTAAAGCCGTCTTTTGACCAATAAACATTGATAAAAATCCTGAGATCACGTAAAAAAACACAAACTTTAAAGTTTGACAACTGTCAAAATAAAAATGCCCCGTAACATATACGAGGCATTTTTTTGAAAAGCTTTTATCTTTAAGACTATTTGATAATTTTCTTTGTTTTAAGATCTCCGGAGTTTTCAACTTTGATGATAAAGACACCGTTTGGAAGAGTTTCGGAATCGATTGAGAAAGATTTTTGGTCCGTATAATTTGTCGATATCATTCTCCCAGACAAATCGTAGAGTTGGATTTTACCCAGTGATTTTGAAGATTTGATGACGTAAGATTTTCCGTCTCTGTAAACGGTGAATTCAGATTTTTGTGAACTGTCTGATCCGAGTACCAGGTTATCTTTGTAAATAATTTCGAAACGGTTGTCTTCTATACCTTTTACGGAAGAGAACACATATGGTCCCTGCGACAAATTGGTAATAGTATTTAGAACTTTATCTTTCAAATAAATAGGCTGACTTTCAAAATTACCCTCTTTACCTTCCAGACTGATTTGCTGTGAACCAGGTGTGAATGTTTTAAGACCTAGAGGCACAACATCTTCCTGTGAAAACGTGCCTTTTCTACCCTGTATAGCAAGTTTCTTGGCATCGGAACTGAGGGAATAAATATTTTCGCTTGCCGCTTCACTGAATACCGTACTGTCAAAACTCTCGAAAGCATTGTCTGCAGCAGCATAATAACCCACTGCGATAACAATATTCATACTTGTAGGCGTTGTCAGCTTCAGCCAATACCTGTCAGTAGTCTCGGGCTCAGACCTGTAATAAACACCGTCTGTACTTCCTTTTTTAACCGCTGTTGTACGGAAACTGTTTTTGAATGTAAGATTTCCTGCAGATTCTGCAGCTCTTATTATAAAACCCTGACCCGGTTTTACAATACCATTAGGCTGCTTTACCGCACCTATTCTTGGCGCCGGCGTACCGGTTCCTGAGGTAAGATTAAGAAGCGCATAGTTATTCTGCGAATACGAGGCATATGACGATCCTACCTGGTTGAGGTCTTTATTGCTGGTATTGTCCCAGAAATAAGCTGTTGGCATCTCGTCTGCACCGGAATAAAATTTAGAAGTATTGTCCGCATCTCCATACAACGCTAAAAGATCAAGATTGGAGGGATAAGGATTGCCAATTAAATTGTAGTTATTTCCTGCATCAGATAGTGGAATCGTGCTAGTGCCGGCAGAAGTTTCATTATTAGGCTCCCCTAAAAATGTTGCAGTAAGTTGCGGCTGGTAAGCTGCATCAGAAGATCCTTTGATGGAATATCCTTTTCCGAATGCAGACAGAGGATTACTGGCTGTAGTGAGGACTGTAAATTTGTCGTTGGATGAATTATAAATCATTACTCTATCCTTCGCAATACCCGGATACAAGCTGTACAAAGCCTGGTTCTTGACCGGTGAGGCCCAATAGTTATATTGAAAAGTTGGAACGTTCGCTTTTCGTTCCATAGTGATATTGCCGGTATTGGCCGCATCTACATCCTGAATCAGGTTGGCATTATTTTTAAATATTGCTTTACCACCTGAGGTGACCTGGAAACCTTTTTTAGCTGTCACAACATACGGCGTAGCAGCATCATCCAGAATTTCCGGCACTGTAAGCACAGCAGTTGGACTAGTCACTTTCAGCAAATTATTGACCACAAGATTTTTACCAGCTGTTTCTACGTTGGTTCCTGACACATCTACATTAAAATATTGTTTTGCGGGTGTGCCGGTTCTTATTTTCGTAGCAGCAGTTCCGGTAAATTCTACTGTTCCTGCTGTCAGTGTATAGTTTCCGGACAAAGCAGGTTTGGTTCCTGCTCCGGAGATCACATATCTACCTCCATTCATTTTCAGATCGCCACGCTGTGTGTCTGATTCGCCGTCGTCAATAGCACCGTTGTAATTTCTAAATCCGCTTCCCGGCTCATCGATCACTTTTCCTTTTCTGATTTCCAAAATACCATTAACTCCGGATGTTGTACCGAATGTTGTAGTTCCTGAAGATCTTAAAATCAGATCATCCTGCGTAATATTTTGGGTTTCTAATTCTACAATTACTTTTCCCGTGATTTGACTTGGCAGTCCGCTTCCGGTCACCTGATCGGCTCCGTTGAGAGTCACTTGTGATTCATTGGATTTTCCGATGTAGTGATATACAGCACCCTGATCGAAAATGCGAGCCGCAGCTACTGACCCTATCTGCACATTGCCAGTATAAACACTTGTTCCATTTGAAAGACCTTCAGGCGATGTGATTTTTAAAGTACTTGAATTAGCAGCACTAAAGCTTTGACCAGATGAGGATCCGACCCGTAAAATATTAAGTGCTGTATTACCGCTGAAACCGAAATCTAAAGTTGCTCCTGATAAAACATTGAATTTGGAGTTTGTTCCTAATGCCAAATTCTGATTAATTAGTTTAACATAGGATCCGGAATTAGCATTGAATGCGATATTTGACGCAGTTGCAGCATTTGCCACATCAATGGTTTGGGCTCCTGTTGTTCCTATAAAATTAAAATTATTATTTCCAGTAGCAGTAGAATTAATAATTGATGTTGAAGATACTAATAAGTTACCTTTTAGATTTGCAATTGATGTACCTGTCAACGCACCACTGCCTCCATTCATAATAAATGAGCCTCCGTTGGTAATTGATAGATTTCCTTCAATTGTAAAATTTGAATTTGAACCAAGATTTGTTGTCGGCCTTAATGCTTTTGTTCCATTATGAATTAAGTCTCCTTTTATAATGAGATTGACAGTTGATGCAGTACTTGCAAAATTAATAGTCTGTGCGTAAGTATTTTCTACAATTAAATTACCTCCAATTGTGGTAGTAATATCTCCCGTAGATAAAGCAGTTGTGTCTGAATTATTTCTAAATACTAAATCTTTAGCAGTTAACTGTAAATTAAAACCAGTAGGAACCAAATTCATTTTTCCTGCCGAACAGTCAACAATGATGTTACCAAAACAGGCAGTTACACCATTTTCAGTATATGTTGAGATATCATTTATTGCCTGTATTACTGTCATTGCTGTACCATCTACAGTTAAAATTTTAAATATAGAATTTGGATGAAATCTTTCTGTCCCTGCCCAAATTGTTGTACTACGAGACTTCGTATTATCTGTATGTTTAAAAGTAAATGTACCACCATCTTCGACTTCAAAAAGCCCATTAACAATTACAGTGTTCCCTTCCTTATTAAATATTCCTCCAGATTTGACTAAAACATTTGCAAACGTCGGAGTTGTTGTAGATGTATTTAATATACCATTATTATTAATAATAATATTTTTTGTAGTGTTGGATCCTGAGAGTGTTACAACGTTATTTATGTAAAAATTATGAGTGGTATCATTGGTTGGAACTGTGGCAGGAGTAATCCAGTTTCCTCCTGAGAATGTTTCCCACATAGTTGTATTGGCAGCAATCCAGTTCCCATTCGCCACCGTTCTGTAATCGCCATTAGAAAAAGCACTTACATTTACCGAAACCGAAGCGCTTGCAGCATTGTAATTTGCAGAAGCAGCCTGGTTTACTGTTAAAGTATTTGCTCCGACAGCACCACCGTTTATAGTATTTCCACCGGTAAGAGTGGCTGCGGCATTATCTGTCATACTGTACGATAGAGTACCGGGAGATGTTGAAGTAACGGCACCCGGCAACGCATAAGTTCCACCCACTGTTACATTGATGACAGAAGGTGTAATTACCGGATTTGCTTTTGTAATGTCTGCAGACAGACCAGCTGGTTGCGTTAGGAGATAATTTGCAGCGTCTGTACCGGAAATACCGAAACTCGTAGATACCGCAATAGATGTTCCTGCAGTTGCAGATGCAAAAGTTCCTGCAGTTGCACCTGTAAGCGCAACAGAGTCTCCAGAAACAGCACCTACCAATGTTGCACCTGTAATGGTTGCAGCTGTTGTATTATCATACACTTTATTTTGTGCTGATGCTCCCGTTACTGTCAATGCTTTTGCAGTAATATTGGCTGTTAAACCTGCGGGTTGAGATACTGTATAGTTTCCTGCTTTTGTTCCGGATAAGCTGTATCCTGAAACGGTAACAGATTTTGATGTTCCTACTGTCTTTGTGGCAAAAGTTACAGTTGGAGTTCCTGATACCAATACATCATCGCCGCTTACAATTGTATTTAAAGTCGGCGTTCCCGAAAGTGTAGCAGAGGTTGTTCCGTCGTATATTTTATTTTGTGCAGTTAAACCTGTAATGGTCAATGATTTTTGAGTTATTGTCCATACTAATATTTTAGTATCTGTGCCACCAGCATTTGTAGCAGAGATGCTTACATTATAGCTGCCGACATTTGCTGTAGGAGTTCCAGAAATTACACCTGTCGTCGTATTTACAGACAATCCGGTTGGTAATCCTGTAGCATTATAAGTTACCGTTGCAGTACCAGATGCTGTAATAGTGTAGCTATCAGCAGTACCATACATTGAGGATTTTGTAAGAGTACTGGTGATGGTGGGAGCAGACTGTACAGTTAAGACTGCACTATCATTATTCCAAATACCATTGGTTCCACCATAAATCCAAGTGGTGCTGCCTGTTTTTTTATATCTAAAAGCCAAGTAATATGTGCCTGTAACAGATAAATCAGGACCGATATTCCGAACGTATTCGTCATTATTATTCGTTACAGAAGAATTGTAATTTGTAGGAAACCAATTTGCCCAGGTATTTGGATTGGTGTTGGCATTTAAACTGTAGCCGACTTCTGCTGTTATACCAACACCCTGTCCTGCTCCTGGCGTAACTCCTGGCTCATAAACCTGCCCATAGACGTCATGATTTTCTCCCAAAAGCATAGTTCCAGTAGCCTGGTATTGAAAGTTGGCAAAATCTACAACATTAGGATTTACTGTTAAAGACCCGTTATCTGCGGCTGAGTTCCAAATTGCATTGTTTTTTCCACCATAAACATAGGCTCCGGTACCAATCCTGAATCTTGTAACTACATTATAAGTTCCAGGAGCAATCCCTGAACCTAAGAGCCCGGAATATTCATCATTGTTTGCACCATCGTCACCAAAATAAGATAATGGCACCCAATTCCAAGTTCCTGTACTTGGATCAGTGCTAGTAGAACTGTAACCGACCCAGGCAGAGATGCCTGCACCCTGGCCACTGGAATTCGTTATACCATCGGCATAAACTCTACCATAGACTGTATAAGTATCACCTTCATTAATGTTATTTGAAGTTGGAAACTGAAAATTTGCGTATGTGATTGTAGAATTTGATGTCCACTGTGCGTACAATGTCACATTTCCATAAAAACTAAACGCATTAGCTGTACTCGCAGCGTAATTGGTTCCTAAGCCATTAGCCTGAGTGTTCCAACCTGCAAAAGTATAACCACTGTATGTATAAGCATTTGCTTGCGTAGATATATTTGCGCCTGGTGCGTAGTTATTGAAATCTGTAACGGTCCCTGTTCCTCCATTGGCATTGTAGGTCACATTACCTTGCCATTGCGCATACAAAGTTGCATCTGTAGTGAAAGGATATGAGGCACTATTTGCGTAAGAAGTTCCCCCGGTACCGGAAGCTGTTGTATGCCAGTTTGCAAAATTGTAATTAGCTCTAGTGAATGTATTTGCTGTAAGATTGGTAGCAATACTTGCTGTTTGATTAGCCATCGTTCCGGAACCTCCGTTATTATTGAACGTGACGGTTTTTCCTGCGAGTGCTGTTCCTTTAAGAATAATATCATCAACCCTGAACTGTTGACTTACAGCAGTATTAGTGAATCTTATTCTTAAATTAGATGTAGCTGGGATTGTCCCAGATGGCGATATTAATGCCCACACCGCACCATCTGTACGAGTGTAAGATAATTGAGAATATGTGCTTCCATCGGAACTTACTTCAACTACCAATAACCCAGCAGAAGTCGTCAGACTTTTTTGTTGTCCAAATGACAGTGTTATACCGGTAAATCCCGTAGTATTAATGTTAGATATTTCGAAATTAGTCCCGATTGAATTGGTGATAAAAACATTTCTACCACCGGAAGCTCCAACATAAGTAGTTGAAATACCTGTAGATCTAGTGTCACCGCTGCCACTAAACAACAAGTTGCTATTCTGAAAAATATTGGATGATATAGGAAGTGTTCCTGTAGAAGTACCTACATTTTCGGAAAATATCGTTGTCTGTGCAAATATTGTTGAGCAACAGAACACCCATAATAGTAGAAATAACTGCAATAGTCGTCGTCTTGTGCATAAGGACTCTGAGAACAGTATACTTCCAAAGCCAGATAATAAAAATCTTTTCATATTTGCGTGCTTTTAATTCAGCGCGTAAAAATAAATCATTTTTAATCACAAATTATTAAAAAGATAATAATATTTATATATTTTATACTTATAATGAATTATTTAAATATAACTAAAACAAATATAAAGTATTATTAAAACAAAAAAGACACTCATAAAGTGCCTTTTTTGCAAATCGTTTAAAAATAATTGATTATTTAATTATTTTCTTTGTTTTGATATTTCCAGAGTTTTCTGCTTTTATAATGTAGATTCCATTAGTGAAAGTAGAAGCATCTAAAGTCATCGTCTTATCATTGGTTTTAGCAGATTTTACAATTCTGCCTGATGCATCATAAATTTCTATTTTTCCTAATACTGAAGACGACGTGATCACGAAGTCTGTCCCTCTTTTGTAAACTACAAAGTCAGATTTCTCAGTTGAGCCTGTACCTAGAACAAGATCTTCTCTATATACAATCTCGAAACGGGTAGCATCTGTACCTTTCACCGCCTGGAAAGTATAGTCGCCGGCAGAAAGGTTGATCAGTTTATTTAGAACTTTATCTTTCAGATAGATATTCTGATTTCCGTCAAAAATACCTTCTTTAGTTTTGATAGAGATTTTGTATTCGCCGTCTCTGGAATAAACATTTCCAAGCGCTACCTTGTCTTCATTTACAAAGTCTGCTTTACCCTGGATTGCCAGTTTTCTGCTTCCTAAAACAGAGTAGAAAGAATCTGACCCAATGATAAATAATTCACCGTCATAATTGATCTCAAAACCATTCGTAGCCTCCGGAATGTACGCCATCAAAATTGTATTGGCAACATTTGCAGGCGAAGTAAGGGTAAGCCAGAAACGGTTTTTAGCTGCTTTTCTGCTGTTATAAAATATAGCACCCGGATCGTAACCAAGTCTGATATTATTATTAAATTCTAAAGCCTGACCGGCGCCTGCTACTTTTGATTTTACTATAAAACCCTGTCCTACTTTGATGATTCCGTTTGGTACCTGTGTACCACTTCCTGGCGAAGGATCCGGATCTACCGCTCCTGTACCACCGCTTAGATTATAGATGGCATAGTTGTTTCCGCTGTATCCGGAACCTGCCTGCTGAGTCACCGTAATATCATTATTGGTCCAGAAATAAGCAGTACCGTATATTTTTGAAATGTTGGCATTGTACAATGCTTCAAAATCGATGTTCGAAGGATAAGGATTTCCTACAAGATTATATCCTCTTTCACATCCAGTTTCGGCAGTACAAGAATTCTTAAGCGGTTGTGAGAATAACTGACCGTTGTTCATCTTCCCTGTTAATGAAAACTGAGTTGTAGGATAAGGAAGTGTATTCGTAAAACTATTCATCCCTTTGATCGCGTATCCTCTTCCTGTTTCGAAAACAGACTGTGGCGTCAGCTCGATCTCTCCTGTTACTTTTGAAACAAATCTATCGTTGGCCTCATTATAAACAAAAAATCTGTTCCAAGGCGTTCCCGTACCGGTTCCGGCTGACGAGTTGTAACCGTTAGAGAAATTGTAAAGATTCTGTCCGCTTACAGGTGAACTCCAGAACGTGTAACCTGCAGTTGGCATGGTCGCATTTCTTTTGACAAGGATGCTGAAATTGGTTGGATTGGTATCTACACCTGCTGTCGTCTGTACAAGACTTGCATCGCTTTCCAAAACAATTTTATTATCACCGGATAATAGAATATTACCGTTGACAGTGATATCCTGATCATTTTGAATCACTAATAAACCATCACCCACAACAGTCAGCGTATTGACTGCAAAACTATTGTTTAGGCTGTATTCTCCAGTAATTTCCGCATCATCTGTTGCAGTTGGACCTGTGCCGTTGCTCCAAGTAGAACCATTCCAAACGATTCCGTTTTTGGTGGTCACCTCAATTTCATTTGAATTGCCGGATACGGCTGAACCGTTGACTGCTCTCACGACATAATAATAGTCTGTATTTTGAGTCAGATTATTGATTGTAAATGAGGTGGCATTTCCGACATCTTCATTTTCCCAAACATACTCGGGAACTTCTGTTGAGGTTGTTGCTGAGATGTTTAATTTTAAATCATCAATCCTCCATGTAATTGTATTAGAAGAAGCACCATTAGCATTATATCCGTACAATCTGAATGTAACTGCCTGGTTCCCCACAATTGATAATGCCTGAGCTGATTTTAAAACCCATCCGCCAGTTGTATAAGTACCACTAGTAATATCAGTAGTATAATTATCTAATGAAGATCTTAAAGTGTATGCCGTCGGTCCAGTACCAGAAGAACGTATTCCGAAACTTACACCAGTCAATGTAAAGCTACCGGCAGTTGGAGTCACTACAAATTGAAAGTAAGCACTACCATTAGCATCTGTATTTAATGCCGAACCAGACCTAACAGCTGTTCCCGCATTATTACCACCGGAAGCTCCTTCATAACCTGACGAAGGTGCAGTAGTTGTCAATATTGGATCTACAGTTCCATTAACGTTTCCTGGCGTTATGGCAGAAACCGTCACAACTTGAGATGGCGCAATCACTGGATTCACAGTATTAAAATTCCAAGTAGCTGTTGCGTCTGTACTGCCAGTCCCCATTACTTTTTTATAAACATCCAGCGCATAACTTGTAGCACCGGGAATCGCCTGCCAGTTTGCCGTAAAACTTGTAGTTGTAACAGGATTTGCTGCTACAGCGACAGGTTTGGTAATAATTGTAATGACTTTGGCAACGTTTTCCGCTGCATTATAATTTGTACTTCCCAACTGAGACGCTGTGATGGTAACCGTACCGGCACCCACCACAGTAAGTGTACTTCCTGATACAGATGCTATAGAAGGATTTGAACTGGCGTAAGAAAGTACCTGCCCCTGAGATGAGGATGCATAATCATTAAGATTAATAGATGCGGATGGCAATACCAATACCGGCACATCATTAAATGTAATAGTCTGGTCCAATTTTGTAATATTGGCAGTAAGTCCCGGTTGCGCTAATGAATAATTGGAAACTGCACTTCCTGTAATCGCTACTGAAACTGCAATCCCTGTTCCTGCATTTGCCGAAGCAAAAATACCATTCGGAGAAAGATTGACGTTTGTCGCATCTGCTGCCTCAACTCCTACCAGTGTACCACCTGTAATCGTTGCGATAGTAGTTCCGTCGTATGACTTATTCTGAGCTACTGCACCAGAGACTGTGATTGATTTTGTAGTGATATTCGCAGTCAAAGATGGCTGCGTAAGGCTATAGTTTGCCGCTTTTGCACCAGTAATGGTAAATCCTGTTGTGGTGATCGTTTTTCCTGTTCCTACGTTTGCATTTGCAAAAGTATAAGTTGGCGTACCGGAAAGAAGTACTTCAGATTCATCGCCGGCAACCACATTAACCAATGCAGGTGTTCCAGAAGCAGATGCAGTTGTAGTCGCGTTATAAATTCTACTGACGCCTGTAAGTCCTGTGATCGTCAACGGTCTTGTAGTTACTGTAAGAGGTCGGACTATATCTGTCGCAGGATTGTAATTCGCATTACCGGCCTGTGCAGCTGTGATATTAGCGGTTCCGATTCCTACAATTGTCAATGTATTTCCTGTCACTGTTGCGACAGATGTATTATTACTTGAATAAGTAATTGCCAAGCCTGAAGTAGTTGTAGCAGCGAGTGTAATGTTCGCATCGCCGTAAGCTCTTGTACCAAAGGTATTAAAAGTAATAGTCTGATTAGCTTTTGCGATATTATAAGTAACTGCCACAGCGCCACTTGTACCTGCACCATTGGTTGCAGTTACATTAACTGATCCTGAACCAGCTGCAGTTGGTGTACCGGAAATTAACCCACTTGTTGTATTAAGACTAAGTCCTGCAGGCAAAGTACCAGACGCGATTGCATAAGCCGTTGGAGTATTACTTGCCTGTATTTGAAAGCTTGTAATAGGTGTACCAACCGTTCCTGTAAAACCTGTTCCTGTATTAACAACAGGAGTTGTTGCAGGAGCTGTAGAATAAGTAACAGCAACAGATTTTACGTAAATACTATTGGTAGTACAAGTTACATAAAGCTGTAAAAAACCTGTTACAGCAGTAGCAGGTGTGAACGTCATAGTCCGGTCAGAAGTTCCACCCGTAGTTGTTACCGACTGAGATGTCCCAATTCTGGTTCCTGACTGTGCAGCCGAATTTGTCGCAGTAGTAGCAAAAGCGTTGATAGTACCAGCTCCATTACTTGCGTTGGTAGAATAAGTCACTACAACCTGCGAAATGTTGGAAAAGGAAATCGGGCTATTTCCATATGCTCCACTTGCTGCATTAGTAATTTGGATTCCCCGTCCGCTTGTCAATGCATTTCCAGCCACTCCGGAAGTCCAGTTAGCAGGAGTAGCTCCCCAACTTGCACTGGTGAAAGTATAAGTTGTCGTCTGCGCCCAAAAATTAATGGTCATCGCAAGGATGAAGAAAAGCAGAAGATGCTTCCTCACAGTCGATGAATGCCTATTAATTAGTAATTTTATTTTCATAACGATTTATTTAAATATAAACCACAAAAGTAATAATTTATAAAGAGAAAAACCTTAATAAAATATAAATTTCACGCTTATATCTATCAAACAAAGCTTATGATTAAAAATCTATTAATTGTAATCGATTATCATTAAAAAAAATTCTTTGTGATAATCACTCTGACACGGCGTCAATAAATGATAAAGCCAAAAAATCCCACCTGAGATCGCCACGATTGAACCACCAATATCAGACGAATAATTAATAATAATTTAATAATCAGATTGTAAGAAAGGTTGATTAAAGGGCTTCGTAACTGTAAAAAGCATTCAAAATTTGAGAGATTAACGCCAGCGCACTTTCCCAATTTTCACAGCAAAGCAATTGTTAATTGTCAAAATTAAATTTTTAGAGAAAAAAACCTATTTTAAACTTCAAAATTATTTATTATCAAAAAATAATGCATTTCTATTGAAAATTTAATAAGGTTTTAAAGACAAAACTGTTTAGAAATTGCTGCAAAAAATTAACCTGTTTTCTTCTTTCAATAATTCACGAAATTTGCTGCTAATCTGCTTCATATCATCTAAAAAAAAAGAACGCAATCAACTAGCGTTCTTTGATATTGCAATAAGTTTTTTATGTTATTGTTATCAATATTTATAGTATGATAATAAGTAATTCTAATCAATTTAATAGACTCTGCTCCCGGAAATGGTGAGAATATGTTCTGTCCGGATCGAAGGACAGCATCTTCCGTCTTCATCGGCATATTCCAGTTTTTCGACGTAGATTTTTCCGCCGCTGATTTTTGTAAAACTAAAAAGATAATCCGGCTCAAAACCAGCAATTACCTTCACGCGCCTGCCATCATTCTGGTACAAAGTCAAACCCTGACCCACAAGTGCATTGCCACCGCCTTTTGGCGAAAGTGAGAAGTAAATTGCCACATCATCTATCCCGTCGCCCGTAAAATCTCCGGTAACAGCCTCCTGAAGATCTATCGCAGCGTCGTGCGATTCCAGAATTTTTGGAAGATAAGCTTCGAATTGCGCCGTTGCCAATTTTACAGCTTCTGCCGTTGAGATCTTCGGCGCTTCAATTGGCGTCGGATCTTCGATGTTGGCCGTCGGTACATTTTCTTTGGTTGAAGATATCTTCTTCTTTTCAGTTTTCACATTATCGCAAGCCGTTAAAGCTAAGGTTGAGATCAACATTATCAAAGTTATTAAACCTGATTTTGCTTTCATGATGTTTGTTTTGTTGACTGTTAATATTCCAATTTTATTAATCAATTATTTCTTCATTAATAAAATCAAATCCATTACCGATTATTGTTTTAAGATAATCATCGAAACTATCCGCTATGACTTTAAACTCATCCGGATCGTGTAAAAATCTAACAATCTGACCTACTTTTCCCTTTTCCGACGGACTGAAATCTATAAACAGCTGCGAAGTCCCACCATTGTTCATACAGTCTGAGAAATGAAGCCATTTGACATCTTCCGTTTTTTCCGTAATCTTCTCGTCCATCTCCACCTCATCATATTCGCGGCCGATGTAATCTGAATAATATTGGGTTGCAATATTTTGATTATCCAACATTTCCTGAGACGACAACAGATAATAAGCATATTCATAAACATCCGAACCCAGAAAATAAAGGGCAATTTCTTCGCCTTCATATTCACGCCAATAGGTGCCGTCTACATATTGCAGCAGGTTTATAAATGATTGCGGAACCTGTGGATAGATGATTTTGAGTTTATCAAGATTTTCAGTCGCTGCGCCGTGTTTTATGGTTTCAAAATGTTCCCAGACTTCCTTTCCTCCATTATCCAGATAGACTTTTTTGAGCCCTGCGATGTATTGTTCTGCAATATTCATTTTTTAAGTGATTTAGAATAGCTTGATTTAGATTTTTACTGATCTAATATACCAAAATATCAACAAACGAGCCGTTGCTATCACTTTATGACCATCATCTGGCTGTGAAGATTTTCTATGTGAAGTATTTTTGAGAATGGACTGCTTATATTTTTCAGTTCTTCCTTTGCCTGGATGTAAGTATACCGCGAAGCGATGTTGTACATATTGGAAACCAATACCAGCCAGCATTCCTTGGCTTTGGAGTTGTAGAGTTTGTACTTGTTGTTCTTTTTCTCGATGACCTGGCGGATTTTTTCGGAGTGAAGCTCATCAAACAGAGAAAATCTGTACTCCAAAAACAAAAGAACGCCCTTGTGATGGGGCGTTCTTCTGATATGTCTTACAAATTTTGTGTTTTTATTATTGGTAATCGCAGATGAGATTTCTTTAATCAATTGCTCCGGCTGCTGGTAAAAATCTTCCTGATGGTAATCTATACTAAGGTAATAAATCCCGGAAAGGCTTTTATAGTCGGACAACAAAGCTTCTACCGTACGGAAAATGTGATTGATGTAACTTTCCTTTTTTTTGAGTTCGAAATGGTTGATAATCTCCGAAACCTCCACTCCGATACTCTTTCCCTGATAATTGATAATAAAATCCGGGCTCTCACCAATAAGGTTTTCAATTTCAATATCCGGATAATGGGCAAATAATGTGCTGAGCAGCAGGAGCTCTGTTTTTTTCTGATATTCCTCGCGCTCGTGCAGATTGGCACTGCCGATGGAGTCATACCATTTTACCAGATTATCCGATTTGCCGGTTTTGGAAGCCATACAAACGTCCAAATTCTTCTGAAGGTCTTCACAATAAATCATCTCGCTTTTTATTAGAAATTAAACCTTTATAAATCTAATAAATAATTGATTACAAAATACTTATATGAATTAAAATTAATAATAAAATCCAAAATACAGTTTTGAAAGTAGGAAACTATATTAAAGAAGAGTCTAAAAAATTAATTACGAAAAATCCCCACTGGCATCGGGTTTGAAGATAGCTAAACTTTCAGATTTTCAATAGCTTGATCAACTGTAGATAAAAGTAATTCCTATATTTGCAAGCATATAGACTAGACCCTTAAAAAATATAACACCAATGGATTTTAAAAACTTCAAGATGCCCTACAGCATCAATCCTGAGTATTCAAAAACAACTGCCTATTTCTCTATGGAATTTGCGATAGACCAAGCGCTGAAAATCTACAGCGGCGGACTCGGATTCCTGGCAGGCTCACATATGAAAAGCGCCTACAACCTGAAACAGGATTTTGTAGGAATCGGTATATTGTGGAAATACGGCTACTACGACCAAAGCCGGAATATGGACCAGACTCTCAACCCTATCTGGACCAAGAAAATGTACAGCTTTCTGGAGGATACAGGCATCAAATTCCAAATTGAAATCCACAACGCACCTGTCTGGGTAAAAGTCTGGTATCTGGCGCCGGAGACTTTCAAAACATGCCCTATGTTTTTCCTCAGCACAGATGTTCCTGAAAATGACCACGTCTCCAAAACAATCTGCCACAAACTTTACGACGCCAACGAATCGACTAAAGTAGCGCAATATATCCTTCTTGGAAAAGGCGGTGCAAAACTGCTAGATGAGATGAATTTCCAGAGAGACGTCTACCACCTGAATGAGGCGCACGGATTGCCGGCAGCATTTCATTTATTAAGAAAATATGGTGGCGACCTTTCCAAAGTGAAGGAAAAACTGGTTTTCACAACACATACGCCGGAGGAAGCCGGCAACGAAAAACACAACATTCACCTTTGCCACGATATGTCCTATTTCTGCGGACTTACCATTGACGAAGTGAAAAGTATAGAAGGCGTTCAGGACGACAAATTCAACCACTCACTTTGTGCTTTGAGAATGGCACGGGTTGCAAATGGCGTTTCACAGCTGCACGGCGAAGTATCCAGAGAGATGTGGAACAAATACGAAGGCATCTGCGAAATCAAATCGATCACCAATGCACAGGAATTCAAATATTGGGCAGACAAAGCGCTTTATCAATATAAAGAAGAGGGCGACAATGAGGAATTCGACATCAGAAAAGCTTATCTGAAGAAGAGAGCTTTCCGCATCGTTGCAGACCAAACCGGCAATATGTTCGATCCTAAAGTTTTGACTATTGTCTGGGCAAGACGTTTTGCAGGCTACAAAAGAGCAGATCTACTGTTGGCAGATAAAGAGCGATTCAGAAAAATGCTGTCCAACAAAGAGCATCCGGTACAGATTATCTGGGCAGGGAAACCTTACCCAATGGATTACGGCTCTATTTCTACCTTCAACAATTTGGTTGAGGAAAGTAAGAATCACAAGAATATGGCAGTTCTCACGGGCTACGAATTATCATTAAGCAAATCGCTGAAACAGGGCTCTGATATCTGGCTCAACAATCCAAGAGTTCCAAGAGAAGCTTCCGGAACCAGCGGGATGACGGCTTCTATGAACGGATCTGTGAATCTTTCTACTGACGACGGATGGATTCCTGAGTTTGCCAAACATGGCGAAAACTCTTTCGTAGTTCCAAAAGCCGATTATGACAACTGGTCTACAATTGAGCAGGACAGTTTTGACCTGAAGAATCTTTACGATGTTCTGGAAAATGAAATTATCCCGGCTTACTACGAAAAACCAGATCAATGGCGAACAATCGTTCAAAATGCAATGACCGACGTGAAAACTCAGTTTAATAGCGATAGAATGGCTGATGAATATTACAAACTGATGTATTAATTCCTGGCCTTTTTTAAAATAATTAAACCTTTCAGATCTCTGGAAGGTTTTTTTGTGAGAATTAATCATTAATTTAGTTACTAAAAAGACACTTAAAATGATTTTCGATTTCCTTTTTCCAAACCGATGCCTGAATTGCAATCAGATGATTGACAAAAGTGAGATCGTCTGTGACCTTTGCATGGAAAATATCCATTTTTCAAATCATCAGTTTACGGAAAATAATAATGGTCTTAAGGACAAGGTTTCGCTTCTTTTTCCGGTTGAAAACGCCTTCTCACTGATGCTGTACGAGAAGGGAAGCCTGTCTCAGAAAATCATTCATCAGTTAAAATATAACCATCGGGAAAAAATTGGGAAAAATCTGGCAGAATGGACCATCGGGAAATTAGACTTCGGCGACAGAAAACCGGATCTTATAGTGACAGTGCCGCTTCATCCTAAAAAGCTGAAACAGAGAGGTTACAATCAGCTTCATATTTTCGGGAACGAATTATCAAAACACTTTGACATCCCTGTTAATCACGATCTGCTGCAAAGGAATCAACATTCCCGGGCACAGGTTAAAAAAAATCAGAAAGACCGCCTGAAAACAAAAAATGTTTACCAACTGACGGAAAAGATCAGCGATAAACATTTATTATTGATTGATGACGTCTTCACGACAGGAAATACAAGCTCCAACATTGCCTGGGAAATCCTTCGCAATTCTGACAATGTGAAAGTCAGTCTGCTGGTGATGGCGATGGATGTTTAATTATGAAATGATAAATGATGAGCAATCAATTATCGTTTATCATTTATCGTTTATCACTTTTATCTTTGGAGTTTTTCACCGTAAGACAAATCTCCGGCATCGCCCAATCCTGGCGTGATGTAGCCTTTGGAAGTCAGGCTCTCGTCCAATGCGCCAATCCAGATTTTTGCTTCGGGATAGGCATTCCGGATGGTTTCTACACCTTGTCGGCTTGCGATGGCGGCGACGATATGAATAGAAGATGGTTTTCCGTTGGTCAATAGATCTTTGATGGCTTCTATGAGTGATGCGCCGGTTGCCAGCATTGGGTCAGCCACAATCAATGGGCGGTCATCCAATTTAGGACAGGTTAAATAATCCTGTTTGATGGAGAAATAATCGTTGGCGTCGTGTTTTCTGTACGCGGCTACAAATCCGCAATCTGCTTTATCAAAATAATTGAGAATCCCCTGAAATAATGGAACGCCGGCTCTTAGAATAGTGGTAATCACAGGCTGCGTGGTGATTTCTTTTACTGAGATCGTCTCAAGAGGCGTTGTAATTTTGAGGTCTTTAAATTCTAAAGTTTTGCTGATCTCGAAAGCGGCAATTTCGCCGATTCGTTCCATATTTCTACGGAATTTCAGGCGGTCATTCTGCACTTCAACATTTCGAAGGTCATTGATCCAGGAATTGACAAGTGAGAATTCTTCTGATAAAACTTTTAGCATTTTATGATTGTATTTTTATTTCGTTTCTAATTCTACCGAATAGTTTTTTTGGCTGTACTTTGTCAAAGACCCTGTAGCAGCATCAATTCCTGCACCAATTGCCCCACCTAGAAGAATATTGAGCAATGTTACGGGATTGAAAGTCTTTTCCAATTTGACTTCTTTGCTTGCGTAACCTTCTTTTTCTATAGAGACTAATTGTTTGCTAAGTCCTCTTGAGATTTCGGCTGTACAAGGCGTCACACATTTTTCCACACCTTTGTGAATTACTTTTGCACCTTCCGGAGTAGATGTAAATGTGATTTTATCTTTTGTTCCTGTAAAAATAGTTGCGCAGGAAGTTGTTGAAAAGATGATACTCATTGAGAATGTAATTGATAGAGCTTTTTTCATAGGTTGATAAGTTTTGTCGAGATCTTGTTATTAGTTATTGATTCTGCTGATATTTTCAGCACGCAAATTTAAATTAATTAAACGAAAAAACTTTCAATTTTTTAAAACTGGAAAAGTTTAATTCCATAACACTCGAAAGACGGCTGTTACCTCAACCTAGCCCCGATAGGAGCGGCATCCTTTTTCTTTTTTTGGTAATCAAGTTCGATTTGGACTGCAAACGTTATGAAAAAAGAAAAAGATATAGCGGATAGCGGGTTGGAATGGTGAATAAAAGTTGAAATGTGATGCTCCTAAAATAAAAAACCCTCTCGAAGTCTGAACTAAGAAAGGGTTAGGTTTTTTATTTTTGTCTGAAATAAATTTCGATCGGAACTCCGGTGAAACCAAAGTTTTTACGAAGCTGATTTTCGGTGAATCGTTTGTACGGCTCCTTCACGTATTGCGGAAGGTTGCAGAAAAATACGAATTGGGGCGACGGCGTCGGCAACTGCACGCAATATTTGATTTTGATGTATTTTCCTTTGTTGGATGGCGGTGGCATTGCTTCGAAGATTGGCAACATCACTTCATTCAGTTTGGAAGTTTTGATTTTTTTCTTACGGTCTTCGTAGACGACCATTGCCATTTCTACGGCTTTCAGGATTCTCTGTTTCGTCAAAGCGGAAACGAAAAGAATTGGAATATCGTTGAACTGTCCGATTTTGTCTCTGATGGATTGTTCGAAATCACGGATCGTGTTGGTGTGCTTGTCCTCTATCAAATCCCATTTGTTCACAAGAATAACGATTCCTTTTCTGTTTTTCTGAGCCAATCCAAAGATGTTCATATCCTGAGATTCCCAACCTTGTGTGGCATCTACCATCAAGATTACAACATCGGAATATTCGATAGAACGGATAGATCTCATTACGGAATAGAATTCCAGATCCTCGGAAACTTTTGCTTTACGACGCATTCCGGCTGTGTCTACCAACACAAACTCGTGTCCGAATTTGTTGTATAAAGTCTGAATACTGTCTCTGGTAGTTCCGGCAACGTCGGTCACGATATTTCTTTCGACATCGAGAAGTGCGTTGGTCATTGTAGATTTTCCTACGTTTGGGCGACCTGCAATCGTAATTTTCGGCAAACCTTCGAACGGATCTTTGTAATCGGTTGTCGGGAAATCTTTAACCACCTGATCCAGCAATTCTCCAGTTCCGGAGCCTGTTGCAGAAGATAACGTAAAGTATTTTTCGATGCCCAATTGGTAAAACTCAGTCGCAGGAAGTTCCTCTTTGGAAGAATCCACTTTGTTGACCACCAAATACAAAGGCTTGTTTGATTTTCTTAGTAATTCGAAGATCTCCTGATCGGTGTCTGTAAGACCATCGTCCACGCTTACCATAAAGATGATAGAAGTAGCTTCGTCTACAGCGAGCTGAACCTGCTTACGGATTTCCACTTCGAAGACGTCGTCTGTTCCTACGTCATAACCACCTGTATCTATCACTGTAAAATCGACGCCGTTCCAGTCAGATTTCCCGTAATGACGGTCTCTGGTAACGCCGGCGGTAGAATCTACGATGGCTTCTCTTCTTTCTAATAATCGATTAAATAATGTGGATTTTCCTACGTTGGGACGCCCAACGATTGCGACAATATTTGACATAAATTTGTTTCTTGGTCTCAGCTCATGTTAAGAAATAATGAGCGCAAGACTTGGTTAAGAATGGGTTACTTCGACTTTCGAAGCCCAAAATTTTTGCAAATGTACGAAATTTGTAGGTTGGTTTGAATTTAAAGTTTTGAGTTCTAGATTAAAGATTTTTAGTGGGTGTAAAAGTGCTGACATTTAATCGCACCATCCTCAAATATTTTTTACCATTGAAAATATTATAAGGCCCGAAAAGACCCAAAACTTATCTGGTGTCTGAATGGTATAAGTAGAAAAGCTTCTCCGGATTGCGGCAACTGAATCTTTTTTACTTTTGTCCTGCTTCTCAATTTTAACTTTTGGAAGAGATTTTGTTATATTAATAAAAATAACACTATGAAAAAAATATTGATTGTCTTGCTAGCAGCATTTATCTTCATTCAGTTCTTTCCGATTGATAAAACTAATCCAGAGATTAATGACGGAATGGACTTTATTAAGATTAAAAATACGCCGGAACCAATTGCTAAAATTATCAGGAATTCCTGCTATGACTGCCATTCCAATGAGACCAAATATCCCGCTTACAGCTACATTCAGCCTGCAGGATGGATTTTGAAAAATCATATCGACAACGCAAGACCGGAACTCAACTTCTCTACGTTTGCAACCTATGATGCAAAAAGACAGTCTCATAAACTGGAGGAAGCAGCCGATTATGTAGAAAAAAAAGTAATGCCGCTGGAAAGTTATCTGATCCTCCACCCGGAAGCGAAACTGACGGATGATGAGAGAAAGCAGCTGGCAGAATATTTCAGAAAAGTACAACAACAAATCAAACAGGCAAACGCATTATGACAACGAATATCTCGGTAAGTTTTAAGGATAAATTCATTGTTTTTTATGATGGCGAATGTGGATTCTGCAATCATTGGGTACAGTGGATTTTGGAGAAGGACAAGGACAACAAATTTTTGTTCTCGTCCCTGCAGTCGGAGTTCGGACAGAAGTTTCTGAACGAACGCAACCTGCCAAACCAGGTTTTTGACACATTATATCTTTGGAAACCTGACAGTTTTTATCTCACCAGATACAAAGCTGTTTTGAAAATAGCGACAGAAATTGGCGGCATCTATTCCCTGGCAGCCGCCGGAAAAATCCTTCCTGAGGCTCTTGGCAATCAGCTTTATAATTTGGTTTCCCGAAACAGGAAAAAACTGGCTGCCAACCAGTGTTTCCTTCCAAGTGTGGAGCAGCGCAAAAAATTCATTGAATAATCCGTAATCAGTGTGAATCTGTCTTGTAACCGCGTGAGTGATTGCAGCGACATCCTTTTTCTGGCGGCTGGCAGATGCGCGGCGGAAAAAGATATAGCGGAAAGCACAGCCCGCTTGTTTTGCGGCTGGAAATGCGGCGGCAAAACAAAGGGACACGCCCAAATAAGTGATTGTTGATCCTTAAATTTCAAAATCGATTTTTTTCTGATTTTATATTTTTATATTTGCACATTATGGATTATAATACCGACAGAACACAACTATTACTGCCCGAATACGGGCGCAACATACAGCAGCTGGTAGAGCATTGCAAAACCCTGCAGACCAAAGAGGAAAGGAACGAAATGGCACTTGCTATCATCGAGTTTATGGGGCAGAGAAATCCGCACCTGCGCGATGAGGAGAATTACAAGCACAAGCTTTGGGATCACCTTTTTATTCTGGCAGATCACAACCTGGATGTAGACTCACCATATCCTGTACTTTCTGAGGAAGATCTTTTCACAAAACCGAGAAAAATGGACTATCCATCTCTGGATAATGCCTACAAATTCTATGGGAAAAGTATCCTCCAGCTGATAGAAAAGGCAATTGCACTGGAAGAAGGTGACGAGAAGGAAGCCCTGACGCATGTGATTGCCAACAACATGAAAAAATCCTACAATGTCTACAACAAAGAGCATGTGCAGGATGATGTAATTTTCCGTCATTTGAAAGAATTATCCGGTGATAAGCTGGATCTTACCAGTCTGGAATCTCTTGAAAGAAGCAAAATCTATTACGCTGCCAACAGGAATAACAACAACAGGAATCCCAACAACAACAGAAACAGCAATCAAAATAGTAATAACAGGAAAAACAATTTCCAAAATCATAAAAATAACAGAAGATAATGAATGGAGCGTTCGAAATAAGAGGAGGGAAAAGATTAAGCGGTGAGATCACACCTCAGGGTGCGAAAAATGAAGCTTTACAAATCCTTTGTGCTGTTTTGCTGACCGAAGATGAGGTGCGAATCAGTAATATTCCGGATATTAAAGATGTCAACAAACTGATTGAAATCTTACAGGACTTTAACGTTAAAGTAACTAAAAACGGAAAAGGAGATTACACTTTCAAAGCCGATGAAGTTAATTTCGAATATATAAAATCTCAGGAATTCAAGAAAGACGGCGCAAAACTGCGTGGCTCTGTAATGATCCTGGGCCCTATGCTGGCGAGATTTGGTGAAGCATATTTGCCAACTCCGGGAGGCGACAAGATAGGAAGAAGGCGTCTGGATACGCATTTCCAGGGTTTTGTGGAATTGGGAGCAGAATTCTCTTATGACGAAGACGAAGCTTTCTATTCCTTGAGAGCAAAAGAACTTAAAGGGAAATTTATCCTTTTGGAAGAAGCTTCCGTTACAGGAACTGCAAACATCGTGATGGCAGCAGTCCTTGCAAAGGGAAAAACAAGTATTTACAACGCTGCATGCGAACCATACCTTCAGCAACTTTGTAAAATGCTGAACAGAATGGGCGCCAATATTTCCGGAATCGGATCCAACCTTTTAATCGTGGAAGGTGTCGATAAACTAAACGGAACAGAGCACAGAATGCTTCCAGATATGGTAGAAATCGGATCGTGGATTGGTTTGGCTGCAATGACAAAATCAGAAATTACGATCAAAGATGTGAACTGGAACGAGTTGGGAGTTATTCCAAACACGTTCAGAAAATTAGGTATTCAGCTTGAGCAGAGAGGCGACGATATTTATATCCCTTCTCAGGACAATTATAAGATCCAAAAATTTATAGACGGATCTATTCTTACAGTTTCCGATGCGCCCTGGCCAGGATTTACACCAGATTTGTTATCCATTATTCTGGTTGTGGCAACGCAGGCAAAAGGTTCTGTTTTGATCCACCAGAAGATGTTCGAAAGCAGACTGTTCTTCGTTGATAAACTCATTGATATGGGTGCGCAGATTATTCTTTGCGATCCGCACAGAGCTACAGTGATCGGAATGAATCAGGAAACGCCTTTGAGAGGTACTTCTATGGTTTCGCCGGACATCAGAGCTGGAAATGCTCTATTGATCGCTGCACTTTCCGCAGAAGGAAAATCGGTCATTCAGAATATCGAACAGATCGACCGCGGTTATGAAAATATAGATGAGAGACTGAGAGCAATTGGTGCAGATATCAGAAGGATCTAAGAAGAAGTCAAAGTTTAGATATTAGAATTTAGACAGCAATTATAAAAATAAAAGGAAGCCCTAAGAAGCTTCCTTTGTTTGTTGTAGGACTGGTATTTTGCAGCTCATCAGCTTGTATTCACCCAGATAATTTTCAATTTTATCGATCTCGTCATCCGTTATTTTCAGTAGTAATTTCACGTTGCCAAAATTATTTCCGTTGAGATATTCGATGTGGGCATTTACGATTTTATAAGTGATTTTGTAATGGTTATAAATCGTATAAAGCAGGATATCAAATCTGATTTTGCCGTTCAGCTCTATTTCCAGGATGATTTCCTTCGCTGGTTTCGGAGCGAAATTGTTACCAAAAGTGTCTTGTTTGTAAATCATAGTCATATATTATTTTGGTGAATTATTGAATTTATTCTGAATCGGGATCACGATATACTGATAAAGATAACACCCGACACAAACCTTGAAAAAGCTTTCCAGACTTGCCAAAATGATTAACAAAAGTCCTGCTGCAGCAGCAGGATAATAAAATCCATTCAGCATTAATAAAAAAACCAGCAGCGTAAAAACAGAACCTAATGTCGCTGCAAATCTCTTGGGTGCCGCGAAAATCGGTTTCTTTCTCAGCCCCAATATTTTGGAGATCGATTTCGAAACTGAAGCCAGCGGCGAAAATGGCAAGCCAAGCGCCCGGATCACAAAATCAAAAGCCAGGAATAAAACCAGGTACGGCCATTGAAAAATTAGTGCTGCCGAAAGAACGAGGATCACCAAAAATGCCGTCAGCCTCACCGTTTTTTCGTCCGTGTAATATTTCTGGGTTTGATTCATTACTTTAAAATTTTATATAAAAAAAGCTCTACCAACAGGGTAAAGCTTATGACATACTCTCTCCTATCCAATGTTTTACTTGGGATTGCACATTATGATTTGAGAGAATATGACTTTCATTTAATTCTAATTCTACTGCAAATATAAAACTATTTTAATTCCCACCAAACAAGTATGAATTAAATTCAAAAAAATTTATTTCAGTTCTCCCACTTTTCTCAACTTTTCAGAGGCAGCCAGACCGTTTGGATTGCAGCCAGGTTCACCTTCTGGAACTTTCAGATTTTTATCCTGATAGAATTTTTCCCAAAACGCATTTGTTTTGTTAGTTTTAGGATCAACAAAAGTCATTGGTTCTAATTTAAAAATCTGATTCTCACGAAACGCCCGTTCCACAAAATCCGAGCAGTAATAGGAATTGTCATCCAGAATATAATTGAAATTATAAGGCTTCCCCACCAAAGTCTCCGCCTTCAAAACCGAATTTCCAATCGCTGGTTTGTACTCGTCTTTCAATCTGTAAATATCAATTTTCTGGCCCTTTTTCGTCTGCTCTTTCAAAAAAGATTTCAGCTTCTGTTTCTGAGAACCGCCTTTGGGAGCCGCATGCAACACATACAGATGCTCAGATGCCTTCTTCACAATCCCGATATGGTCATAGGACGTTTTCTTTTCCGTCTGCGTCACATTATTGATCGCACCGGACAGTCCCGTTTCTACGGCAGGCACAAAAAGCAGATCTCCGTTTTCCAAAATAGAAGTATTATACGTTTTACAACTCAATGTCAGACCGAACAAAAAAAGTAAAACCAGATTTTTCATAGCTGCAAAGATAATTGAAGAATCAAATTACAGAAAGGATTAACTGTTAATTTTTGGGCAGCTTTTCCGCCTTCCACTCCCGCTTTTTTGCCATTGCGAATAACGCTGGTCCTCAGCTGAAATTTTCAAAATCCGCAATGGCAAAAAGAGCTCCGTTCAAGTCGGGCTGCGCTGCGCAGCATTCACGTTTTATCATTAGCTCATATTCTGTCAGTTTTTGAAAACTATCAACAGACAAGCATTCACCAGCAACCAAAATTTCACTATTTTTGTATCCCAAAGTCAATCAACAATGCCGAAAATATCACAACGTGCGCAGCATATGCCAGCGTCACCCGTAAGAAAATTAGTTCCTTTTGCAACAGCAGCCAAACAAAAGGGAATCAAAGTATACCATCTCAACATCGGTCAGCCCGATATAGAAACACCACAAACAGCCCTGGATGCTGTCAAAAACATAGACCTTAAAGTCCTGGAATACGCACTTTCCGAAGGCAATCTGGATTACAGAACCGCTCTGAGAGATTATTACCATTCTCTGGGATTTACAGATCTTACAACAGATAATTTCATTGTTACAAACGGCGGTTCCGAAGCGCTCAACTTTGCCATATCCACCCTGTGCGACGACGGCGAAGAGATCATCATCCCGGAACCTTACTACGCCAATTACAATGGTTTTGCAGGCACTTTCAACATCAATATTGTGGCCGTTCCTTCCACCATCGACACAGGATTTGCCCTTCCACCAATCGAAGAGTTTGAGAAAAGAATTACAGACAAAACAAGAGCGATTGTCATCTGTAATCCTGGGAATCCAACAGGTTATTTGTACTCCAGAGAAGAACTGCAGCAACTTGCAGACATTGCCAAAAAGCACGACATTGTAATCATATCTGACGAAGTCTACAGAGAATACGTCTACGATGGCGAGCAGCAGATTTCCATGTTCGAGTTTCCGGAAGTGGCAGATAACGTTGTCGTTATAGATTCAGAATCCAAAAGATACTCGATGTGCGGCGCGAGAATCGGCTGTTTGATCACGCGTTCCAAAACAATCCACGATGCGGCGATTCTCTTTGCTCAGGCAAGACTGAGTCCGGTGCTTTTAGGCCAGATTGCTGCCACTGCTGCCCACAAAAACGATGCAGATTACATCGCAAGCGTGAGAGAAGAATACAAACAGCGCCGTGACCTTTTGGTAGGATTGTTGAATAAAATACCAGGTGTCATCTGCCCTACACCAAAAGGTGCATTTTACTGCGGCGTAGAACTGCCTGTAGATGATACAGAGAAGTTTGCGCAATGGCTTCTGGAAAGTTACTCCAACAATGGTGAAACGGTAATGGTAGCGCCAATGGGCGGTTTTTACAGCAATCCGGAACTTGGAAAAAGACAAGTCAGAATTGCTTACGTTCTGAAACAGGAAGACCTGAGAAGAAGTGTAGAAATCCTGCAGGACGCCATCAAAGAATACAATGCTATATTCAATTAACATTTAAAATAACAATGATGAAAATACTAAAAATCGGATTCGTCCTTTCAGCAATGACAATGGTCTTGCTTAGCTGCACAACCACTGCACAGACTACATCGACAATCAAATCCATTTCCTACACACACACATTTGGGCGTGGTGGTTCCACATTCATAACCGCAACCAAAGATTCGCTGGAATCCTCTGCAAGAGGCGGAAGAACGACAGAGTTTCCTGCAATCAAAAAGAAAATCAACACCGCCGACTGGCAGATGCTGGTTTCCGGAATCAATATCGCTGTGCTGGACAAAACCCAAAGTGGCGAGAAACGCGGCCACTATGACGGTCCCGACCAGATTTTCAGAATCCAGACTGCAGATAAGGAATACGAAATTTACAATGTTCCTACAGAATCTGCAGGTTACAAACAGTTAGAAAAACTAAAAAAAGATCTGGAGAATCTCCTTCCGAAATATAAATAATGATTCAGGAAAACGTTTCGCTCAAAGCTTACAATACTTTTGGCGTAGATGCTTCTGCAAGATATTTTGCAGACGCCAGCTCGGTAGAAGAACTCACCGAAACCCTCAAAAACTCAAACCCTCAAACTCCGATACTCTTCCTGGGTGGCGGCAGCAATTTGCTTTTAACAAAGGATTTTGAGGGTTTGGCAATTCGACTGAATTTTAAAGGAATTACGGAGGAAATCATTAATGAAAATGAAGTTTTAGTCACCGCAAAAGCAGGAGAAAACTGGCATCAGTTTGTGATCTTCTGTCTGGAAAAAAATTATGGCGGTTTGGAAAATCTGTCATTGATTCCGGGAAACGTAGGAACTTCTCCGATGCAGAATATAGGAGCTTACGGAACGGAAATCAAAGATGTTTTTGAGTCCTGCAAAGTGCTGAATCTCGATACGTCAGGAATTGAAGTGTTTGACCTCGAAAAATGCAGATTCGGATACAGAGATTCGATTTTCAAGCAGGAAGGAAAGGGCAAATATGTGATTTTGGAAGTCACTTTCCGGCTGACGAGAACGGCTCACAGAATTAATGTTGAATATGGTGCTATCCAATCTGAACTGGAAAATATGGGAATTTTGAATCCAACAATTCAGGATGTTTCGAAAGCGGTGATCAATATCAGACAAAGCAAATTACCTGACCCAAATGTGATTGGAAACGCCGGAAGTTTCTTCAAAAATCCGACAATTCCACTCGCTCAATATGAAACGTTAAAATTAAAATTCGACCAGATTCCCGGATATCCGAATAGTGACTTTGTAAAAATTCCGGCCGGCTGGCTGATTGAACAATGTGGCTGGAAAGGAAAACAGATCGGAAATGTAGCTTCGCACAAGCAGCAGGCTTTGGTCATCATCAACGCAACGGGAACGGCAAGCGGAAAGGAAATTTTTGATTTCTCTACAGTGATTATTGAGTCTGTAAAGGAAAAATATGGGATTGTGCTGGAACGGGAAGTGAATATTATTTAAAATAAAAAAATGAAAGTAGATATCTGGAGCGACACTCGTTGTCCGTTTTGTTTCATTGGGAAAAGAAATTTTGAAAAAGCGCTTCAGGCGTTTTCGCAGAATGATAAAGTGGAAGTCAATTGGCATTCGTTCCAACTGGATCCGAATATTAAAACCGATTTGACCAAAAATCATTACGAATACCTATCAGAAATCAAAGGTTTTCCGATGCCTCAAATTATGCAAATGCATGAAAATCTGATTCAATCTGGGAAAAATGCAGGCGTAGAATTTAATTTTGATGATATGAAAGTCTCCAATTCTTTCAAAAGCCAAATGCTGGTTCAGCTCGCAAAAGAAAAAGGAAAAGCTAATGAAATGGAAGAATTGCTTTTTGAAGCGTACTTCAAACTGGGGATAAACATTGACGATGTGTCCGAGCTTTGCAGCATTGGCAACAAAATCGGATTGACGAATGAAGAAGTTGGAAATGCAGTCCATTCTCCCGAAATAGCAAAACTTGTAAAAAACGATATTTTCGCCGCCAATTCCCTTGGAATAAAAGGTGTACCGTTTTTTATATTTAATGAAAAATACGGTGTATCCGGCGCGCAGCCAACAGATCTTTTCTCAGAAGTTTTAGAAAAAAGCTGGTCTGAATTTTCTGAAAACGGCGACCAACTAAACATTATTACTGAAGGCGACTCGTGCGAAACGGACGGTAACTGCTAAAAATAAAAACACAAAACACAAATGAAAATTGCCGTCCTGGGAGCCGGAAATATGGGAATCTCATTCTCAAAATCCTTCCTGAAATATGAATTGATAAAGCCACAAAATCTTCATCTGATTACCAGAAGCGAAGACAAAAAAGAAAGCCTGAAATCTACTTTTCCGGATTCTGAAATCTCGACATTTCGTGAGATCACAACTTTGGAAGCTGATCTTGTTATTATTGCTGTAAAGCCTCAGGATTTTGCTTTTGTTGCAGAGAATATTTCTTTTAAAATTCCTGAAAAAACACTCGTTTTATCAATAATGGCGGGACTTTCCATTGAGAAAATCCAGAAGCTTCTGGATCATAAATTTGTCGTTAGAGCGATGCCAAATTCCCCTACCCTTTTGGGAATGGGAATCACAGGTTATACTGCGGCAGAAGGGATTTCATTTTCTGAACTGATGAATGTGGAGCGTCTGCTGAATTCCACAGGACGCTCGGTTTATCTGGAAGACGAGAGTCTTTTGGATGGCGTAACGGCCCTTTCCGGCAGTGGTCCGGCGTATTTTTATTACATCATCGATGCAATGATTAAAGCGGGGACGGAGATGGGAATTGATGAAAACCTTTCCAAACTTTTCGTAAAACAGACTATGTTGGGCGCTTATCATCTGATCAATAATTCTGACAGATCTCTGGAAGAACTAATAAAAGATGTGGCTTCAAAAGGCGGCACTACAGAAGCTGCCCTGAAAACCTTTGATGAAAACGGTTTAAAATCGATCCTGAAAAATGGTATTCTCGCTGCTGAAAACCGGGCGAAGGAACTTAACAAATAAGTTAGGTCATCACTCAATCACACTCTATGTGATTCATTTTTAAGCATTTGCACAGCAGAAATCCAATTGCAACGCCGAGGATATTCAGAATGACATCATCAATATCAAAAACGCCAAGTCTTGTAAAATACTGCAGGCTTTCTATGACAATAATGGCAGACAAGAAATTGATGATCAATCTTTTAAAGTCAATCAGTTTTGGGAAAACCAGACCCAAAGATCCGAAAGGCACAAACATCAGAATATTCCCAATAATATTAATAAAAATCGTTTTCCAGGAAATAGTGTCTGCCACAAAATCTATGGTAGAAAACATGGGCAATAGCCGGACAATATTGATCGAATACTGCGTCCTTCCAAATCCAAAAAACATCAGGTACAGCAGAAAAGCCGTATAAAACGGAATGACAATTGTATAAATCTTTCTAAATATCAGCTGATATTTTCTACTCATAACAACAATATACTACAAAATAGCTGCGCAAATATAGCTTGATATTCTGTATTAATTTTCTTATATTCGTGATGAATAACATTAGATGATGTACGACCTAGAGAAAGAAAACAAGGAAATCCTTGCGCGGTACAAAGACCTCATAAACAATACCTACAGGACACTGGATGAGGACCAGAACAAATTGATCAGAAAAGCTTTTGATATTGCTCTGGATGCCCACAAAGATCAACGGAGAAAAACAGGAGAACCCTACATCTATCATCCGATAGAGGTGGCAAAAATCGTGGCCAATGAGGTAGGTCTCGGCGCCACAAGTATTGCCTGTGCACTGCTCCACGATGTTATTGAAGATTCAGAATACACTTATGACGACCTCAACAAAATATTTGGAAAGACAATTGCCGACATCGTAAGCGGACTTACCAAGATCTCTGTGATGAACCAGCAGAACATCTCTGTGCAATCAGAAAATTACAGAAAACTGCTCCTCACACTCTCCGAAGATTTCCGTGTGATCCTCATCAAAATTGCTGACAGGCTTCATAACATGAGAACCTTGGACAGCATGCATCCTGTAAAGCAGAAAAAGATAGCATCAGAGACCGCATATATCTACGCGCCGCTCGCACACAGATTCGGACTCTACTCTATCAAATCTGAACTGGAAGATCTTTCTCTTAAATATAATAATCCTGATGTTTATATTGAAATCCTCAGCAAACTGGAAACTGCGAAGGAAGGCAGAGAAAAATATGTAGAAGAATTCACCAAAGAAGTTTCTGAACAGCTACAGGAGGAAAACCTCAACTTTACGATAAAAGGACGCGCGAAAGCGATCAGCTCCATTTACCGTAAAATGCAGAAGCAGAACGTGACTTTTGAGGAAGTGTATGACAATTACGCCATCCGGATCATCTACAAATCCGATCCGAGAAATGAAAAATTTCTGGCCTGGAAAATTTATTCTATCGTAACAGACCTTTACCAAAGCAATCCTTCCCGAATGCGGGACTGGATCTCGCAGCCCAGATCTACAGGCTACGAAAGTCTGCACCTTACCGTAATGGGACCAGACAAAAAATGGATAGAAGTGCAGATCCGGTCTGAAAGGATGAATGAGATTGCAGAAAAAGGCGTTGCCGCACATTACAAATACAAAGAAGGCTACCGCAAAAATAATGACGATCAGCGGTTTGAAAACTGGGTCACGGAGATCCGCGATGTCCTGGAACAGCAGCAAAACCTGAGTACATCTGAACTTCTTGATAATATTAAACTTAATCTCTATTCCAAAGAAGTTTTTGTCTTCACGCCAAAAGGTGAGATCAAGATTCTTCCGACTGGTGCAACCGCTTTGGATTTTGCATTTTCGGTCCATTCCGATTTGGGGACAAAGTGTCTGGGCGCAAAAATCAATGGAAAACTGGTGCCAATCAGTTATGTGCTTCAAAACGGCGATCAGATCGATATTTTGTCTTCTCAAAACCAAAAGCCAAAATCGGACTGGCTGGACTTCGTTGTGACTTCCAAAGCCAAATCGAAGATTAAAAATATTCTAAACTCCGAAAAAAACATCAACACTTCGGAAGGCAAAGAAATTCTGCAGCGTAAAATGCGCCACGCCAAACTCAACTTTTCTGATGAAGAAATCAATGGTTTACAGAAATCTCTCAATCTGAAAACGTCACAGGATCTTTTCTTAGGTTTCCAAAATGGTACCTTTGACATTGGAGACATCAAGCGTTATGCTGATGGAAAAAGCATTCTGAGCAATCTTTTCCAGCGTTTCAGAAAAACTTCCAACAAGGATGAGTTTGTGGAGAAAGTAGATTCTAACCTGGATATGATCGTATTCGGTAAAGATGAAGAAAAGCTGAATTACTCTTTTGCCAAATGTTGTACAGTGATCCCCGGCGACAAAATATTTGGATTTATCACCATTTCTGACGGTATCAAAATCCATAGTGAAAGCTGTCCGAATGCGATAAACCTTCGTGCGAATTACGATTACCGCGTTTTGCAGGCCAAATGGGTGAATGCAGAAAGTTTCAAAAACAGAGTTAAAATTGAGATTGAAGGATTGGACAGAATGGGAATGATCAACGATATTACGGCGGTCATCAGTGGTTCTATGAGTATGGATATGAAAAGTATGAGCATATCCAGCAATGACGGCATTTTTACTGGAAACATCAATCTTGAAGTTAAAAACAGAAGCCAGTTGGAGGAGACTTTCAAACAATTGAAGGCAATCAACGGGGTTTCAAAAGTCAAGCGTACTTAATGGTTTTATCAAAATATTTCGAGCAGTTTTTTCACAGCAGCAAAAGTTCGGGAATTGTCCTGATCTCTTTCGTTCTGATTTCTCTGCTTTTAGCGAACAGTTCTTTGTCCACAGATTTTCAGAATCTTCTGGATACCCAATTGGGTTTTGAGACCTTTCATCTTAATTATACAGTCTCCGTCTGGGTAAATGACGGATTGATGGCGGTTTTCTTCCTTTTAGTAGGTCTGGAGATCAAGCGGGAGCTACTAGAAGGCGAACTATCGGATATCAAAAAAGCCAGTCTTCCCATCTTTGCAGCAGTTGGCGGCATGCTGATTCCTGCTTTGATTTATTTTGCCTTCAACCACAGTACAGAATACAAAAATGGCTGGGCAATACCAATGGCGACCGACATTGCATTCTCTCTCGCCATCATTTCGCTGCTGGGGAAAAGCGTACCCAACTCACTGAAAATCTTTCTGAGCGCACTGGCCATCGTAGATGATTTGGGCGCCATCATCGTGATCGCCTTCTTTTATACAGATCACATTGATTGGATTTCATTAGGAATATGCGGAGGCATCACACTTCTGTTGGTAATCCTTAATCGACTTGGGGCGAAAAACTTACTTTTATATATCATTCCTGGCATTTTCCTCTGGTATTTCATGCACCACTCCGGGATTCACGCCACGATTGCAGGCGTTATTTTAGCATTCACAATTCCTACCAATATCTCAGAAACAGAAATATCGCCTTTGGAAAGTCTGGAACAGAAACTGCACATTCCGGTCAGCTTTGTGATTATGCCGCTATTTGCTTTGGCTAACACTAATATTACTTTTCATCAAGAAATCTTTGAAGACTTTATCAATCCTCTCAGTATAGGAATTGTGGGCGGATTATTTGTTGGAAAAGTACTGGGAATCAATTTATTTTCAATGGTTGCCATCAGACTTAAATGGGCAGAATTACCCACATTTTCCGGATGGCGGGAGATGGCTGGCGTGGGATTCCTCGCAGGGATTGGTTTCACAATGTCGATCTTCGTTTCGCTTTTAGCATTTCCAGGTGCGACTGAGATTCAGAATATTTCCAAAATCAGCATATTGCTTGCCTCGGTTCTGTCGGGATTGATAGGCTATTTCATTTTGAAAATCAATAAAAAACCTTTCAATAGTTAAATTGAAAGGTTAATCTTTTTAATCTCTTTTGGAAGCATTTTTCTTATCTCTTTTAGCTTCCTTCTTTTCCTTTGGAGTTTTAAGAGGCTCTTTTTTTGTCGTCTTTTTTGCGTCCTGACTTTTTGCCATGATATGTATTTTTTGGGTTAGTAATTTAACTATTGTAAATATAACAAATCTGGAATATTATTAAGCTTAAAACAGCCGAATTAATTTTCATTAATAGTTCTCATCTCGTCTCTCACAATCTTTTCCAGCTTCACTTTTTTGATGGCAAGGTTCAGCTCATTACCCATCAACACCAAAAAAACGTTGACGTTTACCCAAACCATTACCAAAATAATGGAACCGATGGAGCCGTACAAAACGTTGTATCTGGCAATATTGGCTACATAGATTGCGAAAAGATACGTCAGCAGGACAAATAACACAGTGGTGAGGATGGCGCCAGGAAAAGCCTCTCGGATTCTTGTAATTTTGAGACAGCCAACCCAATAAAAAAGAGCCAGCAAAACAAAATAGAAGATCGGGAAAGAGACAAAACTGATGATCTTCGTCAGATTTTTGGTAAACCAAGTGATATCGTAGGTCGGCGTATAAAGTTTTAAAACCACCTCGCTGTAGTAGATTCCAAAAATGGAAAGACAGACCAATGAAAGGAAGCAGATTGTGACAAGCATTGCCAAAAGATATTCTTTCACAAATGTTCTGGACAGCTCTGTATTTCTGTTGAAGCCGTTGATGAGCGTAAAACATCCATTTGTTGCAAAAATAAAAGATAATAATATGGTAAGGTTACTGATGGACTTCATATTGGGAATGATGTTTTCCTGAATGTAACTCGTAACATCGCTCTGCATATGGGAAGGGAAGACGCGTGGCATCAAAACTTCGAAGATGTAAAACTGCAGTTTGTCGTAATGCGGCATAAAGGGCAGAACCGACAAGAAGAAAAGAATCATTGGGAAAAGACTTAGGAAAAAGTTCCAGGAAATGCTCGCAGCCTGCCTTCCCAAGGGATTTTTGAAGATCGCATCGGAATAGATGGAAAACATCCGCCAGAGAGAAATCCCCAGATACGGAATGTGAATATCATCAAAAAAGTTTTTGATCTTCAGGAAAAAACGCTGTATTTTTTTTGCCATTCATTTATCTTTGCCCCACAAATATAGTAAATGCGTATTAATTTGATCTGCATCGGGAAAACTGATGACAAAGAAATTGTCTCTCTCATCAAATATTATCTTCCGAGAATTCCGAAACACTGGAACTTTGAGCTTATCGAAATTCCTGATGTAAGGAATGCCAAAAACCTGACGCCTGACCAGTTGAAGAAGGAAGAAGCCAAATTATTCCTCAGTCAAATAGAGTCCAATGAACTTGTAATTCTCCTGGATGAAAAAGGAAAACAGTTTACGAGCCGCGAATTCTCTGAGAAAATCGATTTTTGGATGGGAAGTTCTGTAAAAAAAATCAATTTTCTTGTTGGCGGCGCCTATGGTTTTTCTGAGGAAATCTATCAGCGATCCAATGAAAAAATTTCGCTTTCCAAAATGACTTTTACACACCAAATGATCCGCCTGTTTTTTGTGGAACAGATCTACCGAGCCTCACAGATTCTCGCGGGCAAACCTTATCATAATGATTAGTTGATGGTTATTGGTTGTTGGTTGATTGGGCAAATGCTATTGTGATGACAAAGACCAATAGTCCCGATAGGAACGGCATCCTTTTTTGTCTGGCTGCAAATGGCTTTTTAGACAAAGCATGATGACAAAAAAGATATAGTGGATAGCGGGAAACAGCTCCTAAAAAGTAGAATCAGGATTATCTTTTTTAAAGACTACTTTCTCTGCCAGATTGGCCAAAACGCCGCCTAGTAAAAATCCGACTGCGGCTCCAAAAGCAATATCCAAAGGAAAATGAACACCCAGATAAATACGGCTGTAGGAAACAATAGCTGCCCAAACGAATAAAATATAAGGCAGGAATTTGTATTTTTTGCCAATCAGAATCGTGAGAAAGCTGAAGAGAAAAAAGGAATTGGAGGCGTGTGAGGAGTAAAATCCGTAGTTGCCGCCGCAGATCACCATCCTCATCTGTGAGATGAGCGCCTCTGTATGGCAAGGCCTGTACCTCTGGATGCCGTGTTTGAAAATCCCGGCCAGCTGATCGGAAATTGTAATCCCGATGGTGATAAATATTAGTACAAATAGTAATTTTTTAAGCGGAAAAGCTTTGTAAAGCAAATAGAGTAAAATGGCGTAAAAGGGAATCCAGAACCATTTTCCGGTGACTGTGAGCCAAAAAGGATCGAAGGCAGAATTGCCGAGGCTGTTGAGGAAAAGCAGAAGCTGCTGATCTTTTTCTATCAATCCGTTCATCGATTATCGGCTTACAGGTCCTTCATGCGATTCGTCTTCGGAGAGGTCAACTTTCGGCGTTTCGGGCGCCGTCGCGGTATTGGAGTCGGCTAAGGGATTATAATCCTGCGCAGACTTTTTCACCTTTTCTATTTCGCTTTTGATCTCGGACAACGGGTTATCGCCTTCTTTCATGATTTCGGTTTTGATATCGTCTACTGCGCCGCGCATCTTGCGTACACCCTCGCCAAGACCTCTCGCGATCTCGGGCAATTTATCGGGTCCGAATAAAACAACAATTGCCAGTGCAATCATCAGCATTTCACCAATACTCAATTCCATTTGACAAAATTAAGCAAAGATTTAGAAAAGTGATATACAGATCATTATTAAATTTATTATAAAATTGATAAAAGGAGAAATGTCACCTCTCTTCACTCAGCATTCCGGCAGATTTGCCGTAAATTTGTGAACATTAAGAGTTTAGGAAATGAAAAGACAAAGAGTACAGGCACACAATTATTTCAAATTGATCACATCATCATTATTCATAGCCATAATTGCTTCTTTTCTAGCGCTTTCTCTTAAGAAGATTACAGAATTTTGCCAGGAACACATCTTTGAATTGGCTGAGAAAAACAGTCCGTTACTCTTCATCATTCTTCCCACAATCGGGATCACCGCCATCTACTTTCTGAGGAAATATCTTTTCAAAAACCGCAAGAATAAGGGAATTACGGAGATTTACAAAACGGTGGATCAGCGGAAAGATCATCTGCCATTTTTTAAAATACCTTCTCATTATTTTAATGGATTCCTCACCGTCATATTCGGCGGTTCTACAGGAATCGAGGTTTCGACGGTGGTTGCAACCGCTACCATTGGTAATTCGGTTTACGAGAAGCAATTTGCTGCCAATGTTTATAAATTAGAATTGATTTGCGCCGGTGTAGTAGCCGGCGTGGGTGTCCTTTTTGGAAATCCGTTGGTTGGATTTCTGTTTGCTTTGGAAGTAATTGCGCGGAAAGTCAGCAGGACGCTTTTCATCAGCTGTTCCGTTTCAGCATTGCTCTCGTGGGCTTTTCTTTACTTTTTTCCGTCTACATCGCTGATCAGTGTTCCGGTGACAGAGTGGCATTGGGCTGCAGTTCCATTTATGGTCATTCTAAGTTTACTCGGCGGCACATTGTCTGTTTACTTTACGGTTTTGGTTATCAGGCTGAAGGAATTCTTTTCCGGAATCAATAATAATTTTTTGAGAGTCAATCTGGGTGCTTTGGCAGTTGGTGTCCTCATTTGCCTTTTTCCGTTCTTATATGGTGACAGTTATCATTCACTCAATGAATTGATCAGTCATCCACAAAGTTATTCGCTGCTGTTTCTTTTGGCTTTGATAGTGTTGAAACCACTGGCCTCATCTCTCACTTTGGGTGCCGGCGGAGACGGTGGTGTTTTTGCGCCAAGCATTGTAGTCGGCGCATATCTGGGTTTGGCATTTGCCATCACCTGCAACACCTTCTTCGGAACGTCTTTGATTTTGATTAATTTTGTTTTGATAGGCATTGCCGCTACTCTATCCGCTGCCATCTATGCCCCATTCACCGCATTGATTCTGACCTGCAGTCTGGTTCCGAATGGTTATGCTTTGTTTTTTCCGGTTCTGGTGGGATGTCTTCTAGCTCAGAAAACTGCTCAGCGGATTCTGCCTTATAATGTGTATACTTACAGTCCGAAAGCTTAGATTCCAGCGTTGTAGATTTTAATTTACAATGGAGAATACTTCACCACATAGACACATAGTTTTTCTATTAATTTATAGGTAAAATAGATAAACGTACGTTCCTATTTTGAGTTTTCATCTCGCAGATTTTGCAGATCAGGCAGATTTCTTTTGAAGCAGGTTTATAATATTCGTCCAATGTACGAGCGAATTATTATCAAATTTTCTTCCCTTTGAAACTGGTATAGACGAAATAAATACTTGCTGCAAATAATAGGAATGCTAAGAAAAACGGTGCTCCAGGAAACAGAAACGGCGCATTTTTGTGCGTGAAGTAGTAGAATAAATTGGTCATCAGCGGCGGTCCGATGATGGAAGTCGCACTCATCAGACTCGTGAGCGCACCCTGGAGTTCGCCCTGCTCGTTAGACGGGATATTTTTGGTAATGATAGACTGCAAAGCCGGACCACAAATCCCACCCAGACAATACGGAATCGTGAAAACCAGCATCATCCAGCCCTCGCTGGCAAACGCATACAGCAGCATACCGACGGCATAAAGCATCAGTCCGTAAAAGATACTTTTCTGATCGCCTATTTTCGGATTGATCCAGCGGATCAGAACACCCTGCACCAGACCTACCATCAAACCGACGACTCCCAGAGAAATCCCTACCATTCTTTCATCCCAATCGAATCTGTACATGGTGTAAAAACTCCAGTTGCTCTGCACGGCATGTCCGCCAATATAGATTAGGATCAAAGCCGTTGTAAGCGCCGAGATCTCGGGATGTTTTTTCAGGAATTTGAAGGACCCAATCGGGTTGGCTCTTTTCCAGCTGAACTCCCGTCGGTTTTCTTTAGTAAGACTTTCCGGCAACACAAAATAGCCGTAGATAAAATTGATCATACACAAAACCGCTGCTGCATAGAACGGAACCCGCGCTCCATAATGTCCCAAAACGCCACCCAAAACGGGTCCGATGATAAAGCCCAAACCAAAGGCTGCTCCAATCATCCCGAAGTTCTTCGCGCGGTCCTCATCCGTAGAGATATCCGCAATGTAGGCACTCGCGGTGGTGACACTCGCTCCTGTGATTCCCGCAATGATGCGCCCTACAAAAAGCCACCAGATACTGGGTGCCAATGCCAGGAAAATATAGTCGATAGAAAAGCCGAACAGTGAAAGCAAAATCACAGGACGCCGCCCGTACTTATCGCTAAGATTACCTACCAGCGGCGAGAAAACAAACTGGATAAAGGCATAAGCAAAACTCAGCCAGCCGCCATATTTTGCTGCCTCGCTGATGTCGGCGTGGATCAGTTCCTCTATCAGTTTCGGGACTACAGGAATGATGATTCCCCAGCCTGTAATATCTATCAACAGCGTGATAAAAATGAAACCAATGGCAGCAGATTTTTGATTTGTTTTCACAAGTACTTTTTTATGTTTTTGAGCTCTTTGAGTAGATTGCGAAGATAAAGAGAATTAAGAAACTTTTTGCAACTCTGCCTCTTCATTTCTATTTTTCAAAAAATATTGTGGCCGGACTCCGTTCTGTTCAAAGAAGATTTTAGAAAAACTTTGTCTATTACTGAATCCACAAGCATCGGCAATATCCTCTACGGAATACTTTCGCCACTCCTTACTTTCATAAATTTTTTGAGTTGCATATTTAATACGCAACTGATTGATGAAAGCATTGAAATTGCTACCTGTAGTTTCATTGATAAATCTGGACAAATACGATGTATTGGTTCCGAATTGTGCAGCCAGTTTGCCGGCCGTGATTCCTTTTTCCAAAAAACCATTATTCTTTTCAAACAACGCTAGTTTTAGCGTTAATCGTTTGACTATCGCAGGATCCAGCCTGGAGATATTATCTATTGTGCCCACTTCAACTTCTTTAAATTCCGGAACAATTGACTTACTGATTTCGTCCACCAGTTCTTTATATCTTTTATGGATTTCTTGATTAGCTTTAGATCTTTTGTATAAGAAATAGCCTAAAATTAAAATAAAAATAGCACACGCCGCCAGAACATACGAACCATAAGCGTTACGATGTTCCAAATCTGCTTTGGCTTCCAGCAATGTTTTGGTATCATAATCCTTGTGAATCCGCGAGGAAAGATATTTGAAATCGTCGGAGATCAGTGCGTCTGCTTTCATCAGTTGTTTGGTGTAGTAAAGTTCCTGCTTAGGATCATTTTGCTTCCTATAGTAAGAGATGAGAGCTTCATAATTTTTGCGAAGCTCCGGCAGGATGAAGTGATGTTTATTGAATATAGAATCTACTTTTTTATAATTATCTAAAGCCAATTCTTCCTTGCCAAGCTTTTGATAGCTCTGTCCTTTATAAAAATAAGCTACTGAGATCCAAGTAAAATCATCCATCTTTATAAGTGCTGGGAGCGAATTATCAAAATGATTGATAGCCGCATCATATTTTTTATAATGAAAATTCAAAATGCCTTTCGCTTTTTGGAAATAGGCACTTTCCAGGTAGAAGAATTTGTCTTTTGGTATCGCAGCAATACCTTCGTCCATTAATTTTTGAGCGTCCTTATATTTTCCTAATGCCTGATAACAGACGATCATCTGATGAAGCGTATTAAGATAACCTTTTTGGTTATTAATGATAAGATTAGGATGGATGTCTGCTATGGTATTTGGTTGAAAATAGCCCAAACATTCCTGAAAAGTAGGTAATGCTTCCTGATAATATCCCAAATAACTTTTTACCACGCCTATATGATAGAGATTTTCAAATTTGAGAAATTGATCTTTCGCATTCTTTGTGTATTCATAGGCTATTAAATACTCGTTCAATGCAGGTTGAAATTTCCTGTAATTAAAGTAAAAAACAACGCCCTTATTTATATATGAACTTCCAATAAGATCTGTATTATTTGAAAGTTTTGCAGCAGTAATTGCACTATCAGCATATTTCAATTTTTCATTAGGAGAAAATCGGATCGCATCATCATAGCTTTGATAAAGCTCAGAAAAATTTTTTTCTTTTTTAGCAATTGATATAGCCAGATTGATAATGGGTAGTGCCTTCTCATCATTTTCTTCATATTCCCAATATTTTTTCCTCAAACCGGAATAAAGATCTTGAGCTTGAAACAAGGAATATAGAAAGAGCAGGATAAATCCTGACAGTTTTGCGATCATTTGTGTGTTTTTATTAATATATAATATGCCAAAAATATAGAAAATCCGGCAATTTTGATATCATTTAACATACAAGATGCTATTATTTTAGAAATAATAGAACGCAACACATCAAATACTTACAATTTAAAAATGTAATCATTTATAAATCTTGACTTGTAGGATTTATAAATCAGCCCCACTACTTCTTGTGTGAAGACAACACCCTATGTAGTTTAGCGACATAACAATTCAACATTTCTGGCCAGAAATCTTTGTAAAAACACCTTATCAAATGAAAACAAAATTATCCGGTATTTTTATAATACTCGCCAGCTTATCTGCACTCTCTTGCAGAGAAACAGAAGAGTTTTCTTCTGCATCATCTATTCAATTACTAGTTTTTACTAAATTAAAAATATTATATAGTTTATAATAAAAAAAAATAAAATGAGAAAAATAATTTTACTGTTGTCAGCCTTAATAGGCATTACTTCATACGCCCAAAACCAATTTTCCGCTGGTGCCCACGTAGGGCTGCCTATGATGGATGCTTCAAACATTGCAACTTTTAATATCGGTCTAGACCTAGCATACCTTCACGAGGTAAATCCAAATTTCAAAATAGGTGCAGAAACTGGCTACAGTCATTTCTTCGGAGACTCTCTAACCAAAGATCTTCCCTTTATACCAATTGCCGCCAAGGCACAATATGTCTTCCCCAAAAGCTCTTTTTTCGTAGATGTTGCATTGGGATATGGTATATCTGTAAATGAATCACTGACAGGTGGCTTCTATGCCTACCCGAAAGTGGGATACAAATTAGGAAAGGGAGAAGCTTACTTGGGTCTGCAAACATTATTCAGTAATGGTTATGATTACAGTCTGTACGACTCATCCTATAATCTGATTGGCGTCTCCCGATTTAGAGCCTCATTCGGCTCCCTGAACTTAGGGTATAATTTTACTTTTAAATAAAGTAACTATAGCAATATTCCCAAACTTACAAAAACAGACACCACAAATGTCTGTTTTTTTATTAAAACACTCAAAAACCTCAAAAACATATTACGTTACGCCGTTGATCCATTACGAAAGACTAATGATTCACTTCGCTGGGTCTTTGATTCATTACCATGAAGCGGTGAAGTATTACGACGAGGCGTTGATTCATTACAATATGCCGGTGATCCATTACGATGAGCCAGTGAAGCATTACGATGAGCCGGTGATTCATTACGATGAAGCAAATTCACTATCAATGATCCAATTACAGTAATTATTGAAATAAAATTCTATGGACTGTTGCAATATCAGAATATTTTTATACATTCGAAGGACAAACAACAAATGATTACATAATGAAAAAAGATCCTGTAATTCGGGAGTTCCATCTCACCGATGCCGTCCTGAAACAAAAAGCAGACGAATTTATCAATCTATTAGACCGTGATATCGTAGAATTCACAGACCGGGGCTACACACCAGCCAAAAAAACCGAATTTACCGAAGCGCGAAACGCCGTAGACAATTTCCCCTCCGACGAGCAGCTGGAAGCCATCAAGGTAGATCTTACGGCGCAAAAGGATGCAGCCCGCAGTGCTCTGGAAAAGACCATGCGCATGATCCTCAATATGGCTCAAAATGTTTTTGGCCTTGCCAGTGCCAAGTACAAGGAATTTGGTGCTTCGGATCTTACCCGCCAGCCCGATGCCGAGCTCGTACGTAATGCCAGAATAATGGCTGTCTCTGCAGATAAATACCTGAGAGAGCTGCAGACCGAAGGCCTTACGGAAGACAAAATCACCACAGCCACTACACAGCGCGAGACGCTGGATCTTGCTATCGATGCACAGGCCAAAGGCATCTCGGACAGAGATGTCGCCACGGAAGATCGTGTGGAAGTACTGAATGTGCTGTACAGACTTCTCACAAAATATGCGGGCATAGGACAGGATATCTTCTATGAAACCGATGAAGCAAAATACAACGACTATGTGATCTATGATACGCCTAGCGGGCTGCCGGATATACTGCCGCCGCCGGTTATATAAAAAAAGAGCGCTGGCCTATTCATGCCATTTGTGTTTTTTTTATTAGTTAGATAGCCAGCGTTTATCCTGCAGATCTTTGGTCTGCAGGATTTTTTGTTTAAAGTCTCAACGTTTAGTTTGATATTCTCAAAAAAAAATTCCGGTTTTTTGATTTTCCTCTGTAATGACAAAGACTTTTTTAAGCATCATTAAACCCAAAAAAACTGAAACAAAAAAAAGCCCTCAATCACTTGAGGGCTTTCATTATATATCTGTAAGGAAATTAATTCACAATTTCAGCGTTGCTGACCGAGGATTTCCCACTTACTTTTTCTTCTTTTTTCTTTCCTCTAAGGAAATCATAAGCCGTAGCCGATGCGATGAAGATGGATGAATACGTACCGAATCCAATACCAATCAATAGACAGAACATAAATCCTCTCAGGTTATCGCCACCGAAGATGAAGATCGCAAGGATCACCAAAATGGTTGTGAAAGAGGTATTGAACGTTCTACCAATCGTACTGGAGATAGAGTCATCAAACAATCCTGCCAGCGTCAACGCTTTCTTCTCCCGCAGGTATTCTCTAATTCTATCGAAGATGATTACCGTATCATTGATGGAATATCCGATTACGGTAAGGATTGCCGCAATGAAATCCTGATTGATCTCCATATTGAACGGCATTACTTTGTAGAATAAGGAGTAAACCCCAAGGATTACCACCGTATCGTGGAACAAACCGGCAACCGCTCCTAGAGAGAACTGCCATTTGTCGAATCTCACCAAGATATAGATGAAGATACCTATTAATGATACAACAACTGCAAGAATCCCGTGTGTCTGGATATCATCTGCCACTGTAGGTCCTACTTTGGTGGATGAAACAATTCCTGCCTGACCTTTGTCGGCGGATTTGAAATCTGCCAAAGTCATCCCGGCAGGTAATTCCGACTTTATTCCTTCGTATATTTTCTGCTCTACAGTCTGATCTGCTGCAAGAGACTCATCGTCGATCAAATAATCGGTGGTGATCTTCAACTGGGAAGAGTTTCCAAAAGTCTTAGCCTCAACGATATTGTTTTGACCGTCTGCGGTTTTCATTAATTTAGCGATACCAGCCTCAATATTTTCAGCATCTACCGGCTTCTCAAATCTCACGACATAGTTACGTCCGCCAGTAAAATCGATCCCGAATTTGAATCCGTTCATCGCGATAGAAGCGATAGAGATCACCATTAAGATCCCGGAGAAGTAATAAGCATATTTTCTTTTCCCGATGAAATCGATCCAGGTATTTCTGAAAAGATTTTTGGTAGGAGCAGTCCATACAGAAAGAGATTTACCTTTCTCCAGTCTGCTGAAAATCATTACTCTTGATAATATTACAGAAGTAAACAATGTCATTACCAATCCAATCATTAGCGTTACAGCAAAGCCTTTGATAGGTCCTGTTCCGAAGATGTAAAGAATCAATGCGGTGATGAACGTCGTTGCGTGACCATCGATAATTGCAGAGATAGCGTGTTTGAAACCATCTTTGTAAGCTTCAAGAATCGTTTTCCCGCGGAATAGTTCTTCTTTCGTTCTTTCGTAGATGATAACGTTGGCATCCACTGCCAGTGCCATCGACAGTACGATACCTGCAATACCGGGAAGTGTAAGAGTTGCATCAAGAGAATCCATAATTCCGAAGATGTAGAACAAGTTGATCACCATTGCAATCACTGCATAAACGCCGGCACCACCGTAATAAAAAATGATGTAAACGATAATTACTGCGAATGCAATAAGGAAAGACATAATCCCATCGTTGATAGATTCTGCACCAAGAGATGGACCTACAACGTCGGCCTGTACGATTTTCGCCCCTGCAGGCAATTTACCAGCTCCTAAAACATCAACCAAATCTTTAGCTTCTTCCTGCGTGAAGTTTCCTGAGATCTGAGTTCTACCGTTAGGAATCACATCATTTACAGAAGGTGCGGTGTACACTCTGTCGTCCAAAGTTACAGCAACTACTTTCCCCTTATTTTTCTCGGTCATTGTTCTCCAATCACGTGCACCCTGAGAATCCATCTGCATATCTACAACGATACGTCCTAATTGGTCATAATTGATGTTTGCAGATTCTACAGCACCGTCAACTGGCGCTTTCTGAGTAATGTTACTACGGATTGCGTAAAGAACAAGACTGTTTGTAGTATTAGATTCCGGTTTGTAACCCCACATAAACTGGGTATATTTCAAGTTAACAGGTCTTGCTTTGATAGCAGCATCGCTGTTAAGTAATTTGTTAACCACTGCTGTATCAGCCAATTTCACATTAGCAACAGCATTTCCAGGTGTAGAATTCATCTGGATCAGGTTCATTAGATTGGTCGTTTTTGCAACGCCGATAGAATCACCTTTCACTTTTACCAATTGATCAAGCTGAGAGAAATACGGAATAACTTCCTGGCCCAACTGAACTTCCCAGAACTGCAGTTTTGCAGAAGTCTGAAGCATTTTTTTAACTCTGTCGATATCTTTGATCCCTGGCATTTCTACCAAGATTCTTCCCGTTCCCGGAACTCTCTGAACGTTTGGCTGCGTAACGCCCATTTTGTCGATACGGGTTCTGAGAACTTCAAAAGCCGTTCCTACAGAGGCATCAATTTTTTTTCTGATAATATTTTTGACCTGATCATCCGGTGTGTTGAACTTGATCTCAGAAAGATTTGTGTTCCCGAAGATCTCAGGATCTGCAAGTTTCAGGTTGGTTCCTTTTTCCTTATTAACATCTTCAAACTGGGTGAAGAAATCCTCAATGTATTGTTTACTTGAGCTTTTCTGCGCTTTGTCTGTTCTGTTAAGTGCTTCTATTAAAGTAGCATTTGTAGAGTAATTACTAAGATCATTTACCAAATCTCTCTGGTTGATCTCCAGCAATACGTTGATACCACCTTTAAGATCCAATCCGAGTTTCATTTCTTTCTGTTTTGCAGACGCATAATCCAGTTTTGTAAAACCGAGATTAAGGGTGTCCTTAGAAAGTCTTGCGATCTCAGCGTTGTATTTCACTGGATTTTCGCCGGCAATTGCTTTTGCTTCTTTTTCTATTTTGTTGGCATAGAACGAAGGCAGAAGCTCATTAAGGCAAATTAATCCAAGAACGATGGCAACTAATGTAACGAGTCCTTTTCCTTGCATTTTCTTACGATATATATAAATTAAGTCGGCAAATATAATGATTTATAGCGGAAATAAGAATTTGAAAATAAGAAATCTGCATTATACTTTTTATATTGAAATTTAAACCCATTTTTCTTTGGAAAAACCAAGCAAAAACACCTTATTGTTATCAAATAAATAATCGTAACGTGCGAAGGCATATAAATTGTTAACTTAATTAATAATCTAAAAAATAATACGTTATGCGAAAATTACTACTTATTCTCACCTTCGCTTTTGCATCGCAGACAGATGCACAGCAGATCGTACTGGAGGAGTTTGCGACCGCTTCCAATCCGGTAGAAATCACGGCTTCGCCCACCGCCGACAACCGGTTATTTGTGGTACAGCAATCCGGAACGGTCAGAATTCTGAACAGCAACGGTACGTTTGAACCGACCAATTTTCTGAATATCACAGACAGAGTCAACTTCAGCGGCGAAATGGGATTATTGGGTTTGGCCTTTCATCCTGATTTTGCTTCTAACCGTTACTTTTACGTCTATTACAACAGAGCGGGCAGAACCATTACAGTGTCCAGATTTACTGCCAATTCTGCCAATACAAACACGGCAGATCCCGCTTCAGAAAAAATAATGCTCTCTATTCCCAAACCTTTTGACAACCACAATGGCGGCAGCATTCACTTTGGCGCAGATGGCTATCTTTACATCTCGACGGGAGACGGCGGCAGCGGCGGCGATCCGAATAACAACGGGCAAAACCGCAACTCACTTCTGGGTAAATTATTGAGGATTGATGTGAATTCCCAGAATGCCTACAACATTCCTCCCACCAATCCTTTCGTAGGAATCGACGGTGCCGATGAGATCTGGTCGTATGGCTTGCGGAACGGCTGGAAATATTCTTTTGACAGAGCCACCAATAACATCTGGATCGCGGATGTGGGACAAAACCTGATTGAGGAAATCAACAGTATTTCTGCCACAACGCCTGCAGTCAACTATGGCTGGCGTTGCTACGAGGGCAATAATATCTATAATAATGCAGGCTGCGCCAACGCTTCAACAATGACTTTTCCGATTGTAGATTATGACCATTCCGGAGGAAAATGTTCTATCACAGGCGGCTACGTTTACAGAGGAAATCTCTATCCAGATCTGGCTGGTAAATATATCTTCGCAGATTTCTGTTCGCAGCAGATTGGGATTCTGAACAACACGTCGATAACCTGGAGTACTGCATTTTCCGGAAACAGCTTTACGACTTTTGGAGAAGACAACAGCAAACAGCTTTATGTAGCTGCAACAAACGGGAAAATCTTTAAAGTCAAATCTACAGTTCTGGCAGTTACTGACATTACTAAAGATCAAATACAAATCTCCCCGATTCCGGCGAAGGATTATATTTATATTATGAATATTGATGAAAAGAATCTGACAGCAGAAATTCTAGATTTATCCGGAAGATCTGTTTTAAATACCAATGTAGCTGAAAACGACAAGAGTATTGATGTCACGTCTTTGAAAACCGGAAATTATATTTTGGTTCTGAAGAAAGGTGATATTAAAATTATGAGTCAGAAAATTATTAAGGAATAAAGTATTTATTGTCTTCGAGAGCCTCAGACTGACATTGGTAGTCAGGCAAATTAAATGAAAAAACAAAGCCTTTCAAGATAATTTGAAAGGCTTTTGTTTTGATATATTAATTTGATAAAGCTTATTTGCTCCAAGTCACTCTTGTCGTTTTGACATCGTGAGAATTGGTTCCGATCATAATATCGAAGTCGCCTGCTTCCCAATCGTATTTCAAATCGTTGTTATAGAATTTGAGATCTTCCGGCGAGATTTTGAACGTCACTTTTTTGCTTTCACCAGCTTTGAGATACGTTTTTTCAAAACCTTTCAGTTCTTTCACCGGTCTAGTGATACTTCCTACAACATCTCTGATATAAAGCTGAACGACTTCTGCACCGTCATATTTCCCGTTATTAGTCAAAGTCACTGTTGCTTCGATTGGCGAATTTCCAGCAGGTTTTGCGTTGGTTACAGATACTTCTGAATATCCGAAAGTCGAGTAACTCAGTCCGAATCCAAATGGATAAAGCGGCGTTGTACATTCGTCCAGATAATTGGAACGGAATTTTTCAAAAGTACATTTCTCAGTATTTTCGGCACTTAGTGGTCTTCCCGTATTTTTAGCATTGTAATAAAGCGGTACCTGACCTACACTTCTAGGGAACGTCATCGGCAATTTGGCAGAAGGGTTTACTTTGCCGTAAAGCACGTCTGAAACAGCATATCCGGCCATACTTCCCGGGAACCAGACGTTCAGGATAGCATCAGCAAGCTGAGATTCTTCCGTCAAAACCAATGGGCGGCCTGTGAAAAGAACCAGTACAATTGGTTTACCTGTTTTTTTCAGTTCTCTCAACAATTCTTTCTGAGTTTCAGGGATTCCAATATCAGTTCTTGAGCTGGATTCACCACTCATCTCAGCACTCTCCCCTATTGTCAAAACAATGACATCTGCTTTGCTGGCAACGTCCAGCGCTTCTTTTCTGATTTCGTCTGCAGATCTGCTGTCTCTGCCGGCTGTTTTGCCAAACATTGTGGCTTTTTCCTCCATTGCTGCAGATTCGTAGATATTGCTGCCTTTGGCATAAACGAAATTAACGTCTTTGCCAACGGTTTCCTTCAAACCCCGCAACAATGAAATGGAATTGGCATGTTTTGCAGCAACGCTCCAGGTTCCGGTCATATTAATTGCGTTGTCTGCTAACGGTCCTATCACCGCTACAGTTCCTGTTTTTTTAAGCGGAAGCGTCTGTTTGTAATTTTTCATCAAAACCATAGACTGTGCAGCGATTGTTCTGGCTGCCTCCAGATGTTTGGGGCTGAAGACTTCTTTCTGTGCTCTTTTGGAATCTGTGTATTTGTACGGATCATCGAAAAGTCCCAGGTCATATTTGGATTCAAGGATCCTTCTTGCTGCGTCTGTAATCGTCTGTTCTTTTACTTTTCCTTCTGTTACGGACTGTTTCAAAGTTTTCAGAAAACCTTCACCTACCATGTCCATATCTACTCCGGCATTCATGGCGAGGGCAGAAACCTGCTGCAGGTCTCCCATCCCATGCTCTATCATTTCATTGATTCCGGTGTAATCCGTCACTACAAAACCGTCGAATTTCCATTGCTTTCTGAGAACATCGGTCATCAGCCATTTGCTTCCTGTTGCAGGAATGCCATCGACCTCATTGAAAGAAGCCATTACGGAAGCAGCACCAGCCTCTACGGCTGCTTTATATGGTGGGAAATAAGTATTGTACATCTGTACATGGCTCATATCCACGGTGTTGTAATCTCTACCACCTTCTGCAGCGCCGTACAGTGCAAAATGTTTCACACAGGCCAGCATCGAGTTTTTCTTCGAAAGATCATCACCCTGATATCCGAAAACCATTGCTTTTGCAATCTGGCTTCCCAGGTACGGATCTTCTCCTGATCCTTCGGACACTCTGCCCCATCTTGGATCCCTGGAAACATCTACCATTGGTGAAAACGTCCAGTTGATGCCGTCTGCAGTGGATTCCTGAGCTGCAATCTGCGCAGATCTCTGAATCAGGTCCATATCCCAGGACGATGCGATCCCAAGCGGAATAGGGAATGTAGTTTCGTAGCCGTGGATAACGTCCATCCCGAAGATCATCGGAATTTTGAGACGGCTTTTTTCTACTGCCACTTTTTGTACGTCGCGGATTTTATCTACACCTTTGATGTTAAATAAGCCGCCAACCAGGCCTTGTTCTATTTTTTTTCCGATATCGGAATTCTGAGTTTGTCCAGTTGTAAAATCTCCCGAAGAAGGCAGATTGAGCTGACCGATTTTTTCTTCCAAAGTCATTTTGGAAATCAGGTTGTCAATAAAAGCTTTTTTCTTGGATTGGTATTGTGACGACTGGTAAGACTGCACAGGTTTCTGGACAATATTCTGCGCCATAAAGTAAGGCGACAGTGCCAAGGCAGCTAAGATTACAAACTTTTTCATTTTATATACGTTTAATTTTTTTTAAGGTAAAGCCCAAGAGCCTGGACGGGTATCATATCGATGTGCTTATTCTTTTTAAGGAAATAGGCCGTTGGCGATCTATACTATTTTTATTTTCTTAATTTTTATTTTTCGTTAAAGACAACATCCAGTCGTACAGTTTCTGATCTGAATAGGTAGAATCCCAGGAGTTATGATTGTCATTCGGGAAAATGGTAAGCTCGGCTTTTGGATTGACAGGGTGTAACTTCTGATAGAAGTTGAAAGCATTTTCCGGAAGAACGACATCATCCATCCCGCCGTGGAACAACTTGATGTTGAGATTTTTATAATTATCTACTGTGGCCAGCATTACACGGTCTGTTGGCGCGCAGACGGCAGCAACGGCGGCAAACATTTCGGGATGCTCACCTGCCAATTTGAGAGTTCCCCAGCCACCCATAGAAAGTCCCGTGAGGTAGATTCTGTCTTTATCGATCTTGTATTTCTCCGAAATTTCTTTAATCAGAAAATAGACCGCATCTGTATCCCACCAAGTGTTTTCCGGGCATTGCGGTGCCAAAATGGCGACCGGTTCTTTGATTAAATTTTTATAGGTGAACGGACTGTGGTTTTTTACGATTTCCAGATTACTACCTCTCTCGCCGGAGCCGTGGAGGAAGACGATCAACGGAATTTTCGATTTTGTATCTTTTGGATAATCCAGAATGTAGGAAAGATTTTTCTGGATTTTAACTTCTTTGTTAAACTCTGCTTTGATCTCCTGTGCTGCTGCAAACGAGGAAAAGGCTAATAACAGTAACGTAATGTTTCTTAATCTCATATTTTAAATTTTCTGAGCGTAGTTACATGGACCCCTGACAGTCCTGACCAATGTTGTTCTTATGATCAAGCCCATAGCCCCGATGGAAGCGGCATCCTTTTTTGTTTTGTCTTGCAGACCGAAAGTGAACTGCAAATCTTATAAAACAAAAAAGATACAGCGGACAGCGGGATTAAGCTCCTAAAAACACTTCAATGTCTCAAAAAGAAACATTAAAATTTAGTTTTTAAAGATAGTACTTTTTGCTTATTCGATCTTATGTTCTGTAGACTTAAATCCGATTTTTTTGAGTCCGTTTCTGATCTCGGGTGCGTTCATGAAAAGATTCCACAGTAAACCGGAGCGGTAATTCTCTACCATTGGCGCGATAGTACCTTGATCTATAGCCAGATAACGGGGTGTAGTCCAGTCATCAAAATGGATAGAAGTGGCGTCGAAAGGTCCTGCTTTTCCTATGAAATTTGGTTTTTCTTCGTATAAAAACCTTAACACTGCCATCGATTCTTTTGGTGTGTAGGGCATAGAACTGAGTGCGGCTGTCGGGGTGATGACACCTAGATCTTCCTTCATCGGCTGATGTGCTGCGTAGCCTACGGAACCGTCTTTGTTTCTGGTGTAACCTGCGGTGAGACCCCAATATTTTTCTGAGTAACCTTTGTAGTTGAGTGGATTTTCTAGGCAATATTTATAATCTATCAGGACGTGATTTCTGTTGAGATCCCAGTAACTTTTGACGTACTGATCGGATAATCCCCGTGGATCGAGTCCCAGATAGGAGTATTGCGACCAGAAGAGCGGGCCGCCAAATTCCTCGGCATAATTGTGTTTGACGTACAGCGGCAAGCCGTATTTTGTACGATCCGTGGTGTACGTTCCGCCTCGTGACCAGCCTTGATTGTAGGTTTCGGAATCTATGGCATAACCCGGCGATGCTGCTGCGAGAACGTAGGTGATGAGACATTCGTTGTAGCCTTGCAGCGGAAAATTCATTTCCCAGCCGTAAGAGGGCGACCAGTGCCAGTAGAGCACCTTTTCACCGCCTTTTGTGTACCAGTTCCATTCTACGCCTTTCCAGAGTTTGTCCATCTTTTCGGCCAGTGCTTTTTCTTCGGGATTTCCGTCTTTGAAATATTCGCGGACACAGATGATGCCCTGGGTGAGAAATGCAGTTTCCACGAGATCTCCACCATTATCTTTTTTCCCAAAAGGGACGACTTTGCCTGTTTCGCCATTGATCCAATGCGGCCAGGCACCGTGGAAACGGTCTGCTTTTTCGAGGAAATCTGCAATATTGGTCAGTCTTTTGACAGCTTCCTGACGCGGAATGAATTTTCTGTCGACGCCGACTAATATCGTCATCAATCCAAAACCGGATCCGCCTGTTGTAATTACGTGTTTATCATTGTCGGGATATATGTTGTCTTCGTGGTAGCGCTCTCTCCCCAGCTTTGAATTGGGCTCTGCAAAATCCCAGAAATAGCGGAGAGCATCGCTTTGCACTTTGTCCATCAACTGAGAATCTGTATATTTTTTTGAGGTTGGAATTTCTGAATTTTTACCGGAAGATGACTTTGCAGTTTTGCAGGAAATTAATCCTAAGGAAACGACACATAAGCCTGTAATCAGATTTTTCATAAGAGATTATTTCTTCAAATTTAGCCAAAAAAAAGAGGAGAATAAAATTCTCCTCTTGAATATAGTACAAATTAAAATGATTAATTATAACCAGGGTTTTGAGTCAAAACGCCTTTACTGTCTGTGATTGCTCTCAAAGGAATTGGGAATAATTCATTTTTCCCGCTCTGAAATCCTAGAGGTCCCAGAACTGCCGCAGCCTGACCCGTTCTTACAAGATCCGGGAATCTGTCCATCTCCATAGCCAGCTCTACTCTTCTTTCCTGCCAGATGGCTGTTCTAAGCGCACCTTGACCTGATGCTGTAGTATTAGGAAGCTGAGCTCTGCTTCTTACAAGATTGATATTTGTAATTGCGGCAGCTGTATTTCCTAATTCGTTGGCTGCTTCTGCATTGATTAACAAAATATCTGCGAATCTTAGAATTCTGATATTCTGAATTGACCCGTAGCCACATGCATTATTGTTTAGGGAGGATGGAACATAAGTTTTATAGTTCCAAGTATTCCCAGCCTGCGGATCTCCTTTTTTGATCAAATCACCTTCCGGCGTAGTTTCTCCTTCTCTCAGAATAGTGAATTTTTTTCTGACATCACCAGGTTCAAATGCATTTTCCAATGCCTGAGTCGGGGTAAAGAAACCCCATCCGTATTGATTTCTCACACCCTGCACTTCTGCGTACTGACTACCGCCAAATTCTGGAGAACAACCGCAGTTCACTTCGAAAACTGATTCTGTCCCAAATTCGCCAGCCGGTCTGAACAAATGGTTGAAATCAGGATCGAGCTTGTATCCCATTCCGATAACTAAATTAGATGTATCGTAAGCTTTCTGGTAGTCTTTCATATAAAGATAGACTTTGGAAAGTAATCCCAACGCACCACCTTTAGTAACTCTACCTTGCTCGCCTGCAGGATATGTTTGAGGCAAAATTGCAGATGCTTCTGTTAAGTCTTTAACTATAAATTCATAAACTTCAGCAGCAGTATTTCTTGGAAATAAAAAATAATCTTTCTGCACACCATCGAAAATAGGAACACCTCCATAAATTCTGACCAAGTTAAAATAGAAGTAAGCTCTCAACATTTTGGCTTCTGCAACCAATCTATTTTTGAGAGTGGCATCCATATCAATATTTGGTACGTTTGTGATAACCTGATTAGCTCTCTGCACTGCCTGCCACTGGCCTGTCCAATAACCATTTACTCCATCATCGCTGATTGTAAACGAGAAGTTATCGTATGCATTGATGAATGAAGCATCTCCGGGATTGGAACCTTTTTCTACATCATCACCAGTCACGCCAAAGACGAACTGTGCAGGAAAACCCGAATTCTCCCAGCTTCTTAGGAAACTATAGACAGCATTAGTAGCCCTCATCGCATCAGACTCGGTCTTGAAGAAATCTGATCCAACTGTCACTCCTTCCTGTTTGATATCTACAAAATCGTCGCTACAACTTGCGATCAATGAAAATATAGATAATGTTAAAAATATTTTTTTCATGATTTTTAATTAAAATGTTAAGTTCATACCCATCGTATAGATTGCAGAGATTGGATAGATATTATTATCAATACCCATCTGTACTCTATCAGTATTCAATACTTCTGGTGAGAAGCCATTATATTTGAAACTTGTCCAAGGATTTTGTGCACTTAGATAAATTCTGAACTTTTTCACAGACAGTGATTCGGCAATTGCCGGTGAGAAATTGTAGCCGATCTGGATATTTCTAATTCTGAAATAACTACCGTCTTCTACAAAGTAACTACTTGGTAAAATAATAGACTGATTCGATGTTATCATAGAACTGGTATTGGAAGTTCCCGCACCTGTCCATCTGTTGTTGTACATATCAACATCCCAACTTTCGTTACCATAGCGCTGTTCACGATTGTAATTATAGATTTTATTACCAAAGACGCCTTGGAAATCGATGCCAAAATCAATAGAATGGATATTAAGATTAAAACCAAAACCATAAGTTCCTTTTGGAATAGGACTTCCTAGGAATGTTTTGTCTCTAGTATCAATCACACCATTTCCATCCTGGTCTGCAAATTTGAACCAACCTGCTTTTGCACCTGTCTGGCCAGAAGCTGCTGCTTCAGCATCAGTCTGGAAAACACCAGTTACATCATATCCATAATAAGAACCAACAGCCTGACCTGTCTGTAATCTAACAATTGAATTACCAAACAAACTGGCTCCTGTTTCTAAGAATGAGCCACCATAGACATCCGTGATTTCATTTTTTAGAGATGTAAAATTACCATAGAAACCAAGCTTTACACTTTCGCTAAGATCGGTACTGTAGTTCGCAGAAACTTCGAAACCTTTGTTCTTAAATGAATATGCGTTAGTAATAAAATTATAAGGATTACTTGCTCCGGAAATAGTTGCTTGAGAAACACCGTAAACAATATCTTTTGATTCTTTGTTATAATAGGTTCCTTCAACTTTTAATTTGTTGTTTAAAAACGCCATCTCTACACCAAAATCAGATCCTGTAGTTGTTTCCCATCCAATAGAGGGATCTATCACTCTGTCAAGAGTTGCTGCCGGATAGCCATTACTGCCATAGTATGCACCTCCACCAATTATGGAAACATTTTGAGTAAAATCTCTTTGCACTCTTGGATTACCTAGTTTACCCCAACTTGCTCTTAATTTTAATAAATTAAAAACATTCTGCTCGCTCATAAATCCTTCTTTAGTAACCACCCAACCAATACTTACGGCTGGAAAAGTTTTATATCTGTCAGTCGAGATTTGTGATGTCGCATCTCTTCTTACAGAAGCATTCAAAAGATATTTCCCTGCATAATCATAATTGATTCTTCCGAAGAAAGACTCAATTCTTTGCTGATCCTGAGTTGCTGCCGGTCTACCGTCCGGAACTGCAAGTGCCGTATCTTGATAATTAAAAATATCTGTACCGTTACCAATATCAAGAGAACCGTTTGTGCCATCGTAGTTCACATTTTTAGCAATCCAGACATCTTCCGATCTTGAATCTCTAATTCTTGAAAAACCAGCCAATAATTCTAAGTTATGATTTCCGAAATCTTTCTTCCAATTGATGGTATTATCCCAGACATAATTTCTGTTGCGGACATTTCTTGTAATAAGGTTGGAAAGAGTTGCATTTGGCGTGTATGTAATTGCCGGCGTATATTCGTATTGACTGGGGCTGTAATTATCGGTTGTGTAACTACTTCTAAAGGTAAAGTCCTTTAAAAATTTAATATCAATAAAAACATTATTTAGCATTCTCTCCTGTCTCACCTGCGATCTGTAAAGATCAAGCTGAGCTCTAGGATTGGCAATAGAATAGCCATTGAAGAACTGGTAACTTCCTGTCGCAGGATCCATTGCTGGAAATAACGGCGGTGCGTTACGTGCATTTAGCAGAGGATTTTGTGCAACGTCTGTACGTGTTTTTGAGAAAGAGAAATTATCGCCAATCGTAATGTTGTCCGTAATTTTATAGCTAAGGTTCAATTTTGTATTGAATCTGTTGAATCCGCTACCAGAGTTTATCCCCTTTCCTGCAGCCAAATTACCTTCATCTTGAAGATATCCTACACTACCGTAATAGTTTAGTTTTCCTAAACTTCCAGATGCAGAAAAATCATTGGAATTGATTATACTCGTTCTGAAAATCTCTTTGAACCAATTGGTATCAGCCGGGAAATCTGCTCTGGAAATAGAGCCTGCGCTAGATCCATTATCATTCATCAGCTTTTCATTGTAAAGCTCAATATACTGATCGGCATTTACCATCTTGGGAACATTAGTCACCGTCTTAATTCCTAAGTAAGAATTAAGATTGAAAACAGGTTTTCCCTTTCCAGTCTTTGTTTTGATGATCACAGCACCATTCGCTGCCTTAGCACCAAAAATCGCTAAACTAGAAGGATCTTTCAAAACACTCATCGATTCGATATCCTGAGGATTAAGGAAAGAGATATCCTCTGTCAGCATCCCGTCTACGATAAATACCGTGTTTCCGGATAAAGAACCTACTCCACGGATATCAACTCTTGGTGATCCGCCCGGCGTACCGGAGGTCACAACGTTCACACCGGCAAGTTTTCCCTGCACAGAATTCAGCGGATTCGCATTCGGTTTATCTGCCAGATCTTTTGCCGTAACAATCCCGATACTTCCCGTAACATTCTCCTTTTTCTGAGTACCATATCCAATCACAACTACCTCTTCTATTTTCGTTTCAGCAGAAGTTGTATCCTGTGTGGATTGGGCATGCAAATTGCCTCCAAAATAGATTGCAGCAATCAATAATGGTAATTTCACATAATTTTTTTTCATAATATTCTTATGTATTATTTTCTTACACCGAATATAAAGAAAATTTTAACAGGACGTTAATTTATCGTAATAAATAATAAATTACTGATTTATAATATTTTAAGCAAAGATATCAATGTATAAAGTGGAGAATAATGGAATCTACAATCCCCATTTTGGCTTAGTATTTGAGCATTTACAGGGAAATAAAATTATTATTGCTTCAAAATGAGCCAATAATAAATAATTATTCAAATAAATTTTGAATAATCCAACCATAACAATTTATATCAATCAAATAATAAAATAAATTATGAACACCAACAGACTTTCACCAGCCATTCAGAACGCTCTGATAAAACAAATGACCAAGGAAGCGCACGCCTCCCAGATTTTCCTTTCTTACGGCTGTTGGGCCGATGTAAAAGGCTACGGCGGTATCGCCAATTTCCTATACAGACACTCTCAGGAAGAGAGAAATCATATGATAAAAGTAATGCGGTACATCCTGGACAGAGGTGGCGAAGCGAGAGTGGAAGCCATCCCGGCACCGCCCGAAAATCCCTCAAACCTTACGGACTGTTTCAACAAAGTTTTCCAGCACGAAGTAGATAATACGACGGCCATCTACGACATAGTCAACCTTTCTTTTGAAGAAAAAGACTGGGCAACGTGGAACTTTATGCAATGGTTTGTAAAAGAACAGATTGAGGAAGAAAAACTAGCACTTGACCTGATTGATAAGTTGAAAATCGCAGGTGGAGACAGTGCAAGCGATGAATCTCTTTTCAGTCTCGACAAAGCGTTGGAGTCAGCTCCGGATGACGTTTCGCTGCCTCAGGAAGCGACTGCGGAAAATCCTTCTTAGCAACAAATTAAATATCACTAACTTTGATCTCCGTTTTTACGGAGATTTTTTTATTAATTAAATATTCAAAAAATAAAATGGCAGATATCATAGAGACGAATCACGATAACCAGGAAGAATTTTACAAGTCGCTGAAGGAAAAACTGGAAAGCCAGCACAACTTCCCGGAAGAATATCTTTTCAAATTTATCGTTCCCGGCGATTCTGAAAAGATTACCGAAATCTTAAGAGTTTTTGACGGACTGAAATACACTTTATCCAACAGAGAAAGCTCCAAGGGAAAATACACTTCCGTTTCTTTACAGTGTTTCGTAATGGACGCAGATCAGGTTATAGACATCTATCAGCAGGTTGCAAAAATTGAAAATGTGATGATGCTTTAGAATAAATGATAAATAATGATTGATAAATGATTCTTGGCGTGGCTTAAAACTTGTATTTTAACAATCAGTATTTTAAAATTTCCAGTTATGAAAAAATCAATTTTCAAAGTTCTGAACAACATCAACAAAGCAATTCTACCAAAATACAGCAAAAGGGATTTTACAAAACTCAACAAATTTCAGAAACTGATTTTCGGTTACAGATATAAAGTTCTGCTGAATTCATTAGATTAAATCATCAAACATTAAAACATAAAAAAGCGTTCAAAACTAATTTGAACGCTTTCTTATTATATAATTAATTCAATTAAGAATTCTCAAGAATGTAACTGAACATCAATGGTGCGCAAATCGTTGCATCACTTTCTACGATGAATTTAGGCGTGTTGATATCCAATTTCCCCCAAGTGATTTTCTCGTTAGGAACAGCTCCTGAATAGGATCCGTAAGACGTTGTAGAATCGGAAATCTGACAGAAATAACTCCAGAAAGGAATATCGTGCATTTCCATATCCTGGTACAACATCGGCACCACACAGATTGGGAAATCACCGGCAATTCCACCACCAACCTGGAAGAATCCAACACCTTTTCCGCCAGAGTTTTTCGGATACCAATCGGCTAAATACGCCATATATTCGATTCCCGATTTCATAGTTGAAAATTTCAAATCTCCTTTGATACAGTATGATGTGAATATATTTCCCATTGTAGAATCTTCCCAGCCCGGAACTACGATTGGCAGGTTTTTCTCAGCCGCCGCGATCATCCAGGAATTCTCTCTCGGAATCTCGTAATATTGCTCAAGAACGCCAGACAAGATCATTTTGTACATATATTCGTGCGGGAAATATCTTTCACCTTTCGTGTCCGCATCTTTCCAGATTTCGTAGATGTGTTTCTGCAATCTTCGGAACGCTTCTTCTTCCGGAATACAAGTGTCCGTCACTCTATTAAGACCTCTTTCTAAAAGTCCCCACTCTTCCTGAGGCGTCAGATCTCTGTAATTTGGAACTCTTTCGTAATGCGTGTGCGCCACAAGATTCATCAGATCTTCCTCAAGGTTTGCACCAGTACAGGAAATGAAATCCACTTTTCCCTGACGGATCATCTCAGCAAGAATTTTTCCTAATTCTGCCGTAGACATTGCGCCTGCAAGTGTGATCATCATTTTTCCGCCATCTTTCAGGTGGGCAACATAACCTTTGGACGCATCTACCAACGCCGCAGCATTGAAATGCAGATAATATTTTTCTATGAACTCAGTAATCGGTTTGCTCATTTTGTTTAAGATTTTTGCAAAGATAAGGATTTGTTTGGATGTCGGAAGTCAGAAGTCGGATGTATGATGTCTTTAACAATAATTATTTGGGCAGCTTTTCCGCCTTCCGTTCCCAATCTTTTTTGCCTCAGCTTTTCCAGCCACAAAAAAGGATTTCCACTCAAGTCGGGCTGCAGATTCCGTATCCTTTCAAGTTTTGTAATATGATTAACATTAATTTTATAAAACAGCCCCAGAGCGGCGAACTGTTAATAGAAAAGAATTTAACATAACAATCTAAGCTGCAGAGGAGCGACCTGTAAAAAAACCAAACCATTATTCAAAAAAAATTACATCAATTACAAAAATTTAATAATTACATCATTAACATTTATCTTTCATTTTAAACCATCAAAAAAACCTGAAATGCTCCAATTCTAAAACCCATATTAACTGTATTTTATCTTAATTATTCGCTCTTGGTTCGTCATCAATTAAACCTTACTTTTGCAAATTCAAATAAAATATAGAATACAATGCTTTCGGTTCAGGGATTAGGCTTACATCACGCAGGAAATTATCTTTTCAAAGACACCAATTTTACCATCAAAAAAGGCGATAAAATCGGTTTGGTTGGGAAAAACGGAGCTGGAAAATCCACGCTTCTCAAAATACTTTCCCGAGAGATCAATTACTACGAAGGTAATGTCGTGACTGAAGGTAAAATCACCATTGGTTTCCTAAAACAGGATCTTGATTTCGTTAAAGGAAGAACCGTTTGGGACGAGACAATGCAGGCTTTTGAACAGATCAACGCTTTGAAAGATGAACTTGAAGAAGTCAATCACCAACTCGCAACCAGAACAGATTACGAAAGTGATGCTTACACTGATCTCATCAACAGAATGACGGATCTGAATGATATGCTGATGAATTTCGATGCTTATAATTTGGAAGGCGATGTTGAGAAAATTCTATTTGGATTAGGTTTCAAAGCGGATGATTTTCAGAAAATAACCGACGAATTTTCCGGAGGTTGGAGAATGAGAATCGAACTGGCAAAACTGCTTCTTCAGCAAAACGACTTGATGCTTCTGGATGAGCCAACCAATCACCTGGATATGGAATCTATCATCTGGCTGGAGGATTTCCTGACAAATTATCAGGGATCGATGTTACTCGTAAGTCACGACAAGCAGTTTATGACTTCCACTTGTAACAGGACTTTTGATGTAAACAACAGAAAAGTTGACGATTATAAAGCCAACTATTCCAAATATCTTGAATTAAGAAAAGACCGAAAAGAAAAACTCATCCAGGCGAAGAAAAATCAGGATGCAGAAATAAAACATACCGAAGAACTGATCAATAAATTCCGTGCGAGTGCTTCCAAAGCGTCTTTCGCACAGTCATTGATCAAAAAACTCGACAAACTGGAACGCATCGAAGTTGAGAATGATGACGTTTCCAAATTCAATATCCGTTTCCAACCGAGTGTACAACCTGGAAAAGTAATTTTCGAAGCACAAAATCTGGGGAAAGCTTACGGCAAAAAACAGATTTTCGATAAAGTAGATTTCATCGTAGAAAGAGGTGCCAGAATTGCTTTGCTTGGACAAAACGGACAAGGGAAAACAACATTAGCAAAAATTCTTGCCGGCGACATCACCGATTTTTCAGGAAGCTGGAATCTGGGACACAATGTGAATATCGGTTATTTCGCTCAAAATCAGGAAGAAGTTTTGACGCCGGATAAAACGGTTCTTCAGGAAGCGGAAGATTCTGCAACCGAGGAAACCAGACCGAGAGTTCGTGATCTTTTGGGATCTTTCCTTTTCCAGGGCGACGATGTAACCAAGAAAACAAAAGTTCTTTCCGGAGGTGAGAGAAACCGTCTGGCACTTTGTAAATTGTTGCTTCGTCCGTTCAACACGTTGATTATGGATGAGCCTACCAATCACCTGGATATCCAGTCTAAGGAGATTATCAAACTGGCACTTCAGAAGTTTGAAGGTACGTTGATCGTCATTTCTCACGACCGTGAATTCTTGCAAGGTTTGTCTGACAAAATCTTCGAATTCCGTGATGGAAGTATGAAGGAATTCCTCGGCGACATCAATGAATATCTGGAATATAGACAGAAAGAAAGCATCATAGAAGTTTCTGCAGAGAAAGCAAAACTTCATCAGGAAGCGATTCCGGAACCTGTTGTAAAAGTTCCGGATCCTGTAAAAGAATCTAATATTATTGTAAGCAAAGAACAAAAGAACATCCAAAATAAAATCAAAAAAGTTGAAGAAAAGATCTCTGAACTTGAACTTAAAATCGAGGAATTTGAAGCTACTTTTACGAAAGAAAACCCTTCTGAAGACACGTTGGAAACCTACAACAAAATCAAGGAAGAATTGGATTTGACTTTGCAGGAATGGGAATTCTTGGGAACCCAATTGGAAAGCTAGAATTTAAATTTTTAGATAAAATATAAACTGCATTGGAGATTCTGATGCAGTTTTTTGTTGAACAAGAATAATTTCGGATATTTGATTCATTAATAAAACTAATGAAAATCAATCTATTACTTATTCTAATTTTATTTTTAAGTTGCAATCAATCTGAAAATCAATCTGATCAAATCAAACAGAAGGATACTTTACTTATTGCTAAACAAAATCTAAATGAAGTTAGCAAAATCTATAGAACACTCATAATATTTTCTGATAGCACTTATTTTTTCGAAGATATACTTAACGAAATCGGACACAATCGCGAAGAAAATTTCAAAGGATCTTTACAAATAGAAAATGACACCATAAGATTCTCTCCCTTTGAATTTGATTATAATGAAGCTGAAACTGCAGTTCTTAAAAATGGTTTTATTGAATTCGTAGATGGAGAAGAACCCTTTAGAATGAAAATCGCAAAAACATCTTTAAAAGTTAATAATCTAATTGATTTTAAGAATTTTAAAGATTACGCTGTGTTTACGAATTATGCAAAATTTGAAAATGACAACGTCTACAGGAATATTGATTTAGCCACAAAAGACTTAAAACTAATTGATCAAATTTTAAATTTTGAATTCAATAAGAACAAAAAATTAAGACTATATTCAGATTACTTAAAACAAATTACTTCAATTAAAAATGAAAAGAATGAAAATATTGTCAACATCTATTGTTATTGCAAAAACAGTCACACGTTAGATAGTTTTCAATTCTATAAAATTGGAATGCATGATGGCGGAAATTGTAATGTATATGTTCAGTTAAATCTGAAAACTAGAAAAATAGAAATATTAAATATCGACGGAATAGGTTGAATAGACGCATTATCAATTTGGTGAAATTTTTATCCCAATCAATTTTTCGTAATTTCACATTAAATAAAACCTCAATCACAAAAGTAATACAATGATCGATAATTTAAAAAAATACCTCAACGAAGAACAAGATCCAAAATCTGTAGAAAGAATCTTAGAAAAAGTCAGTGATTTATTGACAAATAGCGAAACCATTGAGTACATCGCGGTGCAGAATAAACCGGCAATCAACATTTCTCCGGATTCTATCGTGCTTACCAACAAAAGAATCATCTTTTTCCGTTCAAAATCATTTGGGTTGATTACGGATTTTCAGGATTATCTGTGGAAAGATGTGGGCGAAAGTCACATCAGCGACGCGATTCTTGGTTCGACTTTCAAGATGACAGCGGTCAGCGGATTTTTTGAAACGATAGATTACATTCCGAAATCTCAAGCGCGAAAGCTTTACCAATACGCCCAAGCCAAAGAGGAAGAAATGATAGAATATCGCAGACAGAAGGAACTGGAAGACAAGCGGGCGACTTCTGGCGGAATCACCGTCAACACTCAACCTGAACTAAAAGAAGAACCTAAGAAAGAGGCTCCAACTGACGATCCAATGGAAACGCTGATGAAATTGAAAGCGTATCTGGACAATGACTTAATAACTGCCGAAGATTACGAAACTAAAAAGAAAGAGATATTAAATAGAATGTAAAATTCAGTTTTAAAACTTTTTATACAACTTTAATCACAAATTATGATGACAGAAAATCAGGAATTTATCTACGAATCGATTGTTTCGCAGGTCAGAATGGGATTTCTTCCCATAGATGAGATCAAGGATAATATCATTGAAGAAATAGAAGATAACGGATTTGAAGACGAAATCTCGGAAGAATGGGCAAATGAACAGATTGATAAGGAATGGGAAAATTTAATCTCAGAAAGTAAAAACTGGAAAAGTCCAACTGATACAGAACGTTTGACAGAAGCTTTTGATGAACTCTGCGACCAGAACATTATCGCATTGCACAACGCCGGTTTTGAAACCAGCGATGGCGAATATAAAGTGGTAGAAGTGGAAAGAGCCTTGAGGGAAAATGGAAAAATATCCGATGGCTACTGCTTTTACCACGAGCAAGATCTTGCCAGAGCGATTTCAAAAGACAAGCCAAGTTTGTACATCGCTTTTCAAAAAATCAATAATGAAGACGATAAGATTTCTATTGAAGTTGGCAAAAAAGTAGTCGAAGTTTTGAAACATCACGGTTTCGCAGTCGATTGGAATGAATCCGCAAACACCAAAATTCTGATTCCAAATTTCAAATGGCAACGGATTTATGATGAAAATAACAGAGACCTACAGGATTACAACGACGTGATAGAACGGATGTCAAATTAAAAATTATGATTTTTTTCTTCGAAGTTTGCCTTTAAAATGGTAATTTGAAGCCAAATAGCATGAAGATGAATGTACCAGCCCTTATAATTTCAAATTTTTACCGCATAAAATTCTACCTGATAGACTCTTTCAGAAATGATGACGATTTCCTCGCAGTTCTATTGCTGATGGGCGCTCTGGTTTTTCTTCTCGCTGTTATTTTTGGAATTGTCCTCATTTTGATCATTCTTTTTATCATTGTCAGCTTCATTGGCGGCGGCATTATTTCGGCATCGGTGCTCGTCGGTCTGCAGCAGAAGTCGATGAGCAAAGGTTTTAAAACATTTATTTTATCATTATCAATCTTGGGAAGTACCGTGCTTTCCGTATTTGCATTCTGGTGTATCAATTCTATAAAAGACTGGTGGAATCAGGAAATCTCAGTAATGGCGGGAATTATCTGCGGTGTGTTTGCCGGATGGCTTCTGGGACTGTTTTTCTTCCACGCAGCAAGCAAAATGGCAGAATTTCTCAGAAATAAGTACGACGAGCGGATAGACAGCAGATTTCACCAATAACGACGATTCAAATTTCAAAAATGACGCTACTCAAGGCTTTTCTGATCAGGTTAGTAATCGTTGTATTACCGTTACTCTTTCTGTTTATTTATTCCGAAATAGCCTTTGCAGCCAACCGGAAAAAGGAACATCCGACAGATGCAGCAATGGGAATTGTCTTGCTGGGCGGATTTATACTGATCATTCTGTTCGTAGGTTTTATGTTTGATTTGATTAAGAGGCTCGTGCGAAAAGAATACAATCTTGCCTTACTAGACATTCCGTTTCTAATACCGGCTGCCGTCTTTATTGCCTACATTATTTGCCTGATGACAAGCAGAGAATGCTTCTGCGGCTGGCTCATAGAAACAATTGATTGGATGCGGTAGGATTAATGATCCTATTCAGACAGCACTTTTAAAACGATTTTAAACTGTTCCGATGTCAGAGAACTTCAAAATACACCTCCGAAAATTCATCACCATCAATGACGACGATTTTGAAACAGTCCTTTCCTTTTTTGAGATCAGGACGTTTGCCAAAAAAGAAAATTTACTTCTCGAAGGTCAGATCTGCAGACACAATTACTTCGTTTTAGATGGTCTTCTCCGCAAATTTTTTATAACAGAAAAAGGGTCGGAACAAACCACAGATTTTGCTCTGGAAAATTGGTGGATGACAGACAACTTTTCCTTTGAGCACCAACTTCCCTCGGACTTTTCTATTCAGGCCATAGAGAAGTCTACTGTTTTAGCGATTTCTGCTGAGTCTCAAGACAGGCTTTTGGAGCAATTTTCAATCATGGAGAAATATTTCCGGATTGTTTACCACAGAGCTTTTGCAGCCAACCAGCGTCGCGTGAAATATATTTTTTCTTATTCTAAGGAAGATTTTTATTTCTCACTGGTCAAAAAATATCCGGATTTTGTACAACGTGTTCCGCAATATCTCATCGCTTCGTTTCTGGGTTTTACGCCGGAGTATCTCAGTGAAATCAGAAAGAAAAACGTTTCTTAAACCAGTTTAAGAATTTTCGGGTTTTAACGGTGCAACTTTGTCTTGTCAAATTTAAAATATCACAACAATGGACAAACGTATCAACATCAACACCACAGAACCTGCCGCCTACAAAGCAATGTTTGCACTGGAAGGCTATCTGGCCCAGGCAGAGATTTCTAAAACAATCAAAGAACTGATTAAAATCCGTGCTTCACAGATCAACAACTGCGCTTACTGCCTTGCGATGCACAGCAAAGATGCCCTGAAATATGGCGAAACTCCTGAGAGACTTTTCATCGTAAGCGCCTGGCACGAGGCAGAAAGCTTCTTCACAGAACAGGAAAAAGTCGCACTGAAAATGACTGAAGAAATTACGCAGATCACCCAGAGCGGACTGAGCGACGAAACCTACCAAAGAGCTTTGAAAGTGTACTCAGAAAAACAAATTGCTGAGATCATTATGGCTGTTGTGACGATCAATGCGTGGAACAGAATTGCTATCAGCACCCATCTGCAAATTGGTGAATAGTCAGTTTCAATTATCTTCCTTATCACATTTACGAAAAACAAATCCCGATCAAATCTGACCGGGATTTCTTGATTACATGAATCAAGGGGAATAAAAAACCACAAAAAAATTATGAAAAGAGCTTTCAATTTTTAAATCCGGAATTCTGCCACAAGCCTATGAAAAATTGAAAGCAGGAATTCCGGAAAAAAAATAAACTATGAAACTATGATCGACTCAATATTACTTACGAAATAAAATAAGTTTTGGTTTTCAGAATTCAATAAAAGTAAAAAAAAACGTTTCCAAAGCTGGAAACTTTTTTTAACTAATCATAAAATTTGAAGATTTTCAGATTGATCTTATTTGATAAAACCTCTGCTTCTCAACAGCGGTTTAATGTCCGCTTTATGACCTGTGAAGCCTTCAAAAGCCTTGTTGAGATCTACGCTGTTACCAACAGAAAGAATGTATTTTCGGAAACGGTCACCATTTTCTCTCGTCAGGCCACCATTGGCTTTGATCCATTCCCAAGCATCAGAATCCAGAGTTTCTGACCAGAGATAGGCATAATAACCAGCCGAGTAGCCACCGCCCCAGATGTGCGCAAAATAAGGCGTGTGATATCTTGGAGGAACCTGCGGAACCAAAAGTCCGTATTTCTGTAATGCCTGTTTTTCAAAATCAAGAACAGGGATCAGTTGGCTGTCAGAAGTCACTGTATGCCAGTTCATATCCAAAGTCGCGGCGGCTACAAGTTCTGTCGTAGCATAACCCTGGTTGAAGTTAGATGCTTTTTTGATCTTATCAATCAGCGCCTGAGGCATCGGTTGTTTGGTCTGATAATGCAATGCATAATTCTTCAAAACCTGAGGTTCCAAAGCAAAATGCTCATTGATCTGAGACGGAAATTCTACAAAATCTCTCGGCGTATTTGCGCCTGAAATAGAGGCATATTTCTGGTCTGCAAACAGGCCGTGAAGTGTATGACCAAACTCGTGGAACAGTGTTTCCACATCATCGTAAGAGATAAGAGATGGTTTTCCAGGCGCCGGTTTCTGGAAATTGTAAACATTCACAATCACAGGTTTCTGACCTAGAGAATGCGATTGCTGTACAAAATTATTCATCCACGCACCACCGCTTTTGTTGCTTCTGGTGTAGAAATCGAGGTAGTAAAGCGCCAGAGATTTCCCGTCTCTGTCAAAAACTTCGTAGGCCACAACATCCGGATGATAGACAGGAAGATCCTTTCTCACTTTGAAACTGATACCGTAGAACTGTTCTGCTGCGTAGAAAACTCCTTTTTCTAGAACGGTAGTCACTTCAAAATAAGGTTTGATTTCATTATCATCAAGGTCATATTTAGCTTTTCGCACCTGTTCTGAATAGAAATTCCAGTCCCAGGGCTCTACTTTGAAACCACCTTTCTGCGCGTCTATCACTTCCTGAATTTCTTTAGCTTCGCGGTTGGCCGTTTCTACAGCTGGTTTCGCCAGTTGTGCCAAAAGTCCCATTGCAGCTTCCGGATTTTTCGCCATCTGATCCTGAAGGCTCCATTCTGCGAAGTTTTTCTTTCCGAAAAGCTGTGCTTTCTGCAACCTGAGTTTAGCCAGTTTTTCAACTGTTTCTCTTGTATCGTTGGCATCACCTTTCTCCGCTCTTGTCCACGATGCTTTGAAGAGTTTTTCTCTGGTAGCTCTGTTTTTCAAATTTTGGAGAAGTGGCTGCTGTGTGGTATTTTGAAGAGCCAGAAGATATTTACCTTTTTGTCCCGCTTGTTCGGCGTCTGTGGCCGCTGCTGCAATTTCGTCCGCAGAAAGTCCGTCCAGTTCTTTTACGTCAGAAATCAGGACGCCGCCATTTTTTCTTGCCTCGAGTAATTTGTTGCTGAACTGCGTAGAAAGCGTTGCAAGCTGCTGATTGATCTCCTTCAGTTTTTCTTTGTTTTCCGAAGACAGATTGGCGCCTGCCAGCTCAAAATTGGTAAGATAAAACTCTGTCAGCCTTTTGCTTTCGGCATCCAGCTTATCAGTTTTGACCGCTTTGATTCTTTTGTAAAGTTTCTCGTTTAATGATATTTTGTCTGAATGCGAAGCGAAAACCGGTGCATATTCCTCCTCCAGTTTCTGAAGCTGGTCATTGGTATTGGAGCTGGTCAGATTGTAGAAAATAATCGTGGCTCTTCCCAATGTAGGGCCGCTGTTTTCCAAAGCCAGCACTGTATTCTCAAAAGTTGCCGCAGCCTTGTCGTTGACGATTTTATCTATGTTTGCCAACTGCTCTTTCAGTCCAAATTCGAATGCGGGCTTGAAATGACTGTCTTTGATCTTATCAAACGCGGGCGCCTGATACTGAAGTGTGCTTTTTTTGAGGAAGGGATTGTTGTCCATAGCTTGTTGTGTAGTTGCAGATGCTTTTTTCTGCTGCGCATTGATCATTATATGACCAGCATTGAAAGCCATAAATGTTATGAGTAAAGAGGTCTTGATATTCTTCATTGAATAAAAAATTATTTGGGAATAAAAGTAATGAAAAGTGAGCGAACTTTTGGAAATGTATTTGACTTTCGGGGATTCAGTTTTGAAAATAATGAAGTCTTATGATTCTATTCTAACTGATGATGAAGATTGTAACAATGCCGAATCTGCAGCCCGACCTGAGTGGAGCTCATTTTTTGCGGACTACTCCTTTCAATTCGATCTTGAAATTCTGTTGCAAAAAATAGCGGGAACGGAGGGCGGAATAGCTGCCCAAATCATTTTATTTGTCGTCATCGTCATCACCGCTCCAGTGGTTTTCCTCGAAGGAAATACTGTCCAGCGCCAGTAATTGTGCCTCGCGCTCGAGGGTTTCCCGAAGGGTAAAGGTGACCATATTTTCGTCTTTTTCTTTGGCAAGCCGTCTTGTCATTGCTTTGTCGATGATCATAAATCGCTTGCCCATTCTTCTGGCGGTATACTTGCGCATTCCGTTTTCTTTGAGGATGTCAACGGCCATATCTACGGCAGTTCCCAGCGTTTCTCGGTAGATGTTGTCTACTTTTTTATTGAGAAACTCATAAGCGTCGAGACGGTTTTTTGCGCGTACAAAAATCTTGATGTCGGGATAATTTTCTTTGACGTAATCTACGAGAAATTTATTTTTTTCGGGATCATCCAGACAGATGACGAGCAATTCTGCTTCCTCAATCCCTGCGGAGCGGAGCAGTGCGGGTTTGGTAGCATCGCCGTAATACACGTTGAACCCGTTTGAACGCAGCAGTGCAACACGGTCCGGATCATTGTCCAAAACGGTTGACCTGATGCCATTGGCTTTCAGCAATCTCCCAACTGTACTCCCGAAATACCCGAATCCGACGATGATAATTTTACGTTGTTTGATGATACCGAGTTCTACATTCTCTTCCGATTTTTGTTTGATAAAGCGCTTGTCCAGAATTTTCTCTTTGAAGATCATCAATAAAGGCGAAATACACATTGTGATTGCGACAATAGCCATCAGTTCTGAGTTGGCCTGATAATCTATGAGGAATAATCCGGCGGAAAAATTGATGAGAACGAAAGCAAACTCGCCCACCTGAGACAAGGCAAATGCGAGGAAAAAGCTCTGTTCATTGTTCATTTTATAATATTTCCCTATGCCAAAAAGCACCGCAGCCTTGATGCCAAGGACAATAAAAGCGGCTGTGAAAATAAAAACAGGTTTGGAAGCGATAATATCAAAGTTGATCGTGGCACCTACGCTGACAAAAAATACGGCCAGAAGCAATCCTTTAAAGGGATCGATATTACTTTCCAACTCGTGCCGGAACTCACTATTTGCCAACATTACGCCGGCAATGAATGCGCCTAAAGCGGGACTTAAACCAATCGAAATCATCAGTTCTGAAACACCGATGACGAGGAATAGTGAAGCCGCTGTCAGAAGCTCATTGAGACCGGATCTGGAAACAAATCTGAGAAATGGAATGAAGATGTAGCGCCCGAGTAAAATTAAGATTAAAACAGCTCCAATAACGGTGAAAGGCTGCAGCCATTCGGGAATGTAATGCAAAAGAACTTTCTCGTGGTCCGCCTGTGCAATTGCTTTTTGTGACTTGGAGAGAAACGGTAAAAGAGCCAGAATCGGGATGACGGCAATATCCTGAAAAAGAAGGATAGAAAAGGAAGATTCTCCGCTGACAGTTCTGAAAAGATTCTTCTCCTTCAGGGTCTGCAGGACGATGGCTGTGGAAGACATTGCAAAACAGAGCGCGATAATGACCGATTTCTGAAGTCCGAAACCTGCCACATAAAAAACGATAAAAATGCCGACTATGCTCAGCAGCATCTGACTGAGTCCCAGGCCCAGAATTCTTTTCCTGATCTGCCAAAGTTTCTGAGGTTCCAGCTCCAGTCCGACCAAAAAGAGAAGCATAATGACTCCTAATTCTGAAGCGTGCATAATGTCTGCAGCATCTCTGCCTGTAAGCTGAAGGCAAAAAGGCCCAATTAAAATCCCACCCACAAGGTATCCAATTACGGAACTGAGACCCAATTTTTTCCCCAGCGGCACCATAATGATGGCAACACCAAGAAAGATTAAGATCGTCATTGCAATTGAATTCTCTGTCATTCTGTATTTAGTATTTGTGATAACTCTTTGCAGTAATCCTCCAACTGCTCTTCTTCCAGATTATCTGCATTATAGATAATATGGGTATTTTTCAGGTCTATATTGTTGATATCGAGAGACACACGGAGGCCTGTGAGAAGTTCCTCTGCGGTGGTTTTATACTTTCCTTCTCTGGTATAATTGCTTTCGCTGCCGCCCACACTGGTGACGATAACTGCATCTTTCCCGGACAGGATATTGTGCTGCCCTTCTGCGATCCAACGCATATCAAAAACCTCATCGATCCAGAGTTTCAGCAATGGTGGCAATCCGAACCAAATAATTGGAAAATGAAAAATGATCCGGTCGTAATCCACAATGCGTTTCCGCTCCCGGAATGCCTGGATATGAAAGTCGGGATAATCCTCATAAAGATCACGGAAAGTCACATTTTGCATAGCCTCATAACACTCCAGCAATCTCACATTGGTCGTGGAATGTTCAAAATAAGGATGTGCGAAAAGTACCAATGTCTTTTTCAAATGAAACCGTGATTTCCGTAAATATAATGAAATCTATGATTAAAATCAAGAAGAAACGATTAATAAATGTTCATAACGAAAAATAAGGATTTTAATAATGCCGTCAAAAGTTCAAAACATAAAAAAACACAACCTAATTTAGATTCTGTTTCTTAATATTTTATTTAATTAAAGTTCAAATTTTTACCAGCCACCGGATGCACCACCGCCACCGAAACTTCCGCCGCCGCCAAAGCCGCCGAAACCGCCGCCACCACTGCTCCCGCCGCCAAATCCACCGCCGCCGAAGCTGCCCGGGAATGGGAAGAATCCGCCGCCGTATCTTCGGCTTCCCTTTCTGGAAAGTGTGTAATCATCATCGTCATCGTTGCCACGGTTGTTTTTGTTCATAATACTCATCAGAATAATGATGACAATCACGATCAAAACCAGTGATCCGATATTGATACCGCCGTCTTTTTTCTGTTTTTTAACAATTGGCTTGAATTTCCCCTGAACGGCCTCCATAATAGCAGAGGTTCCTCGGTCGATCCCTGTGTACCAGTCGCCTTTTTTGAAACTTGGCGTCACAAGATAATCCAGGATCTGCCCTGCAACGGACGCAGTCAAATACTGCTCTACCGCTCTTCCCTGCTGGATAGACATCGTATGATCTTCTGTAGCAATCAGGAAGACGACGCCGTTATCAACACCTTTCTGTCCTATTCCCCACTTTTCACCATACATTGTCGCAAGATAATTGACATCCTCACCACCTGTAGTCGGGAGAATGATTACCAGGATTTCGGTTGAAGTAGAATCTGAAAATTTGATCAGCTTTTGGTTGATAGCGTTCTTTTCAGTTTCCGAAAGCAGATTGGCTTTGTCATAGACAGGATACAGTACCGCCGGTTTTGCCGGGATATTCTGAGCCTTGATTATAAAACCAAAGAGTAGAAATAACGGTAAAATATATTTTTTAAGAGAAGCTGATATCATTGGATAATTCATTGATATTTTCCCCATTTACAGGGAAATATTTTTTCAGTTCGTGTCCTGTTTTCAGGACTGCATCTTTCAGACCCCGGTAATAATTTCCTTTTACAAATTCTGCTGTGATCTCGTCATGAACAGTATCCCAGAAAGACTGCTTTACTTTTTTGTGAATGCCTTCATCACCTATAATAGTGAGGTAATGCTGTTCAAAATTCACATAAAACAAAACGGCATTTCTTTCTTTTGTGAGATGCATATCCAGAGATTTGAAGATACCGAAAGCTTTTTCGGCAAAGTTATCTTCTGCTGTGGAATCTATATGCACACGGATTTCACCTGACGAGTGATCTTCAGCTATTTTGATGGCTTCCACTAGGGAAGCCATCTCTGTATTTGTAAGAAAGTGATTCATTATTCTTTAAAAGTATCAGGAGCTTTTTCTGCGCCTGCTTCAGCTTTGAAATATGGTTTTTCTTTGAAATTGGTAAAGTTAGCCAGGATATTTCCCGGAAACTGTTTGATACTGGTATTGTAGTTTTTTGCAGCATCATTATAATAAACGGTTTCTGCACGGATGCTGTTTTCTATCGCCGTATATTCTCTCTGGAAATTGATGTATTGCTGATCTGCTTTCAGATTCGGATAGCTTTCCACCACCGCCATCAATCGGCTAAGTGATCCGCTCAATTCTCCCTGTGCTGCCTGGAATTTTGCCATATCGGCTTCCGTCATATTCGTAGGATCTATATTGATAGATGTCGCTTTTGATCTGGCTTCTACAACTTTCGTCAGTGTTTCTGTTTCGAATTTTGCGTAGGATTTAACTGTTCTTTCTAGATTCGGGATCAGATTTGCTCTTTTCTGATACACGGTTTCTACGTTGGACCATTTGGAATTCACTTCCTGCTCACTCGCCGTGAAACTGTTGTAACCGTTTTTTCCCCAAAAGAAAACTAATGCTGCGATGACCAATAATACGACACCACCAATGAGGCAACCTTTACCTTTCATATTTTTATGTTTTTATAATGTTAAGAATCAAATATACAAATTAAATGCAATGCCGGACTTTATTTTTCAAAAAGCTTGGCTTCTTCCCACAGCTCGTCCATCTTTTCCAGACTCAGCTCAGAAAGGATGAGATCTTTTGATCTTGCAATATCCTCCATTTTCTGAAATCGGGTGATGAATTTAGAATTTGTCCGTTCCAACGCCGTATCCGCATTCATTCCGGAAATCCTGGAGTAATTGATTAAGGAAAAAAACACATCGCCCAACTCCTTTTCTTTTTTATCAGCCTCGGTTTCTGCATGGAATTCCTCCAGCTCCTCCTCTACTTTTGCCCAGGCATCTTCCGCAGAATCAAATTCGAAGCCAATCCCTTTTACTTTGTCCTGAATTCGGTAGGCTTTGATAATCGGCGGCAGACTTTTCGGGACGCCTTCCAGCACAGATTTATTGCCTTCCTTTAACTTCAGTTTTTCCCAGTTTTGCTTTACCGCTTCCTCATCTTCAGCGACGGCATCGCCGTAAATATGCGGATGGCGGAAAATCAGCTTTTCATTCAGAGAATTGATGACATCAGCCATATCAAAACTATTCTTTTCGGATCCGATTTTTGCATAGAAAACCAAATGCAGCAGCACATCGCCAATCTCTTTTTTGATTTCTAAAAGGTCGTTATTCAGGATTGCGTCAGATAATTCGTACGTTTCCTCAAGAGTCAGATGGCGTAGACTTTCCAAAGTCTGCTTTCTGTCCCACGGGCATTTTTCCCGCAAATCATCCATGATATCGAGAAGCCTTCCAAAAGCCTCCATTTTTTCCTGTCGAGTGTTCATATGTGGTGAATGATAATTGATTAATGGGATTAATTTTTATTTATTTTTGGGCGCCTTTATCCATCCTCCGTTCCCGCTTTTTTCTTTCATTGCGAATGACGTGACCCAGTAGATTGAACTTTTCCCAATCGCAATAACAGAAAAAGAGCTCCACTCAGGCTGGGGCGCGCTTCGCAAGATTTCAACATTTGTCTATAAAAGTCAATTTCCATCAACTTTGAACCATCAACTAAATCAGTGCGCTTTATTTTGCAGCATCGGTACAAATTTGTACAGTCCAAATTCCTCTTTCTCAAACTGCGTATCCGAAATTTTTGTAAACCGGTAAAGAATCTGTTCCTCAGCCTTCCCAAGCGGAATGACCATTTTACCGCCAACTTTGAGTTGTTTCAATAATTCAGTGGGCAAAACTTCCGCACCACAAGTTACCAGGACTTTATCGAAAGGTGCAAATGTTGGCAAGCCTGCAAATCCGTCTCCAAAACTCTGAAACTTCGGCCGAAGATCCAGTTCTTTAAACAGTTTATGAGAAAAATCGAACAGATCTTTCTGACGTTCGACCGTATAAACCAAAGCTTTCATTCTGATAAGAACTGCGGTCTGATATCCGCAACCCGTTCCTATTTCCAGGATTTTTTCGCCTTCCTCAACTTCCAGTAATTCGCTTTGCTCCGCCACAGTTGAAGGATGGGAAATCGTCTGCTTTGCGGCAATTGGGAATGCGCGGTCTTCATAGGCGTAATCCTCGAAAACACTTTCTATAAAAAGATGCCTTGGCACTTCATTCATCGCAGACAGAACCAGCGAATCGTTAATCCCGATATTCTGCTGAAGATAGTTGATCAGTTGTTTTCTCTTGCCTTTGTGAACGTAAGTATCTCTCATTACTGTTATTGAATTCTGCTAATACAATCTGCAATTTCCGAAGGAAAATCTTAAAATCCAAACAAGAATCATTATTTTCAAAAAAATATAAAAAATCCGCACCTATTCCACATAAAGTTTATAGCTTTGATTGTTTTTTACTAAAAAATCAGAGAATATATCAATTAATTAAATGAAAGAATGACAGTTATGCAGAAAGTACGAGCGTACATTAAAGGAACAGGATCTTATGTCCCGCCAAAAATTTTAAAAAACGATTTTTTCGAAAAAGTAGGATCTTCTGACGAGTGGATTTTTAAAAATCTCGGAATCAGAGAAAGAAGAATTGCCGAAGGTGAAGTGACGAGCGATCTGGCGTACAAAGCCGGACTAAAAGCTTTAGAAAACACCGACGTAAAACCGGAAAACATCGACTTGATCATCGTCGCCACATCAACACCCGACAGACAGGCACCATCAACAGCGTGCTTTGTACAGGAAAAAATGAATGCACCACAAGCCGTTGCGTTTGACATTTCGGCAGTTTGCTCCGGCGGACTTTACGGCATTACGATTGGCTGCCAATTTATAGAGACCGGAATGTACAAGAATGTCTTAGTCATCGGCGCAGATACTTTTTCGACCATTACAGATTGGGAAAGAAAAGATTCCGTATTCTTTGGAGACGGCGCAGGTGCTATCTTATTATCTGCAACGACTGAGGATAAAGGTTTTTTTGATTTTAAACTGCACGCAGACGGAACCGGGAAATATCATTTTAATATTCCTGCCGGTGGTTCGGAAATGCCGGCTTCTGAAGAAACTTTGAAGCAGAAACTTCATTATTTCCAAATGAACGGGAAAGAAGTGTACGAAACGGCGACAAGAGTTTTGCCTGAAACAATCAACGAAATATTAGAAGCCAACAAAATGACTTCCGATAATGTGGATTGGGTCATCCCGCATCAGCCAAGCATCAGAATTCTTCAGGAAACGGCCAGAAAAACCAATATTCCATTCGAAAAAGTGATAACGAACATGGACAAATACGCCAACACATCCGGCGGAACCATTCCAATTGTCCTTGATGAAACGTACAAAAGCGGAAAAATAAAACCCGGAAATATCTTGCTTTTTGCAGCCGTCGGTTCAGGCTGGACCTGGGGAACTGCGCTTTACAAGGCATAATCGATAAATGATGATTGATAAATGATAACTGAATCAGACAAGATTATAAGGTCTATAATCTATTCGTCTATAATCTTAAAGTCTCAACAAAATGTTAGAAAATCAAACTTTCCTTATTACGGGAATTGCAGATGAAAATTCTTTGGCGATGAAAACCGCTGAAAAAATATTAGAAAACAACGGAAAAGTCGTTTGCACAGGTTTGGGTGTAACGCCTTTTCACAACAATCTTTCTGAAAAAGCAGCAGGATTTCTCAATAAAAACTATGAGGATTTTGAAACCGCTTGTAAAAAAGTTTTAGGAAATGACGTTTACACCGCGCCTTTGGATGTAACGCTTCCTGAAAGTTTAAAATTCCTTTCCGAGGATCTGAAAAATAAAGATATTCAGTTAAATGGATTTCTACACGCCATCGCGATGGACAAAACGATCAGAAACAAATCGGTGAAACCAATGCTGGAAGTAACGGCTGAGGAATTCAATGATACGATGAATGTCTCAGCATTTTCATTGATTTCACTTTGTCACGCATTGTTGTCCAACGGTGTTTTACTAAGAGGTTCGTCGATTGTTTCGCTGAGTTATATTGCGGCGGAAAAAGTGTCGTTTTTCCCTTACATTAATATGAGTATTGCAAAAGCGGCGCTCGAAAGATTGACGATAGAAATGGCTTACGAACTAGGAAAAGAATACGGAATTCGCGCCAACGCCATCAGATTTTCACCTTATATGGGAAGCAAAGCCGGAAACGCAACTTTGAAAGTAGAAGATGTGGAAAGAGCCGACAGAATCAGTCCGTTGGGGAATGCTTTGCCTGAAGATTTGGCGCACGAAATTGTTCATCTTTTCCGAAAAGAGACTAGAATTACAGGGGAAATCCGTCACGTAGACGGTGGTTTCCATATTATGGGATAGGTTGAGTTGGAGAGTTGGAGGATTTTAGAGTTTGAGAGTTTTAGGATGTCTTCGACTCAGCTCAGACTTTTATTAGGATAACAAATACGAGTATAAATGTCTCGCAGATTTGGAAGATTGAGCGGATTTATAAAAATTGGATCTGCAAAATCGGCTCAATCTGCGAGATTTATTTAAATCTCCTAAGACTTTTGTGTATTTATTTTAAATTTATTGCGACTTTGTAAAACAGAAATGATTTCAAATTAATTGTAAAATTTTATGAGAAAAATAAAAACAGCTTTGTTGGCTTACGGCGGTTCCGGGAAACTTTTTCACGCGCCGTTTTTTGAAGTTCACGAAGGTTATGAATTATTGGGCGCTTATGAACGAAGCAAGAAATTAATCCAAGCAGATTATCCGGAAGTCACGAGCTTTGATTCTTTGGAAGCCGTTTTGGAAAGTGATGCTGACTTAATCGTTGTGAATACACCAATTGATACCCATTTCGAATTCACCAAGAAAGTTTTGGAAGCTGGCAAAAATGCCTTGGTGGAGAAAGCTTTTACGACCACTTCTGAAGAAGCCGAGGAATTACATCAGCTAGCAAAAGAGAAAAACTTAAAACTCTGCGTTTATCAAAACCGAAGATATGACAGCGATTTCAAAACTGTGAAAAAGGTTTTGGATGAGGATTATCTTGGCGAAATTGTGGAAGCTGAAATCCGTTTTGAGAGATACAATCCCGAATTGAGTCCAAAAGCGTGGAAGGAAAATGGAAATCCCGGCGCCAGTATTTTGATGGATTTGGGTTCGCATATTATCGACCAGGCTTTGACTTTATTCGGTTATCCTGAGAAAGTTTTTGCCGACATCAGAAGGACGAGAGAGAATACGCAGATTGATGATTATTTCGATATTTTGCTTTATTATCCTGACAAACGTGTGAGACTGAAATCCAGTTATTTCGTGAAAGAAGCTACGCCAGCTTATGTTTTCCACGGCAAGAAAGGGAGTTTCCTGAAACACAGAGGCGATGTACAGGAAGACGAATTGAAATTGGGAAAAGTTCCGAACCGTGAGAATTGGGGAACAGAGCCGGAAGAGAAAACCGGACTTTTGGCTTACAATGAAAGAATTATCCACTTCCCAACTTTCCAAGGGAATTATCTTAACTTTTGCGATGACCTTTATGACGCGATTGTTAATGATAAAAAGGTTCCTGTGACTGCAAAACAGGCTTATCATACGATGAAAATGATTGAAGCAGCGAAGGAAAGTGCTGAGAAGGGCGAAGTTGTTGTTTTGTAAAAAAGAGACTTCGACTCCGCTCAGTCTGACATTTAATATTAATTTTTACAATATTGTCATTCTGAAAGAATCTAAACTTAGTTGTAGAGATTCTTTCAGAATTACAAACGTTGTCATTACGACAAACTTGTTTTATGTAGAATCTGCAGCCCGACTTGAGCGGAAATCCTTTTTTGCTTCTACTAATATTCTATTAATGACAGATCGCGAGCAAAAAAGATTGACTTCGTCGAACCACTTCGTTAGGTTTGGGAATGGAAGGCGGATAAAGCTGCCCATATAATATTTAAAATGATAAGACTCAGAAAGTTTAAAATTTTCGGGTCTTTTTTTATGTTGGTTGGTGATAATTCTTAAATTTACGTCTTTAAGAAATTAAGCTATGATAAAAGCCGGACTTGTGGGCGCGGGACATTTGGGGAAAATCCATTTGCGATTGTTGAATCAATCTGAGAAATACGAACTCGTTGGTTTCCACGACAAAGACGCAGAAAACGGCCGAAAACTGGAATCGGAATTCGGGTATAAATATTTTGAAAGTCTGGAGGAGCTTTTGAGCGAAATCGAAATGCTGGATATTGTGACACCAACGCTCTACCACTACGATTACGCCATAAAAGCGATTGAAAAAGGCATTCATTTTTTCATCGAAAAACCCGTGACGCAGACTTTGGAACAGGCAGAAGAAATTCTTCAAAAATGCAACGATTTTGGAATAAAGGCGCAGGTTGGACACGTTGAAAGATACAATCCGGCGTTCATTGGTGCGAAAGATTATATCAAAAACCCAATGTTCATCGAGATTCACAGGCTTGCGGAGTTCAATCCGCGAGGCACGGATGTTTCTGTGGTTTTGGATTTGATGATTCACGACTTGGATATTTTGTTGAGTCTGGTAAAGTCGAAAGTGAAATTGATTCACGCAAGTGGCGTCTCCGTTGTGAGCAAAACGCCGGACATTTGCAATGCGAGAATTGAGTTTGAAAATGGTTGTGTTGCGAATCTGACGACGTCCAGAATCTCAATGAAAGCAATGCGAAAATCGAGATTTTTCCAGCAAGACGCTTATGTTTCGGTTGATTTCTTAGACAAAAAATCTGAAGTTATCAGAATGAAACCGGCGCCGGAAAATCCATCTGACTTCGATATGATTATCGAGAATGCAGAAGGTGAGAAAAACCAGATTCTTTTTGAATATCCAAACATTCAGCCGAATAATGCCATTCTTGATGAGCTGGAAAGTTTTGCTGATGCAATAGAAAATGATTTGCCAGTTCAGGTCTCTTTGGAAGATGGAACGGAGGCGTTGAAGGTGGCGCTGGAGATTATGAGGCTGATTACTAAATAATTATATTCCCACACGTGTTTTTAAAACAAAATAAACACGTGTGTTAAAAATTTCTTATATTTGTTTTAAAATCAAAAGTGATGAATACTAAACTGACTTTGACAATCGAGCAATCTATAATAGAAAAGGCCAAAAAATATGCGCGGAAAAAGGAAAGGAGTCTTTCTGACCTTATCGAAAATTATCTGAAGGCTTTGACAAATGATGAGGATCCAAAAATAGAAAATGAATTATCTCCAACCTTAAAATCGATGAAAGGATCTTTCAAAATGCCGAAAGATTTCGATTATAAAAAAGAATTAACGGATAGCTTATCAGAAAAATATCTGTGATGGAGAATGTGTTAATTGATACTGATGTCATTCTTGATTTCTTTTTTGACAGGAAACCGTTTTCAGATGATGCTTCACAAATCTTAAATTTATGCGAAAAAGGTCAAGTTAAAGGCTTTGTAACTTCGGTTATCATCAGCAATATTTATTATTTGCTTAGAAAAACTGCGAATCACAGAAATGTAATAGACAGTCTTAAAATCCTGATGAATTTCATTGACATTTGCAACATTGATAAAGATACAATTCTATCGGCCATGAATTCTGAATTTAAAGATTTTGAAGATGCATTGCAGAATTTTTCTGCTCAAAATGACAGTCGAATCAGCATTATAATTACTCGAAATACTAAAGATTTCAAGCTAAGCGAATTGTCTGTAATGACTCCTGAAATTTTTCTAAAAACTTTGAATTAAAATTACAATTCATAGTTATGAACGTCTCACATTTAGAATCTGAACTCAAAAAACGACTCGCCTTCCCTTACAACTGGGGAAGAAAGCAATCTGATGATTGGGATTTCAAGACGAAATTCATTTATCAAACTAAGGATTTTGAAAGTCTGGAAAATCAATCCAGGAATTTTGATGACGGATTGAGAAATTACGCTTTCAACCGTTGGCTGAATTTCTGGTCCGCAAAGGCTGTTGAGGCTTTCTTCGCTTCGAATTCGTTAATTAAGAAAGAGGAAAATCAGTTTTCTAAAACTGTGGATTTTTATATTTCCGGAATTCCGTTTGATCATAAAAGCAGTGTTTTTCCGAAGCAATTTGGGAAGACTTTTGATTATTCTATTAATCATAAAAAAGAATTGATTGAATGGCTTTATAATAATCAAAGTCAGCAAGGAAGGAAACATCACGCTAACCGATTATTCATTATTTTCTACGATGAGAAAAATGGAGAACACTGGAAATTGAAATCCGAACTGACTTTAATCCAAGAAAAAATCACACATTATCTCAGCAATTTTTCGGCAGACAATCTAGTTTCCTTAAATTTGGAATCTCACGAGATTTTGTCCGATGTTATTTGGATTAAAGTTTAAAAAACAAAACCACATAGACAAATAGGCGGAGAGAAGTTTAGATTTATATTAAAAAAAAGACAAAATAGTATATCTCAATCTGTATGACCTTAATTTTCACAAAAACTATGTTCCTCTGTGGTTTAAAAAATTACAAGCTAGAAAGTTATAATCACAAATGAATTACATCGGTTCCAAAAACAAACTTTCGGATTTCATCAAACAAAGCGTTTATGAAGTTGTAGGCAAAGATTTATCAGACAAAACGTTTTGCGATCTTTTTGCAGGAACCGGAATTGTAGGACGGCAATTCAAAGCTGAAACCAAGCAGGTCATCAGCAACGATTTTGAATTTTACAGCTACGTTCTCAACCGCAATTACATTGGAAATCATCAGCAATTCGATTATGAAGATCTGATCTCCGAATTAAATTCTCTGGAAGGAAAATCAAGTTTTATCGCTGAAGAATATTCTGAAAACGGGAAATCGGAACGGTTGTATTTCTCCGAAGAAAACGGAAAGAAAACTGATGCAGTGAGACAGCAGATTGAAGCGTGGAAAATCTCGAGCAGAATCACTGAGGACCAATATTATTTCCTGCTTTGCTCACTTTTGGAAGCGGCCGACAAGATTGCCAATACGGCTTCCGTTTATGGCGCTTTTCTTAAGCAAATTAAAAAATCTGCCCAGAAAAAACTGGAGATTGTACCTTCTTTTTTTGCATTCACAGAAAACCATCACAAGGTCTATAACGAAGATAGCAACTCGTTAATCAAAAAAATTGAAGGCGACATTCTGTATCTCGATCCGCCTTACAACGCGCGTCAATATGGCGCCAATTATCATCTTCTCAACACGATTGCTAAATATGACCATTTCTCTCCGAAAGGAAAAACGGGACTTCGGGATTATCAGAAATCAAAGTACTGCAGCAAGCCGGAAGTTCTGAAAACCTTTGAAGACCTCATCAAAAATGCGAAATTCAAGCATATTTTCCTCAGTTACAATAATGAAGGTTTGATGTCTGAAAACGATATTAAAAATACGCTTTCCAAATTCGGGAAATATGATATATTTACAACCGAGTATCAGCGTTTCCGGGCAGACAAGGAAGAAAACAGAATTCATAAAGCTTCGAAAACGACGGAGTATCTTTATTATCTTCGAAAAGACTGATAGAGAATAGACTGATAGAAGATAGACAATAATAAAAACAGGAAGCGGAAATCTTGTTGAAGTCATCAATAATAAAATAAAAAATATAATGAAAAACATTGTTGTAATAGGCGCAGGAACTATGGGAAACGGGATTGCCCACACTTTTGCCCAAAGTGGATTCCAGGTGAGTTTGGTAGATGTAAAGCAGGAAAATCTGGATAAAGCGCTGAAAACCATCACCACCAATCTGGACAGAATCATCGCTAAAGGAAACCTGACCGAGGCAGAAAAAACCAATACACTTGGGAACATTACAACATTTAATGATCTGAAAGATGCGGCTCCTAACGCTGACCTCATCGTAGAAGCAGCCACAGAAAATCTGGATCTGAAACTGAAAATCTTTGCCCAGATGGACGAGCTTTCGCCTTCGCACTGTATTCTTGCAACCAATACTTCATCTATTTCTATCACTCAGATTGCAGCGGCTACCAAACGTCCGGAAAAAGTAATCGGCATGCACTTTATGAATCCTGTTCCGATTATGAAACTGGTGGAAATCATCAAAGGTTATTCGACTTCGAAAGAGACTTTTGACGTAATTTTTGAATTGAGTAAAAATCTAGGAAAAGTTCCTACCGAAGTTAATGATTATCCGGGATTTGTAGCCAACAGAATTCTAATGCCGATGATCAACGAAGCGATCGAAACACTTTACAATGGCGTTGCAGGCGTAGAAGAAATCGACACGGTGATGAAATTGGGAATGGCACATCCGATGGGACCTTTGCAATTGGCAGATTTCATCGGACTTGATGTTTGTCTGGCCATCCTGAACGTGATGTACGACGGCTTCAAAAATCCGAAATATGCTCCGAATCCTCTACTTGTAAATATGGTAATGGCCGGCAAAAAAGGTGTGAAATCCGGTGAAGGTTTTTATGATTATTCTGAAAGTAAAAAAGCGGAGAAAGTGTCTAAGATGTTTTTAAAATAAAAACAGATGATTTTGAAAAAGTTCCTGTTTCTGCTGACTTTTCCAACGCTGATTTCTGCGCAGGAGAATAAACTTGTTGCTGATTTCGACGGCGATAAAATTGATGACAAAGTCTATTTGGATTCCAAAATCGGTGCGGTGGTTTATGAACTGTCTTCGCAGAAATTCAAAAAAGTGGCTTCTAACCAATTTGAAGATTCCGGAGAGCTATTTTTTCATAATGCTAAAAATGGTTTCCGTGTGAGTCTCAATCAAATGAGGGCTTCCAACGCTTACCAGTTCCACTTCGAAAAAGAAAGTGGCAAAATGCGGTTGATAGGAATGGAACGTGAAGAATTTGGTCCCGCAAACAATGACGGAAGCGGCGAATCCAGCGTGAATCTGTTGACCAATGAGTATATCGGAGAATGGAACTATTGGGATAACAGCAAAATGGAATTAGTCAAAATGCCCACTATCAAAAAGAAAATGGTGTTCCCAAAGGTATATTTCGACACTATGAATGGTGAATTTTCTACCTATATGGAAAAAGATTCGGGCTACTATCTATCCGAGAAGAAAAAACTTTATACAGAGTAAGAGCTTAACAATTGACAGTGAATTATTCCAAAGCGTAAAAAATTTGGTTTTTCATTTCTAATATTAATAAATTTGTCAGAATCACAATTGATTTTGACATTTTTTTTTGACTAAACTATGATAAGCTTAAAACTACATTCCAAATATGAGAAAATAATCCAGATTGTACTCATTCTGATGACGTACGTGATGGTAATTCTGAGATTCCTGCTGAATGAGAAAGGCCGCACCAGTCCGGACTCTATTCGATATCTGCGGCAGTCCGACATCTTTCCGATCATCGATAATACAGTTGCACCGCTGGGCTACCCGCTGTTTATCAAACTATTTACATTTGTCGGATTGGATGACTTCTGGAGCAGCAAACTGGTGGGGATTTTAGCCTACACATTTATTCTCATCTTTGCTTATCAGAAGAAGTTTTACTTTAAAGAAATTCTCGTTACATCAGCGCTTTTCAGTCTTGTCAGCATCTTCTCATACACGATGAGCGAGGCGCTGGTCATCCCTTTTCTGGTACTGCTTTTTTATACAGCCAAGGCAATCATTGCCGGTAAAATCTCTACAAACAAAGGCATCGTCTATCTCAGTCTCCTTCTGATATTAATGATCAACGTCCGCTACAGCGCGTTGTTTCTCTGTCTGGGGACCATTTTTTTTGGAGTGCTCAGTTACAGAAAGGCTTATTGGAAAAGCTTCGTTATTTCCGGGATGATTGGAATTGGATTCTACGGTTTTTACAAGATCAGTTTTATTGATTATTTTAATGAAAACTACCTGGACACTTTTCTGGAAATCGGCCTCAAATCTACGCCTGTTCTGCTGACCGAATTATTTCAGGGTCTGGCCACAACATTCAATCCGTTTGTACACATCGCAGATCCAAATGGTGGCCTCATCAATTACGGAATCTATGGCATTGGTGTTTTGACGATGCTCGCAATGGTGATCATCTTCATCAAAACCAAGCTTTCAGAATCAGAAAAATTTATTTTAGTGATCTCGGTGGTCGGTATCATCTGCTCCTATTTTATTCAGTATGTGTATTCTGTGAATGCGATGGATTACCGATTGCTGGCTCCGTTTGTAGTCGGCATCTGGATGGTTTTCTTCAGCAAATTATTTAAGAACATTGGCAGTTTGACCTACGCCGTTGCATTGCTCAGTCTGATGACCGGATTTGCTTTTTCCTGGATGTCAAAAGGTGATTACCTTGAAAACAGAAAGGCCATCACCGCCTTTCTGGAATCTGAGGATATCAAAGACGAAACCTTACAATTCTATATCAAAGACAGTATAAAGCTGGATGAGGTGCAGGTTGCAGAATTGATAAGCACTGTAAATCCTAGAGTTTACATCACTTTCAAACCAAAAGATACCTTGCGAAAGAATATTTTGACGAGGTGGAAAGTGGAAAGCAAAATGAAGATCAAAAAAAATAATTATCAATAATTAATTTCGGGATTTTTTCTATCTTTGAACCATAGAGTAACAGTCACGAACGCTCTGATTTATTTTAAAATTTTATATTATGAAATTACCTAAGTTTTTATTAGCCGACAATTCTGAATTTCCAGAAGATCTTTTTGTAGTGCACACAGAATATCCACGTTTTATCCTTAACGTAGAAGAAGAGGATGTAGAATGGCTGGATGATTTGGAAGGAGACGATGAGGAAACTGTAGCGACTGAGGCTACTAAAGTTGTGGAAGAAGCCTTCAAATGGTGTGATGAAGAACTTGCAAAATACGACGACGAGGAAGAAGACGAAGAATAATAAAAAAGGAACTCAACAATGAGTTCCTTTTTTTGCTTTCAACTGATATTACTGCTGCTTGTTGAACTTCAGCAATAAGAGATTGTCCTTATATAGCTCCAGCGTACTATCTGTCACCACGTATTTGTTCACTTCCTGCAAAACGCTGATATAGCTGGTTTCTGCGGTCATGTTGTTGCACATTTTTCTGGTGCTGCCTACATTCTTTGCGGAGAAATTACCGGCAGAAGTATCTATCACAGCATCGGAAAAATAATTGTTGCAGCCTGCATTTCCGGAGATTCTGTTCTGCTCTATCATCAGTGTAGGTTTGTTGGCAATATCATCTGCCAGCACCCATTGGGTCCCTGTAACCGCTGCCTGGCTTTTGCCAACTTTGGAGGCATTGCCTACTCTGCTGGTACAGGAAACCATCGTGAATACGACCATTAGTGTATAAAAAGTATTCTTCATTTTCATAAATTTACCTTTCAAAGATAAGATATTCTTTGTAAAATAATCAATTATATTAAGATAAATGACATTTGGTAGCGTGTCTTATAATTCCTAATTGTTAATCATTTATTACTTTTATGAAGACCGCTTATTAATTTTGGATCAGCAAATAAATTAATAATGAATAAGTTATGCTTTTTAAAATTTAAAAGCTTAATTTTGCACCCCGAAAATAGACACGTAATATCGTCTTGACAAATCATTAAAATCTAAGTATGAAAAGAATTGGTGAACACAGAAAACTTTTAGGCGTTGACAAAACTGCAACTCTTAAAGATCTTAAAACAATTTACAGAAACACAATGAAGGATACGCATCCTGACAAATTTGTAAATGACGAAGCCGGAAAACTGGAAGCAGAAGGCAAAAGTAAATCTGTGATAGAAGCTTATCACTTTCTGGTAAGCATCCACGAGGAAACGCAGGAAAAATATAAAGAAGAATACACAGAAACGATTACAACATCTATCATTGCTGATTTTTATCTTGAAAAATCGATTTTGAAAGTGCAGCATCTCAATGGTAAAATGTTTGAATACATTGGTGTACCGAGAAATATTTATATCAAAATGGTAAATTCAGATTCGCCGAGCCGCTTTGCAAGAAGACACATCTACGGAAAATTTATCTACAGAAAGTCTGGCGAAGTAATGGCAGATTAATTTCTTAGGTTTAAAATATATTGAAGGCTTTCAGATTTTTTCTGGGAGTCTTTTTTTTGTTGATAGTAAATAATTTCAATAAAGTTTATTAGTTTTAAATCTTTTACTTTTAAAATAAAAATATGAATGCTGAGGAATTTGTAAAAAACTTTTACTTAGAAAAACAAAACATTTTAAATCTCTGTTTTGATAGTCAATCTGATCATAGAAATATTGTCTCAAAAAAAATTGAGGAATTAAATCTTGACGAAATTCAAAATGAAAAATTAAAAAAAATAATTTCCAACCTTTTAGATGATGCTTTCTACACAATCCTTCTGGGGCTAGATGGTTCTGCAAGCATTGCGAACATACAGGAAACTTTTAAAATCTACAATGAGGAAAATAATTTGATTTCTGATTGTGGAGATTTGGAAGGTTTTTCCTACGAATATTTTCACGAGAATAAGTTAGAAACTGAAAACTCAAAATGTGATTTTACCGCTCAGATTCATTTTAATAATGAAAGTGAGGGCGGAAGAACAACTTATGTAAAAAGTAATTACAGGTCACAATTGGTTTTTAATTTCGATGATTACCAAACTTCAGCACGTCAGATTTATATCGGAACTGACTATGCGTTTCCAGGAGATACCTTAAATGCAGAAATTGATTTAGTATCACAAGAATATTTTTATGGAAAGTTGAAAGCTGGAATGGGGTTTAAGTTATATGAAGGTTCACAACTAATTGGAACTGGAGCAATTCTTAAGATCATAAATTTAAAACTCACCAAAATTTAAAACAAAAAACCGCCTCAACTAATTGAGACGGTTTTTCAACTTAACTATAACAAAAAATATTAATCTATGTGTTTCGGCGTGTAGCCATCTTCACTTAGTTCTTTCTCTTCATAATCGGCTTTCATCTCGGCATCATAATCTACTGTTTCATTTTTACCCATTCTTCGCAACATTGAATCGAATAGTGAATAAACTGTAGGTACAATGATTAAGGTAAGGAATAATGACGATGTCAAACCACCGATGATTACCCAAGCCAGGCCGTTGTTCATCTCCGCTCCTGCACCTTTTGCAATTGCAATCGGGATCATACCGAAGATCATCGCAATTGTGGTCATCAAAATCGGACGAAGACGTGCGTGGTTGGCCTGTATCAAAGCGTCGTGCGTACTTGCACCTGCCGCTTTTCTCATATTGGCAAAATCGACAATCATAATTGCATTTTTCGCCACCAGACCAATCAACATAATCATTCCCAACATGGTGAAGATATTAATCGTATTTCCTGTAATTGCAAGGATTACCATTACTCCGATCAAAGCCAGAGGAATTGAGAACAATACCACAAACGGATATACAAATGAGTCATAAAGCGAAACCATCACCAGATAAACCAATACAATAGCCGCCAGTAAAGCGATTCCCAATGTACCCATACCTTCTGTCTGGTTTTCCATATCACCGCTCCAAATGTAATTGACGCCGGCTGGTTTTGTTTTTTCGTTTTCCTTAAACTGATCTGCCCACTCGTTTGCAACGTCTGCCATCGCACGACCTACCACTTTAGATTTCACTTTTACGGAAGCCGTTTTATCACGACGCTCCAGCAAACTTGGTCCTGAACCCATTTTCACATCAGCAAATTGGCTGAGTCTGATTTGTTCGCCTGATGGATTGGTGAACATCAGGTTTCTAACGTCATCTATCGACTGTCTGTTGGCATCACCAAAACGGATATTGATGTCGTACTCATATTCGCCAGCTCGGAATTTTCCATCTGTATTACCATTAAATGCAGTTTGCATCGTTTGTCCTACGCTTGAAAGATTAAGACCTAAAGAAGACATTTTATCTCTGTCGATATTCACCTGAACTTCCGGACTTCCGGAGTCGGATGATAATTCTGCATCTACAGCTCCCGGAACTTTCTTGAGCAAAGCCAAAATTCTGTTCGCCTCTTTGTTTGCCGTTGCGTTATCCGGAGCGGTAACTACCATTTCAATTGGTGCAGCGTCTGCTCCCATCAGTCCGATTGGTGCTGTTTTAAACTCAACTCCTGTGAATTTTTCTTCTAATGCTCTCTTGATTTTAGCTGATTTGATGTCTGTACTTTCGTTACGTTCAGATTTATCAACCAAAATTACCTGAATTTCAGACTGATACAATGTTGCCTGCGCACCACCAAAACCTGATGACTGCTGACCAACTGTTGTAATCATATCGACTACATCTTTGTCCTCTCTAAGGTATTTTTCAACCGCTAAAGTCAATTGGTTGGTCTTTTCAACAGAAGCATCTTTCGGTAATTCCATCTGAACAAGGAACTGGCCTCTGTCCATTTTCGGGAAAAATTCTCCACCGATGAAACCACCACCCATTAATCCCATTGTCACTACAATCAGAAGTACAAATGTGAGAACAACGGTCATTACCCTTCTCAAACCGGTTTTTAAAACCCATTCCAGAATTCCTGTAATCCAGTGTGTGAATTTATCTAACTGCTTTTCAAACCAAAGGATAAATTTCTCGAAAGGATTTTTACCAGTTAAGTGTACCAGCTTTCCGAATCTTGATGACAACCAAGGAATAATGGTAAATGAGGCTAACAATGAGAACAATGTTGCAATAACTACCGTGACGCAGAACTGTGCTAAGATGTCTGAAACCAAACCTGAACTCATCGCAATCGGTAAGAATACCACCACAATTACCATCGTAATCGCTGTTACGGTAAATCCAATTTCTGAAGCGCCATCATACGCAGCACGGATTCTGCTTTTACCCATTTCCATGTGACGGTAAACGTTCTCCAAAACTACAATCGCATCATCCACAAGAATACCTACAACGAGTGAAAGTCCTAGTAAACTCATTAAGTTTAAGGTGTATCCCATCAGATACATTCCGATTACTGTTGCAATCAACGAGACCGGAATCGACACCATTACGATAAATGCGTTTCTGATGTTGTGAAGGAATAATAACATTACAACCGCCACCAAAATAATCGCTAAAAATAAATCGAAAATTACGTGGTCTGCCGCCTCCAAGGTAAATTCTGTATTATCATCTACAATAGTTACTTTGACTGCCTGCACTTTGTAATTGTCCTGAACCTGCGCAATTGTTTTCTGAACTGCTTCAGAAACCGATACTGCATTGGCATCAGATTGTTTTTTAACCTGAAGTAAAATGGTAGGATTTTGGTTAAACCTTGCTACCTTTTCGATATCTTTCTGGGTATCGAAAACCGTTGCAATATCAGACAAACGAACCTGCGCGCCATCTTTGTTGGAAACCACAAGGTTGTTCATTTCCTGTACATCTCTGTATTTTCCGGAAAGTCTGATCGTAGATCTTGAAGTTCTGGTTTTCAAAGCGCCCGTTGGGAAATCTAAGTTTGAGGAAAGAATCGCCTGCTGAACGTCGCCAATCGCAAGACCGTAACCCTGCATTTTTCTCTCATCCAGACTTACCTGAATTTCTCTCTCCTGTCCACCGACAAGATCTACCTGTGCAACACCGTTGACACGGGAAAAGATCGGCTCTATTTTTTTATCTAAAAGGTCATAAAGATCCTTATTATTCAGTTTATCACTGGAGATACTCAATGTCATGATTGGTAAATCGTCCAATGAGAACTTCTGTAATGACGGCGGATCTGCATCTTCCGGAAGGTCTGCCAAAATAGCATTCACCTTTCTCTGAGCATCATTCAAAGCATAGTTGACATCGGCACCTGTGTTCAGCTGAACCATAATAACCGATAAACTTTCGTATGAAGATGATTCTACCTTTTTTACGTTTTCCAAAGAACCAACGGCATCCTCAATCTTACGCGTCACCGATGTTTCCACCTCTGCAGGCGAGGCTCCGGGATAGACGGTCGAGATTGTCACCATATTGGTTTCAAACTTCGGAATCAATTCGTACCCCATCAGGGAGTAACTTAACAAACCTCCCAGCGTCAGAATCGTAAAGAGTACGATGACGAGGGACGGTCTTTTAATGGATATTTCTGCTAACTTCATTCTGCTCTTACTTTACGATATTGATTTTTGAACCGTTATCCAAATTGATCTGTCCACTGGTAATCACCTGCTCGCCGCCATTCAGACCACTGATGATCTGCACTTTATCGCCATAGACTTTACCTGTTTTTACAGTAATCAGTTTTGCAGTTCCGTTTTGGACGATGAATAATTGTCCTGAACTTACGCCGTTTACGAAAGCCTCTGCAGGAACAGTGAGCATATTCTGAGTCTCAGCACCGTGATTGGTTTTGAACAAAGCCGTTGCGTACATACCGGCTTTTAAGTTGCCTCTGTTTTGAACTTCAATCTCAACCGGGAAGTTAAGAGAAGCATCACTTTTTGGAGCGATGAAGGTAATTCTGCCGCTGAAAGATTCATCCGGTAAAACATTCACGTTGATGTTCACTGTTTGTCCGATTTGGATTCTTCCCACCTGGCTTTCGTCTACCAAAACAGAAAGCTTTAGAGAATTGATATTCACGATTTCGAACAATGAAGTACCTGTTGCTACAACAGCGCCCGGCTCCACCATTTTTTTGTTGATCGTTCCGCTGATACCGGCTCTTACACTGGTGTCATTCACTCTTACACCCTGAGCTCTCAGCGCCGCCTGTGCATTTTTCAACTGCAATCTGGAGTTATCCAGTTGCTGCTTAGTGACACCACCTGATTTGAAGGCATTTTCGTAACGCTGATTATCTGCGATCGCGTTTTGTAAGTTGTTTCTGGCTTGTGTTACATCTACCTCAATAGCATCTCTTTTGATCGTTGCAAGAACCTGTCCTGCAGAAACCCGGGATCCTTCTCTCACAAATACACTTACCACTCTACCGGCAATGTCCGCCGATTGGTTGGTTTCCTGTTTCGGGATGAATGTTCCGTTGGCGGAATAATCTGTATCAATATTGGTTCTGGAAGCTGTCACAACATTCACGTTGATCTTATCTACCTGTTTCGCCACTTCTTTTACTTCAGTTTCCTGATTCTTTTTATTATCTGCAATTTTCCATGCAGCCAGACCGATGAGTACAGCCGCTACGATGATATATATAAAAGTCTTTTTCATAGTTGTTGTTATGGATTTTGTAATGTATTAAGTTCTCCTTTTGCTTTGATCAATTTAATTTCAGCCTGTTTGTAATCTAATAGTGAAGTGATATAATTCTGTTTTGCATCTGTCAACGCATTCTCGGAATCTAAAACCTCTGTCAGAGTTGCCAGCCCGTATTGATAGTTGGACTGCGTATCTTTCTGTACTTTTTCTGCCAGTTCTACATTGCCCTTCATGTTTTCGATGGTAATGATAGAATTCTCCATATTTGTAATGGCATTTTTATAGTCTAAATTCAAGCTGAGCTGCGTTTCCTGAATATCCTGATCCAAAGAAAGAATATCGATATCTGCCTGTTGAATTTTAGATTTCGTAGCGCCGCCGGTGAAAATCGGAATATTAACATTCAGTCCGATGGCTGAATAATCACTCCAGAGAACGCCGTTTTTCAGTCCGTTCGTCAGCGGAAATTTCGCACCTTGCCCGCCCCAGCCGTAGTTGGCCTGCAGTCCTACTGTTGGATACAGATACGCTTCGGTTGCTTTTTTGTTGTACTGAAGAAGCTCTCTGTTTTTATTCAGAACTTTGATTTCTGTCCGTTCATCCAGATTGACGTTTCCCGCAATTAAGTCAGGTCTTGGCTCGATGGATTTTTCTTCAAGTTCAATTTGTTTGTCAATCGGGACTCCCATATAAAACTTCAGAGAGTTTTTGGAAAGTTCTACTGCATTTACCAGTTGCTGTCTGTTGGCGCTGATATTGGTAAGCTGAACATTGGTACGGTCCAGATCAATTCCCTTTGCCAAACCGTTTTCTACAAGGCTTTTGATAACATTTCTTACTTTTTCAGTATTCGTATAACTTACGTTGAGCGTTTTTAAATTTTCTTCCTGCACAAATACCTGATAGTAGGCTGTTGCAACATTCTCGATGATTTGCTCGTTGGAAAGCTGCGCATTGAGGACATAAAATTCTCTCGTAGATTTTGCAGCTTTAAGTCCAGTAAAAACACGCTGGTCAAAAATAGTCTGGTTCAGTGTCACAACAGCGCTGGACGCCCAAGGCTGTCCCAGCTGCGCGCGGATTTTTTCTCCGCCAAATTCTAAAAGCGATTCCTGGATCACCGGATTATACGTAAGGCCGGCAGTAGCACTTATCTGAGGCAATGCTCCAGCTCTGGCTTCCGTGATTTTCAGTTCTGCTCTTTTGATTTCAAGCGCCGCTTTTTTTGCTTCCGCTTTGTTTTGCAGAGCCTGTTTGATGGCTTCCTGCAAAGAAACCTGCTGCTGTGCAAATGCAGATGTAGAGCCGAAAATCATAAATACTGCAGCTACGCCAATCTTCAGCTTATTTGCAGTGATAAGTTTTCTATTCATAATTTAATTTGTTCTTTTATTTTCTTAATTTTTCTTCCCTATCTCTAATCATTGATGACGATCCGATTTTATAAATACTTTAACAGTTTTTAATTATTTTAATTAATTCTTAAAAAGTATATTTAGGATAATTTCCTTCCGGTCTGCAATCAGTCTGTCAAATTCCTTGTCATCTATCATCATATTTTCCATAAACAGCGGCCGGATTGCGCTTGGAAACACCAAAAGTGATATCATATTGAAAATAAACTGTATAGGTTCCATTTTTTCGATATTACCCAACTCCATTTCCTTTGCAATATCCTTTAAAAATACTTTTAAATCTTCTTCTTCAACATCCCGTTTATGACAGTTTCCTTTATTGATCTGGGTCACAATGTAGGTCTCCAGATACGGATACTGAAGGCTGGTAGATAAGCTGCCATCAATAAACTGGGTGATCTTTTCCTTAAAAGTAATGTCGGATCGCATGATGATTTCGGATTTCTCCTTTTCTACTTTGTGCGCTTCGTCAAAAACGATCTGAACTAAATTGTCCCGGGATCTGAAATAATAATTGATCAGCGTTCTATTGACGCCAGCTTCGTCCGCGATCTCCTGAGTGGTAGCATCAAATCTGCCCTGCACGAAGAATAAATACTTCGCCGTTTCTTTGATGAGTTCCTGTGTCTGGTCTTTTTTTTCTTGTTTTGACATTTTTGTTAAACAATTTTGTGCAAATTTAAATCAATCAAATGTTTTGACAAAATTGTTAAACATTAAAATTAAACAAAATTGAAAAATTAATACAAAGTTAACATTAGAGTCATCGCCCTCACTTTTCATAAGGCAAGAATTGGATGAAAAAATTTAATTTAAAATGATTAACTTTGCAGCGCGGATTGCAGATGATTTTGCCTTAAATTAATTCAACCGGATCACTCTGTAAAATCCACATTCTCAAATAGTAAATCATAACATTTTACCAATACAATTAATGGAACTTATACACCGTAACCTTTTAATCGGGATTCACGATTGTCTTCAGGAGACTTTTTTCGAAGACAGAAAATACGCAGACAAGGTCATAGAAAGACTTTTAAAATCTCACAGAAAATGGGGAAGCGAAGACCGAAGAGTAGTTTCCGAGATTTTCTACAACATCATCCGTTGGAAAAAACGCCTCGAATATTACATGGGCGAAAGTGTAAAGCCGACGAATGTCTATAAATTGATTATCGCGTACCTACTCTGGAGCAAAACGCACTACAAAAAATTTGAAGAATTTGACGGTGTAAAAGTCGCTGATATCCTTACAAAACTGAAGAAAGGAACTGTTCCGACGAAAGCTATTGAACACTCAATTCCAGATTGGCTGGCTGAAACTTTGGAAAAAGAACTGGGCAAAAACTGGGAAAGAGAAATGGTGGCTCTAAACGAGCAGGCACCTACCGTGCTCCGTACCAACAGTCTGAAAACGACTCCCAGAGAGCTGATCGCAGATCTAAGTGATGAAAGCGTGGAAGCCTTTACGATAAAAAATTATCCGGACGCTGTGCAGCTTGCAGAGAAGAAAAATGTGTTTTTGACATCTGCCTTCAAAGACGGTTTGTTTGAAGTGCAGGATGCAAGTTCGCAGAAAATAGGAGAATTGCTGGATGTAAAAGAAGGAATGCGTGTTGTGGATGCATGCGCCGGAGCAGGCGGAAAAACCCTTCACTTGGCTGCATTGATGAAAAACAAAGGTCAAATCATCGCACTTGATATCTATGAATGGAAACTGGCAGAGCTTAAAAGACGCGCCAAAAGAGCAGGCGCACATAATATAGAAACCAGAATGATCTCTGACAACAAGGTGATCAAAAGGCTGCACGGCACAGCAGACCGATTGCTGATAGACTCGCCGTGTTCCGGACTTGGTGTTTTGAAAAGAAACCCAGACTCCAAATGGAAGATAGATCAGGCTTTTATCGACAGAATTAAAGGTGAGCAGCAGCAAATCCTTCAGGATTATTCCAAGATTCTGAAAAAAGATGGTAAAATGATCTACGCCACTTGTTCTATCCTGCCTTCGGAAAACAATGAGCAGGTAAAAACATTTTTGGAAAACAATCCTGATTTTACATTGATTAAAGATCAGAAGATAATGCCGAGTGAAGGCTACGACGGCTTTTATATGGCTCTGATCAAAAGGAACGCATAAGAAAATCCCTGACAATATAAATACTGCCAGGGATTAAAAACACAAATGATGAAAGGACAATATTACGGAAAACCGTAAAATCATTTCTTATCATTTGGTAAGATTTATTTGAAAATAACAAAAAGCGACTTCAGTTTGAAGTCGCTTTTTGTTATTTGAAATTAGATTGTCTGTTACTTCTTTATAAATTTAGAATCTATGACAGCTCCATCCGAGTATATTTTGATAAAATACAATCCATTGATAAGTTGAGAAATCCCGATTTTCTTCTCATTTCCAGATTTTGCCTTGACCAGTTTGCCGGCAGTATCATAGATTTCTACTCGGGAAATCTTTTGCTCAGTCTGGATATTCAGAATATCTGATGTTGGATTGGGATACAGCACAGTTACAAACAACTTAGATTCCTCACTGCCGAGAATTCCGGTCTGTGTTACAGCCACCGTTCTGGTTGCGACGCTATTATCTCCGCTGATAAGAATATTTGCAGATCTGTTGTTTCCTGTATTATTGGTTTCTGCGACCAGAGTAATTTTTGCATCTCCATTTCCTGAAATAGTGTTGAAGCCACTTTTACCCTGCGCCAACTTCACAAAGGATAAACTCACCCAGTTTTGATCGCTGATGGCTGTCCAGTTGACATTGTTTACCAATTCAAATTCCAGTTGATTCTGATTGCCTGTATTATTAGAAATCGCTGTCGTTGTAAGAACTGAATAATCTTGCATTGGCGTCAGATATTTTTGATCCAAAATTCCGAAAGTAGCCAAATACAGATTGGTCGCATTTTCATTATTGATCTTATAATTAAGAAGATTATTCTCCATCGTAAAGCCGGTAACATTGATTTTATCGTTACCAATCACATCAATTAGAGAATTGGAATACAGCCATTTGTCTGCAACGATGTGATAAATTCTATTTCCGTTGGTATTAAGTTTCAGCAAAATTTTATTCCCTTCCGTGGCATTGAAAGAATATTCGGTCCCGTTGAATCTCACCTTATCTTTTACTGAATAATACATATAGATGTTTTTATTTTCATCCAGGCCAATATTGGTATAATTACCAGTATTGCTGTTATTAGACTCCAGGGCTTTTTGCCAGATTACATTACCACCAGTACTTACTTTTGCCATAAAAGGAACGTAAGAATATGATCCCGGATAAGTCCTCGGAATAGTGACGCCGTCCAAACCGACATATCTCGTAACGTCAGAATCACCATAATAGTTGCCGGAGATAATAAAATCTGTCCCATCAAAAACGACATCGTTTGGCCACGAATAAGCATAATTATCGTCGGACGAATTGGCGTAAAAGTTCTTTCCAAAAATTACATTTCCCGCATTGTCAAACTTCAGCATAAGATGATCTGCTCCGTTTATGCTTGACGGAATTGTCAAATTGCCAAAGATATAATTTGGGAATTCTGAGCCAGAAGAAATACTTTTCGGCTCAATAAAAGCATAAAGATTATCCTGACTATCAAAGACCGGATTGAATGAAAAAACTCCAATTTTTTTGTAGTATTTTGAATAAATTATACTTCCACTGCTTGCAAATTTGACAACAAAAACAGCCGTATCGCCGTCGGCAGGAATAGAAAAACTATCTACTGTAAAGCTTCCATCCGCCTGACCAAGCAAATAGATGTTGCCCGCAGAATCCGTGGTCACGGCCACTTTTGAAGCGGCGGAGAAATCTAGCTGTTTATGCCACAGCATTTTACCATTCTGATCCAACTTAACAAGTGCTTTTGAGTTACCTGTGGCATTACTGAAATTGACAGAAGTTCCCAATGCGTCTGAAAACACCGCCGCATTTCCCTTGATGCCGGCCACAAAGTAAAAGTTGTCATCCTTATCTGAACAGGCAAAATCCTGCGATATATTAAGTTCGTCTTTATTCGACGTATTATCAAAAACGGCTTTCCATTTCACAGTGCCATCCGGACCAAGTCTTTTTATATATCTTGAAAATATATTTTGACCATTATCGAATGGTGTGTTGAAAAACTGACCTTTTCCTTCTGCCAAAGCAGTGAAAAAAATATCAGATTTTGCAGACATTAAATGCTTTTGAAATTGTTTGGAAATACTTCCGCCGATGGAATTTGTTTTCTGCTTGCTCCACAATAGACTGGCATTTTCAGCATTATATACCGACGTTGTAAAAAGCCGGATATTTGAATTCTCTGTGGTCGTATAGCCTGTGCTGGATGCGCTCATTTTAAAACCTACAGAGGTCAATTGGCTTCCGGAAGAATAGCCACCTTGGGCATTATAAGAAAGAAGCGCCGTATACGTTAGCGGATCCAAAGAAGCAGCGAGTACGGTAGACGTTCCATTAGGATTGGTGTATGTCGTAGTCAGTGAAGATCCCGATCTGTTTGTAATATAATTGATTTGTTTAAAATCTCCGGAATTATAATATGGAATTAATTTTGAGGAAGTCAAATCTGTTCTGACAGCATAAACTGATTCCTTATTTATGCCACCAGACGATCTAAAAAAAGAGACAGTCGCCAGATTCAGATCAACTTTCGCTATATAATTGTACAATAGATTGACATTATTATAATCGGGATTCGGATTATACGTAAAAGAAGAGGTTCCTGTTTCCGTAATAAGATTAATAGAGTTTCTGGTATAGAATCCTGATAAAATCAGAGCGCCGTCACCCGATACCGCAATATCGCTGATATCAGAAAAGCTCTGAAAAGATATATTCTGCGAAGTTCTTGTAGAAGCCGTAAAATTAGCATTCTTATCACCTTTCACGATGAAACCCACATAATTTTGGTTGATAAATTCATTTCCAAAATTGACGCCTTCAGCTGTGGTGGCACCTGCCAAATAAAGATTCTGACCGTTCAGCGCTACGGATTTTAGTTCAACATTATTGTAAATATTATCGTAAATCACCTCACCATCTGCATCATTCAACCTCAGCAAATGATTGCCGTGGTAGACAAAGAAAGTATCGCTTCCGTCAGTTACACACTTTGTTTTTGCAACGTAGCCGCCAGAACTTACACTATTACCTTCCGGCAGATAAGAAATCCATTTCGCATTACCGTTTGAATCCAATTTTAGCAAAAGAGCATCGGTAGCATTAGATGAAGTGACCGTCTTTGCACCAACGCGGACGCTACCCTGAAACTGTGCAAATACATAGATGTTATCATTTTTATCGATAAAAATATTTTTTGGACTGATTTTTCCGCCCCATCCAGCGTTAAAAGTCTTGAACCAGACATCATTTCCGTTGTTCGCAGATGATTTTAGTATAAAGAGATCATCTACGCCGACATTCGTGGCAGCGAGGCCATCAAAGCCGACTTCTGAATTATTAATGATCCCGGCGTGATAAACGTTGCTATCAGTGCTTTCAACAAGATTTAGCCTGCTTCCCTTTTTCGTATTCAGTTGGAAAAGCCTTGTATTCTCCGGGACCGTCTGTGCAGAGATCTGCTCAGAGAACATCAGAATAATCAGGATGAGCGCAAATTTTGAAATCTGCAGAGAATAGAGTTTCGTGGTCATAAATTTTATTTTTCGCAAAGATATTTTAAAATAGTAAGCGATTAGCAAATTAATATCATACTTTAGAACCATTCTAAGTTCATATTAAATTATTAAATTTGCCTTTCCAAAATTTATATAAATGTTTGAAACAGATATCATTATAATAGGCGCTGGTCCAACTGGGCTTTTCACCGTTTTTGAAGCCGGATTACTGAAACTGAGATGTCACCTGATCGACGCTTTGCCCCAGCCTGGCGGCCAATTGACAGAGCTTTACCCTAAAAAACCAATCTTCGACATTCCCGGATTTCCAAGTGTGGACGCCGGCGTTTTGGTGGATAACCTGATGGAGCAGATCAAGCAGTTTGAACCTCAGTTTTCGTTAGCTCAAAAAGCATTGAGTTATGAGAAAACTGAAGACGGACAATTTATCGTAACCACAAGCCGCGGCGTCCAGGTGAAAGGGAAAGCCATTGCAATTGCGGGCGGACTTGGAAGTTTTGACCCCAGAAAACCTGAGTTGGAAAACATTGCGAAATTTGAGGAAAAAGGTGTGGAATATTTTGTGAGAGATCCCGAGATGTTCCGTGATAAAAAAATAGTGATTGCCGGCGGTGGGGATTCTGCTCTGGACTGGTCGGTTTTCCTGGCAGATGTAGCCTCGGATGTCACTTTGATCCACAGAAGGAATGAATTCCGCGGGGCTTTGGATTCCGTTGAAAAAGTATCTGAACTCAAGCATCAAGGGAGAATCAATCTGATCACGCCTGCAGAAGTGACGGGACTGATCGGCGAGGATAAAATTTCTGCTATTGAAATCGAAAAAGAGGGCGAAAAAACGATCATCGAAACCGATTACCTGATTCCACTGTTCGGACTGACGCCTAAGTTAGGGCCATTGGCAGATTGGGGACTGGAAATTGAGAAAAATGCAATCAAAGTCAACAATGCGCTGGATTATCAGACCAATATCGAAGGCATCTATGCCATCGGCGACGTGAATACCTATCCGGGAAAATTAAAACTGATCCTTTGTGGTTTCCACGAAGCAACACTAATGGTTCAAAGTGTTTACAACAGAATGAATCCCGGGAAAAAATTCGTCCTGAAATATACGACTGTCAGCGGCGTTGACGGTTTTGACGGCACGAGAAAAGAGGCAGAAAAAGCAGTTGTAAAATCAATTGATTAAATTTAAAAATGATCAATAAACTAAAGAGAATCCAGTGTGATTCTCTTTTTTTATCTGATTACAAAAAAGTAAGTCCAAACAATCAGCAAGATCTGAAAAGGTATTCTGAACCAGAGGTAAGATCGTCCGTTTCCTCCTAACTTTCCGGTGCGGTAATCGATGCCTTTCCAGGAGGCATAAATATTGGCTGGAAGCACCATTATAAAAAAAGCAATTAAAAGGCATCCTGTGAGAAAACACAAAGAAGGAAAAAAAATCGCAACTGCAGCCAGTATTTCCAGAAAGCCAGTAAAATAGACGATGCCTACAGGGAAAGGTACAAATTCGGGAAGCATCCTCGCCATTCCCTTTGTGAAAGCTAAATGCCCTATTGCGGTAAAAACCAGCATTCCGGCTAACGCGATCCTGCCTGAAAAGTGATAATCAAAATATCCGAAAAAGAATCTTGTCAAGACAATTGCTAATATAAAAGTACATATCAGAATTACTAAAGGCTTCATATTTTTTCTGCAAATATATACTTGTAAAAATGATAAGACAATGAACAAATGTTACTTAATTTGTCTCCTGATTCTGCTAAGCGACTGCGGTCTGATGCCAATGTAAGAAGCAATATATTTAAGCGGAATATTTTGGATAAGATTGGGCTGCTGTTTTATGAGATCTTCGTATTTTTTCTGAGCGCTGTCCTGCAATAGAGACAGCTCCCTTTTCATTTTCTTGACGTAGAGGTCTTCCGCAATTAGACGTCCTATTTTCTCGCCGACAGTTGTATGATCGTAGATAAAGCGCAAATCATCGTAAGAAATTTGCCAAAGAGAAGCATCCGTAATTGCTTCAATATTATACAAGGAAGGCTGTCTGGAAAGAAAAGAATCATAAGCACTGACAAACGAACCCGGAAAGACAAAACCAAATGTAAAATCGTAATCTTCCTTAGGAATATTGAGGCGGACAACTCCTTCTTCTATAAAAGAAAGAAAATTCTCCTGTTCTCCGATCTCAAGAATCACTGTTTTTTTTCTGAATACTTTTCGATGAAGCTTCGAAATGAACAAATCTGAATCCTCATCCGAAATATCCACTAAAGTCTTAAAATAGTTTTTGATATTTATCATTTAGTTTTAAGACAAATTTAAATAAAGTTTTGTGCCAATCCCTTATCTTTGCAATATGTCAGACGTTAATATTACAATCATAGACAGAGAGGGCGTTTCTCACACGATTCCGGCGCCTACAGATATGGCAATGAGCCTGATGGAAATTGTCCGCGCCTACGAATTGGCTCCGGAAGGCACGATCGGGATCTGCGGCGGAATGGCGATGTGCGCCTCCTGCCAGTGCTATGTCCTAAGTGAAAATGTACCACTTCCGGAAATGCTGCCGGACGAAGAAGCAATGCTGGACGAAGCTTACAATGTGAAACCAAACAGCAGGTTGGGTTGTCAGATCCCAGTCACCGAATCGCTGGAAGGACTCATTGTAGAACTTGCTCCCGAAGCGTAAATAGAAGAATGTTTACGAAAATAAAAAAGCCGGATTATTGATTGAATCCGGCTTTTATCGTTTTGAATTTTATTATTCCATAATAAACTTTTTCGTAATCACTCTCCCCGATTTTGTTTTAAAAACTGCTAAATAGAAGCCGCTTTTCAAATGTTTGAGATCCAGTTTTCCGATTGGCAATAGCTTTTCTAACGCCACCAACTGTCTTCCGCCAGTATCAATAACCGTTAAATTATCGATAAGATCTTTTCCGATTCTGTAGTTCAGAGACTTATCCTTTATATAGATTTCCACAGAAGCATTTGAAGTTTCTGACGTTGCCAACACAGAACCTTTTGCTGTTTCAATAATGAACTCGAGGCCCAGTTTGGCAAATTTTGCAGCGTGCGTAGCTGTATTATTACTTCTGGACAAAGTATCATTTCCGGAATGAATATAAGGATTGGAATTGCTGAAACTGGCTTCAAAAGGAAAAGCAGCGTCGTAGCCATTCTGCGCCCAGCTGAAGTGATCGGAACAGCCGTAATTGCAGATCGTATTGCCATAGGTAAACACGTGGCTGCCGGTTTTGTTGTAATGCTCCATCAGTTCTATCAGAAAGAGATTGAGATCATTGCTGTTGTAGGAATCTGTTGCCAGATAAACATCTTTTGGCGATCCTTTATAATTTGTCATATCAAACTGAACATAGGACACCACATTCTTGCCGGCGGCCGCATAACTCTGTGCAATTTCAGATGATCCTACCAGCCCGATTTCTTCTGCAGCATACGCCATAAACTCGACAGTTTTGGAAGGTTTATAATTGATGTTGAGCAGAACCCGGATCATCTCCGTCACCGTCGCAATGCCGGACGCATCATCGTCGGCACCAGGCGCAATAGCTGTATTTGAAATAGAATCCATATGACCGCCAACAATGATAAAATCGTTTGGTGCTGCGCTGCCATTAATTGTAAAAACCAATGAAGGCATCGGCGTTCCCACGTGAGTGACGAGCCGCACCGACATATCCGTCCTGCCTGTTGCAGCAATCAGAGCTTCCCATTTTGCTTTGAGATCCTGAACAGAAGTCTGAGCCTGCGGCGTATTGTGACGTCTTGTGCCATACGCCTCCATAATTTGAATATGACTTTTGATATTGTCTGCATTCACTTTTGAAATGGCAGAACCCACCATTACATCCTGATCTATTGTAAAATCAAGAATGCGGTTGGATTTTCTGCTTTGTCCCAATGATGAAAGCGCGTCCTGCTCTGAGGATTTGTAAACGTACCCTGGACCGTGCGTAATGACGTTGTGGTGAAGAAACTCTGCCGCTTTTGGCGATATAAAAACAACAGACTCTTTGCTGTCTGATCTCACAACATCTATCTCAGCCGGCATCTTTGATTTCAGTTCTGCAGCATTTGCTGCATCTGTAGTGGCGTAAAATTTCCCGGACTGCGCTGAAATCTGACCAAATAATGCTATCGAAAGGAAAGAAAATAATTTTACCTTCATATTAATCTTAATTAATCGTGTGTGAAAATAAGGATTTAAATTAATTATCCGCAAAGTTTCATCACTATTGATTAGCATTTATCATCTGCTTGTGATTGGAACTGTTTTTGAACTAAGGGTGAAAAAATATATCAGATGACAAAATCATTTTTAAAAATAGCAGTTCCTTTCTCCATCGGGATTTTAGGAATTTTATTGCTGAATTCCTGCTCTGTAGGAATTCCTGACAAAGCTGCAGCAGTACAGAATTTTGATGCGGAGAAATATCTTGGCAAATGGTATGAGATCGCAAGACTTGATTTCAAATTTGAGAAAAATATGAATCAGGTGACAGCTACTTACTCCAAAAATGAAGACGGCACTATCAAAGTAGACAACAAAGGTTATGATTACGTTAAAAATGAATGGAAACAGAGCATCGGCGAAGCAAGATTTGTAAACTCTGAGACCGAGGCGAGGCTGAAGGTTTCCTTTTTCAAGCCATTCTGGGCAGGTTACAATGTGATAGATCTGGACAAGGATTATCAATATGCACTGGTGGCAGGCAAAAACCTGGATTATCTCTGGATTTTGTCGCGCGAAAAAACGATTCCTGACGATGTAAAAACGAGATTGGTAGAAAAAGCGAAATCCATTGGTTATGATACTTCGAGGCTAATCTGGGTAGACCAGAAATAAGGAAATCGCGATCTGACTTGTCCGAATTACCGTGTGAAAGAAGGTGAAATCCTGAACATAGCCCCGATGTTCTATGTTAATTTGCAAATTATTCAGGTTAAAATTTTAAAGTTTTTCTGATAATCCTGTTGATATGCTGTTTTATTTTTCACGACACCAAAACAAATTCTCAGCAGTTTGTTACAGACTGCTATCAAAGCAAGCTTTTTAGCTTTACCCTTCTCCAAAAGACGCTCGTAAAGTGCTTTGCATTGGGTATTGTGTTTCATCGCCGTCCAGGAACATACATAGAGCAAACTTCGGATATGAGTTTTGGACGTTCGGCACTTGCCCGGAGAGTAGGATTTCTTTCCCGATTGGTAAATCCGCGGTGCCAGTCCAAAATATTTCACAAGTGATCCGGCCGAATCAAAATTCCTGAAGCCCGAGGTGGCAGTCATCAATTGAAGCGAGGTCTTCTCGCCAATCCCCGACACGCT
>JAZBLF010000002.1:0-719 GCA_037033105.1 Bacteroidota bacterium
GCCGAATCAAAATTCCTGAAGCCCGAGGTGGCAGTCATCAATTGAAGCGAGGTCTTCTCGCCAATCCCCGACACGCTTTGCAGCAAACCTTTGACTTCTTTGAATTCTTCATCCTGAAGCTGTGGAAGGCGTAACTCTACTTCCCGTATTTCTTTGTCCAATTGTTTTAATCTCCTTTCATAATGCTTCTCAGTATCAGGATTGAGCTGTGGATTGTAGCGAAGCGCTTTGAGCTTTACACCATAACGGCGCTTTTCTTCCTCAAGGTCATTCAGAAGTTTGATTTCCTGATCCAGATATTCGATCTCAATACTTTTAGCTTTATAAACTTCCGGACGGAACATCTCGCCGTAGAGTCTGATCAATTTGGCATCTTCCGCATCGGTCTTGGTAATGATGTTTTTCATCCTCGAAAAATGTTTGACAGACATACAGTTAATCAAGCTTGCTTCAAAACCACTACTCAAAGAAAGATGAAGCAGCCGACTGCTGTAATTGCCAGTTGATTCAATAACGAAACAATATTCCTCAGCACAGATTTTCTTTAAAAAAGATAAAATCGAGCGTTGATTGTTTCCAATATTATAAATCTGATCCTGATTCTGGTCATTATTGAAACTTACCGTTAAAAACTTTGATCCGACATCCACACCAATCACTTTTTTTGATAATTTTGACATAACAAATTCTTTTATTAAAGAGGTTTTCTTCTGATCCAC
>JAZBLF010000002.1:729-459954 GCA_037033105.1 Bacteroidota bacterium
CCATGGTAAAAGTTTTACCAACAATGTTCTATCCGGATTTGGAAGAAAACAGCAGCAGGGGAATAATATCAGGGGCGATATCTCGGTATCAATGCAACGTCTGTCTTTATCCTGCTGCTTTTACTCTTGTGGTTAATTTTTTCAACCAAGTTATTAATCTATTTATTGTATTGCAAACTTACCATTGAAGCGGCATCCTTTTTTGTTTTTGTCCCTCGCTTTCGGATGACAAAGTGTGAAAAACAAAAAAGATACAGCGGAAAGCGGGAAATAGCTCCTAAATATTTATTTTGTTACGACGTAAACTTCCTCGTAAGGCTGAATGAGAACCCAGCCGTTTCCGGAAAATTTCATTTGAAATTCTTCGCCGCTTCCTCTGCCGATGAGGCTTTTGAGGGAAACGTTGGTTTTAAGTTCGGGTGTCAGATTTCCGGACCAGGCGACTGTGGCATTTGGATCTGTAAAAACGGGATTTTCCGGTGTTACAAGCAATGTCAGCGGATGTCCGTGCGTGGTAATTGCGATGTGTCCCGTCCCACTGAGTTTGACCTGAAACAGTCCGCCAGCCATTACTCCTGCGATGCTTTTCAGCATTTTGATATCGCTTTTGATGCTTTGGTCGTGTGCCAGGATGTCGTTTCCGTTGACGGAGATGGATTCGTTTTCCAAATGGAGGATGCGCACTTTTTTACCGTTGTCGGCCACATAGAGTCTGCCTGTGCCTTCGGCTTTCATCAGTTTGGTTCCTTCGCCGGAGATTGCTTTTTTGAGGAGATTGCCGAGCCCGCCGGAGAGCATTCCCTGGCGTTCGAAGTTGACGTTTCCTACGTATCCCACCATACTTCCGGCTTTTGTCCAGACGAATTGATTATTGAGATTGATTTCCAAAAGTTCCGGCTTTTCCAGCTCGAAATAGTCTTTTTCCTGTGCGTTTTCTTTTGTTTCGTTTACAAAAGCTTCAATCGAAAATTTGCTCATAATTTTTTATTTTTTGGTATTACTAAGCTAGTGATTTTCGTGATACAGCCGTATTAAATCTGACTTTGTTAACAATAAATTATAAAAAAACCCAACATAATTGTCGGGTTTTAGATAGTTAAAAATTGATGTTTTAGCTTAAAACTGGCCGCCACCCAGCGCACGGTAAAATTCTGTAACAGCCTGCAGCTGCTGCAATCTGTCATTGACACCTGAAAGCCTGGCTTGCAAAAGTGCCTGCTCCGAGGTCAAAACATTGACGTAATTCACATTGGATGAATAAGTTAGTAATTCTTTATTGTACTCCACTGCTTTTTCCAAAGACTGAATCTGTAATAATCTTGTGGTTTCTTTTTCTTTAGCTTTCTGATAAGACAGCAACGAGTTGGAAACCTCAGATCCTGCAGTCAGCAAGGTCTGCTGGAACGTGTAGTAAGCCTGCATTTTTCGGGCTTCTGTCACTCTTACCTGGGCTTTTCTGTTGCCTTGTTGGAAGATGTTCTGCGTCAAAGTTCCGCCAACTGTGTAGAAGAGGGAATTGGTGAAGAAGTTTTCCAGCGTTCTTGTAGAAAGCCCCAGCGTGGCTGTAATATTAAGGGTTGGATAGACCTGCGCCAGTGCTACATTTTTATTTTCAAAGGCCTGTCTGAAACTTAATTCTGCCGCCTGTACATCCGGACGGTTTTTCAGCAGCGAGGCGGGAATTCCGGTTTTCAGATCGGTGTAAACCATTTGGGAGTCCAGAGAATTTCTGTCAATGCCTTGCGGATTGTCATTCATCAAAATACTAAGTGCATTTTCGGTCTGCTGGATCTGCAATTCCAGATCGGGAACCGTCAGCTGCGCAGAATATAGATTGGCCTTGCTCTGCTCCACATCTGCACCTGTGAGATATGCTGCATCCATCAATAACATCACCGTTTCTACATCTTTTTTACGAAGTTCTATAGTCTGATTGGTGATTTCCAGTTGTTTGTCCAGAGAAATCAACTGGTAGTATAATGTGGCTGCCTGAGCGACCAATTGCGTCTGAACCGCTCTTTTTGCTGCATCGGACTGTAGAAATCCGGCATAGGCTGCTCTTTTCAAGGATTTGATTCTTCCCCAGATATCGACTTCCCAGCCGGTTGAAATTCCCAGCTGATAATTCATCAGATCCGGCATTACGAAAGTTCCGCCCTGTGCAGCAGCACTGTTTTTGGTATCTCGCACACCGGCAATACCGTCCAGACTTGGAAGATTCTGCAATTGTGACTGTCTGAAAATAGCATCCGCTTCCTGAATCCTTGCGATAGCCACTTTCAGGTCGAGATTATTTTCTACGGTTTTCCGGATGATGTTTTGAAGCTTGGCATCGGTGAAGACTTGATTCCATGCAACGTTGGCCACAGATGTACTGTCGTTGCTGGTTTTCTGACGGAAAAGATTGTCCTTTCGCGCCTGATCGACTTCGGGATTCTGATACGTGTCTGTTACCTTACACGAATGGAAGAATCCTGCGACGCCGACTAATATGATTAAATTTGATATTTTGAATTTCATTGTTCTCAACTTTTGGTTATTCGCTTAATTCGCCTTCGTATTTGTCAGACACTTTTTTGCTGCTCACTTTCTCCTGCAGATACATAAAAACAGCGAATAAAATCGGGATAAAAAATACACCGAAGACCGTTCCGAATAACATACCACCGATGGCTCCAATCCCAATAGACTGATTTCCGACTGCACCTGCACCTGTAGAAATGGCCAACGGAATCAATCCGAAAATGAATGCAAAAGATGTCATCAGAATCGGGCGAAGTCTCTGCTTGGCGCCGCTGATAGCTGCGTGTGCAATGCTGTAGCCTTTCTTCCTGGCATCCAATGCAAATTCTACGATCAAAATAGCATTTTTGGCCAATAGTCCAATCAACATAATTAAGGAAATCTGGGTATAGATATTATTGGATCCGCCAATCCAGCTGCTGAACATCATTACCCCGGCGAGACCGACTGGCAACGACAACATTACTGCAAATGGAAGGATATAACTTTCGTACTGCGCTGCCAAAAGGAAATATACGAAGACACAACATAAAATAAAGATGTAAACAGTCTGTCCTCCGGCGGTCACCTCCTCTCTTGTCAAACCGGAGAATTCAAAACCGTAACCTTGCGGTAAGGTTTCTTTCGCGACTCTTTCTACCGTATTGATGGCGTCACCGGAAGAGAATCCTGGATTAGGCGTTCCGTTGAGAGAAATTGCTGTAAAAAGGTTGAATCTTCCAATAGCCTGCGGTCCGTAAACTCTTTTTGCGGTGATAAACCGGCTTAAAGGCGCCATTTCGCCATTGGCATTCCGCACCTGAATCATATTGAAACTTTCTACGTTTTCCCGGTCTTCAAAAGGCGCCTGGTAAATCACACGGTACTGTTTCCCGAAGAGATTTACGTTGGATGCATAAACACCGCCGTAGTAACCCTGCATAGTCGTCAAAATGTCATTGACAGAGAAGCCTGCCGCTTTTGTAGCAGCGATATCAATATCAATCATATACTGAGGATAGTTTGGATTGAAGGAAGTGAAAGTCCTCTGAATATCGGGCTGCTGATTCATTTTATCAATGAAATTATTGGTCACCTTTGTAAGATCTGCGATGCTGCCGCCCTTTTGATCCTGAATCTGCATTTCGAAACCTGCAGCATTACCAAAACCCTGAAGTGTAGGCCTTCCGAAGAAAGTCAGTTTCGCATCCTTGATCCCGGCGGTTTCCTGATACATCCTGGCCACGAATGACTGCAAATCTGTACCCTTATCTTTTCTGTCTTTCCAATCTTTCAGTTTTACAATCAGCATTCCGTTGTTGGAGCCGCTTCCACTGATCATTCCACGTCCTGAGACTTTGAAAATATGTAAAACTTCAGGTTGCTTTTTGACAATGTTTTCTACTTTCTGCATCACCTCCTTGGTTCGGTTTTCATTGGAACCAATCGGGAGAGAAATATCCATAAAAACGCCACCCATATCTTCACTAGGTACGAATGACTTTGGCGTTGTATTCATCAACAGGACAAAAACGCCCGTAAAAACTGCCAGACCTGCAAATGCGATCCATTTTTTTCTTAATAAAAATAAAATACCTCTGGTGTATTTCTTTACCATTCTGTCAAAAATAATATTGAAATTGGTAAAGAACCTTTCCAGGAAATTCTTCTGTTTTTCTTCGTGGGAATGCGGTTTTAAGAAAATCGCACATAATGCGGGACTCAACGTCAGTGCGTTGACGGCTGACAATATAATTGAAATCGCTAAGGTCAATCCGAACTGTTTATAAAAAACACCCGCAGAACCGGAAATAAAACTCACCGGAATAAAAACCGCTGCCATCACAAGCGTAATACTGATAATGGCACCACTAATCTCGTCCATCGCAGTTATCGATGCCCGAAGCGGAGATTTTTCACCATTCTCAAGTTTACTGTGAACAGCTTCCACAACCACAATGGCATCATCTACCACGATTCCCACCGCAAGAATAAGGGCAAAAAGTGTTAATAAATTAATTGTAAATCCGAAAATACTGAGGAAGAAAAATGTTCCGACGATTGCTACCGGAACTGAAATAGCGGGAATCAATGTGGAACGCCAATCCTGTAAGAACAAGAAAACCACGATGAATACGAGGATAAATGCCTCAAACAAAGTGTGGATCACCTTTTCGATAGATGCATCAAGAAAGTCATTTGCGTTGACCAGAGCTTCATATCTTACTCCTTTCGGGAAAGATTCCTGGGCTTTATCCAAAACCGCAATAGACTGATTGATAACGTCCTGCGCATTGGAACCAGCGGTCTGTGCTACTGCCATACCAATCGAAGGATGGCCGTCTGTAAAACTGCTTCCTGTATAATCCTGAGCGCCCAGTTCTACCCTGGCAACATCTTTTAATTTCAGCGTTTGTCCGTTTTCTGTGGCCTTAATTATGATATTATCAAACTCAGGAATCTCTGTCAGTCGGCCTTTATATTTTAAGGTGTAACGGAAACTCTGCTCACTTTCATCACCTAAACTTCCTGGAGCTGCTTCTATGTTCTGCTCGGCCAGAAGTGTGCTGATATCTGACGGAACCAGGCCATAGGAAGCCATTTTATTGGGATCCAGCCAAATTCTGATGGAGTAATCCTTTGAACCGAAAACCGTCACATCACCCACACCAGTTACCCTTTTGATCTGAGGAACGATGTTGATATTGGTGTAATTCTGCAGAAAGGTCATATCGTAATTGGGATTCTCACTGTAAAGCGAGAAAATCAACACGTTCGAACTCTGTCTCTTCAGAACCGTAACACCTGCCTGGGTCACTTCTCTCGGGAGAAGAGAATTGGCTCTGGAAACCCTGTTTTGTACATTTACCGCAGCAATATCGGGATTGACGCCCTGTTTGAAATAAACGGTTACAGATCCGGATCCGTCATTGGTAGCGGAAGAGGTCATATAGGTCATTCCTTCTACCCCGTTGATTTGCTCCTCCAGCGGAACAATTACACTTTTTAAGATGACATCGGCATTGGCACCCTGATAACTTGTGTTGACCACAACAGTTGGCGGCGCAATATCCGGATACTGAGAAACCGGCAGCGTCACGATTCCCAAAACACCGAGAATAACGATGATGATGGAAATAACGGTGGACAATACCGGACGTTCTATAAATTTTTTAAACATATTTTTAAGACTAAAAGAGAAAAGATCAGAGATGTAAAACTTCCAAAATTAAAAGGCTGTAACTCTCACTTTTGACATTAATGAATAATTTTTTGAAAGACTATTTTCTTGCGATCACATTCTGAAGCGTCGTTTCTTTTGGAACAACCACGGTTTCGTCCTTCAAAAGTCCGATACCTTCCACAACTACTTTATCGCCTGCCTTCAGGCCAGATGTCACGGCGTAGGTAAGTCCGTCAGGAAGATCTTCTACTTTAATTTCCGTAGATTTTACTTTATTATCTTTTCCAATGACATAGACCAAAACTTTGCCCTGTAGCTCATAAGTGGCAGACTGTGGAATAATAATCACGTTTTCAAGATTGTTTGGAAGCTGAACAGTGGCACTGTATCCACTTCTGATCAGACCTTTAGGATTTGGAAAAGTGGCTCTCATAGAAAATGATCCGGTGTTGGGATCTACCAGTCCACTGATGGATTCTATCTTTCCTTTTTCGTCATATTTGCTTCCGTCGGAAAGAATCAGTTCCACTAAAGGTGAATTTTTGAGTTTTTCTTTAATCGTTGCACCTTCTGCGTGTTTAAAGAATTCCAACTGCTGCTTTTCATTAATGGAAAAATAAGCAAATATTTTTGAAACATTGGAAACAGTCGTCAAGGGCTGAGCTGTAGCTGTACTGATGTAACTGCCTGCTTTGTAAGGTAATGTCCCTACCACACCGCTTACAGGACTGTATAATTTGGTATAGCCCTGATTGACGCGTGCATTTGTCAATTGAGCCTGAGTTTCTGCCAATGATGCCTTAGCAGATTTAAGCGCCAGTTCTGCGGACTGCAATTCGTAAGCAGAGATAATTTTTTTATCAACCAAAGGTTTGGTTTTCGTCACCTGCATCTGCGCAGTCGCCACTGCTGCTCTTGCGCTGTTGACGGTTGCCTGCGCTGCTAAGACAGATTGTTCGTACTGGGGATTTCTGATCAGGAAAAGCAGTTGTCCTTTGCTCACCTGGCTGCCCTCGTCTATGTATATTTTTTCAACAAAACCGTCTATTTTTGGGCGGATTTCTACGTTTTCCACACCTTCCAATCTGGCGGGATATTGTGTCAGACTTTCTGCAGGACCACTTTTTGCGACGATGAACTCGTAAGGTTGAGGTGGTAATTCTTTTTTCTCGTCTTTGTTTTCTGACTTGGAGCAAGCCGTGAAAATATTTAAAACAACAAAAAAGCCAAGTGCGATATTCCTCATAAATACTAATTTTTTAGATTTGTTTTCAAACAAACGTTCAAATTTATTGATTAAATACAAAATACACCTTATGTATTCAATAATAAAATCTATCAAATATAATCAACAAAAACTATTATTACTGAACACCAGCGTTTTAAAAAATAACTTTAATGAATATTTAACACAATGTTATCAAACAAATGTTTGAAACACTATTGAGGATTATTGATCACCAGAAGTTTTGGCGGTTAAATTTTTAATTAGGATATTTGAATATTATAGTACTTTATGAAAAACAAGTCGCTCACCATTTTTTACAGTCTCAATTCTTTCTATCTTTCATTTTTATACTTCAGGCTATTTTGGATTTCCGAAGGTGTGGAGACGGCAGAATTGCTGATTTATAAGTATATGCTATACTCCATCTTCCTGGTGTATCCTCTATTTATCTTTTCGATTCTGATTTTCTCGAAAGGCTTTAAAGGAAGTATGTTTTTAAGATTTCTGATTTTTGGCTTGGTTTCTCTTGGTGCCATTGCGTATTTCTACACATTTGACCTTTTCAAACAGGAGGAACTGCTGTGCGGCTATCTTGTCATGCTGATCCAGTGCCTTATCCAATCACAAACTGTGAATAACGAAGAGATGATTGCAAGATTTGCAAGTGTTTATGCAGGGAAACTGCTGCTTTGGTTTTTTATATTAATTATTTCGCTATCTTATCTTTTAATCAATGATAATGATATATTGATGACTATGATGTTTGGCGGAATCTACTATCTGTCTGTTGGCATCCTGGACTATTGGATCAATAAATCCACCTATCTTACGAAAAACTGAAAAGGAGCTATGGTTTCCTCACAATCGGAAGAATTTCATTTTTATTGAGACCAAATCTCTTAATCTCAGCTTCTGAGAAATTCTGAGAGTAGAAATTAGCATCAGCTTCAAAACCGACGCTTTTCAAACGTTCAAAATAATCCATCCCGTACCAACGGACGTGGTCATACTGGCCAAAGTGTTTCTGACGTTCTTTAGGATCTGTGATTGTAAAATCTTCGTATGTGATTTCAAGAGAATTTTTCATTGGAACCTGTAAAATTCCCCAGCCTTTTGGCTTTAAGACGCGGTACAGTTCAGACATTGCTTTTCTGTCATCCATAATATGCTCCAGAACGTGGTTGCAAATGATGACATCGTAGATATTATCATCGAAAGGCAAAGCCAGAATATCTGCTTTTACATCTACAATGGGTGAAAAAAGATCTGCCGAAGTGTAATCCAGGTTCTTCATTTTTTTGAACTTTCTCAAAAATTCCTGTTCCGGTGCAATGTGAAGCACTTTCAGATTGGCTGTGAAAAAATCGGTTTCATTCTTCAAATAAAGCCACATTTGACGGTGTCTTTCGAGCGATAAAGTCCCTGGCGAGAGCGCATTTGCACGTTGTTTTCCGTAGCCATAAGGTAAGAATTTGCGATAGGATCTGCCATCAATAGGATCTGTGAATTGATCTCCTTTGAAAAATAAAACGATCAACGGACGCAAAAAAATGCTTAAGTTAATAAGCATGGGTCTCGGGATTTTGTTGAGAAGAAATTTGGTGACTTTTTTCATTAATTAAAAGTCCAGCTGAAACGCCTTTTCTTCATCAGATTTGATTCCAAGGGCTTCATAAATATAGTCAAAGGTAGAAAGGAGAACCGGTTTGCCGTTGATAATACAGACGTCGTGCTCAAAATGTGCCGAAGTTCTGTTATCCAAAGTAGTCACAGTCCATCCATCGTTATGAAATTTCACTTTTTCGGTTCCGAGGTTAATCATTGGCTCTATTGCAAGGCAGATTCCGTCTTTAAGCACTTTTCCACTCCCCGGTTTTCCGTAGTTTGGGACTTGTGGATCTTCGTGCATTTTTCTGCCCACGCCATGTCCTACCAGTTCCCGGACGACACCATAACCTTCTTTCTCACAGTGCTTTTGGATTGCATTGGAGATGTCACCCACACGTTTTCCTCGCACGCACTGCTCTATTCCTTTGTAGAGAGATTCCTTAGCAACGCGCAGCAATTTTTTGTTCTCATCAGAAACTTCTCCAACTTCAAAAGTATAGGCATGATCGCCGACGAATCCGTTCCAGAAAACGCCACAGTCAACAGACAAAACATCGCCTTCTTTGATGACATCCTTGTTTGGAAACCCGTGGACGACCTGATCATTTGGAGAGATACAGAGCGACGCCGGAAAACCGCCATAGCCTAAAAATGCAGGTTCTGCGCCGTGGTCTTTTATAAATTCGTGCGCTAACTTATCCAGATGTAGCGTATTGATACCCGGTTTAATTTCCTTTGCCAGCATTCCCAAAGTCTGGGAAACCAATCTTGCACTCTGCTTCATCAGCCGAAGCTCTTCTATCGTTTTGAGTTGAATCATTTAAAATTGTATTAATATATGAAGCAAAATGAACACATATTTCAATGAAATTGTGTTTTGAGACATTTTACCTTTACGAAAAGACCTACCAGAATAAGCCTTTCTTCTTTTCTTTTTTCATTTTGGAGTACGCATGCACTTCTCCACCTGCAACCTGAAATTCAATTTTCTCATTGATAATCTGGTAAATCTCGCCCCAGCCGGGAAAGCCTCCTAGATTTCTGTCATCAATAAAGAGATCGGCATCCAGTTTTCTGGACTGTGTTTCGGAATCAAAGACTTCACCTTCAAAACTGGAGTTGATGGCATAAAATTCAAGTCCGTTTTTCTGGCAGAATTCTACCGCTTCGTCCAGCGATTTACCGTGGCGATAAGTCCAGAGAATGAGCCTGTACCCTTCACCCTGAAGTTTCTTAAGCGTTTCGAAAGCAAAGGTTTTAGCTTTACCAATCCCAGGATAGGCATCGTCTACGATGGTTCCGTCAAAGTCGATTGCCAGTTTTTTGTTACTTTTTATCATTTTGCATTTTTGTGATTAATTCCGCAAATATACAAATTATATGAATTCAACCGGAAGCCTGGAATAAGTAGTTCAATCTTGCTTCAGTTCTTTTATTTCTGATATTTAAGCCAAAAAAATGCGCTGTAGAAAGCGCATTTTTTTAATTTTTAACCCATTTGAAACTGTAAGGAAGTTCAGGCGTTTTTATTCTGTCCGAAATTCTCTGAAGTCTGTTGGGAAGTTTCATCAGATAATCTCTGGCCCGTTCTGCCTGGTCATTCAGATTTTTCACCTGATCGATTTTCCACTCGTCCAGGAGATCTGATAAAATATTGATGTAATCCTGCGCAGTGTAAACCATTGCTCTTTGTGCTGCATCGGAAAAATGTTCCCACAGCTCTCCGGCCTTCTGCCCGGATTCTCTTAATAAATGGGCTGGCATTACGATTTTTCTCTTCATCATATCTTCAAATGCGAGCATCATTCCGCTGGCATCCATTTCGAAAATCCTTGCTGAAAAATCTTTGTATGCTTTGGCGTGTCTTGCTTCGTCCGCTGCGATAACGCCACACATCTGAGCTAATTTTCTGTTCCCAGACTGCTTTGCCAGCGTTCCCACTCTTCTGTGCGAAATGTTGGTAGCTGTCTCCTGAAAGCTGGTATACACGAAGTTTTTATAAGGATCCGAACTGGTTCCGATGTCAAAACCGTCGCTGATAAGGTGCTGTGTTGTGACTTCCATTTCCCGCATATTCACGCGGCCACAGAGGTAAAGATATTTCCCGAGAAGATCACCGTGGCGGTTTTCTTCTGCTGTCCAAGCTCTGATCCACTTGGTCCAGCCGGTATTCTTTTCCTGATTGACGCCGTCTAAGTTCATCAGCCAGGATTCGTAGGTTGGCAGTGCTTCTTCTGTGATGCAATCTCCGATCAAGGTTACGAAAAGGTCATAAGGCATCTCTCTGGCAAACGTCTGCAGTTCTTCGATTTCGTATTTGAAATTATCGCTGGAACTGTCCGGAAGGAAATCCGAAGGCTGCCAAATCTTCTCGATGGGCGTAAGATAGGATGCGATAAACTCGTCCATATTACCTTCCATCGATCTCATTACTTCTATTTGTAACTCTTTGTCGTGCATTAACTTTTATTATTTTTCTGTATCCAAAGATACGATAAAAACATATTATTGGATTTAAAGCGATGAAATTTATGAGACTTTAAGACATTGCGATATTAGCAGTCATAGATCAAATCTGTTGTACGGACACTTGCAGCCCGGCCTGAGTGGAGCTCTTTTTTGCGGCGGGAAAATGTGGTGGCAAAAAAAGCGGGAACGGAGGACGGAAAAGCTGCCCAAAATATAAATAATACATTTAAAAACCCGAAGTCAGTATTGATTTGGACTTGATAAAACGACAAAAACCAGCAAAAATGCTGGTTTTAAAACTTGTAATTATCAATCTTTATTTTTTGATGATTTTTACCGATTGTTTTTTACCATTTGTGAAAATCACTGTTCCCACATAGTTGCCCGGTAAAAGGTTTGAAACATCTATTTTATCATTTACTGGTTTTGAAGTCTTCACAATCTGACCCAGTGTGTTGTATATCAAAACATTGTCAATCTTTTCTGAGGTTTTGAAAGTTAATTCATCAGCGACAGGATTTGGATAGAAGCTGAGTGTATTTTTCCCGGATTCTGATACTACCAGGCTAGATCTGGAATATCCGGAAGCATCAAAAACGAAGTTGAAACCTTCATTTACTTCCCAAGTCTCGCCATCGTCAAATGAAGTATAGGCGTAGGAACCGATGCCAGGCAAAGAACTCGCTTCCCAGCCGAGGTAATCTGACATTTGTACCGGATTTGCTTTGATATCTATAAAATAATTCCCTGCGGGAAGCTGAGCCGGCTGGTCAAACACAAATTCGCCCTTTACCGCTACAACATCCAAAGGATATCCGGGAACTGCCCAGTAGCCAAAGTAGTTTTCTGTCTTCGGGACCATATTTTCAAAAGTATAAAGCACAGGTCCCGGCTTATCGTCTACAGATGATCTGATCTTGATGGTCGCGTTCTGTATGTTGCCTAGCTGCAATGTCGTTATTTTCAGTTTGCTCAATGTGAAGATTGTATTCTCGGGCACAATGATATCATCTGCCAAGGTTCTAAACCTCATCACACCTGATGCCTCATAGTTATTGGAAGGATTTCCCTGGCTGACCGCCGTTCCATAATCTGGTTGCTGCTCGCCTGTGGATGAGCAAATACCGGAAACCTGAAAAACGTGATCATAATAGGAAAAGCCTCCAAACCAGTCTTCGGAATCAAATTTAGAATAGTCGAACCTACCCAGTTTGGTTGTTTCCTGATTGTTGATTTCCCAGCTTGCCGGTGTAGAATCTCCGGGTTTTGCTTTTACAGAAAGATAGTATTTTCCTTTTGGCAAATCGAATGTCGAAAGTATATTTACATTAATCTCGTACGCCGAATTACCTTCCAGATCGTACACGAAAGTCTGCGAATTGGGCACCACATTCTCAAATGACTTGATAAGATCGCCGGGTTTTCCCAAATTATCTTTGTAAAAATAAAGACTGACGTAGCTAAGATCGGCAGCTCCTTTCACCACATTGAATTTCACATTATTAACCTTAAGAATGGTTCCGAATTCTACATCGAAGTCGGATGCAGATGTATATTCGTAAGTTCCTCCGGTTGTAATATTTTCACCGATTGCTGTTCTGTCAGAGCTTACAGTAGAACCACAGTTTTGAGAAAATGACATCACTCCGGACAGCATCATCAAAAAAATCAAATTTTTCTTCATAAAAAAGACATTAGAATTATTTGATGCTAAGCTATGTTGCATTTTTATGAAATCCAAGAAAGATGCTTTCGAAATCCTTGATTTTTAAAGAATAAATCACCTATAAATAATTGATTTTATGGTTTTTATAAATTTGATCAAACTTTCCCTAAGATTGATTTTTGGAAGCTTCCCGAATGAAAACTGAGGGCGAAATTCCGGTAATATTGCGAAAAACAGTTGCAAAAGCACTGTGGGAAGCGAAGCCGCATTCTTCCGCCAGATAGCTAATTTTATAATTTTGATACTCTTTCTGATTATAAATTTTCTGACAGATATAAGCAATTCTCAACTCATTGATGTAGGTATTGAAATTCTTTCCTTTATAAGTATTGATGACGTCGGAAAGATAACTGGTGTTGGTTTTCAATTGTAAAGCAAGGCTCGCAATCGTCAGTTTGGGATTGGTAAATTTTTCCGAGTTCTCAAACTTCTGCAGTTTTATCAGCAGATCCTGTTCTACAGAATTTGGAGTCTGAGCCGATAACTGTTTTTCAATTTTATCGGGCTGTTCTGCGGTGATATTTTTGGAATTGTGATCAGCCTCCAGTTTTTTTATAACATTTTCGAAAACCTTTCTCTCCGTTTTTCTCCTGTAAAGCAAATAAACGATTGCGCCAGCCAGTAAAAAACCAAAAACAGAAGCTACAATGACAACAGTTTTCCTGGAACTGTCGGCATCGGAAATGGCTTCTTTATAATCTTTCTGTTCGGCACTGATAGCTGTTGAAATGGCGCTCATCTCGTTTTCCCTCGTCGCCCTGTTGAGTTTGATAAACGCTTCATTATAAAAAGAATATTGCGTTTGATTATCCAGAGATTTGTAGTTCTGCGAAAGATTGTAGTAGACATCAGAAAGCAGCCGTGTGTCCAGATCATTTTTATGTTCCAGAACAATCTTTAAAGTATCAATAGCCCTTTGGTACTCCTTTCGTCCAGCATAAACCTGGGACAATGCGTTGTATATAAAATAATCAATTTCCTTGTTATAGTTATTTTTTATAGCCAGAGCTTTGTTCAGGTAGATCTCCGCAGAATCATTTTTGAGGAAATAATAGGTATTCCCTATATTATAAAGCGACCTTCTGTGATGATAGACAGATTGCGGGTCCGGATTTTTTATCAATTCGATTTCTTGCAGCGACTTTTTGTAGTAATTATTGGCTTTCTGATAATTACCTTCATCAAAATCAATATTGCCAATTTCTAAAAAAGATAATGTTTTCAGAAGTTTTTTCTTGTCACCTTCCGGTAATTTATTGACCTGCTGGATGGCATTGGAAAGGTAGAATTTTGCCTTGTCATTCAGGTTAAGTTGCACATACTGGTGCGCGATGGATCCGTTTACTCTTGCAATCAATGCATAGTTGTCTGTTTTTTCTGCAAATCCCTTGGCCTTGAAGAGCAATTCCGTCGATTTCTTCAGATCATTTTTTTTAAAATAGGAAATAGCTAACGATGCTAGATCTTCACTTTTCTTGGTATTGTAGGCATTATCATTAGACAAAATATCCTGGCCGTAAGCGAGACCTGCAATTAAAAAGAAACAGAAAAAAAACTTGTTAAACATTTTCATTTAATGAATTGACGAAACTAAATTACACCAAAAAAGCCGGCTTTAAAAACCGGCTTTATATTTTAAATTTTCTTTACCTCAATCCTAAAGAACGGAAAATTTCTGTAATATGATTAATTCGCAATAATATTACCGGTCATCTCTTCCGGAATATCTACGCCCATTACCTTTAAAATAGTTGGTGCAACATCGCCGAGTTTTCCAGGTGTCAGTTCCCAGGTATGGTCTTTATCCATCACTATTAGCGGAACAAGATTCGTAGAATGCTGGGTGTTTGGCGAACCATCAGGATTGATCATCACGTCTGAATTCCCGTGATCTGCAAGGATGAAAACTGCGTATCCGTGCTCGTAAGCCGTTTCAGCCACTTTTTTGATGCAGGAATCTACTACTTCTGCCGCTTTCACGGCTGCAGAAAATACGCCTGTGTGCCCCACCATATCTGTATTTGCAAAATTAAGAACCACAAAATCGGCGCTCTCTTTTTCCAGTGCCGGAACGATGGCATTTGTGATATCGTAGGCCGACATTTCGGGCTTCAGATCGTAGGTTGCAACGTCTTTCGGGCTGGGACAGAGCAATCTTCTTTCTTTTAGAAATTCGGCTTCGCGGCCGCCGGAAAAGAAGAACGTGACGTGTGGATATTTCTCAGTCTCTGCAATTCTGATCTGAGATTTGCTTGCAGCCTCCAACACTTCGCCCATTGTTTTCTCGAGTACATTTTCATCAAAAACAACTTTGACGTTTTCGAAGGATTTATCGTAATTGGTCAACGTAACGTAGTACAGATTCAGTTTTTTCATTCCGTACTCCGGGAAGTCGTGCTGGGAAAGCGCTTCTGTGATCTCGCGGCCTCTGTCTGTTCTGAAGTTGAAAGAAATCACAACGTCCTCATCCTTGATTCTCGCCAAAGGATAATGATTGCTTACCCCAACAATCGGCTGGATAAATTCGTCCGTCACATCTTTGTCATACGACGCCTGGATCATCCCAGGAAAATCGGTGGTTTCTGTACCGACGCCATTGGCAAGAAGGTCATACGCAAGCTTCACCCGTTCCCAACGTTTGTCTCTGTCCATCGCATAATAGCGGCCAATGAGAGAGGCCAGTTTCCCGGTTGTTGCGTCCATATGACTGATCAGATCCTCGATAAAGCCTTTCCCGGATTTCGGGTCACAATCTCTTCCGTCTGTGAAAGCATGAACGAAGACATTTTCATTCAGTCCAAATTCGTGCGCTGCAGTGAGAAGACCTTTCAGGTGATTGATATGAGAATGCACGCCACCGTCTGAAACAAGACCGATGAAGTGTACTTTTTTGTTGTTGGCTTTTGCATATTCGAAAGCACTTTGGATCACTTTCTCTCTGCCAAGACTTCCTGTTTCCACTGCCATATTGAGTCTTACCAAGTTCTGGTATACCACTCTACCGGCGCCAAGATTCATATGTCCCACTTCGGAATTTCCCATTTGTCCTGCGGGAAGACCTACTGCGAGACCGCTGGCTTCAAGTGTCGTACTTGGAAAAGTTTTCAGGGCGTAATCTATGAATGGTGTATTGGCTTGTTTAAGTGCGGAAACCGAATCATTGAGACCGATTCCCCAGCCGTCTAATATGGCAAGAATTGCTTTTTTTGACATTTTGATTTCTTATTTTGTTTACACAAATTTACGAAATGAAAAATAGTTGTGGCAAATAATGGAGATTTAGAATTAATCTTTTTGCAATTTTTCATTTATTACTTCTAATACTTTTCCCTTACCAATTACTTTCGCTCCTTCACGAAATTCAAATTATAAACCTTTAAATAATTCTTTTTCAAAAAATTCTGGGGAAAGAATTTTGATTTTAGCAATTACATTTTCTCCAGGAAAGACATTTCTTTGTCAATAAAAGTCTGCTGTCCTGAAGTCATCATTTGTGAGAAATGGAATTTTACTTGAGGCCGATCACCCGATAATGCTCCTGTATTTTTTCCTCCTTCATCAGTCGTTAAATAATCTAATTCAGCAAGAAAATCAATTGAGGAAAATTCCGAATTATAGTATTCTAAAATTTTTGCAATTACTTTATCAAAATCATCTTCTTGAATAGTTTTTTCAGCTTTTTGAATTAATTTTGAAATTGAACTTATAGATTCTAACTTCCAAGCATTTGATTCGGTCAATTTTAAACTATTTTTTGCATTAATTTTTTTTAAAGTAATTGGACTTCCAATAAATTTTCTCAATTCAACTGTGAACTCGGAGATTTCTGTTTGATTCGAAGTAGGCCAATCATTCATTGCTGTTAAAAACAACTTTGCGAGTTCCCTGAAATTATGATTTCCAATATCAAAATTGACAATATTTTCTAACGTTTTGAATGTTGTAATTTCTCTATCCATAAAATTGTAACTGATAACCAAATTTACATAATCAAATTCATACATTTAATTCCACATCACATCTTTCCCAGAATAATAATTATAACTACCTTTAAAACCCTTATTAAATTGATAAAATGGACTTGAGAGACCAACTGAAAAACCTTTTTCCCGGGCACGATGAGCAGGATTTTGAAATGCCGGATGAAGAAAAAGAAAACTTCAAACAGAAAGAACCGCTCGTTTGCAAATTTGAGAAGAAAGGCAGAAACGGAAAACCCGTCACCATCATAGAAGGCTGGGAAGGCGACGATGAAAGCCTGAAAGAAATCTCCAAGAAAATCAAAACAAAACTCGGCATCGGTGGCTCGGAAAAAGACGGCGTCATCATCATTCAAGGCGACAACCGCGACAAAATCATGACCATTCTAAAAGAAATGGGCTACAAAACAAAACGTGTCGGAGGGTGATTTATAAATGATGAATGATAAGTGATGAATGATTTTAGCTTTGTGAGTTAAACACAGAGGCACAAAGATGTTTTACATTATCAATCGCTTTTAAGGCACAAGGAAAATCTTTGATTTTTTATTCGTAGCGAAGCTAAACTTTGTGTCCTAAGACACAAGACATTCATTAAAGAACTTTGCGCCTTCGTGTAATTGTAAAGTATCCATCTCCTCCAAAAAATACCTTTTTGAAACAAACTTCGGATAATCAAATCATCATCATTGGCGCCGGTCCTGCGGGAATGATGGTAGCACAAATTCTCGCTGAGAAAGGATTTAAAGTTCAAATATTTGAACAAAATAAAGCGGCCGGGAGAAAATTTCTGGTTGCTGGAAATGGCGGTTTTAACTTGACGCACAATGAAGAATTAGAATCTTTTATCGAAAAATATGATGCGCCGGAAATTCGGGAGATTGTAAAAAATTTTGACAATAAAAAGGTAATAAATTGGCTTTCTGACTTGGGTATTACAACTTATGTCGGTAGTTCAGGCAAGATTTTTCCAACCAAGAATTTCAAGCCGATTCAGGTTTTAAAAGCCTGGCTGGATAGATTGGAACAGCTGGGCGTTGTCATTCATTACGAACATACTTTTATGGATTTTGAGGAGAATTCTGTGACTCTCAAACATAAAGAGAATGAGCTGGAAGTGGATTATTCAAAATTAATATTATCGATGGGCGGCGGATCCTGGAAAAAAACCGGTTCTGATGCGAAATGGATTGAGATTTTAAAATCAAAAAACATCGAAATCACACCTTTGGAATCCGCAAATTCCGGCTACGATACGGATTCTGAATTTCATCAACTACAAGGTCAATACCTTAAAAACATCAAAATTTCTTTTAAAGGAAATGAGAAAATCGGGGAAGTGGTTTTCACAAAATACGGCATTGAGGGCAGTCCTGTTTATTACCTCAACCGATTTACGAGAAAACACGATTTCCCATTAACCTTATATATAGATTTGAAACCGACTCTGTCCGAAACAGAAATTCTCGGGGAATTAAATGGAAACGATAAGATCAGCCAGATTCTAAAACGTAAATTAAAACTCTCTACAACGGCGATCAATCTTTTGAAAACTTTAGATAAAGAAACTTATACAAACATCGAAATTCTATCAAGATTAATCAAAAAATTCCCGATTGAAATTCTCAGTTACAGACCAATCGATGAGGTAATTTCGACTTCCGGCGGCATTGCATTTTCAGAGTTGAATCATAAACTGGAGCTAACTAAATTCCCAAACGTTTTCTGCGCCGGCGAAATGGTTGATTGGGAAGCGCCAACGGGCGGCTATCTCTTGCAGGCCTGTTTCAGTACAGGAAATTGGGTTGCGAACGAGATCTCAAATACTTTAAAGCTAAATAATTAAATCACATAGAAACATAGAAAACTAAGAATAAAAAAAAGGAAGTAGGAATTTCATACGGCAATTTTTCCTTTCGAAACTATGTGTCTATGTGGTAGAATATCCTTTAAAATAATTCTAAATTGTTTTTTGCAAAATTAAAAAGGCTCAATCCTTTTGCGGATGAAGAATTTTGTTAACTTTAAAACCTTTTTAATTTCCGAAATCAGTGCATTTTTAATCACTCATTTTTTAATCTTTAAAATTATAAATCAAACATATGATCAACAAACTAGCAGCTTCTGAACTTGTGCTAAACGAGGACGGAAGTGTTTACCACCTCAATCTTCTTCCCGAAGATCTTGCCGAAAAAGTAATACTGGTAGGCGATCCGGACAGAGTCCCGAAAGTTTCAAAGTATTTCGACACCATCGAAATCAAAAAGAATAAAAGAGAATTCTACACCCACACGGGCACTTTACGTGGCGATAGAATCACCGTGATGTCAACCGGAATCGGGACAGAAAATATCGATATTGTGATGAACGAGCTGGATGCTTTGGTCAATATCGATCTTAAAGAAAAAGCATTCAAGACAGATCATAAGGCTTTGGAGCTTTTCCGTCTCGGAACCTGCGGAAGCGTAAATCCGGAAATTGAGGTCAACAATATGCTGGTGACAGAAAATGTGGTTGGCCTTGACGGACTTTTGCATTTCTATCAGGATTATGCTTTTGAGAATGAATTCAGTAAGAACTTTATGGCGAAATTTCCTTACGAGAAAATCAAACCGATGTTGTACTTTTCAGATTGGGCAAAAGATATTTCAGATTACTATGCCGATGCCAAATACAGAGGCAACACAGCTACGTTCCCAGGTTTCTACGCACCGCAAGGCCGCCAGTTGAGACTCAAAGCATTAGACGATCAGTTCCTTGAAACTTTGAATGACCTAGGTGTGTCCAACTTCGAAATGGAAACTTCTGCCATTTATGCTTTATCAAAATTATTAGGACACAAAGCCCTGACCGTCAACTGCGTGATTGCCAACAGGAGACGTGGCGAGTTTGCAAGTGACCACCACGCATCAGAGAAAATGATGATTGAATGGGTTCTTGAGAGAATTATCAAATAATAGAAGTCAGAAATTCGATTATAAATACATTAAGCAGCATACAGAAATATATGTTGCTTTTTTTTTGTTTGGTTTTAATTATAATTAAATTAACGTTCATTAAGAATTTACGGCATTTTAATTGAATAATAGATCGTATCAAATCAAATTTTTCAAATTAACCAAACAAATACAAATATTATGAGCACATCAGATCAAAATTATAATGATGCAGAAAGAGCGGTAGACAGAACAGAAAATTCTCTGGAAAATGCTGCCGATAATACAAAAAACACAGTCAATGAATATGCTGACAAAGCAAGAAACTATATTGACGAGCAAAAAAGAAAGAATGAAGAGCCTACAAGAGACGGTTTCTTCGAAAATCTAAAAGCAAACGCTTCTGAAGCTTGGGAAGACACAAAAGACTTCGCAGAAAAAGCTTGGGACAGCACAAAAGATACCGCATCTGACGCTTGGGAAAAAACCAAGGATGCCAGTGAAGACGTAAAAGCAGAAGTCAGAAAAGCAACAAATTAGTTTTAAGTTAGTAATAGTTTTTCAAATGAAAGGAGAAGACATTTATCACGTCTTCTCCTTTTTTATTTATATTTGCAGATCATCATCTGTAAAATGAAAAACATATTTATCTCTCTACTATTTCTTGGAATAATTGTAAAATCACAAACGTTTAATCAAAATTACGCTGATGTTGCCAATTTGGTTTCTCAGCAGAATATTATTAGCAATTTGCAGGACTTCGAAGCTTTGGGTGTCAAAACTACGGGTTCATCAGCAAATAACAGCGCGTACAATTGGCTCAGAAATAAATATATATCTTTCGGATACCCGGAATCCGCCATTTCCAAAGACAGTTTTACTTACGGCGGCAACACCACTTCCAACCTTATTGTGACCAAAACCGGAACCTCAGATCCTGATACTTTTATCATCATCTGTGGCCATTACGACACCATCACAGGAACCGGAACCAATGATAACGGCAGCGGCATTTCCGTCATACTGGAAGCGGCGCGCCTTCTCAAAAATATCAATACAGAATATTCGATCAAATTCATCAATTTCTCAGGCGAAGAGCAGGGTTTGATAGGTTCGCAGCATTACGTGAACACCGTCGTCAATGCTACCAATCCAAAAATGAAAATCCGCCTGGTTCTCAACATCGATGAAGTTGGCGGCATCAAAGGCCAAAACAACGACACTGTCACCTGCGAACGTGACGAATCCAATAATCCAAGTATCAACAACACGGCTTCCAACACTTTCACCCAGCAGCTCATCAACTGTGTCAGACTTTATTCGCCGCTCAAGACCAACCTCAGCTATGCCTACGCTTCAGATTATATGCCTTTTCAGTCCAATGGCGACGTGATCACAGGTCTTTTTGAATACAACGAAACCCCTTACGCGCATACCGCAAACGACACATTTTCCAATCTGGATCCCGTTTACATCTACAACATTGCGAAAGCTACCGTTGGCGCTGTGCAGCACTTTGCCGTCGTTTCCCAAACGCTGGACGTCTGCACACCAAAGGAGATCGCCATGAGCTTTAGATTATTTCCAAATCCTGCAAAAGACCTTCTTCAACTGGAATTTCTGAACAGCAAAACGCAGCGATTCAAATTTGTGATTACAGATTTCCAGGGCAAAACATTACTGACCTCCGAAAATGAGACGCGGATCGACATTTCCTCTCTACCAAAAGGCATTTACCTGGGTACTTTCACAGTAGCAGATCAGCGCACTACCAAAAAAATTATCGTAGAAAAATAAATATTTAGCAACGACATAAATTTGGGCAATCCCTCGCTAGCGCATATCCAGCCGCGAGGGCGCGCTATCCACTATTATCTTTTTCTGCCGCCACCCAGTCCATTTCTTAGAAAAAGGATAGCCGTTTCTATCGCTATTGCATTACACATTTTGCCAGAGAATCAGGGGACCGTATTTTAGAATATTTCTACATTTCACTTTTCACAATAAACAATCCTAATAATTTCACATTACGAATTCTAAAATTTGTATCTTTGCACCTATGCAAAAAATCTTAATCGTAGAAGACGAAAAAGCAATATCCGGCGTTCTACACAGTATTTTATCGGACGAACTACCTGACTACCAATTCGAGATGGCAGAAGATGGTCTGGAAGGTTTCAAATTCATTGAGAAAGAAGATTTTGCTTTGGTAATTTCTGACATCAAAATGCCAAAAATATCCGGCACAGAACTTCTGAAACAAAGTCTTGCATTGAAGCCAGAGAGCACATTCATCATGATCTCCGGCCACGCAGACATCGATACTGCCGTAGGTTGTCTCAGAGAAGGTGCGTATGATTTCATCTCAAAACCAATTGATATCAACAGATTGATCACCAGCGTAAAAAATGCTCTGGATAAAGGTAATCTGCAAAAAGCAAACTCCAATCTGAAGCAGGAGAATTCTCAGCTGAAGAAAAAAGTCAATAAAAAATACCAGATGGTTGGCGCTTCGCCTGCGTTGAAAAAAATCCAGCAGATCATCGACAAAGTGGCAGTCTCGGACGCCAGAGTTCTTATCACGGGGCCAAACGGTGCCGGTAAGGAATTGGTAGCGCACGCCATCCACTCCCAAAGTGAACGTTCCAGAGGACCAATGATTGAGGTCAACTGTGCTGCAATCCCGTCAGAACTGATAGAAAGCGAATTGTTCGGTCACGTGAAAGGTTCTTTTACAGGTGCCATCAAAGACAAATCGGGGAAATTTGAACAGGCAACCGGCGGAACCATTTTTCTGGACGAGATTGGTGATATGAGTCTCGTCGCTCAGGCAAAAGTGCTTAGAGCATTGCAGGAAAGCAAAGTTTCTCCTGTCGGCAGCGACAAGGAAATCAAAGTGGACGTCCGCGTCATCGCTGCAACCAACAAGAATCTGGCAAAAGAAATCGAGCAGAGAAAATTCCGTGAGGATCTTTACCACAGGCTTTCTGTCATAGAAATCAGCGTTCCTTCACTTAATGACAGAGCGGAAGATATTCCTTTGTTGGTAGAGCATTTTACCAATCTGATTGCCTCAGAAAACGGTTCTGCAGCCAAGAAATTCGATGACAAATCTATCAAAGCTTTGCAGCAGTATGACTGGACGGGAAACATCCGTGAGCTTAGAAACGTCGTAGAAAGGCTGATCATCTTAGGTGCTGATCCTGTGACTGCCGATGATGTAGCCAGTTTTGTAAAGAAATAGAGATTAAATAAATTAAAATATTATATTTAACCGTCTCGTTCTTGCAACCGAGACGGTTTTTTTTGACCTAAAATCAGGGCTGTTTTAATCTGCATTCCTGATTTAAAAATAAGATCAACAAATGAAATTTTTAGATAAACAATACACGCAGCAAGGTCTGAAACTGGCGCTTCCTGTGATGCTGACCCAAGTAGGACAAGTTTCTGTAAATCTCTTCGACAACATCATCGTCGGGAAACTTCTTGGTGCGCAGGCTTTAGCATCTGTGTCTTTGGGAAATGCCTTATTCTTCTCCATTTTCGTTTTGGCGCTGGGATTTTCTTTCGCCATTCCGCCTTTGGTTTCGGAGGCCAATTCCCAGGGAAAACATGAGACCATCAATTCAGTTTTCAGACATGGATTTGTCATCAATCTTGGCGTTGGTATCTTGCTAATGCTATTACTCTTAGCAGGACTTCCGCTCATCACCCATATGGATCAGCCGGTTGAAATTATACCTGATACGATAAGCTTTCTGAGCATTATGGCCTTCACGATGATTCCGTTTATGATGTTTCAGACTTTGAGAGAAGTTTCGGAAGGTTTGTCATTTACAATTGGGGTAACGAAAGCGACCATTATTGCAAATGTCATTAATATTATCCTCAATTATGTCTTTATCAAAGGACTTTTTGGATTTCCCGCAATGGGCGTTCAGGGTTCGGCATTAGCCACGTTGATTGCCCGAATATTTATGGTGGTTTTCCTTTATTTTGTTTTGGTAAAGGAACCGAAAACAAGAAGATACATCAAGGATTTCTCCTTGAAAATCGCAGAATTCAGCAAGGAAATGTTCAGCAAAATGTTCAAGCTTGGATTGCCGACGGCCTTACAAATGTTCTTTGAAGTAACGGCGTTTGCGGCTGCCGCTTTTATTTGCGGACTGGTAAGTTCTCAGGATATTGCATCGCATCAGATCGCGCTGTCTATGGCGTCGTTCACCTTTAATCTCTGTATCGGTTTCAGTGTGGCGTCTACGGTGATGATCGGAAACAAAATGGGCGTTGGCGATTATGTTGGACTAAGGAAAATTGGAATTAATAATTTCAAATTGACTCTAATTTATATGGGATTCTGTGGCATTATGTTTATCATTTTCCGAAATGTTCTGCCTCATTTTTTCACGAAAGAAAGTGATGTTCTCGTCATCGAATTGGCTTCAAAATTAATGATTATCGCTGCGCTTTTCCAGCTGTCGGATGGAATTCAGGTGACGGCATTGGGTTGTCTGAGAGGTATTCAGGATGTCAAAATCCCGAGTGTGATTACGTTTTTGGCGTACTGGGTTTTCACAATTCCGATGGGTTATTTCCTTTGTGTGACGATGAAAATGGGCGCATTTGGGATGTGGATAGCACTTGGAATCGGACTGACGATTTCCGCGATTCTTTTGGTTATCAGGTTTTTGAGATTGAGTAAGAGGAAAGCTTTGTTAATTAATAATGACCCATTAACAGTGAATTAAAAACACTTTTGTTTCTCGCAGATTGGGCAAATTTTGCAGATTTATTTTTTTAAATCTTCTTGATCTGCTAAATCAGAGAAATAAAAATAACACAATGATTTGCCGCGAATTGCTCGCAGCCCGACTTGAACGGAAATCCTTTTTTGCGTGGACAAGCTTTCTATTGAACAGAAACCTTCTGCAAAAAAGATTGGGAGTGGAAGGCGGAATAGCTGCCCCAAATAATCTTACTTATATAATTTGCGACATTGCTTCAAAAAAGCTATTTTAAATTTTTAAATTTGCAACACAAAATTCTGACATGAATATCATTCAACATATACAATCAAAAATATCCGAGATCGTCCCGAAGCTTTACGACGCAGAAGGCGTAAATCTGGATGTTCAGAAAAATAAAACCGAGTTTGAAGGCGATTTCACCATCGTCATTTTTCCACTGGTAAAACTGGCCCGCAAAAGCCCGGATGCCATTGGAACAGAATTGGGCGAAGCCATCAAAAACGAAATCGATTTTATCGAGAGTTTCAACGTTGTGAAAGGTTTCCTTAATCTCAAACTGAAGGATGTGGTTTTTGCGAATCAGTTGTCGGATCTTCAGGATGATTTTGATAAGGTGGCGCCGAAAAATGAAACGGTAATGGTAGAATATTCTTCTCCAAATACCAACAAACCGCTGCATTTGGGACACATCAGAAATAATCTTTTGGGTTATTCGGTGGCAGAAATCCTGAAAGCTGATGGTTTTAATGTGATAAAATCTCAAATTATCAATGACCGTGGTATTCACATCTGCAAATCGATGTTGGCCTGGGAGAAATTCGGGAACGGCGAAACGCCTGAATCTACCGGTTTGAAAGGCGATAAGCTGGTCGGTAATTACTACGTCGAATTCGATAAATTATATAAATCCGAAATCAAAGCGATGGTTGCGGACGGCATAGATGAGGAAACCGCCAAAAAGCAGGCTCCGAGCATCATAGAAGCTCAGGAAATGCTTTTGAAATGGGAGCAAAACGATCCGAAAGTCCGTGAACTTTGGGCGATGATGAATGCCTGGGTTTATGCCGGTTTCAATGAAACATATTTCAAACTGGGTGTCAATTTTGATCAGGTCCAGTACGAAAGCAATACGTATATTCTGGGTAAAGATCTGATTCAGAAAGGCCTTTCAGACGGGATTCTTTACCAAAAAGAAGACGGCTCTGTGTGGTGCGATCTGACGGATGAAGGCCTGGATCAGAAACTGCTTTTGCGTTCGGACGGAACTTCGGTTTATATGACGCAGGATCTTGGAACTGCGGTTGAGCGTTTCAAAGAAAATGACATTCAGAAACTGATTTACACCGTTGGGAATGAGCAGGACTACCATTTCCAGGTTCTATTTAAGATTCTCAAAAAGTTGGGTTATGAGTGGGCCTTTCAGCTTTATCACCTGTCTTACGGCATGGTAGAATTGCCGGAGGGAAAAATGAAATCCCGCGAAGGAACTGTAGTGGACGCGGACGAGCTGGTAGACGAAATGGTAAAAACAGCAAAAGAAAAGTCGCAGGAATTAGGCAAATTGGAAACGCTCTCTGACGAAGACCGGGAGAAAACCTATGAAGTGATCGGGCTTGGTGCTTTGAAATATTTTATCCTGAAAGTAGACCCTAGAAAGAAAATGCTTTTCAATCCGGCAGAAAGTATCGATTTCAACGGCAATACAGGACCATTCATCCAATACACGTATGCCAGAATCCAGTCGCTTTTGGCGAAGGCTGAGTATTCCGGAAAAGGAAATTTTGGAGCGTATGTGCCGAATGATACTGAGAAAGATGTGATTATGCTTTTGAGCGAATTTAAAGAAGTGATTGCGAAAGCTGCGGAATCATTAAGCCCTGCTTTGGTCGCTAATTACGTCTATGAACTGGTAAAATCCTACAACTCATTTTATCAGAATAATCCGATTGTAAAACAGGAAGATTTGGATGCAAAACAATTCCGCCTTCAGGTTTCTGATTTGGTTGGAAAGACGATTAAAAAATCGCTTTCTATGTTGGGAATCAATGTGGCGAATAGAATGTAATGGGCTGATGGCGGATTGCTTTTTACAATTGGCTATATCTCGAACAATAATATCTTAACTCTGCTTCGGCGGAGTTTTTTTTGGTTTAATTCAAATATTTTTCGAAAATATAATTTGTAACCGGACGTAATTCTTTTCCATTCTCAGGATTTTTACCATCCGCAGTAAAAAACTCCACTACATTTTGATGTTTGGAATACCACACATTTTTAATTGAAGAAATTGTGTCTGGTGTTGTGATTTTTTTGAAATTATCTACTAATTTCCTATCAAGCGCAATCAAACCATTTGCCGTCTCACTGCAATGCGCTGGGATAAATTCTTCCCCACTCCAATACATACATTGTAAGCTTTCTTCTTTAGTGGCTTTCTGTGGTATTTGATCTACTTTCGGAACATTTTTTTCGCTAGTAGATTTTGAAGTTTCGCTTTCAGGAAGTTTTTTTCTTACTTCGGCACCTTTTACTTCACCCAATTTCACAATCGGGATTTCTTCCTTTTTTAGATAATTATTAGTGAAAAATCCGCCGAAAATTAACAGTCCTATCAGTCCAAAACCGCTCTGTTTTGCGAAAAATTCCTGAAGCTTCAGAATAGGATTGGTCGTAATATTGACGGTAATATTTGGGTACTTTCTTTGGGAGTCATCCTCATCATCAATTCTCACATTCACGCTGGTACGTGAAGAATCTTTATTAGTTTTTGAAAAAGTTTCTGTTTTGCAAAAGTCTTTATAATCTTTAAAATCCAAATACTGACTCAGTTTATCAAGCGTCTGAGTATCAATATTCTTATCCTCATTATTTATCAAAAAAGAGTCATAATACCTTACGAATGTTCTTTCTGAAATTTCAAATTTCCATTCGTCATAAAAATATAAGCTGAGATATAGTGCAATACCGCTTTTGCTGTCTTTTCCCGACTCTCTTTTTCCCTTCTCAAAAATTTCATGAATTAGTAGTTTTTTGGACATATCTAGTTTTTAGGCTTTACAAAATAGATGATTTTCTGACACTCAATTTTACGGAAATCCGTATTTCATCATTTATCATTGTCCATCTGTGTCCAGATATTGTCTAACATCTGAATTCTTATTCGCTGCATCTTTGCGTCAGAAATCAGTGATAAACAAAACATTACGACAGCAAATTTATCAAAACTGATTTTAAAAAACAACCGGATAGAACGGAGGTAAATCTCTGGCTTGGGAAGCGGACATTTCTCCTTTGTTCTCGATGGTTGACTTCCCAAAAATTTAAGAAGCGCTTCTTTTTTTCAACTGTGCCACCTGCCCGTGATCTGTTTTGCGGGGAAGAGCACGAATGCCAATTTTTTAAATTTTTCAGAGATGACTCAACTGCTTTTAATACTGTTAGGATTATTTTCAAATCCTTCAAATTCCAATACATCAGACTGCGACGGCGCAGGAACAACAACCGCTGCAGCTCAGCAAAATGCTCCGGATCCAGGTGATACAGGTGGAGAAACCGGACATCCAATTCCGCCAAGAATTATTGGTGGGTAAACGCCAATTTTAATCTCAATAAAAATAATAGCGAAAGGATCATCTTTTCGCTATTTTTTTTATTAAATTCGATGAAAAACCAAGATAGTTGAAATTATTTGCATTCCTATTACTCATATTAATTTATTCCTGCTCCAAAAAGCAAGCATCATCTGAAAAAATTGAAAATCCTTTTTACGATAAGGCTTACGATTTTCAGGATATTGGCAAATCAGATAGCGCTTTCCTTTATTTTTATAAAGCAAAGGATGTTTTTTTACAGCAGAAAGACAGTTTCGGAACCGGAAAATGCCTGGTCAACCTTGCTATCATTCAGGAAACAAAAGGTGATTATTTCGGAAGCCAGGAGACTGCACTTTCTGCTTTGAATTATTTTGATCCGAAAGATACATTGCAACATAACTACCTCTCTATCAATTATAATACTCTGAGCATAGTTTCCAACAACCTGAAAAATTATGCAGCCGCAATAGAATCTTACAAGAAAGCGATCGGCTTCGCAACTGATATCAGCAATGAGCAGCTTTACAAAAACAACTTGGCCATCACTTACAAAGATGCAAAAGATTACAAAAAAGCGATCGCTATTTTTGAAACGCTGATTAAAAGTAAATCCGATGACCTCTCACGATCAAAAATCAGTGATAATCTGGCTTATACAAAGTGGTTGTGGGATAACAGCTACAATCCTGCTGCCGAATTTCAAAAAATATTAAAAATAAGAATAGCGGAAAATGATGATTGGGGTCTCAATTCCAGTTATGCACATCTTGCTGATTTTTATTCTGAAACAGATCAAAAAGCTGCTACAGAATATGCAGTGAAAATGTACGAAACGGCCCGGAAAATCGACAGTCCGGATGATCAGATTGAAGCTCTCCAGAAACTGGTTTCTCTGGAAACTCCCGACAAATCGAAGCAGTATTTCAAAATCTATCAAAAACTGAATGACAGCTTGCAAACGGCGAGAAATAAGGCAAAAAATCAATTTGCGATGATCCGGTACGAGACGGAAAAAAACAAAGCCGATTTCTTGAAAGCCAGAACTGAAAATGTCACAAAAGAAAGTAAAATTACGAAACGAAACATTGGCCTGCTCCTTTCGTCACTTGTTATAATTGCGCTGTTTATTTACCTTAAAAGAAGCCGCAAAATCCTGTATCAGGAAAAACTGATTGAGGTTAAAAACACAGAGCTCAAATATTCTAAAAAAGTTCACGACCGCGTAGCCAATAGGATCTACCAGATTATGTCGCAGGTAGAAAACACGGATCTTATTGATAAAAATGCGCTGCTTTTCGGTTTGGAAAATGTCTACGAAACATCACGCGACATCTCGTATGACAACACTGAAATCAATGAAAATCAAAACTTTTCAAACCAACTCCAATCGATGTTGAATTCCTATTCTTCTGACCGTGTTAAAATTATTTTTAATGGAAATAACGAAGAGGTCTGGACAGGTGTAAGTTTCGCAACCAAGACAGAAGTCTATTTAATTCTTCAGGAACTAATGACCAATATGAAAAAACACAGCCGGGCTGACAAAGTTTTCCTGAAATTTACAAAAAACAAATCCATCATAAGTATCTCATACACAGACAACGGCGTAGGACTCTCTGATAATCTTCCAAAAAACGGACTGCAAAATATGGAAAACCGTATTAATTCTATTAATGGAAAAATTAATTTTGACACAGGAAGTAAACAACTGTTAAAGGTCAATATTTCATTTCCGCTATAAATAAAAATACAAAAACCATATGTTCAAAAAAATTCTAATTGCAGAAGACTATGAAAGCGCCAACATCTCTGTCCAAAAGGCTCTGGATGATTTAGATATTAAAGATTCCAAATATGTAAGCTACTGCGACGACGCCTTCAGCAGCATCAAGATGAATATTCAGGAAAATACACCTTTTGAACTGCTGATTACCGATCTTTCTTTTGATGAAGATCACAGAAAACAAAATATCGAAAACGGAAAACAACTGATTGCAGCGGTACGAGAAATACAGCCTGATATAAAAGTCATTGTTTTCTCGGGAGAAAAAAAAGCCGGGATTATTGAAGATCTTTTCGAAAATCAAAACATCAATGGATATGTAAAGAAAGGGCGTGATGATGTAAAGGATCTCAAAAAGGGCATAAAAGCCGTCTACAACAATGAAAAACATCTCTCCTACGATCTGAAAGGTGCTGAGAAAAACGCATTTGAATTCTCTGCATATGATACCAATCTGGTTTCGCTTTTGGCAAAAGGTATGTTTCTGAAAGATATACCAGATTATCTAAAGAGGAACAACATCAAACCAGCAAGCATGAGTGCGGTGGAGAAACGTCTCAAAGATATCAAAGACTCGCTCGACATCAATAGTAACGAGCAGCTGATTGCATTTTGCAAAGACTTCGGGATCATTTAGATTTCCGCTATTAAGTTCTTAAAACAGTTTCTTATCAGTATAGTTTATACTAAAATTATAGTGTGAACTTACTGCAGTCTAAGCATTAAAATGACATATAAAAAAAACAACCAGCTGAAATTCAACTGGTTGTAATTTTACAATTGTAGACCCACAGGGATTCGAACCCCAGATGACTGCACCAAAAACAGTAGTGTTACCGCTACACCATAGGTCTGTCCTTTATTGTGGTGCAAATTTAGAGCTTTTTTCTTAACTTCCAAATTATTTTTAGAAAAAATTACATAATTTTATAAAATAAATTTTCGCTCAAGCTAATGTTAATCGACCTTTCCAACCCTTTTCGCCATCCCAAAACCACCTCTAACGAATTTGAAACCAAAGTTTTAGACTTCATAAAAGAATGGTTTTCAGATTCAGAAACGGTTCAAATTCAAAGCTCCGGATCTACAGGAATTCCGAAAGTTTTTGATGTGAAAAAATCAAAAATGCTGAATTCTGCCAGGATGACCTGCGACTTTTTAGGTTTAAGTGAAGGCGATATTGCACTCATCTGTCTTCCCGTAGAATATATCTCCGGAAAAATGATGGTCGTCCGAAGTATTTCAAGGAAATTAAAACTTAAAATCGCCGAACCTTCCACCACTCCACTTCAAAACATTGATGAAAAAATAGATTTCTGCGCAATGACGCCCTTGCAAGTAGAAAATTCCTTAGACAAACTTCATCTCATCAAAAACCTGATTATTGGTGGCGCAGCAGTTTCCGAAACTTTGAAGAAAAAAATTTCCAAGACTCTCAAAATCTCAAAATCTCAAACCAAAATTTTTGAAACATACGGAATGAGCGAAACACTATCACATATAGCGCTAAGAGAGATTTTCCCAGCGCAGGAAGATTGGTTTACAGTTTTTGAAGGTGTAGACATTTCTTTGGACGAAAGAGATTGTCTGAAAATATTTGCACCACAACTTAATTCTGAAGTTTTGCAGACCAATGATCTGGTTGAAATCAATAACAAAAAGCAATTCAGATTTCTGGGAAGACTGGACAACGTGATCAATTCCGGCGGTGCCAAGATTTTCCCCGAAGAATTGGAAAAATTAGTCAAACAAAACATTCCAAATGAAGCCGTATTTCTTGGAATTGATGATGAAAAACTCGGACAAAAATTAATTTTAATAATCGAAGGCGAAATTGATGACGATTTAAAATCTAAAATCTATAATTTAGAATTTCAAAAATCGTTTCATAAACCAAAAGACATTATTTTTGTACAGCAAATTCCAAGAACTCCGAACGGAAAAGTAAACCGACTTGAGTTAAAAAAATCAATCAAGAAATGAAAAATTTCACGTCCGAAATCAGCTACAAAACTTCCCGCTCTTCCGGCGCAGGCGGTCAAAACGTGAATAAGGTAGAAACCGCTGTGACGGCCATTTGGAACGTTTCTGAGAGTTATTTTTTCAATAACGAAGAGAAACTCAGAATCATAGAAAAACTCAAAAACCGCATCAATTCTGAAGGTCTTATGCAGATGACCTCGTCAGAAAGCAGAACGCAGCTCGCCAACAAAAAAACAGTGACCGATAAAATGCTGGTAATGGTGGAAAAAGCGCTTTTCATCCCAAAATACAGAGTCAAAACAAAACCTTCCAAGCGTCAGGTTCAGAAAAGAATCGATAGCAAAAAGAAGCTGTCCGAGAAGAAAGACAACCGGAAATTTAAATTTTAAAAGCCGACAATTCCTCTATTTCTTGATCGATTTTGCGGGAATATTCGTACTGTTTGTCGCGAATTCTACCGTGGTTGGTCACCGTTTCATAATCCTGCTGATAATCTTTATAATCCTCATAAACCTGATTATAATATTTCTGTAAAGACTTTACATCCAAAGTCTTATCACTAATTAACTTTCGGAATCGCCTTGCAAATAATTCGGCGATATCAAAATGACTCTGCTCGTGCATCAGCACAATTTCTGTCCTGTGATCTGTGTGCGCCCAAGATTTGGAAGGCACAAAAAAAGAAGCAATCGCAACCTGCTTATCTGTGAATTTTTTCGTAGAACTATCCAGCAGATATGAGATCCCGCAAAACGTTGTAGCGGCAGCCTGGGAGGCATTTGGCTTGGTTGTGGATTGAAAATCTGCCCAGACCAGCTTTCGGTTTTCGTTCCAGAATATCTTGTCCTGACCCTTCGCAAATCCCAATAAACAAAGGAAAATAAGAACTAAAAACTGCTTTATCATAAGACTTAGATGTTTTTTTTCGGGAAATGTTAATTTGTTTACATAAAACTTGTATTTTTACCTCCCGCATTTTAAAAATGGAAAAAGTAATAACAATAAATTTTGAGACCATCGCAAGTTATAACGACTTGTCGCAAATCGAAAAAACATTATTTGACAAAGCCCGCGCTGTCCGCGAAAACGCCTATGCACCCTACTCCAACTTCTTTGTTGGCTGTGCGCTGCTTCTGGAAAACGGCGAAATCATCACCGGCAGCAATCAGGAAAATGCCGCTTATCCATCCGGACTCTGCGCAGAAAGAACCGCCATTTTCTGGACTTCTGCCAATTATCCAAACGAAAAAATCAAGAAAATATTTGTGATTGGCGGACCAAAAGATGTTCTCAGTTCCACCCCAATTCCACCCTGCGGCGGCTGCAGACAGGCCATTTTGGAGTACGAAGCCAAACAGAAAGACGTCATAGAAATCTATTTTGCCTCACCAAACGGCGAAATTATCAAAACAAAATCTGTAAGAGATTTGCTCCCATTTTCCTTTGACGGTAGTTTTCTGTAAACTTTTAAGAGCATATCGGTTGGCAAATTGTCAGCAGTTCCAAACCTGCTGTCCACTATATCTTTTAAAAAAATGTCAGTTAGCTACGCGTCAGATTCACGATTAAGAACACATTTTTTTAAAAGGATGCCGTTCCCATCAGGGCTATGTTGAAGTTTTGTATTTCTTTTCGGGACTCTAATTTCTAAATTCTTTCTGTCAAATCTCAAAAATTCGACTTTCCTCGTGGATTCTCTTCACCACATTTTCCGTACGTTCTTTGTGCGTGTCTGTGATAAAAATCTGGCCGAAGTTTTCTTTATTCACCAATTCAATCAATTGAGAAACTCTGGTGTCATCCAGCTTATCAAAAATATCATCAAGTAAAAGGATAGGCGATTTGCCCGTCAACTCTTTGATGCGGTTGATCTGAGCCAACTTAAGAGCGACCAAAAACGATTTCTGCTGACCTTGCGATCCGATTTTTTTTATAGCGTTTCCGTTCATTTCGAAAATCAGATCATCTTTGTGAATACCTTTGGAAGTGTACGTCAATGCGCGGTCTTTATCAATCGATTCGTCCAAAAGTGCCTGAAAAGTATTCTCGGCAAGGTGAGATTCGTAAACAACGGAAACTTTTTCTTTCCCGCCGGAAATGATGTCGTAATAATGCTGAACAATGGGATTCAGTTTTTCTACAAACTCTTTTCTCTTCTCGAAAATTCTTGTTCCGTAGTTTGAAATTGGGTCATCATAGATCTCCAAAGAATCTTTATCAAAATATCGATTTTTAGCAAAATTCTTCAACAGCGCATTTCTCTGCTGGATGGTTTTCTGATATTGAATTAAATCAAAAAGGTACGCGGAATCCGTCTGAGAAATCATGGCATCCAGAAACTTCCTTCTGCTTTCCCCAGAATCTGAAATCAAATTGGAGTCATACGGCGAGATCATCACACTCGGCAGATAACCGATGTGATCTGCCAGCCTGTCGTAGGCTTTATCATTTTTTTTGATCAGTTTTTTGGATTCTCTGGGCAGCAGGATTTTAATAATATCCTCTTTGTCATCATTCTGAATCTCAGATTCGATCACAAAAAAATATTCTTCAGATTTGATATTGTTGAGGTCAGAATTTCCCAGAAAACTTTTCCCTACAGATAGATAATGAAGTGCATCCAGAATATTGGTTTTACCCACGCCATTGTTCCCCACGAAGCAGTTAATCTGCGGCGAAAAGTCAAAAGACTGCTCAGAATGGTTTTTAAAATTGATGAGTGAAAGTTGTTTGATAATCATTTGCTGAAATTCTTAACTAAATTTAAAAGGTCTGCTGGGTCTTTTCTAGTGTCCCAAATGAAAAGAATCTCTACGGAATCATCACTAATTTTATAAAGTAAATAATAATCTTTGATAAGTTTGCCTCGATAAAGTTTGCCCGAAACCGAAACTCCGGAATAGGGAAAATCAGCAAGCTGCTGCGCAGACATCTCGAACAAACTATTTAGTTTTTTCGAATAATGTTTTGATTTATTTCTTTGTATCCAATATTGAAGAATTTCCTTTCGAATCTGCTTTGCAATTGGTGACCACACTAATCTTTTAGCCATTCTTCAAAATAAGCGTTTACTTCGACATTGCTATAAACATGACCATTTTTTATTTGATTTTCGCTCAATTTCAAAATTTCAAGAATCTCCGAAGGCAGTTCTAATTCCTCTTCTTTAAAATAGGCGTCCACTTCCTCTTCCGTCATTGGTTTTTCGGATTCGTAGACAGATTCTGGTTCTTTGACGGTATTTTCCGGTTTTTTTTCAAAAGTTTTCAAAAGTGAGGACAACAAATAATAATCCTGTGATTCACAGATTTCCTGGATCAGTTTTCTTTTAATATCGTTCAAATTTTCCATCACTCAATATTTATGTAAAGATAAAGATTAGTTTCCAAAATTCACAAAATGTGGAATATCTGCACCGAAACTATTAAGCGGCATCACGTTATTTCTGTTACTGTTGAAATCGAAAAGCGAATTGTTGTCAAAAGGAACGCGTGGATAGTACATAAAAGAAATTTGTATCCTGTTGAAAACCAGGTAAGGATTATTGATCAGAACACCTACGCCAATCTTTGTGTTCGAATTGGTTTTCAGCAATTTATCATTCGGCATCGCAAGCCACCCGACTGCTGTTGTGAGATACGGGCTGAAGTGAAAATTCTTCCACGTCCTGTTCACAAAAAGCTGAAGCTGGTACCTCAAAACCAACTTTTTTGTCCCAATGTAATCTCCGTTGTAAACCGGAAATTCGTCTCTGCCAGAAAGATTGATTCTGTCCCGGTAAGAATAATTATGCTGCGGATTGCCTAACGCCAAAGTCGGTGAAAAGAAATGCCGCACCTTCGCAAATTTCCAATCCATCAGATTTGTAAAATAAGTGCCGTCAAATCTGAACGATTCCCGGTTCTGATGTGCTGCATTGAAAAATCTTCCAAACTGCGCTTTCACATTGAAATAACCGATCTTGGTAAACGATCCATATGAAGCAGAAACACCTGCATAAGGCATTATATCATTGCTCCTCGACAGTAATCCGCCTGTAAGATTGAATGAATTTCCGTACGAAATATCTTCCGGCAGCTCGTACTGAAAAATATTTTTCTCGACAGAGAATTTTCTTTGAATTAGACCTGCGGAAGCCAGAAAACTGCTGTAGGACTGGAAAAAATCGAACTGATCGATTCCAGGGCTGTCTTTGTACTGGTAATTTTGAAATCTTCCGATAATTGCGATATTGCTGGAAACCCTCTCGTCATCATTAGACGACACGGAAATCTGATAGCCGCCCCACAAATCCTGACTGTAAACTTTAATCTGAACCTGTGGCAAGGCACTTCTGTCTACCATTGGCATCGCCACGTTCCTCATAAAATATTCAAAGGTGAAGCCGCCGGCCCATTTTGTTAAAGGGGAGAAGAAATCCCTTCTGACATTAAAGTTGATCCTCTCATTTTTGTAGAAATCACGTTCTCCCAAAACCTGAGCGTTGATGTAACTGCCGAAAAGATTGTAGGCTGTGTAACTTCCCAAAAGATAATCCTGATGCTGTTTGGAATCGTTTCTGTAAAGGAAATTGGCCTCGTGACCCAGACCCAGAAAATTCTCTTCTGTCACGCCCATTCCCACCTTGCTTCCCGAGAAACTACCCCTAGGCTTAAGACTCCAGGAATCCAGGACTTTTACTACCACATCGATGGAATCCTTGGTAGAAGTACTGTCTGCAACACTGATGTTGACTCTGTTTACGAATGGCATTTCCCGCAAGAGACGTTCAGATTCATATAATTTTTGTGCGTTATATTCCTCTCCTTTTTTAAACAGAAGATAATTATTGACCGTAGAAATTCTGGTATTGGAATGAAGATGATTGGTAAACCAGTCGTACCACCTTGTTTTTTGCTTCTTGTCTCCCGTGCCGTAACCGAAAGGGTCAATTGTTTCTACCTTAATATTCCTGATATATTTGCCATCGTAAGACTGCTGAACCTGCTTCTCCGTTCTGCTTTTTACGGATGCAGAATCTGCTTCGCGGCGGAAGATGAGACGGTGTACAAATTTGGTAAATCTTCGCTTGTCCGAGTATTTCTCGATCCTGTAATAGATAGAATCCTTCTTCTCTCTCTCCTGCGCAGACACAAAAGTGACACTACATAAAAACAACAACAGCGCAAAGATATTTTTATGCATCAGATTTATATATTCTTCAAAAATTAAATAACCATGGCGTACTAGCAATTTATAAGCCAACTGAGCAATAATAGCAACAAAGGCAGTCCGCTACAGGCTTCTACCCAAAAAGAGAAGTAGGATTCCCTGTTTTCGGTTTCAGAAAAATAAATCAATATAAATGTGAAAACCGTTGTCAGCAGAAAACTTAAAGCAAATTCTCTTTCAAGAAATATCAAACTTAAAAGACAGGCCATAAAAACCAACAGATAAGCCAGATATTTCGTCCTCTGAACACCGATTAAAATGGGAAAAGTCACCACATCATCACTTTTCATATCGCGAATATCAAAAGGCAAAACCAAAGCTGAAATAAACAACCAGGAAATCCAGAAAATCTCCCAATTAAATTCCGGTAGGATGAGCCAAGCGTTAATCAATGCCCAGGTCAAACCGACGTAAAATATCTTGAGCAACGGAATTTTCCGAATAAATTTATCCAGAAAAAAAGAGTTGTATAGTAAGCCGATGACGACAATCGCAGCCCATTTTAACAGTCTGATTTCGTTGTGATTGAAGACAATCAGGCAAAAACTTAGAATCCCACAGATGAAGTTGAATACTAAAATTTTGATAAAAGTCTTTTTATTATTTTGATATTTCGTGTAGAGATAACCGCTGAAATAGGTAATGAAAATCAAGAGTAAACTCGGCCATTTAAAAATATCCTGTTCCAGCATAAAAAATGCAGCCATCATTGTTCCCATCAGCGAAACAAACATCTGGCTGTCAATCACATATTTTTTTGCTAGATTTAAAATCGACATTTTACTTTTAACAAATGTCCGAAAAATTGTTCTAAATCAGTACGATTTCCAAAACCTTAATTTTAATAAAAAATATTTAGCCTTCCAACCTTTACAAAAATGATGCATCTTTATACAGTGAATCATTGATCCATTAAAAAAATAAAAGTCACCTATGAAAATTATTAAATCAGTCTCAGTTTTCTTGCTGATGCTCTTCTTTATCAACTTTTCGGCGCAGAATTATTATGATTCTCAATGGAAAAAAGTGGAGGAAAATTACAAGAAAGGAACTTACAAAAGTAATCTTCCTATCATTCTGGACATTCAAAACCAAGCGATGAAAGACAACAATGCCATCCAAATCATCAAATCTCTGAAAGCGGAATTCAGCATCCTGAAGCAAACGCACGACGATACGCAGAATGATGAAAATTCCAAATTCTTTGCGAAACTTCAAAGTACGGAAACCAAATTGAAAGGCGATGAGAAGCAATTGTTTCATCTTCTGACTTTGGAATTCATTGATGATTATTACGACAACAATTTGTGGAAAATCAATCAGAAAACGAATATCGACAATCAAAATCTTTCACAAATCGAAACCTGGAGCAAACTGGACTTCAAGAATTATTTGACTAAAAATTATTCAGATTTAGAAAAAGAAAATCAAGTTTTAAAGAAAATTCAGACGCAGAAATATAAAGAAATTTTTGAGGCGACGGAAAATTTGGATTATTTCCCTACGCTTTTGGATTGGTCAAATTACAATTACATCGAGTTTCTGAGAAATCAAAATCTCTTCACGCCAAACGAATTGAAAGTTAATCCGACGAAAATCAATGACGTTTATGATTCAGAGATTTCGGCAAATTCCGGGAATTCAAAACTGTATTTCCAGCATCAGAAAATCAATTATAATTGTGAACTGAATAACTGCAAAGATAAATTCGCTCAACTTGAAAAATTGGTTGGCGATGAATCTGCGAAAGGTGATTACAAAGTTCTAATTATTGATGAAATGATTGAAGTTCTTCAACAAAAAGATGATAACAAAACGGCTTTGGTTTGGGTCAATAAAGCGAAAGAACTTTATCCAAAATCGAAGTTTATCAATAATATTCTTAACAAAGAAAATGCGATAAAAAATCCAAAACTCAATCTGTTTTACGAGAAAGAAACGCAACCAAACAAAGCAATTCACATTGTTGCGGAAGGTAAAAATGTAAAGCAATTTTCACTCAATATTTATGAAGTGAAAGATGATTCGCAAGGTTTTCTGAATTACGTTTTTGATTCTTATAAAACGCCATTTTCTAAGGTCAAAAAATCGTTGGTCAGAAAAGACCAATTCAGTTTGCCGGAATCTCTAGATTTCAAATCACACAAGACATCTTTGGAGCTGAAAGCACTTCCACCAGGAATTTATCTGGCGGAATATGTGGTGGAAAATTCGGTTCAGGGCAATTATTATTTCATTGTTTCGGATTCGAAAATTATCTTTTCTAAGAAAGACGACAGCAATCCAAAAGCTAATATTGTGAAACTCGTCAATAACGAAAACGGAAAAGCTTACATTAATGAAAACGTTGATGTTACTGAATATGTTCGCGGAAAAGCTGTGACAAAATACACGGTAAAAACCGATAAATCAGGTAATTTCCAGTTTCCAAATTCTGACAATAAGGAATATTACAGAAATTTCCTTGTTAAAAATGGAAACAATTTTTCGATGATAAATGTGTATGGTTATGACAATTACAATAACCAAAACAAATCTGAAAATCAGGAAATTGCACAGATTTTCCTCGACAGAAAAATCTACAGACCGGGACAAATTGTTTATTTCAAAGTCATTGCAACGGGAATCAACGGCGAAACTCAGAAAATGAAAACGCTGGAAAAAGTGAAGTTGAATATTATTTTGAATGACACCAACGGCGAAGAATTACAGACTTTGAAATTGACAACCAATGAATTTGGCTCTGTTAATGGCAGTTTTACTTTACCTAAAAATAAACTAAACGGGAATTTCAATATTGAAGTTGATGACGATAATAATTCCGCTTATAACATCTCTGGGTACGCAGATTTTCAGGTTGAGGAATACAAACGTCCGAAGTTTGAAGTGACTTTTGAACCTATAAAAGACGAGTACAAATACGGCCAAACCATCGAACTGAAAGGAAAAGCGATGATGTTTTCGGGTGTTGCATTGAGCAATTCGACCGTGAATTACGAAATCAAAAAACAGAATATCCGTTGGCGTTATTTCTGGTGGTATCCGCGTGGAAAAGATAATGAAAACTCAATTCTTGGAACAGTGAAAACCAATGAGAAAGGCGAATTTACCATCAAAGTAGAACTCAAAAAAGATGAAACTCTGGAAGGTATTCAGATTGACAATTACGCCATCAATGCTTCTGTGACGGACATCAACGGCGAAACACAATCTGCGGACACGAATGTGAAAGTGGCTTCGGTTTCTCATTATATTTCGGCGGACAATGTTGACAATATTTTCTCTGATGAAGCTGTAAAATTGACTGTTTCGACGAAAAATTACAACGACCAAGTTCTAGCAAAATCTTACAATGCAAAACTTGAAAAACTGGAAGAACCGAAACAGATTTTCAGAAGTCAGTTTGAAAATACAATTCAGGATTTGCCGAAATTTTCTGAGGAAGAATTTGTGCAAAAGTTTCCTCACGACAGATTTGATAAAACTAGTGAAGAGAAAAACTGGAAGGTTGAAAAAGTTGTTTTAAACAAGATTCAAGAGACAAGTAAAGAGAATCAAGATTTGAAAAACAATCTCGATTTAGGGAAACTGGAAGCGGGAACTTACAAACTTCAATTTTATAATATCGAAGGAAAAGATACGATAAAGACGGAGCAATTCTTCAAAGTTTGGGATAAGAAATCGCTTGGGCAGAATCAGAAACCTTTCCTGGAAGTCATTAAGCCAAAACAGGATTTCAAGCGTGGTGAGAAAGCGAAAGTGTTTGTTTATTCAGCAGTTCCGGATGCTTTGGTGAATGTTTTTATTCAGAATGGAAAAGGCGAAACGGTGACGGAAATGCATTCTTTCAAAAATGGAATTCTGGAATATGAAACTTTGATTCCGAAAGATGAAACGGTTTCGAGAGTTAATTTACAGTTTCAGTTGGTCGCATTTAATGATGTAAAAACCGAGAGTGTTGATTTGAAAATTGGTGACAGCAAAGATGATTTGAAAATTGAAACAGTGACTTTCCGCGATAAACTTCAGCCGGGACAAAAAGAAAAATGGACTGTGAAAGTTTCTGGCACTGGTAAAGAGAAAATCAATGCAGAAGTTTTGGCGGGTATGTATGACAAATCGCTTGACCAATTTGCTTCGAATAGCTGGAATTGGCAGGGATTTTATTCGCAGTTTTTCCAGAGTTCTTATGAAATGAGAGATGGTCTTAACCAAGAAAACTTTAATGGAAAATTAGAATACTTGAAAACATTAAATCTAGTACTTCCAAAATTCAATTGGTTTGATGGAAGAATTTATTATTCGCCAGATTTTGATGCTGACGGGGATGGAATTCTAAATAGGGATGACGCTTGCCCAACAGTTGCAGGTTTACCTCAATATAATGGATGTCCAAAACCCCAAAATGCCTACGCAATGGAAGCTACGGGAGCAATAACTCGCAGTGGTGCTAGTAAAATGTTACAATCAAAGTCGCTTAGTCGTGAAGACAAAGCAATGGTAGAAAATTACATTGCGGAAAATGGATATTCTGATGACGCAGATAATGCAAAGAAATCAGAAAACTTAGAAAAAATCCCAGTTCGTCAAAACCTCAACGAAACGGCATTTTTCTATCCGAATCTTTTGACAGATAAAGATGGGAATGTGAGTTTTGAATTCACTTCTCCGGAAGCTTTGACGCAATGGAAATTGATGTTTTTGGCGCATACGAAAGATGCGCGTTCTGCGACTTTGGAAAAATCGGTGGTGACGCAGAAAGAGTTTTCTATCACACCAAATTATCCAAGATTTTTACGTGAAGGTGATGAATTGAATCTTCAATCAAAATTATCGAGTTTGGTGAATCAAAAACTAAATGGTGTTGCGCAATTGCAGATTTTGGATGCGTTTACTAATGAAGATATTTCGGAAAAATTTGGGATTAATCAATTGACTGCGGTTTCTGGATTTAATAAAGAACAAACTTTTTCATTGTCGGAAAACGGAAATTCTGTAGTGAATTGGAAAGTGAAAGTTCCTAACGATGTTTCATCAATCATTATTAAAATCGTTGCTAAAGCTGGCAATTTCTCTGATGGCGAACAAAAAGCAATTGCTGTTTTGCCGAACCGAATGTTGGTGACGGATGCGCTTCCGATTTTTGTGAAAGAAGGACAGACGAAAACTTTCACTTTGGAAAATCTGAAAAACTCGAATTCCAAAACTTTGACCAATGTTTCAAACACTTTGGAACTGACGACGAATCCGATTTGGGAAATTATGTTTGCGCTTCCAAGTTTGAAAAATGATATGAATAATTCTGCGGATGTAGTCTTTAATAAATGGTTTGCTGATGTTTTGGCTTCCGAAATTTTCAAAGCCAATCCGAAACTGAAAACGGTTTTTGAGGAATATCAGTCTAAAGGTTTATTGACTTCAAATCTGGAGAAAAATCAAGAGTTGAAACAATTGTTGCTGGAAGAAACGCCTTGGGTTCTGGAATCGAAAAACGAGACCGAACAAATGGAAAAACTGGCGAGATTGTTTGATGCAAATACAATGCGAAATTCCATTCAAAATGACTGGTCAGAATTGCAGAAACTGCAAAATCCGGATGGTGGATTTAGTTGGTACGCTGGTTATCCGAGTTCGTATTATAATTCATTGTATATCTTGAAAAATCTTGGAAGAATCAATGATTGGCTGAAAGGAAATGTTGCGGATTATCAAAGTTCTGAACAAAAAGAAATGGTTACAAAGCTGGTTTCCTATGTTGATAATGAAGTCAATAAATACTGGAAAACTGATAAAGATAATGTCTGGAATAATTTTGTGATTGATTATCTCGACACCAGAAATTACTGGGAAAAAGAATATCCTTTAAAAAATATAGGAGCAAATCTGAAAACTTCAGTGATTGCAAAAGCTAAAACAGCAAAATTTACTGATTTTACTTTCTTCGGATTGCACCGTTCGGCTTTGCTATTCAATAATTATGGATTGAAAGATATTTCGAAAAAATTGATGACTTATCTGAAAGAAACTTCTACAGACACGGAAACACAAGGTGTTTACTGGAAACAGAATCTGAATGATTGGGGATGGTATAATTCAAAAACTGTGAATCACGCGGGTGCTTTGGAAGCGTTTAATAAATTGACTCCTAATGATGAAACTTTCATTGAAGAAATTAAAATCTGGCTCGTGACCCAAAAAGAAGTTAATTCTTGGGGAAGTTCTCGCGGAACGGCAGAAGTGATTTTTACGATTCTGAATTCCGGGAAATCGTGGACTTCTAATGAAAGTGATAAAGCAGAAATCAATTGGGGGCAAAAAGATTTATATCCAGTTCCTCAGACTTCTGCGACAGGATATTTCAAAACGTCTGTAGTTTCGAATATATTAGATAAAAATCTGGCAACAGTTTCCATTAAAAAAGACAGTCCGGGAATTGTGCAAGGTGGTCTGTTCTGGCAATATTATGAGGATTTGGATAAGATTAAATCTTCTGAAAGTTATATTTCAATCACCAAAGAATTGTACAAAAAAGTGAAAACTGAAAACGGTGAACAATTAATTAAAATCAATGAAAATTCTCCATTGAAAGTTGGTGATAAAGTGACTGTTCGAATGATTCTTAATACCGACAGAAATATGGAATTCATTCACCTGAAAGATATGAGAGCAGCCGGTTTTGAACCTTTGGATGTGATTTCCGGTTACGAATGGAAAAATAATTTGGGTTATTATCAATCTACAAAAGATGCTTCCACCAATTTTTATATCGAATATATGCCGAAAGGTAAATATGTGTTCGAATATGATTATGTAGCAAATGCCAGCGGAAAATTCTCAAATGGCATCACAACGCTGCAAAACTACTATGCACCGCAGATGAATGCACATACGCAGGGATCCGATGTTGTAATATCAGAATAGCTCTATTTTTATTAATGTTAAAATGACAACCAAATACTATTATTTGGTTGTTTTTTTATACTTTTATGCACCAATTTTGTTGAAATATGAAAAAACCATTAATTTTCTTATCAATGTTATTTATAACGGTGGTTTCGTGTTCTTTACAACAACAAAAAATTCAGGGAACCAACGAGATGAGTACTTATACTTTAACAGAATTTGAAGAAGTAAACCATGTGAACGTAAAGTTGATTGATTCTCAATATAAAATACTGAAGTCCCAATTGGAGATTGATGCTATTTATAAGACTATCAATAAGGATAATCCGTCACCGCGCAAAAATCCCATCCCGTCTTTTGACGTAAATGAAACGTACATTGTAATACAGCCTGCGATTGACAAAAATGACTTTGTTGTGGCGGAAGTTTCGGAAGATAAAGACAAATTGGAAGTGAAAATCCAGCAGTATGACAACCCTGAATTTAAAAATAAAAAATATCCTGCAAGTATTATTAAGCTCAACAAAAATCTTAACTATTCACAGGTGACAATCAAAACGAATTAAAAATAAAAAATCAAATATTTTAAAATGGACAAAAAATTACTATTAGCAGTAGGTGTCTTGTTCTCGGGAATGGTGTTCTCGCAGAAGAACTACTGGAAACAAGTCTCTGGCGTAGACAACAAAGCAGCGCTATACGACAAAACAGCGCAGCCTGCAAAGTTTAAACTTTTCAAATTGAATGTTGAGGAGATCAAAGCCGACCTGGCAACTGCACCTAAACGTTTTTCAAATAACGAATCTTTGGTTCTGAAATTCCCGACTGCAGAAGGAAAACTGGTAGACTATGTAATCCAGGAAGCATCTGTGATGGATCCTGCGCTACAGGCAAAATTTCCTGATATCAAATCTTATTTGGGATATGAAAAAGGAAATTCAGGAAATTCAATCCGTTTCAGCGTATCGCCTTATGATGGGGTGAATGTCATGTATTTCAATGCGGGCAAAACGGCATATCTTGATGCCTATACGGTAGACAACAGCACTTTTATGGTTTACAACCGTGCAGATCTGCCTGCTGACACTGCTGGTTTCATCTGTGGTTTCCAGGATTCGGAAACAGCATCCGCTACTGATCCAGTACCACAATCTCTAGTGCAGGACGGTCAGTTCAGAACTTACAGACTGGCATTATCCTCTACCGTAGAATACTCCAATTACCACATCAACAGAGCTGGATTGTCCGGCGGAACTACAGAGCAGAAAAAGGCAGCAGTTCTAGCAGCCATGAACACAACGATGACGAGAGTCAACGGTGTTTATGAAAAAACAGTTTCTCTTACAATGACGATGATTGCGAACAATGACGTATTACTATCGATCGGGACTGATGCATACGCACCAGGATTTACAAACAATGATGGACCCACGCTATTAAACGAAAATCAGGCTTTTATAGATGCAACAATCGGCAGCGCAGCATATGACATCGGACACATCTTCAGTACTGGTGGCGGTGGCATAGCGCAGCTGAGATCACCTTGTACCAGCAGCAAAGCGCGTGGTGTAACAGGACGTACTGCACCTAGAGCTGACGCTTTTGATATTGATTATGTAGCTCACGAAATGGGCCATCAGTGGGGAGCACAACACACGTTTGATAATTCTTGTGGAGGAAACAGAACGGCATCTACTTCTGTAGAACCAGGAAGTGGAAGCACCATTATGGCTTATGCAGGGATCTGCCCGCCAAACGTTCAGAACAACAGTGATGCGTATTTCCACGTAATTAGTGTTAACCAAATGTACAGCAACATTACAACCGGAACGGGAGCAGGATGTGCTGTTAAAACGGCTAACAACAACCAGGTGCCGGTTATTCAGGCGCTGACAAACTATACTATTCCAAATGGTACTGCATTTGTTTTGACAGGCAACGGAACAGACCCTGACGGCGATGCGCTAACCTATTTATGGGAACAGACCGATGTCAGAAGTATCACTACATCTACTGCGCCGAGTCCTACACAAACATCAGGAACTATATTCAGATCTTTTTCTCCGAAAACGACACCTGAACGTTATTTCCCTGTGCTTACGGCTGTTGCAGCAGGTAATCTTGCACCACTTTGGGAGGTAATACCTACAGTTGCAAGAACACTTAACTTTGCACTTTTTGTCAACGATAATAAAGTAACAGGAAATCAGGCTGCCAGAAGAAATATGACTGTAACGGTGACTGACAATGGTCCTTTCAAAGTGACGTCTCAAAATCTACCGGCTAACTATGTGGGAGGAACTCCACTTGCTGTGACTTGGGATGTTGCAGGTACCAATGCTGCACCAATCAATACAGAATTTGTACAGATCCTAATTTCTTCCGATAACGGATTGACTTACCCAACTGTACTTGCAGACAACGTTCCTAATACAGGAACTGCATCTGTGACGCTTCCAAATGAAGACAACGGAAGTGCAAGAATTATGGTAAAAGCGTTGAACAATATCTATTTCGCTGTGAACGCTGAAAGATTCAATATTACTAAGAATCTTGCAGTTAATGAATCTGCACTCAGCAAAGGATTTGCGATCTATCCAAACCCAGCGAAAGGTGAAGTGAACATCTCTTTGAACAATGGTGCTAAAGGAGCAACTTATCAGATTCTGGATCAATCCGGAAGATTAGTTTCCAACGGCTCTCTGGAGAATGATAAAACTAAGGTTAATATTTCAGCTCTGAAAACAGGAACTTACAGAATTGTAATTTCTAACAACGGAGAAACAACCAGCAAAAATCTGATTGTTAAATAATACCCGACAATATTATAAAAAAAAGACCAACGTAAATGTTGGTCTTTTTTTATGTATTAATATTTTAGAATCCGTATTGCAATCCTATCTGCAAAGCATTATTTCTGAGTTGCTTATCATCATTGCTCCAAGTGGTAGAGCCTGATTTTTTGATATCTGTAAAGCCCATCATATAACGCGCTCCTATCGTAATATTGTTGATTCGAAATCCTACACCTACCCCACCACTAAGATCAAAGCTGTTGTAACTGGAATTGTTTCTGTATTTCTTTATGGTTACAACATCATCAGTCTGGTTTCGGTCACTATTTCCTACAAGGAAAGAAAACTGAGGACCTGCTTCAACATATAATTTCGGAATGGGTTCAAACTGAAACATAATGGGAACAGAGACATAGTCCAGGCCTAATGTGTGTGACGTTTTCGTATTCTCGTATTTCACACCAATGCTGTTGTAAAGCACTTCCGGCTGGATACTGAAGATGCTGTTGACCGGCGCATGCATATAAACACCCACATAATAACCCAGTTTTGCATTGGTATCATCCCAGCTTTTCTCCTTACTTACCGTTGCAATATTGGCGCCGCCTTTTACCCCAAAAGACTGTGCAAAAAGCACGGAAGTGCTTGTAATTGCCAGGGTCTGAAATATCTTCTTCATAAATATAATTGTTTATCTACAACAAAAATATAAATTATGAAATAAAAAAAAGACCGAATGATCGGTCTTTTATAGTGTTTAAGATTTCGTAATATTAATTTCCGAATTTATAAGCCAAACCTACTTGAAATGTATTATTTCTAACAGCGTCTGAACCACTTGGTCTATCTTTAGCAATATCAGTCAAACCTGCGACGTATCTAGCAGTGATCCCGAATTGAGGCGTAAAATAGTAGCCAGCTCCTAATCCGATACCTACATTAAAACCATTTATATCATCTTTGAAATTATCAGACTCTGCTAGAGTTTCTCCTGTAGTCTCATTTTTTACCTTATTTTTAGCACTTACTGATAATCCAAATTCAGGTCCAGCTTCTAGGTAAAAACCAGGAGTAGCGTTATACTGGAACATTACAGGTAAAGCAATGTAGTCCAAATGAGTAGCTGATGAGAATCTCTGCTCCTCTATACCACCTGTAGTTAAAACATCTTGTCTATAATCAGCTTTAGCACCGTATTGTGTATAAATTAACTCTGGCTGAATACTAAATTGAGAAGCGATTGGAATATTTACGAAAGCTCCGGCATTAAAACCAATTTTAGATTTCTGATCACTAAGTGAAGCGTCTTTTGATAAAGAAGAGACATTCATACCTCCCTTAACACCAAATGTTGTTCCTGTCTGAGCGAATGCAAAAGTTCCTGCTACTAAACCTAATCCTAAAAATAACTTTTTCATAATATCAAATTTTAATTTTGTTTTACGGGAAGCATACTTTCAAATACTTTGCCAAAAAAATAATTTCAATCTCGTTATTATATAAATATTCATCCAACAAATTAGATATCAATGATTTAAAAATTATATTCAATGAATAATAACATTACTGCACAGTGAGATTTTTGTAAAAATCCAGCGTCATAATGATTTGATCTGCGTGCAATTTTTGGTCATAAACGCAACTTCCAACCCCATTTATCAGGGAAAAATTGATATTGCCATCCAGATTTTTCTTGTCATTAAACATCAGGTTGACAATATCTTCATTCCTGAATTCTGAGATATCGATATAGGGAAAATAGTGCTGGATTTTAGTAATAATGGCAGAGGAATGCTCTACATCTATCAGGCCTGCGAGAAAAGCAAGATGTGTCTCACAGATCATTCCAAGAGCTACCGCTTCGCCATGAGGAATGAGGCTTCCTTTTTTCATAAAGAGACTTTCAACCGCGTGGCCAATGGTGTGGCCAAAATTGAGAATCTTGCGCACGTTCTCTTCTTTAAAATCTTTGGTGACAACCTCATTTTTAATTTCCATACTTCGGATAATGAATGGCGCGAGACTTTCCGGCGTTACTTTGTAGAGTGAACTTAAAGCGCGCCAGTGATCGCCGTCTGCAATGATGCCGTGCTTCAGCATCTCTGCAAAACCGCTTCTAAGCTCTTCAAATTTTAAAGTTTCGAGGAATTTCGGATAGAAGAAAACGCCTTCAGGTAGCGCAAATGTCCCGATAATATTTTTAAGAAATTGATGATCGATACCTGTTTTACCGCCAATAGAAGCGTCGCACATCGCAAGAAGCGTCGTTGGAATATTGATAAACTTGAAACCTCTTTTATATGTCGATGCTACAAAGCCGCCCATATCAGTCACTACGCCACCGCCCAGATTGATCAGCAAGGATTTTCTGTCGGCTTCCATCTCCGAGAATATTTCCCACAGCTGCGTGGCTGTTCCGATGTTTTTATTTTCCTCGCCGGCTTCTATTTCGATGATTTCGAATGGCGCGTCGGTTTCCAGATTTGGGAGCAGCAGCGGCAGGCAATGGTCGTGCGTATTTTCATCTACCAGAATGAAGATCTTGCTGGGTGCGATTCTGTCTATATATTCATTAAGACTGCTGAAATCTTTGTCGAGTTCCTGTATCATAACTAATATTTTAACAAAAATAAAAACAAATTAATTAGCATTCTGATTATTTGAAGATTAATTTGACACGGCAAAAAAAAGAGAAGCCGACTGCCTCTCTTTATAAGATTTCGATAATTATGCTATTGCTTTAAAAACTTGCTACTTAGTCTTTCCCCATTGATTAAAACATTCAAAAAGTAAACACCGGATTTCAGTTTAGAAATATTAATTCTACCTTGATTTATCGCCGGTGATAAAATTAATCTTCCGGTTTCATCATAGATATCAATTTGTTCAATCTTATCGGCCACGCCTAAATATAGAAAATCTTTTGCAGGGTTTGGAGAGACCGAAAGTGTGGCTTTGCTGGTCTCATCAGTTCCAATCAGACAATTATCAGTCAGATTTACAGCCATATTATTACGACTCAGATACTGTTGATATTTCTCAACTTCAAAGCAATTTACTTTCAAATTGGCCAAAGTAGGTATCGGGCCAGGTTCATTACCGCAGGTGTTGAATGCTACAGAAAACAAATTACCAAATGCACAGGAACCCCAATCGGATAGTATCATCCAGATCGTATTTTTGCCATTTTGCATATTAACACTCATCAATGGATTCTGTGAGTACACGTACATTACCGAGCCTCTGTTATCGTAATATTCGGAATAAGAATCAATATTTCTGGCAGATTGACTGAAATCCAAATTTGTCAAAAGATTATATAAACAGCTTATAATGTATAGTTTATTGACATCATTAAAGTTTCGAAATTCTGAAATTTTATTATTTTGACAGTAAATCTGTTCTAAATTAACCAGGTCCTTAAAATCAATAGACGTCAGATTGTTATTTTTACATTCCAGAATCTTAAGATTTTTAAACGAGTTAATACCTTCGAGAGAGCTAATATTGTAACCGGCCACAGAACTGTAATATATCACATAATTAATAGGATGTGTTTCCGCAGATATGGAAATTTTGGAAATATTCATCGCCTCTGAAATAGAGATTTCCCCATCATCATTTTGATCAATTTTTGTTGCATTACCCATTAAATCGGCAGCAATATAATTTGTAGAATTGGACTGCAGCAATCTCGCTTTGAAATTGGGATCAGGAAAATTAATGATTTGGCTGAGAAATAATTGAGAAAAGAAAAGAAGTAATAAAAAGTAGTTTTGTTTCATAGTCAGTTTATTTTCAGCTAAGGTAACAAAAAAAGAGAAGCAACAGGCCTCTCTTTATATTAAATCATTGGAAGATACGTACTGATCTTCAATTACATATGAATTGATCTTTTTCCGGTAGCATCCAAAGCTGCTTCCTTAATAGCTTCTGCATAAGTCGGATGTGCGTGGGAACTTCTTGCAATATCTTCGGCACTTGCGCGGAATTCCATGGCGATAACACCTTCTGCAATCAGGTCTGCAGCTCTCGCACCAATCATATGGAAACCTAGAATTTCGTCTGTTTTTTCATCAGCGATAATCTTTACAAATCCATCTGTGTCGCCACTTGCACGGCTTCTTCCAAGCGCTCTCATTGGGAAACTTCCCACTTTGTAAGCTACACCTTCTGCTTTCAGCTGCTCTTCGGTTTTACCGACACCGGCGACTTCCGGCCAAGTGTAAACTACGCCAGGAATCAGGTTATAATTGATGTGAGGTTTTTGTCCTGCCAAGATTTCAGCAACCAAAGTTCCCTCTTCTTCCGCTTTGTGCGCCAACATTGCACCTTTGATCACATCGCCAATAGCGTAGATGTTAGAAACATTGGTCTGAAGATGATCGTTGGTTTTCACTCGTCCTCTCTCGTCCAGTTCTACACCTGCTTTTTCCAATCCAAGTCCGTCTGTGTAAGGTCTTCTTCCTACGGAAACCAAAACGTAATCACTTTCGTAAGTTACCTCTTCACCTTTCTTGTTTTTAGCGGTTACTTTTACAGAATCTCCGTTTCTTTCAACTGCCGAAACAGCTGTAGAAAGTTCGAATTTCATACCCTGTTTTCTAAGAACTTTTTGCAATTCCTTAGACAGACTTCCGTCCATTCCAGGGATAATTTTATCCATAAACTCAACTACAGTTACTTGGGAACCAAGTCTCAGATAAACAGAACCAAGCTCAAGACCGATAACGCCACCTCCAATTACAACCAAATGTTTGGGAATTTCTTTAAGATTAAGCGCTTCTGTAGAAGTGATGATTCTTTCTTTATCAAGATTGATAAAAGGCAGACTGGATGGTTTGGAACCGGTTGCGATGATTGTATATTTTGATTCAATCATTTCTGAAGAACCGTCATTTTTGGAAACTTTGATCTGAGTTGCAGATTCGAAACTACCAAGACCTTCAAAAACGGTGATCTTATTTTTGTCCATCAAAAAGTTGATTCCCTTTGTCGTCTGGTCTACCACTTCATTTTTGCGGGCAATCATTCTTGCGATATCAGCAGTAGGCTCATTGATGATGATCCCGTGATTTGCAAACTCGTGTTTTGCCTTTTCGAAATGTTCAGAACTATCAAGCAAAGCTTTTGAAGGGATACACCCGACATTAAGACAAGTTCCGCCAAGCGTAGAATATTTCTCAATAATTGCTGTTTTGAAACCCAATTGGGCAGCGCGGATTGCCGCAACATATCCACCAGGACCGGAACCGATAACGGTTACATCAAATTGACTCATATATTTGTGATTATAATTCGAATAAAAATTTCATCAAATTTACGAATTTTAGACGAATTTCAGAACTGATTTGATATGAGATTTCTCAAAGCCACAAAACTACATAAACACATAGATGACGCAAACTTAGCTTTGAAAAGATAAAATAGAAATTGATATCAAGCTATTTTGTATTCCGTACTATAAAACTATGTTTCTATGTGGTTTCAAATTTAAAGATTCTTATTTTTGTTTAAGTTTAATTTAAACACCAATTCAAAATGTCACTCGAAACCAATTACCAAAATATCCTTTCTCAACTTCCCGAAAACGTAAAACTGGTGACGGTTTCCAAAACCAATCCTGCCGATAAAATCAAAGAGCTTTACGATCTGGGACAGCGCGCTTTCGGAGAAAATAAAGTTCAGGAGCTTTTGGAGAAGCAAGAGATTCTTCCAAACGATGTTGAGTGGCACCTGATCGGTCATCTTCAAACCAACAAAGTTAAATTCGTTGCTGGATTTATCTCAATGATAGAAAGTGTTGACAGTGAAAAACTGCTGAAAGAAATTGATAAAGAAGCGTTAAAAAACAACCGGAAAATCAATGTTCTGCTACAGTTAAAAATCGCAAAAGAAGAGACGAAATTTGGATTGACGGTCGATGAAACGAGAGCCATTTTCAGTGATTATATTAATGGAAATTATCCTAATGTTGAAGTTAAAGGCTTGATGGGAATGGCCAGTTTTGTGGAAGACGAATCTCAAATCCTTGAGGAATTCGGCGTGTTGAAGCAGCTTTTTGATGAACTCTCAAGTTTAAAACATTTAGAAACTCTATCCATGGGAATGAGCGGCGACTTTCCTTTGGCAATCGAATGTGGCTCCAATTCTGTGAGAGTTGGATCAGCGATTTTTGGCGAAAGAAATTATTAATTAAAATAAGCTTTCGTAAACCTTCATCACATTTTTCGCAATCACCTCATCATTGAATTTCTGTACAAACGCCAGACCTTTCTCTGAACGGCGTTTTCTCTCGGGCTCGTTGTTCCAGAGAAAAACAATTTTTGATTTGATGTCCGCTACATTTTTTGGATCGATATAAACAGATTCCGGTCCGCCAGCCTCGGGAAGACAGCTGGTATTGCTAGTAATCACCACTGTTTCCGAATATAAAGCTTCTATGACAGGAATCCCAAAACCTTCAAAAAAACTTGGATAAATGAAGATTTCTGCCAGTTTGTAAATCGCAGCCAATTCGGTCATAGAAACGCCCTGCAAAAACTGAACGCTGATCTCACCGTTCGTAATCTCTTTTTCTATCAGTTTAAAATATTTCGGTTTTTTGCTGCCTACCACCACCAACGGAATTTGCGTTCCTTTCAAAGCTTTGACGATGTTTAAAAGGTTTTTCCTGGGCTCAATGGTTCCGACATTCAGAATAAATTGTTTCGGCAGCTGAAATTTTTCTTTGATTTCATTAAGGAATTCATCTGACTGCTTTTCCTTGAAACTGGCGTGACAACCCTGATAAACCACTTCGATTTTACTTTCGGGCACTTTTAAATACGTAACGATATCCTTTTTGGTCTGCTCAGAAATGGCAATGATTTTGTCAGCAGAAACAGCCGCTTTTTTGAATTTCCAAAAATGAATTTTGCGGTCGATCCAGGTGTAATATTGCGGGAATCTTTCAAAGATCAAATCGTGGATGGTGACTACTTTTTTGATGGGATTTCTGTTCCATTTCAATGGCAGCTCGCCGGAAAGACCGTGGAAAATATCAGCTCCAATATTCTGCGCATCAATACCTGTTTTGGTCTGCCGGGAAAAGGCGCCTCCGGAGGTTTTGACGAATGTGACATTCTCCATTTCCAGAATCTCCTTCCCTCTTTCGGATTGTTTTTTATTAAATAGGACGTACTCATTTTCGGGATAATATTCCGCCAGAATACGCACAAGATCTCTGGAATAATTACCCAGACCAGACCAGCTGGAAAATACACGTTTGGCATCGTAAGCAATCTTCATCAGTTTCTTTTTATATCTTGATTATTTAAAAAATTCTTGATTGTATCAAATTTATAATTTTTGTTTTTTGCCCAAACAATAAATTCTTCAAACCTGTTTTCCATCTGTTTTCCTGTATTTTTGAAAGTGTAGCCCGGCAGCTTATATTTCGGGTCAGAGATGTCATTAAACTCCCATGGATGGAAATAGACATTCAGAAATCCAGTGGATTGCAAAGATAATCTGGACAAAGATTTGTATAGCCACTGGGGAAAGTTATGAAAACTTAGCCAAAACAAAGGAATTCTGAAGATTGTAGAAACCGAAGCCGGAAACTGAATCACTTTTCCCTGCCAAAAAGGTTTTCTGCTAACTTTAAAATTGTTGTAACGGCCAGGAAGATAGGTTGGATTGACGGACGAATTATAAAAATAACCTGCGTCTGCCACTGCCTTTTCCGAAACCGGCATCATTCTGGGCATTCTGAGCCCTACCACTTCTGTCTGAAACAATGCTTCCAGCTTTTGTTTAGATTCTGCTAAATGCTCTTCTTTAAAATCTGAATGAAACCACGTGTGAGACGCTAATTCGTGGCCGTATGAAAGTAATTCTTTTATGAGATCTTTGTTTTCCTCTGCGAAGATTACTGTGGAGAAAAAAGTGGCTTTGACATCATATTTTTTGAGAATCTGCAAGATATTCTGCAGACCGATTCTGGAAACAGAGATCTGCTCCTGAAACGGAATTTCGCCATTGTATTCCAAAGGCATGTCAAATTCTTCTATGTCGAAACTAAGTAATATCATGGAGATGGATTGGGTGTTGAATCTGCAGCCCGACCTGAGTGGAGCTCTTTTTATTTTTTGAATAAAAAATAAAAAAGCGGGAACGGAGGGCGGAAATAGCTGCCATAAATGGTATCAGTTTACAAATTTTTTGAACGGATAATATAATTGGGCCGTTCTTTCACCTGTTTGAAAATCTTGCCGAGATAGATTCCGAAAATGCCAAGAATAATCAGCTGCAATCCACCGAAGAAAACGATGGTCATAATGAGCGAAGCCCAGCCTGAGATTTCGGTTTCTGCGAGGAACGAATAAATGACGTAAATCCCGTAACCGACAACGGAAAATGCTGAAAACATAAATCCAAGATAGGCTGCAAGATACAATGGTTTGACGCTGAATGCGGTGATTCCGGTGAAGGCAAACTTCATCATTTTTTTGATATTGTAACTGCTCTCGCCCGAGACTCTTTCGCCTGCAAGAAAATTAACGGAGGTTTGACGGAAACCCATCCAGCTGGTGAGTCCGCGCAAAAACAAATCGTCTTCTGTAAAATTCCTAAACTCCTGAACAACGCCGGAGTCCAGAAGCCGAAAATCGGAACCTCCGCCGGACTTGAGGTCGACGTCGGAAATGCGGGACAGAAATCTGTAAAACATCTCGGAGGTTTTTTTCTTGAAGTAGGATATTTCTTTGGGGTATTTTCTGTTTGTCAAGACTACATCAAAACCTTCTTCCCATTTCTGAATCAACTCCGGAATCAACTCCGGCGGATGCTGAAGATCTGCGTCCATTGAGATCACCGCATTTCCGTCAGCGTGATCCATCCCGGCTTTTACAGCGGGCTGATGACCGAAGTTGCGGGAAAACTCTATGAATTTGACGTTGTCAAAATTTCGGCTGTACTGTTCAAGAACCGATTGTGTGCTGTCGCGGCTTCCATCATTGACGAAGATAATCTCAAATGTATAATTTTCAAGTTTGGAAAAGACGTTTCTTATCCGCTGATAAATCAGGGAAATATTGCCTTCTTCGTTGTGAGCGGGAATAATGATGGAGATTTTTTTCATTAATCTAGTTTATAAGCGGTCTCAAAATCCTTCGTCAACAGTTCGTACATCACCCGAAACCAAATAATAATACACGGAATTGCTTTGGTGGAATATTTAATAAAAACTTCTTCTTTGATCGATTTTGGGAACAGATCTGAAAATGCAAAACAGGTGAAAATCATCACAAAAATCAATAATCCGATATCTACTTTCGTCCATTTCTTTTGCATCAGAAACCAAATCATCACTCCGGAAACGGCGATGATGTAGGTAGGACTTTCTGAACCGGAACTGAAAAGCACAACGAAAAGCAGTGTTGAAGCCAGAATCATCAGTTGGAACGGCAGAAATTTGAATTGTTTTGTTCTGAGATAAGGCAGCATAAAAAGCAGAAATCCAGGAATCAGAAATATCAGATTGGAGATCTCCGCGTTGCCTAAAACGCGTCTCACAACGCCCATTAATGAATAATCCTGACGTGTTCCCAGCGCCTGATTCTCCAGATTTTTCCCGGATAATGAGGTGTACCAGTCAAAGTAGGACTGAATCCCAAATTCTTTGCTTGAAATCAGCATCGGTAAAACGAAAAACAGGAGGGCAATGACAACAAATGAAAGAATGAATTTTGTTTTATTTTTAATGAAGAAGAAAGCGGACAACCCGACAATGCCGTAGATTTTGACAAAAGTTCCGATGAGAATTGTGAAAGCCGACTGCGTTTCTTTTCTTTCGTAAATATACACTGCTGATAAAATCAACAAACCAGTCAGAATAATATTAAACTGAAAATAGGTGGCTGCCGTGATAAATTCCTGAAGACAAAGCCACGCAAAAAATGATTTTTTAGCATCTGAAAATGGAAGTTTATAAACTGCATACAGGAACACCAAAGTACTGGCAACATTCCATAAAACGGCGCCAAAACCGTCGGGCATCATCGCGAAAGGTGCAATCAGAAGACTGAAAAAAATGCCATAATGGTTGCTGTCAAAATAGAGATCCGGATATTGGAGAAAGATATTCCGCTCCTGCAAAGTATTGGTAAAAACCCCTTTGAAGATGAGATAATTATTGTAACCGCCGGTTCCTCTCTTATACTTGCTGTAGGCTGTAATAGCCGCAACCACGATATAAATCACAAAAATAATCCGGTAATCCGAGATCAGTTTCAGGAACTTCTGTTTCACAATGCTTTCTTGAGGTTAGTTTAAAAAAAATTGCCATTCCAAAAGAAGTAAGATTCTGATTGGAATGACAAATATAAGTTTAAAATTGATATCTATTAAACTGCTACATTATTTTCCCGCAAAGCATCATTGAGAGAGGTTTTCTTATCTGTAGATTCTTTTCTTTTACCGATAATCAGTGCGCACGGTACCTGGAATTCTCCCGCGGGAAACTGCTTGGTATAACTTCCCGGGATCACAACAGAACGTTCCGGAACATAACCTTTGGTCTCAACCGGCTCCGGGCCTGTAACATCAATTATTTTGGTAGACATTGTCAAACAAACATTCGCGCCAAGAACTGCTTCTTTACCGACGCGGACGCCTTCTACCACGATACAACGCGATCCGATGAAAGCATCATCTTCGATAATAACGGGCGCAGCCTGCAAAGGTTCCAAAACGCCGCCGATTCCTACGCCGCCGCTCAAGTGAACATTTTTACCAATCTGAGCACAGCTTCCCACTGTAGCCCAGGTATCCACCATTGTCCCTGAATCTACATAAGCACCGATGTTGACATAAGATGGCATCAGGATCACACCGCTTGCCACAAAACTGCCATGTCTTGCAATGGCGTGAGGCACTACTCTAACGCCTTTTTCTGCGTAATTTTTCTTTAAAGGAATTTTATCATGGAATTCGAAAGGGCCTACTTCTATGGTTTCCATTTTCTGGATTGGGAAATACATCACCACCCCTTTTTTCACCCATTCATTGATCTGCCAGCCGTTCTCCGTAGGTTCTGCGGTTCGCAGTTCGCCAGCGTCCAGCTTAGCAACTACTTCTCTCACAGCGTTCTGGTATTCTTCTTCTTTCAAAAGTTCGCGGTTATCCCAAGCTTTTTCGATTGTTTCCTGTAAAGACATATTTTTTATAAATGATAATTGATTAATGATGAACTGCTTGCGGCAATTGGCTTTTTGCTATCAGCCTTAAAACAATTGTGCGTCGCAAAATTAATAAAACTAAAGCACACTTCTTGCAAAAAGGAATGCTTTGTTCCAATACGCTTCGTTGAGCGATGAGATGATAACACCCTTGGAAGTAGATGCGTGGATAAAGGTGACCTCGCCACTGTTCATAATATCATGAACGATCCCAACGTGCGTTACAGAAGAGCCGCCGGCAGTTGCAAAGAAAAGCAGATCACCAGGTTTTGCTTCGGAAACACTGATGGAGCGGCCCTGTTTTGCCTGATCTGCAGAACGTCTCGGCATCTGCAGTTTGTTTTCGTCAAATACTTTGCATACCAATCCGGAACAGTCGAAGCCCGCTTTTGTATTGCCTGCATATTTGTACGGAGTTCCGAGGTAATTTTCGGCATCGTCTAAGACAGAAGCTCTTGTACCGGAAACATTTCCGGAATAGGTAGAACTTAGTTTTTTGAGATTAGCTTGCTTGGAAGTTGCCGGTTTTTTGTAAGAATATTTTTTTACAGGTTTTGAAGCACCACAGGAAACCAGAATGATTGAAAACAGAATTACCAGTACAGATCTTTTCATAATAGATTTTAAGTAGTAATTGTTTTTTCGATAGGATTTAATTTTGATAGTCTTACAAAAATAGAACAGTTGAGCAAACTAAACAAGAGTTTGAAATAAAACTTAATAAAAATTAAATATTCAGAAATTCTTCACCAGACCAATTCCGAGATTTTTGTTTTGGTAAAATGGCATCACCATAACTTGCGAATGCCCGTCTTTTGCACCTAAAAGCCGATTTATTCCTGGGTAAATCCAATAAGATATTTCTGTTGATAAAATCCCAAAACCTGCTCCTGCCACCACATCGCTGAACCAGTGTTTGTCATTAAGCATTCTGTAAACACCTGTGAAAACAGCAAAAGAATAGCCCGAAATCCCTAATAAAAAATTAGACTCCGAATATTCTCTGTACATAAACTGAGCCGATGCAAAAGCGAAAGCCGTGTGTCCGGACGGAAACGAAAGGTTATTTGATCCATCCGGCCTTTCCTCCTTTGTGAGATGTTTCAGAGGAAGTGTAATTGCAGAGGTAATCAACAGAGAAGTGCCGTAAATGATGCTCCGCTCCTGGATGTTGTGTTTTCCTTTTATACCGAAAGCGTTTAATCCATACACCAAAGCGCCGGGCGCAAACTGGGTATAATTGTCCAATCTGATGTGATCCGGCTGATGTTCATTGATCTCATTCCGGGTCGAAAAATTCAGTTTTTTCAAACCGTCAATTTTCAAAGTTGCAGCACCGTAAGAAATAAAAACAGCAGGAATAATCAGTTTTTTATAACTGAATTTATGGCTTTTGTCTGAGGAGCCAATTGGTGCAGTTATGCTATCTTTTGTTTTATTAATCTCCGAAATTTCCTGTGCTTTGTAGGCTTGAAAACTAATTAATATTAATAAAAGGCTTAAAAGTAGAGATTTCATGTGGACATTAATAATTAAAATGCAGATCTGTGTTGATGAAATTATAGTTATTTCTTGGTCAACAATCCAACATGTTGTGTCATTTTCATTTTTCCGTTCTTGAATCTTTCGCTGGCGGTCTGATAATAAGAAATAGCCTCTGAGATCTGACCGATATCTTTTGTTTTAAGTTCCGAAAGAGATTGATCATTTCCGGTGACAGCAAATTGTTTCACCCTTTTTCTGTCATCAATTTGAGTAAAGATATTTCCTTTCAGCATTCCCAAAGTCCTGTAATTTCCGATGAAAGCTCTTTCGCTGCCAATTTTGGTCTGATTGATATCCTTCCCGTACAAACTTGTATTGTAATTCCAGCCAAGATATCCAAATAATGTCGGCATCAGGTCGATCTGAGAAGTCAGGCGGTCGATTTTCTCCGGTTTCTGAGGAAGGTTATAAATAATGGCGGGAATGTGATGGTTTTTGATATTAATTTCCCATTTTCCGGCGCTGTTGGCACAGTGATCTGCAACGATAACGAAGACTGTATTTTTGAACCAGGATTTCGTTTTGGCTTCAGCCAGAAATTTCCCCAAAGCATAATCTGTATATTTCACAGCCGCATTTCTTTCACCTTGCGGAAGATCTATTTTCCCATTTGGAAAAGTGTAAGGTTTATGATTGGAAGTCGTCATCACAAACTGGAAAAAAGGCTTGTGCGCTCTGGCATTTTTGTCGGCATATTTTATTGATTGTCTGTAAAGATCTTCGTCACAAATTCCCCACGCATTTTCAAAACTGACCTCATTATCCGGGATCTGGAAACGTTTTGTTTTGATGTCATCTGATAAAGCATTTCCCCGGTTCCGATCGACAATATCAAAGCCCTGACCACCAAAAAAATTATTCATATTATCAAAATAACCATCGCCGCCGTAGATGAAATATGGCTGATAATTTTTCTGCTGCAAAATGGTAGAAATAGAAAATAAGTTCTGATTATCAGGCCTTCTCACGATGCTGTTTCCAGGCGTTGGTGGTACTGATAAAGTCAAAGCTTCCATCCCGCGGACAGTTCTGGTTCCCGTCGCATAAAGGTTTGTGAAGAAAATACTCTCATCAGCAAGCTTATCGTAATTTGGAGTAATGTTGTCTTTGTTACCAAATGCTTTTATGAATTCGCCGCTGAAACTTTCTATGGTGATTAAAATGATATTTGGCTTTTGTTCGGCATTTCCCGTTGTTGTTCTGGAAATATCATCCATCAAATTTGAATTGTAACTTTGATTTTCCTGCAAAAGGTCGTTTTTCAAAACTTTATAAGCTTCTTTGTCAGAGATTTTTGGATAGAAAGTCGCATAATCCAGCTCATTGGCTTTGAAAGCTGTAAAAAATGAGAAAACACCATTTTTCCCTAATTCATTCACAACCAGATTATCTGTGGATTCTGCCTGTTTGTTTTTCATTAATAATCCTAAGACTGAAGCCACAACAATCAAAGGAACAGCAAATGACGAGCGGATTTTTACGCTTCTTTTGTCAGAAAATGTACTTCGGAAAGCACCGGTTTTTTTCAGTGTATAAAGGGTAACTAAAATTAATAAAATCAGAACGGCAAAGATCAACGGAAGCGGGTAAGACTGGTTGATATTTTCGACCACTTCATACGTGTAAATCAAATAATCGACGGCAATAAAATTAAACCTTACGCCAAACTCATCCCAAAATGGAATCTCTGCCAGCAGACTGAAATAAATGATGATTAAAATTAAAACCAGATAAAAATAAGTGAAAACTTTGTCAAACGTGGAACCGATCCATTTTTTTGGAAATATCAACAGATAAATAGCATACAACAGTAGAAATAATGATCCCACTGTAAGATCAAAAAAGAAACCTTTGAAAAACGCTTTTGAGATAAGCAGCAAATCAGGATCTAAATCCTTCATCGACCAAAATAGAAATACCGCTCTCACAACCAAAGAAAGAACAATATAAAGACTTAATATAGAGAATAATACAGAAAATCTGCTTTTGAATAATGTTGCAAATAATGCTTTTGACTTCATACTGACACGTTTTTGAACGTGCAAAGTAAAAGCCCAATTTAGAAGAAATTTAGAATTTAAAATCGGATAGAAAAAATGTGCCTATCGTTCTCAAACTTATATTTGACAGTCCAGTTCTGAAGTCTGCAGATTTGCTGGATGATGGCCAATCCCAAGCCACTTCCCCGCTTATCTGTAGACAATTTTGAGAATCTTTTGAAGAGCAAATCCTCATTCAGTTTTTCCGTTCCCGAATTTGAAATTTCAAAGACAGAATCAGTCAATATAATAGTGATAAACCCACCGGAAGGTGTATGACGGATCGCGTTCAGAATCAAATTATTAATCAAAACTTCCATCAGACTGCTGTTTCCTTTAATCTCAACATCAGAAGAAATTTCCGATGTCACGGCAATGTTTTTCTGGTCGAAATGTTCCTGCACGATCTCAATACTCTGGCGGAGTAAATCATCGAAACGGATAGATTCGGAATTATCAAACTGGCTGTTATCAATCTTTGCCAGCAGCAGTAGATTCCGGTTGATTCTGGAGCTTCTGGTCAAGGCTTTGTTCATCTCTTCGGCAATCTGATATTGTTTTTCCGTCAGATCCTGATTCTGCAGCAGAAGATCTACCTTATTTTTCAGAATAGCCAAAGGCGTTTGCAGTTCGTGGGAAGCATTTTCCGTGAATTCCTTCTGCGTTCTGAATACGGAAATATTCTGATCTATTAATTTGCTTAAGGATTGATTCAGCTCATCAAATTCTTTGATATCGGTTTTTTCGAATTCAATTTTGGTCTGTTGGTTCAGATTAAAAGTTTTGAGCTTATCCAAAGTCTTCCGGAACGGTTTCCAGACGGATTTTGACAATCTTCTGTTCAGCAAAAGCAAACCTCCAACCATTAAAATAAAAAGAAAAACTGTGGTTGCAGAGATGAAAAAGATGGTTTCCTGTGACTCCTCAATATTGGTTTCCACATCAAAACGAAATGGTTTTTTATTGAGATAAATGATTTTGGAAAGGCCTCGGAATCTGTCAATATCATCGAAATGAAGAAAATCATGCGGTTTTTCTACAATGAAAATACTGTCTTTGAGATTGTCACTGTCTGTCACCGTCCGTATCTTTGTCCCTGGCTGAAGATCATTCCAAAACTTAATGGTTTCCAGCAATTTTTGGTCTGTTAATTTCAAATTATTGAGTTGGGAAGACGTTTGCCCGGCCACGATCTCATTGTGCTCATCCAGCTCGTGTTTCCAAATTGCATCGACTACAAAATAGTAAACAGGAACACTGATGACCAAAATGATAAGGACATAAATGATGAAAGGCTTGGTGGTTTTGTTTAAAAGTGGTTTCAATCCAGTAAATTTATGAAATTTCCCATTTGTATCCTGTTCCATAAACAGTCTTCAAGTAATGATCGCAGCCGGCTTCGTAGAGTTTCTTTTTAAGGTTTTTAACGTGCGCGTAGACGAAATCGTGATTATCCAGCATATCTGCAAAATCCCCGGAAAGATGCTCTGCCAAAGTACTTTTGGAGATGACTTTGTTTTTGTTTCCAATAAAATAAATCAGAAGATCAAACTCCTTTTTTGTCAGAGAAATAATCTGATCATTAATTGACACCGATTTTGAAAGAAGGTCAATCTGCAGTTCATTTTGCTTCACGATATTGGAGTTGCTGAACTGTTTTCGACGGATGACAGAGTAAATTCTGGCCATCAGTTCGGAAAGGTGGAAGGGCTTGGTGAGATAATCGTCGGCACCCAACTGCAAACCTGTGATTTTGTCATCCAGCGCATTTTTTGCAGAAATAATGATCACGCCATCCTGTTTGTTCTGGGATTTGAGCGCTTCCAGTATTTTGAGTCCGTTGCCATCGGGCAGCATAATATCGAGAAGGATACAGTCATATTGGTACATCTCGATTTTGTGCAGGGCTTCAGAAAAATTGGAGGCAAATTCGCACAGGTAGCTTTCCTCAGAAAGATATTCTGCAATACTTTGGGCCAGTTCTGTTTCGTCCTCAATGATTAGGATTTTCATCGGTATAAATTATGTGGCTAATTTACAGTTAGAATTGGAAGAAATTCTGAACGAAGATAAAAAAAATCCCGGCAGAGATTGCCGGGATCAAAACTGTGGAGGATATCGGGATCGAACCGACCACCTTTAGACTGCCAGTCTAACGCTCTAGCCAGATGAGCTAATCCCCCAATAGTTCTGCAATGATAATGATTTTGCTGAATATCTGCAAAGTTTAATTCAAATTAATACAAAAAAAATCGGGCTCTAACTAATTAGAGCCCGATTTCTGTAAAACGTAAAATTTAAAAATATGAAATCAATTTTGGTTTGATTTTAAGTATTCGTCAATGATCTCGAAAGCCTGTTTTTCGTCTTTCAGATCCACTTTAATAAAAGTGTTGGTTGCAGTGGGAGTCGAAAGAAAACTAAGATAAGAGTTCTCAACATCACATTTTATTCCTGCATCTTCCAGCTTAGACTTCATCAGCTGGATCTCCTGTGGGCTGCTGCTTTCGTAAACAGAGACTCTGGTTGTTGCATCCATAATTCAGATTTTGATTTTTATTAAGCATAGCAATTTATAAAAAAAATATCAAAAACCGAAATTCTTTATATTAAATTCTCAAATATTGACGTTATTTTATCTAAAACAATCTGTATTTCTTCTTTCGTTACATTAAGATGCGGACGGAATCTGATGGACTTGTCACCACAGGTCAATACCAATACACCTTCTTCATAAAGTCTTTTGTAGAGCCAGTTTCTTGCTTCGTGGTCTTTCAGATCGAAGGCACACATCAAACCTTTTCCTCTGGATGCAAAGATTTGTTCCGGGTATTTCTGTTCTAATTTTAATAAGCCTTCTAATAAGAACCCGCCTACATTTTTAGAATTTTCAACTAAATTTTCATTTTCAATAATTTCTAAAACCAACTGAAAACGGAGCATATCGATAAAGTTCCCACCAAACGTAGAGTTGATTCTGGAGCTCTCCACGAAAACGTGATGTTCTACCTCATCCAGTTTTTCTTTGTTTGCCAAGATCCCACAAACCTGCGTTTTTTTTCCGAAAGAAATCACATCCGGGATGATTCCTAAATGCTCGTAAGCCCACATTTTCCCTGTCATTCCGATTCCGGTTTGTACTTCGTCAAGGATTAATAAGACTTCATTTTCGTCGCAGATTCTCCTAAGCTCAGCAAAAAATTCGTTTCTGAAATGATTATCACCACCTTCCGCCTGGATTGGTTCTATGATGATGCAAGCTACCTGATCCGGATTGGCCAAAATAGCTTCCTGAATATGGATCAAAGCCATCTGCTCGTGCTTGATGGTTTCATCAAGATTTTCCTCAGTAATCGGGAAATTCAGTTTTGGGTTGGTGATTCTAGGCCAGTCAAATTTAGGGAAATATTGGTGTTTTCTAGGGTCGGAAGTATTCGTCAAAGACAATGTGTAGCCACTTCTGCCGTGGAAAGACTGTTTGAAATGGATAACCAAATTTCCTTCTTTCTCAATATCCTTCTGCCAGTTTTTTCTGGTTTTCCAGTCGAAAGCTGTTTTCAAAGCATTTTCTACTGCAAGGGCGCCACCTTCTACAAAAAAGCAATAAGGCAATTCTTTCGGGATTCCAACTCTAGAAAAAACGTCCATAAAATCTGCATATTCCTGAAGATAAACATCACTCAAAGTCGGTTTGTACGTTGCCATTCTTCCCAGCCAGTTGGCTCTTTCCAGAATATAAGGATGGTTGTACCCAACAGCTGCCGACGCAAACATCGAAAACATATCGAGATATTCTTTGCCCGTCAGGCGGTCTACAATATAGGAGCCGTGGGACTTTTCAAAATCCATTACAAAATCGAAACCATCTGCAAGGATGTGTTTTCCGAGTGTTTCTTTTACTTTATTTTCTTGTACAAGTGTGTTCATTTTTTATGATTGATAAATGATGATTGATAAATGATAAATTCGGACTGTTATAACTAAAGATAATTTCAATTTTAAAATATTACAAAAGGCTCAAATGTATTCTGAAATGTTGATTTATGCTGAATCTGCAGCCCGACTTGAGTGGAAATCCTTTTTTGCGTGGTATTTGGGTTCTATCAAGCTGAAAACTTCTGCAAAAAAGATTGGGAACGGAAGGCGGATGAAGCTGCCATAAAAATTACAACTATATTAATCTAGATCAAATTTAATTCCCTGAGCCAAAGGCAAACTGGTTGTATAATTAATTGTATTGGTCTGTCTTCTCATATAATATTTCCAGACATCGGAGCCGGATTCTCTACCGCCGCCCGTTTCTTTTTCGCCACCAAAAGCACCTCCGATTTCTGCTCCGGAAGTACCGATATTCACGTTGGCAATGCCACAATCTGAACCACCATTGGAAAGGAACAATTCTGCTTCTCTCAGGTTTTGCGTCATAATTGCAGAACTCAAACCTTGCGGAACATCATTCTGTAAAGCTATTGCTTCGTCCAGAGTTTTATATTTAATCAAATAAAGAATAGGTGCAAACGTCTCGTGCTGAACGATCTCGTAACTGTTTTCAACCTCAGCGATGCAAGGTTTTACATAGCATCCGGAAGAATAATGGTCACCTTCCAAAACGCCACCTTCGACGGCAAATTTCCCACCTTCAGCTTTACATTTCTCAATGGAATCCTGATATTGTTTTACGGCAGATTTGTCGATAAGCGGACCAACATGATTGGATTCGTCCAGTGGATTTCCGATTTTCAACTGTCCGTAAGCTTTTACCAAACGGTCTCTCACTTCGTCATACACAGATTCGTGGATGATTAATCTGCGTGTAGAAGTACATCTTTGTCCAGCCGTTCCGACTGCTCCGAAAACGGCACCGATGATACTCATATTGATGTCGGCATTTTCCGTGATAATGATGGCGTTGTTTCCGCCCAATTCAAGAATAGATTTACCGAAACGTTTAGCCACATTTTGTCCTACAATTCTTCCCACTTTGGTAGAACCAGTGAAGGAAACGAGGGAAATTCTCTTGTCATTTACCAATTGATCGCCAATCTCGTGATCAGCGATTATGAGACTCGAAATACCTTCGGAAAGTCCGTTTTCTTTAATCACTTCTGCCATAATATTCTGGCATGCGATGGCACAAATCGGTGTTTTCTCTGATGGTTTCCACACGACAACATTGCCGCAAATCCAGGCTAATGAAGCGTTCCAGGCCCAGACGGCAACCGGAAAATTAAATGCGGAAATCACGCCGACAATTCCCAGCGGATGGTACTGCTCATACATTCTGTGACCAGGTCTTTCGGAATGCATTGTGTAGCCGTGAAGCTGTCTAGATAATCCCACTGCAAAATCGCAGATATCAATCATTTCCTGGACTTCGCCAAGGCCTTCCTGCAGGGATTTTCCCATCTCGTAGGAAACAAGTTTTCCTAAGTCATCCTTATATTCTCTGAGTTTATTTCCAAACTGACGCACAAGGTCGCCACGTTTGGGGGAAGGAATCTGTCTGAATTCCCTGTATGCTTCCTGAGCTTTGGAAACAACAGTTTCATAGTCGTTGGCATCTGAAGTTTTAACAGAACCAATCAGCTTACCGTCAACCGGAGAAAAGCTTTCTATGGCTGCACCTGATGAGAAGAAATCCAAACCTGTGGATGTTCCGTTGTTTTCTGCTGAGATTCCTAATCTTTTTAGGTTTTCTGATATTGAAATTGAGGACATATCGTTTTATCTTTTTTGAAGTCTCTAAAGATAAAAATATATTCTGAGCGACAAAATTTAAAACTAACAATCGTTAGTATCCACTTAGAAATTGTCACGATAATTGTATTTCAACTTGCTGAAAGTGTATATAGAATTGATTTAATTATTTTGAATGAATCTAAATTGCGGAATTTTTCTTAATTTTGAAAAAAATAAAAAATGGAAGAGCAATTGCAGAATTATGGTAAAAAAGAACCCAAATGGAAAAGCCTGCTGAAGAAGTTTGGCGTTGGCGGTATCATCTTTTTTACAGTAAAAGGAATTATCACTTCTACACTGATTTATTTTCTTGGAAAAAATTTCTGGATCATCATCCGCGATTATTTTTCAAACCTTTTCTAATTAATAAAGTGCTTCTTTTTTTGAAAATAACCAATCCAGAGAGAACTTACCCGAACCTAAAATCAAAATCGTAAGGTAAAAGAAAAAATAGACTAAACTCAATTCCTTAACCGCATACGGATCTGAACCGTGCGCCGCGAAAAAAGCGACCAACATCGTAATCATCAAGGGAATTGTGGCAAATCTGGTCAGAAATCCAAGAATAATAAAGATTGAACACAAAAATTCTGCAAAGACTACCAGTACCAGAGAAATCGCTGCTCCCAAGCCCAGGAAATTCATAAATTCTATATTATCATTGGCCACCAGTTTGTTCAGCTTTGGCAAACCGTGCGTCAGCATCGATATTCCTACGAACAATCTAATCACTAATATTAATCCGTTTAAAACTGCGTCATTAACTTTTGATGAATTAAAATTTCTCATTGGCGGAATCAAATTTCTATCAAAGCTAACAAAAAAAATCCTTTATAGAAAAGGATTTATAGGGATTTTAACGGTAGCCGAAATTTTTGAGATCTCTGTCATTTTTGCGCCAGTCTTTTTTGACTTTTACGAAAAGGCTGAGATGTATTTTTTTTCCAAAGAATTTTTCCAGGTCGATACGCGCTTCTGTACCTACCTTTTTAATCATTTCACCTTTATGACCAATGATGATTCCCTTTTGGGTATCACGCTCAACATAAATTATGGAATCGATAACAATAGCACCTTCTTTTTCCTTAAACTGTTCTGTCACCACTTCTACCGCATACGGAATTTCTTTGTCGTAATTCAACAATATTTTCTCACGGATGGCCTCGTTTACAAAGAAACGTTCCGGTCTGTCCGTATACATTTCCTTGTCATAATACGGTGGATTTTCCGGAAGCATGTCTTTCAGCTTTGGCAGAATCACGTGGGTGTTGAAAGAGTTTAAAGCAGAAATGGGCAGAATTTCAGCTTTCGGGATTTTCTCGTGCCAGTCGGTAGCTATTTTTTCAAGGGCTTCCTGATTGGTCTGGTCTATTTTGTTTAACAATAACAAAACGGGAACCGGAATTTTGTTGAGCTTATCAATCAGGAATTCTGACTGTTCTGCCTTGTCTGTGACATCTACTATGAATAGGAAAACGTCTGCATCCTGCAAGGAATCTTTGACCACATCCATCATTTTTTCCTGCAGACCGTATTTCGGATCCAGTACGCCGGGCGTGTCAGAAAAGACGATTTGAAGATCTTCTTCATTATAAATCCCGAAAATCCTGTGTCGGGTAGTTTGTGCTTTTTGGGTCACAATGGCCAGCTTCTCTCCCATCAATTGGTTTAGAAGAGTAGATTTTCCGGCATTTGGTTTCCCAACGATATTTACGAATCCTGCTTTGTGCATTGGTTTTGATTAGATGAATTAAAATTAATGATTAGTCTTGATAAAACAATCAGTTAATGGACCGCAAAGTTAAGGAATTTTCCGTGGTAAGTTTTCTAAATCATAACATTAAATCTGTCAGAGCTTTATATCAAAATCGGAAAAATAATTTACCTTTATTGATAATAAAACTTTTTACCTATGAAAAAAATTTACATTTTAATTTTTAGCTTTTTATACTTTTCCGTGTTTTCTCAAAACCCTTTATTGCTCAATAAAAATTGGATGATAGAAAAAGTGGTCGTAACCGGAAATTCAATCTTATCGCCTGCTGGTGAGACAAAGTATTTTACGAAATTTCAGCCGACTAATTCCTTTTCGTATTACAGCAACTTGTGTGGCGAATATTTTGGAAATATCACATACGCTAACAGTAGTAACGAGTTTACAATTACAAAGGCCAATGCAGCAGCAGGTAATTGCGCAGACAATTCAACGCTGGATTTCCGCAATAATTTTGCACTTTTCTTTTCAAAAAATTCATCCGTGGTGAATAAAGTGGTTTATGACATCGCCACTACAAACACAGGCTACCATCTTACTTTGACAAATGCAACAGGTGATCAGATTGTCTATAGCTTTCATACACCCGCAGTCGCACTTTCATCAACAAAATGGGCGATTTCCGCGCTGAAAATCAACGGCGTCAATTACACTAAACCATCACAATATGCCGGCGGCGATACGATACTGGACAGCACCGGTTTTTTCCAGACCAGCTATTTCAACTCCGGACAAGGGAATGTCGGATTCTATCCGGACAACAGATTTCGTCTTTTAAATCTGAGTGTAACGCTGGCAGACAGTTTTGATCCTGAAGTGCTGAATTTTGACGGATTATACTTTGACAATTTTTCAGCGGCATAGATGGCAGACTTCTACCCTATTCGTACAGTCTGAGCAATGCTGATCAGACCCTGATTGTTACAAAACACAACGGCGATACGGCTACCTATTCCAAAAAGATTTTGGCAACATCGGAGACTTCAAAACAAAAAATATCCGTGTATCCCAATCCCGCAACCGATATTCTGAACATCGAAGATGTCAAACCAAATGCTTCTCTGGAATTGCTGGAATCTTCCGGAAAGTCTGTAAAATCGGTTTCTGGCATCAAAAATATGAAAACACAGATTAACGTCAAAAATCTGCCTTCAGGCATCTATTATCTAAAAGTTGACGGCCAGTACATTCAGACCATTATTAAGAAATAATATTTTAGATCAATAGTAAAATCGGTTCAAATTTGGGCCGATTTTTTTATTTAAAGTTTTACCTTTGGAGCTTTACTTTCAACTACCATTTATGTTTACAGCCAAAGAAATCTCAGAGATCAACGCACTTCTAGTTCCGGAAAATATTATCGTGATCGTAACGCACCATAATCCGGACGGCGACGCCATCGGCTCTTCTCTTGGTCTGAAACATTATCTGAAAACCAAAGGCATAGAAGCAACGGTGATCGTTCCCAATGACTTTCCTAAGTTCCTGAAATGGATGCCTGAAGCGAAAAAAATCGTGATTGGAGAATATAAAAGAAAAGTAGCAGGAGAAGCCATTTACAATGCAGATGTCATCTTCTGTCTCGATTTTAATTCACCTACAAGAATTGGACTTTTGGGCGATTGGGTGACGAAAGCCAAAGCCAAAAAAATACTGATCGATCATCATCAGATGCCGGAGAAATTTGATTATGTCTATTCTGACACCACGATTCCGGCAACTTGCCAGATGGTTTACCATTTTATCCAGGAAAATAAAGATGAGAAATCTGTCAATCTCGATATTGCACAATGTCTTTATACAGGCATTATGACAGATACGGGCGGTTTCAGATTCCGATCCACGAGTGCCAGCACCCACAGAATCGTGGCAGATTTGATTGAAAAAGGCGCAGATCCTGCCATTATCACTTCCAACACCTGGGATACGAATACTATTTCCCGTCTTCACCTTCTTTCTCTCGTTCTCAGCAGGATTGAACTGACGAAAGACGGTAAAGTTGCCATCCTGTGGCTGAAGCGTGACGAATTAAAAGAATACGGCTTTGACAAAGGTGATACAGAAGGTTTTGTGAATTACGGACTGAGCGTTTTGGGCACCAAAATGGCGGTTTTCTTTATGGAAGATCTCTACGATGATTTTATCAAAATTTCTTTCCGGTCCAAAGATTCTGTGGACACGAACCAGTTTGCAAGGAAACATTTCAACGGCGGCGGGCATATCAATGCTTCCGGCGGAAAATATTTCAAACCAATGGAAGAAACGATTGAGGATTTTAAAGAAAAAGTGGAAGCTGAGGAGTTTTAGCTACCTTAGCAATTGTTCAAACTTGTAAATAATGAGAGTTTTAATTAAAGATTCATTTAAAACAAATCTTGGCGAAATTGAACTCACATTAACTTCCGAATCTGAATTTCAGTATGTAATCAGTGACAATTTAAAAGCTGAGAATGAGAACTATCGGATCAAAATTATATTTCTGGATTTAAACAAAAAGATAATTGGAAAGCAAGTCGAAATTTCACGAGGGTGGCGGATTTTCATTGAAAAAAAATCTAACCACACAGAAAATCTAAAGATTTTCTGCAAATTACTCAACAATAATCCTGAAATGAATTGGGATTATGCGAGCGGAGAAAATTTAGATTCTGTTGTAATCGAAAATGACACGGAAATTCTGCATATCGGTACTGAAGATGGCGACGCTATGAAGTTTCGAGCTGAAAATGATGATTGGTTTCCGGTAAGATTGAAAAATGAAATAAGTTTAGAAAAGCCGATCACAAACTATATAGATTTTGGTTTTGAAAGTAGAATTCCAGATCTGGCTATTAATGAACAGTTTTATTTACATTTTTTAATTTCTACAGCAAAATCTGACAAGAGTGATAAAGAAAATATTTCGACTTGGATTGAGGTTGACAGAAGCAAGAAAGAATTAGACGAAATAGAGAACATGAGATCTTAGGATCATTTCAGTTCCAATTTGTTAAATACATATAAATAGTCAATTTGGCCTTTGCTAGTTGACACGTATGGTTTAAAGTCTAAAATTAGAAACTACAACACACGCCCATAGCCCCGATGGGAACGGCATCCTTTTTTGTCTTATCTGAAAAATTTGTTTTGATGACAAAAATCCTAAGACAAAAAAGATATAGTGGACAGCGGGAAACAGCTCCAAAAATATTTTACAACACTGTCTAATAAAGTCAAAAAGGTTGTAAAAACTTATCTCAACAAGACAAAAATAAGAGCGATAATGCCCGGCAAAGCCTGAACGAAAAATATTTTCTTCGAAGCTGAAAGTGCGCCGTAGATCCCGGCTACAATCACACATCCGAGGAAAAAGACTGCAATATTTTTTGCCCAAACGGCGTCTAAAATAAAGAAACTCCAAATGAGTCCGGCAGCGAGAAATCCGTTGTACAGACCCTGATTTGCAGCGAGTCCTTTTGTCGGTTTGAAAAGCTCGTCCGGCAGTGACGCTTTGAAGGTCTTTTTGCCGAGCGTTTCCCACGCAAACATTTCCATATAAAGAATATATAAATGTTCCAAAGCTACGATTGCTACTAGTATTTTTGAGATGATTTCCATGTTATAGAATAAGTTTTTTTGGCAGATGATGAAGCAATTCTGTATTGATAATCGCACCACAAACTTCGGGTTTTTCCCAGTGTCCGTTGTGTCCGCAATCCAGAACGTAGGATTTGATGTTTGTGCTGTCCGGCAAATGTTTGATTGTTTTTTCTGAATTGACCGCAGAATCATGTTTGCCGGAAAGAACCAGGATTTTGCCCTCGAAGTTTTCTAAAACCTGAGTTCTGCCTGGCCTTTCTATCATCCCTTTTTGCGAGGCTAGCACGCCATCTACGGAGGAAGTGCAGGCAATTTCTTTGGCCAATTTTATTTTGGACTCTAGAATATCGTGCTCATTTGGATTGAAGAGATTGGGAACGCCTGCATTGACGAATGCGCGCAGATTTTCCCTAATGATTCTCAGCCCTTTTGTTCTGGTCTGTTTCTTTTCCTCGTCGTCTGCAAAATACGTGGAGAAAAACAGAGTAAATGATTTCAGATTTTCAGGATACTGTTCTGCAAAAGCCAGTGCAATATAGCCGCCCATCGAGTGTCCGAGTAGGTGGAATTCTTTCAATTTCAAATGATCGGTCACTTTTTTCACTTCAGCAGCCATCAAATCCATCGTCTGAATTTCCGCAACCACTTCTGATTTTCCGAATCCCGGCAAATCTATTTTTATGATCTTAAATTTCTCTAACAGAAATGGTTGTAAATCATCCCAAATCGAGAGATTTTCCATAAATCCGTGGAGCAAAACCAGGTTTTCTGTTCCGGTTCCTTCTACTTCGTAATTGAGCATAATTTACATTTTGATTATAATTTTGTCCGCAAATCCCGAACTGTTGAGTGACTCGTGCAGTTTGAATGTTTTTCCGCCGTCTTTTGTAGAAAAATTCCTTTTGCCAGTTCTCACATCCACTTTTCCATTGTCGTTTTCAGAAACGCTCTGTTTGATAATGCCTTCAAATTTAAGGTTTTTTGGAGAAGTCATTCTTGCTGTTCCTTCAATGCTTAAATATTGTCTTCCGTCTGACTGTTTGCCGGTAACGTGATAGGCATCCTGACCTGTTTTTTTAAAGGTAATTTTACCCGTTCCTTTGAGCAAATCGTGTGATAAGTCGTGCGTGCCCTCCAGATTTTTGTAGCTCCTCTTGGCAAGAATGCTGTCATTGATCCTGGTTCTCGCAAGGTTTATAGAATCGACAATTTTCACACTGTCTGTTTTGCCCATATTGGCATCCGTAGATTTTTTACAGGATATGACCGACAATATCATTAAAATAGGTAACAGTTTTTTCATCAATTAAAATTTCCCACTAAAATAAATAAAAAAGAGTGTCATACAGACACTCTTCTCAACATTTTATTTTTTTTGTTATTTCGTTTTAGCTTCATATAATTCCTTTTCCCTGCCGTTCAGTTCTGCGATGCCATACTTGTCAGATTTGGTAATCGTCATCTCATCCAGCATATCCACCATTGTTTTGTATTGGGAATCGTCTGCGGGCTTTATAATTACTGTGAAAAAATCTTTTTTAGGCGCTCTGGCTTTCGCAGCTTCTATGGTCTTTGAAACCTGTGCTTTGTCAAAGGAAACTTGTTTAAGGCTGTTTTCGGTAAGATCTTTTTTATCAGCCTGATAATAAAACACTTTGCCGTCTTTTCCGAGGATGAAAGTGATTTGGTTTCGGAAATCAATCTCAGTAATCACCCCTGTATTTTTGGGTGGATTGGAGAAATTAATAGCGTTTGGTTTGTTGAAATTGGTTGTGAACATAAAAAAAGTGATCAGCAGAAATCCAAGATCCACCATTGGCGTCATATCTACGCGGATTGGCAATTTGGTCTGTGTTTTTTTTCCGTTCTGTGGTTCTTTAATCTGAATATCAGCCATAGTATTAGTTTTTGTAAGTTAATAAGTAAAATAAGAAATCCATAACGACTTGTCATCATTATGGATTTTAGAATACAAATTCTGTACCTAATTTTAATATTTGTTACAGAAATGCTATTTACCGAATTATAAATTCTGCCATTTCTCAGCAGTCATTTCAAATTTTACTTCGCCCTTTTCGGTGGTTCCGGCTTCTGCCCATTCGGAGAATTTGTAGAATCTTTCTGCTCTGGTGTCTGGTGCTGTTGACAACCATACAGGGGTTTTAGTCTGCTGGAAGTACCAGTTGAGCATCAGATTGTGCAGCTGCTTCCCAATGCCCTGATCTTCAAACTTTGGTGCTACAAACAGTGCCCAAACATTATTGTTCTCCGTATCTACAATAGCGAATCCAACGATCAGATTTTTGATCACGCAAACCCAGCCTTTTCCTTTTTTGGTAAGATGATCCTGATAATCCTTTTCGGTAATGAGATTGGGATCTGACAGTTTGTTTTCTTTCACAGAATTGCGAACATCCTGTATCTGCTTGATATCTTCTACTTTAGCTTCTCTAAAATCCATATTTATTTTGTTTTTATTAATTAATGTATTTTGAAAACGGTGCCGAAAACCCTCCAAATTTGAGTACTTCAGCAACCTCGTTTATTTGGCCAAATATAATTAATTATTATTTTTATAAAAATCGATCCCGCATTTCAGGAACTTTTTAAAATCTTCTTTTGGCATATATCCGGAAACCGGCATATTGATTACTTTCTGATCCGGCGTTACCAAAACATAATGCGGCTGGGAATTATTATTGAAATTGACTTGCTGAAACAAACTCCATTTATCGCCGATCGTCTTGATTTTCTTCATTTGACCTTCGCCCATATCAATCTTAATCTGCTCATTTTCCGGCAATTCTTCTTTGTCGTCCACATAAACCGAAGCGATGATCAAGTCGTTTTGAAGAATCGGTAACACATCATCCTGGCTCCAGACAAATTCTTCCATTTTTCGGCAGTTTTCACAACCATAACCTGTAAAATCTATCAGGACAGGCTTGTTTTCTTTTTTAGCAGCCTCTATCGCTTCAAAGTAGTTGTGATATGGTTTCAGTCCAAGGATTCCGTCTTTTTCGTCGTGGAAAAAGCTGACGTTCAAGGGCGGCAAAATGCCACTTAACATCTGAAGTTTAGGTTTTTCTGAAGGAATTAATCCCTGTCCCAAATAAACCACAAACACAATCCCGAACACACCCAGAATCCTCCTTCCAAGACTGATCTTCGGTTTTTTGTCGTCGTGTGGGAATCTTATTTTTCCGAATAAATAAAGAACCAGACCGATAGCAATGACAATCCAGATGGCGATAAACAACTCTCTTTTGAGGAAAAAAGTTTTGGAAACCAAATCTGCTTTAGAAAGAAATTTCAGCGCCAGCGCCAATTCGATAAAACCTAAAACCACTTTCACCGTATTCATCCAGCCACCAGATTTTGGCAAACTTTGAAGCGCTTGAGGAAATAAAGCCAACAATCCAAAAACCAAAGCCCAAGCCAGTCCGAAACCACCTAGTGCGAAGGTCAAAAGTGTAGGAACATTCGTTGCGCCGGCCACAACACCGCCGAGTAGACTCCCTAGAATCGGGCCTGTACAGGAGAATGAAACGATCACCAAGGTCAAAGCCATAAAGAAAATACCAATCATTCCGCCCGCTTCTTCAGCTTTGGAAGATTTGTTGGCAATCCAGCTCGGCAATGTGATCTCGTAATACCCGAAAAAGCTTAATGCAAAAAATAAGAATATCGCAAAGAAAAAGATATTCAGCCAGATATTAGTAGAAATCTGATTGAAAATATTCCCGGAAATCCCGTCTATGATATGAAATGGAATACTTAATAAAACGAAAATCAACAAGATGAAAAATCCGTAGATGAAGGCATCACGTTTGCCTTTAGCTTTGTCTTTGTTACCTTTTGTAAAAAAAGAAACTGTCAGCGGAATCATCGGGAAGACGCACGGCGTAAGCAGTGCTATCAGTCCACCTAAGAATCCAAGTCCCAAAACCAGCCAGTTGTCGTCGTTTGGTTTTTGAGCAACAGTTCCGCAATTCGTTAGGGGATTCTGAAAATCCAGAGAGTTGATCTTAAGGCCATCCTGCTTTGAAGCTTGTATCTGCTGGATATTAGTAGGTTTTAGAATGGTTCCGACTTTTCCTGCCGGAGCTACTTCATAAATGGTGTCCTGTGTTTTTTCAGCATCTTTTTCGGGCGTTGCAGCAGTTGCTGTTCCTGCAATTTGCTTTTCAAATTCCAATGTATTTGGTGCCAGACAAACCCTGTCATTGCAGGTCTGGTACATAATTTCTGCCGTAATGGTAGCCGCTTTTGAAGGATCCTTCGGTTTAAACTTCTGCTTGAAAACCACTTTATCCGAATAATAAACAATCTGCGCTCCGAAAGCTTCTGAGAATTCGTCGTGTTTTTTACCGACTTCAGTCACTTTTCCAATTAATTGGATGCCTTCTTTCGAAGTGATCTTAAACTCGGTCGGAATCCCGGAATCCGGCGGTAAATCCTGTGAATAGATATGCCATTTGTCTTCAATTGTTCCTGTCAAAACGGCTTCGTACTGATTGTTACCAACAGAAACCACATCAAATTTGAATTTGACAGGATTTTTGATCTGGGCATTGAAAATCGTTACTATGAATATAAAAAGTGTAGATAACACTAGTTTTAGATCTTTCATTTTTGAATTATATTTAAACCACATAGGCACATAGTTTTTATTTCAATTGTAGGAAATTATAAGGGAAAATAGATGACATCCTTATAAGATCCAGTTTGTGTATGCAGATATTTAATTTAATTGCTCGTAATATTTATTTACAAATGTTTTTTGTCCTTCTTTGAAGATATTTGAAACGTTAAAGTTTACCAACATTCCTTTTGGCACTTTCAACAAATTCATATAATTAAGAATCTGCGCCTTATGAATGTCGTGAAATTAAGAAACAGATTTTATTTCTAAAACAATCAAATCTTCTATTATAAAATCACACTGAAATCCACAGTTCAAATCGACTCCTTTGTAGTTTACTGGTATTTTAAACTCTGACTTAAAATTTATTTGTTGAATTCTAAATTCTTCCTGCAAAGCTCTATGATAAACACTTTCCAAAAGGCCGGCACCTAAAATTTTATGAACTTCAATGCAAGCTCCCAAAATTTTGTAGGTTAATTCGGTAATTTGTTTTTGCGTCATCATCTATGTCAACTTTAATTTTCACGTTTAAAAACTCAACGCTTTCTATGTTTCTATGTGGTTAAATTTTTTCATATCAGCAGAAATAATGTCTTTTCAACCACCTCAGCTGCAAACCTCCCATCTTGCCTAAAAGGTAAAACTCCGATAATCTGATCGTTAGCATCACACAAAAGCCAGATTTTTTGCTTGGCTAAAATAGACAATTTTTCATCCTTAAAAAACTTGGAGACCTTCTTTTTGCCAATCATCCCGATAGGAAAAAAAATATCGCCTTCCAGTTTTTTTCTCAATTTCAACGGCAGCTTTATTTTATTTTGATCAATTTTCCAGTGGCAGTTTCCAAATTCTCTGATTTCGTTTTTTATATTTTCTGGAATCAAAATTTCATTACCCGTAATCTCAAGTTCTATTTCTTCGAAATTGCTATTTATAACTTCTGACTTCTTACAGATAATTAATTCATTCCTATTAACAACCAATTGATAATCATAACTATAGAATAAACTTCCGGTTTGAGCAGTAAATATTTTCTCCATTTCCTTTTCATCATTAAAGCCAAAATATTTCAAAATTTCGAAACGAACCAAAGCGGATTCTTGTGAAAATTCCTGCTTATTGATAATTGTTTGCCCGGTTTCAAAATCAGATTTAAAACGGTTGATTTTTTCATTAATCAAATCATTGAGAACATTTTTAGTTTGATTGAGGATTTCCATACTTTTTGCAAAGTTCTGAAGGAAGTTATCATTAATTTTCTCGAGTTCCGGAACCACGTTGTGCCGGATTTTATTCCTCAGATAATCGGTTTTCTGATTCGAAACATCTTCCCGGTATTCAACCTGATTTTCTTTGGCGAACTTATAAATTTGGTCCTTAGAAATAGTAAGAAGTGGACGGATAATATTATTTTCATTAATGGGTATTCCGCTCAAACCTCTGATGCCGGAAGCTTTGGAAAGATTAATCATAAAGGTTTCCAACTGATCGTTCAAATGATGTGCGGTCACTAGATATTCGAGATTTTCCTGCTTTTGGATGTTTCGGAAAAAACGGTAGCGCAGTTCTCTGGCCCAGTTCTGAACAGAATTTTGCGGTTTTTCATCTATCTCAGAAACTTCGTACAAATGAAACGGAATCTGATGGTGGGCGCAAAAGTCGGAAACCAGCTGCTGATCGCGGTCAGAGTCGTCACGACGCAGATGATAGTTGAGATGCGCCACGTGAAATCTGAGACCGGAAAGTTGGAATAATGCGGCCAAAACCATAGAATCCACACCTCCACTCACTGCTAAAAGGTATGTTTTTTGTTGTGACTGAGCTTGTAATTGCTCAAGAACGTTTTGAAATTTTAAGATACTTAACACAATTTTATAACGAAATATTAAGTTATAGACACAAATATACGTTTATTAATCCTTACTTTTGAAATGTTAAAATTACCACGCAGAGCCACAATTTAAAACAAATAAATTTTTAAACATATGCGATTATTTAAGCTTCTGACAATTGCCGTAGTGGGACTTTCCCTTACCTCTTGTGTCAGCAAAAAACAATTCGACGCCCTCAATCTTAACTACAAACAGTGTATTGAAGATGCAGGCGACAGAATGCGCCAGATCCAGGATCTGAAAGGAGAAAACTCTTCTCTGAAAGGTCAAAACGATTTATTAGTGGGACAAAACAGTGCACTGAAATCCAGTCTGGACGCTTGTCTTGCCAATGCAGGAAAAGGTTCTATGAATATTGATAAACTGGTAGGCGAGATCAACGCTTCCAATGCTTACATCAAACAGCTGATCTCCGGAAAATCCAGAAACGACAGTTTGAATATGGCACTATCCAACAAACTGAAACGTTCTCTAGACAATATTGCAGATCAGGACGTAGACGTGAAAGTTCTGAAAGGTGTTGTACTCATCTCATTATCAGACAAAATGCTTTACCAGGTTGGCAAATACGAAATTCAGCCGGCAGCAGCAGATGTTCTAGCTAAGGTTGCAAAAGTGATCAACGATTATGATACGTACAGCGTACTGATCGAAGGTAATACTGATAATACACCGCTCAACAGTGCCAATGCACCAAGAGACAACTGGGATCTTTCCGCCCTCAGAGCGACTGCAGTTGCGAAAGTATTGCAGACTCAGTTTGGGGTAAATCCTAACAGAATCACCGCTGGTGGTAGATCCGAATACAATCCGAAAACGACCAATGCATCAGTTTCCGGACGTGGTGAAAACCGTAGAACCGAGATCATCATTATGCCAAAACTGGACGAATTCATGAAATTGATGGACATTGCACCGGTTAAGAAATAAATGATAAACGATGAATGATCTTTGATTCATTCAGAATTTAAAATTACACCTTGTCAGAAATGGCAAGGTTTTTTTTGTACCTATATTTTGGGCAGCTTTTCCGCCTTCCACTCCCGCTTTTTTGCCATTGCGAAAGATGTTTTTCCGTCAGTTGAAATTTCCGTCATCCGCAATGGAAAAAAGAGCTCCGTTCAAGTCGGGCTGCAGATTCAAGCCTTCGATCACGTTTGGTCTATCATTTCAAATTACATTAACTTTGAACATTAAATCAAAAACGCCGAACTCCAAATGAGTTATTTCGAAGAATTAGACAAAGAGATGGACCGCTACCTGGAAGACAATGCGTCTCAGGAGCCTGCAATCCTCAAAAAACTCAGAAAAGAAACTTATCAGAAAACGACGCAGCCTCATATGATTTCCGGCTATCTGCAGGGCAGGCTGCTAAGTATTCTGTCACACATCATCCAACCAAAAAATGTTCTGGAGATCGGTACATTTACAGGTTATGCCGCACTCAGTATTGCGGAAGGTTTGCCAAAAGAGGGGAAAATTTATACCATAGATAAGAATGAAGAATTGGCGTACATTCCAAAGAAATATTTTGCCGAAAGCGATTACAAAAACCAGATAGAATTCATCATCGGCGACGCAAAAGAAGAAATCAAAAAACTGGATAAAACCTGGGATCTCATTTTCATAGATGCCGACAAAGAAAGTTATCTCGACTATCTGAAGCTCATCAAACCAAACCTGAGATCCGGAAGCATAATACTGATAGACAACGTTTTATGGTACGGAAAAGTCCTGGAAAATAATCCAAAAGACAAACAGACCGAGCAGATAAAACTGGTCAACAAAATCGTAGCAGAAGATCCCGATTTTGAAAATCTAATCCTACCTTTGCGGGACGGACTGCACCTGATAAGAAAAAAATAAAAAATCCAGAGATTTAGTTATTTAGAAATTCTTTGGATTCATTTTAATTTCTTAATTTTCTTAATCTTTAATTCCCTCAATAAACTATGAACAAAGGCATCTGTAATGTTTCCATCGCTCCGCTGAGAGCTGACTGCTCCGATAAAAGTGAAATCGTAACACAGCTTTTATACGGCGAATCTGCCGACATTATTGACGTCTCCAACAACTGGACAAGAATCCGGACGCATTATGACAATTACGAGGCCTGGATGGATACGAAACAGATCACGCCCGTTTCCGACGAATATCTGGCCTCCAGAAAGACCAATCTTATCAAAGAGACCTTCCAGTCTACAATGACGGAAAGTGGGAAAATGCTGCTGTCTATGGGATCAGAAGTCACTTTCGAAACCAGCTCACCAACTCGCGGTAACGATCTGAGCGAAAGCATCGTCAACTGTGCCAAAGAATTCCTCAACGTGCCGTATTTGTGGGGTGGAAAAAGCTTTTTCGGGATTGACTGCAGCGGTTTTACGCAGATCATTTACAAAATCCACGGCATCAGGATTCCCAGAGATACTTATCAGCAGGCCGAAAAAGGCGAAGTCCTGACTTTCATAGAAGAAGCAAAACCCGGCGATCTTGCATTTTTTGAAAACTCAGAAGGGCGAATCATTCACGTCGGATTTATTTTGGCAGATCAAAAAATCATTCACGCACACGGAAAAGTGAGGATTGACAGTCTGGACTCTTCCGGCATCTTCAACAAAGACCAGAATAAGCACACGCATAAACTGCGGTTTATCAGATCTTACTTTTAGAAGTTTGTATTAAACAACTCAATTTACACTCTACATTTCTCATAACATTCTGAAAATCATTCCTGAGTGGAACATATCTTGTTATTGATCCAAGAGTTGTCGAAAATACTTTCTTCAAATTGAAGCCTCTCTAAAGTCGATGGTGAAATTATAGTAAAAAACAAAATTGTGATCTCAAAAATGCTTAGATTTAATAATGAAGATATTATTCCTGATTTCTCTATTTTTTTTCGAAATCTGCCAGGCTCAACTATCAATTATTAGTGATAAAGATGGGTACAGCAATGTGCGCGAAAAACCAAATCAAAATTCCAAAATCATTGGTAAAATCATAGAAGGACAGGTTTTTGCGATCGACAGTTATATGCAAGATGAAAAAAATAAATCGAAGGATTGGATTGCTGTCAAATTTCCGGTCAGCTTCAATAAAAATAAGGACTTCCTAAGATTTGAAGGCGAAGAAAAAACGGGTTATCTTCACAAAAGCAGACTGAAAGAACTGGAAAACCTACCTGAATTTGAAAAGACTGAAGTGAATCTGCACAAAGTCATCCATCACAACAAAGACACTAAAATTATTATTGAATCACAAGCTTTTGTCCAAGCTAACCATAAAATAACACAATCTGACAAAGGATTTTACTTGATCGATGGTGAGAAAGCAATGGCGTACAATGGCGGAGAAAGCACGGAAATCAAAAGCATCGTTATCAAATCAAAAAACAGCAATTATACCGTCCCAAAAACCAGCTTCCGGAATCTGCTGACGGCACAAGCCGTAAACACGAGGATTTTCCAGGGAAGCGGAAATGAAGTGTACATTGTTTTTGATGCCGGAGACGGCGCAGACAGTTATAATATTGTCTTCTGTATCCGGAACAATCGTTTATTTTCCCGAACTATTACCTCTACGATTCCATAAAGGTACGAAGCCATGCAAACAATCTTCAGAATATTTTCCAAGATATGGTTTCTCAGTTTTCTGGCTATTTTCTCATCTCTTGTTGCTTCGCTGTGGCTCATTATTGGCCTTTATCAATTGTTGCAACTCGGAGTAATTGATTTCATTAATATTCACTGGAATGGAATGATAATCTACACGGGATTTTTGTTGATTGTGATCTGGCTTCTGACATGCACAATTTTTCCAGTGATCAAAATCAGTTCCAGTGGCATTTCCGCCTACTCTATTTTCTGGACCAGACATTTGAAATGGAAAGACGTGCGAACCATCAGTTTGGTCAAGATGTCTACAAGAGGATCTGGTCATTCCTCGTTCAGCAATACTTCGGTAAGTTTTGAACATACGCTGGAACCTGAAAACAAAAATATTGCTTTTCTAAATAAAGGAATTCGAGTCAATACATTCATAGTTGTTTCTACCAACAATTTCCAAATTCCGATAGATCTTTCACTGGGTCTGCAACTGACGACTCACCGTAAAATAACTTCAGAACAGGAAATTGCTTTTCAGTATGAAGAAAAAGCCTGGGGGATGATTCAAAAACAATTAAAACAGACAAAAAATTAAAACCATATGAAAAAACTAATATTAAACTTTCTACCCATTTTTCTATTTTCAAGTTTGCTTTTTGCTTGTGAAAAAGAAACTAAGCACAACAAAATAGTCAACGATAAGCGGAATGATAATTCAGAGAAAACCACTTTCACAAATGACAGTATAGCACTTTTAAAGCTTACAAAGACTCTGTACGACTGGACAGAGAACAAGTCCAGAATTGAAGATTTTCCTACTTTACAAAATAAAATGACAGATTCTGTCTATTCAGGAATTGATTTTAAAAAACACCAGTCCAGGATTCAGGAACTGAAAGAAAGCAAGCTGTTCTCCGAGCAATTCATCATCAATTACAACAGAATTGCCAATTCTATAGATGCGGCATTACAAAAGAAAACAATCGTGTATAATGTCGGAGAATTGCCTCCGTATGGGAACGACGCCAATCCGTGGTGCAACTGCCAAGACGTTCCTGATGGATTCTTAAACAAAATCTGGATTATGAATCTTTCCATTGAAGGTCATAATGCCTCATACAATTGGAGTTGGGGCGATGGGCTGGTCTATCATATCACGGCTGTAAAAGAAGATAACAGTTGGAAAATCGCAACAATGGAAGGTTTTGATTACAATAGTTATGTTGGCACCTTTCAGAAAGACGATGATTTTACCGGATCCTGGCAAAACGGAATAGTCGTGATCACCGTTGGCGACACTTTTCTCAACTTTGAGTATCACGGACAGTGCATGTACGCCTATCCTATCAGGAAAATCAGCGAAACAGAATTTGAAATGATCTGGGCAAGAGACATGGACTGTAAATTTGATAATGGCACAGACAAAAAATTTGGCCTCAAAAATGTTCCTGTAATCGGGAAAGCCTTTGCAAAATTCAGTCTTAAGAATAAGATTCTCAACGCAGACTATTATTATAAAGATTGGGTGCAAAAATACAGTCATGAAGTACAGAACGGCGTTTTCACTTCTGAATTTGAAAGGAAAATACAAGAATAGTTATAGCTGTATTCTAATTAAGACCAAAAAAATTTAATAATGAAAAGTCTGGCAATTTTATTTTTACTGATGATCACAAGTACTATGACTCTTGCAAACGACGGCGCCTTTTTCGCCAGGGGAAACCAGCTGATTCCCATTTCTGAGACGGACATCGCTGTCCGGAAAGAGATTCTCACTTTGAAAAAAGTAAACAATCAATATATTGAAGTTACGGTTTACTATGAATTCTTCAATCCAAAAGAAGCCAAAAATATTACCGTCGGTTTCGAAGCTTTCTCTCCGGAAGGCGATGTAGACGGCGCTCCCAAGAACGGACAGCATCCTTATATGCGGGATTTCACAGTGGAACTTAACAGTCAAAAATTGAAATACAATGTAGCCTACGTGAGTGACAGCCTTTACAATAATGCCGGGAAAATTAAGCAAATTGATCTGAAGACATTTCAGGGAAACATTAGCGGAAATACGGTTGATTTTTTCTACGTTTATCATTTTCCGGCCCATTTCAAAAAGGGACTTAATATCATCAAACATACCTATAAATACGATGTTTCCGGCTCTATAGACTATAACTACGATTTCGAATACGTGTTAAGTGCCGCCAAACGCTGGGGAAACCATCAGATTAATGACTTTACCTTAATCATAGACAACGGCGACTTTGAGACGTTTTCCATTGATAAAACTTTTTTTAAAAATGCCGAGGACTGGAAAATTGAAGGTGTTGGAAAAACCGAAGATGTAAAGGTAACGCCAAATGCTTTTGTAGAAAGAGATGCGCTGAAATTTCACATTCAGAAAGGAAAAGTGATCTTTAAAAAAATGAACTTCATACCAGATGCGGATCTCTTTGTTTATGCCCAGAATATTTTAGGTTACGAGGATCTCAGCTACCTGCCTCAATCCGTTTACCAGACTGGCCATATTGCCCAGCCCAAGAGCGAATTCCAGCGCAAACTCCTGAAAAATCTTCCGTTTGCACGCCGAGGTTATATCTTTCAGAATCCCGAACTCAAATCCTATTTTGAAAATATCGACTGGTATATTCCAAATCCTCAATATACTGCAGATTTTAATTTGTTAACACCGGATGAGAAGAAATGGTATGAAAAATGGAAATAACTTTCAGATAACCAAAAAGAAATCAAATGACGCTAAATGACATCGCCTGGAGTTTCTCCTCGAAAAGTTACACCAGCAAGGAAGAATTCAGTAAGGCCATCACAGATTACCAGATTGCAATTTTCCAGAAAGACGAAAAATGGAAGCCGAATGAAACGGCATTTGATTTTCCGGAATTGCAAATACAATACGAAGCCTGGATCACAGGTTCTGAGCAGTTACTGAACAATGAAACTCTTTTGGATGAGGAAGATGCTTTTGATGAAGACAACAGTGATGAAGGGATGTTTCAGGTAGAGATTGCCGCACATCTGCACGCAGATAACGGCGAAAATTTCACAGCTCTGGAGTTTCTCTTCAAAACGCACAACCAGCTGGCTAATAAAGATCATGGCGATCACGTATTTTTTGAAGGCACAGATGAAAGTCCACAAATTGTAGATAGTCTGCCTTTGTGCTATATCATTTGTGGAAGCTGAAAAATCACCTTTTTAAAACTATCAGAATGAGTTACGACGTCCAACTATACAGAGTAGAAACCAAAATCAGTGAGCAGCAAAGCAATGATGCCGATTTTTTTGACCACGAAGAAAATCTGGTTCCGTTTACAGAACAGCAATTCGATTATCTAAAAGAAAGGCTTCAGAAATATGGCTACGTTCTGCATCAAAACGAGGATAAAGAAGGCCATTTCACCCATCCCGACTATACCATCACTGTACTTCTGACAGATAGAGGTCTGTATTTCAGTGCCGGTTTTGGTGCAGAAAGCATCTTTGAGGCTGGGATGACAGCATCGGAATTTACAGATACGGAAGAGTTTGCAAAATATGACTCGCAAAGCACCGGCTGGGAGGAGATTTAATCAAGTTATTATAAAAACTATGGAAAACTTACGCAAAGAATTAGTCGGTTATTTAGAAAATATCGATTTACCTGTCCAGGAGATTCTGTTTGTGGAGACCGAAGCACATCCGGTCTGGAGCGACAATACTGAGATACTGGAAATGGCAAATAGGCAAATATTAGAACCATCCAGTGAGTTGTCAGATGAGCATATTCTAGCATATATAGGTGTTCACGCGCAAACAATTTTGACAGGAAAAAGAGACAGTGTAGGTTTTCTCATTACCAACTTCAGAACGCTGACACAAACAGATTATTCGGTTATCGGAACTGCAAAAGCGGCCGATATATTGCCGTTCACCACCAAAATAAGTGCATCTGAAACAGTAGCACATCTCTGGGAGCAATTCATCACAAAGAATATTCTCACTATTCCGGAAGAGCAGCTGGCAGCGATGCGAACGGCATTACAGAATGTTCTACAAATTGTCATTCCAAATCTGCAGCAGCTGAATATTCTTCCGGAAGAAATTTTAAAATCCAGAAACATTAGTGAAAGAATAACTGAACTGGGTCTGCAATCTACACTGAAAACGTACAGTCAGGATGAGAAAAAGCTGAGAAAATTTGAGGAGAAATATAAAGTGGCAGACATCAGATTCGGAATTGTTGACAAGCCACTTTTTGGCGGTGTTTACGGATTGGTAATTTCAGGAAAGGGAATTACAAGCAGAGATTTGATGGAGGAGAGTTTCACCAGCAGTTGGCAGGAAATCGCCGAAAATCCAGCTGTAGTGGGCGACAAAAATGATGTGATTTTAGCTGGAGGAAAAACGCATATCGTTCCTTCCCACTCCTCAGAATATGTTCCTCAGCTGATTATCTTGATTAATGAACTGGCAACTGGCGAAGTGATTCTTTAATAAAGCCTATGAAATCTACAGCCATTATCTTTGCTTTCCTGATGATCACCTGTTCCGAAAGTACCACGAAGCAGAAAACACTCAGCAACCATACTAAAAGTAATAAGGATTCTATTAACATAATAGATAACTATCCAGTAATATCTATTTCAATAGGAAGTTACGGCAGCTGGCAAGGCAAGCACCGTTTGATGAAGATTACCAAAGATTCTATTTATTACGATTTCGGATCGAGAGCAAATCCCGGAGAGGAAAAGCATGTAGCAAAAATCAATCAGTCGTATGATCTGGAAAACTTGATTAAAGCGGAGCAAATTGCAGATTTTTTCAAGATCAAAAGCGGAAAAAGCAGACTTCCGGTCGATGGCAGTGACAGGACGATAACCGTGGTTAGCGGCAATACTTCTTATACCGTTACGAACGGATGGGACAACGAAATCTTCAAAAACATAAGCGGAAAACTGGAATCGATACAGGAGAAAGAGTTTCCGTTAGAGTAAAAATATGGTTTTAATCAAAATGAATACAAAAATATGCTAAAAAGAGTACTGCTGATCAGCATCTGCTATGTCATAATCATAGTTACAACTACATTAACAGTAGATCCTGCAAGCGATGCGTTTCTGCTAATAATTCTGATTTCGGGCCTTGTTTTTTCCTTTCTCCTGGGGCGTGAACTTTATAAAAAATATTTTGCCGGTTTCAAGCCGAAAGACCAACACCTCAGCTACACTGATTCAGGCGGTGGAAATTTGATTCAGATATCAAAAAAACCTTTTCTTTTCGGATTGGAAAAAAAACTGCTCAGCGATGATGAATTTTACTTTGACAATACTCATTTCTACGCTGTAAATACCAACAGTCAGACAGCAAAATTCATTCTGGAAGAAATTACAGAAATCAGCAGAACCGATGTGAGAATTAATAACAGCAGCATCTGGCAGGTCAAAATCAATCATGAAAACAAAGAACTCACCTTCAAATTCGCGCATAATTACACGATCTGGAACAAAGGTTTTCTGGAATTCTATGAAAAGGTGAAATCGATCAATCCTGCAGCTGTAAAATCCGAATGGAGTCTTTGGAGAATGTAAACAAAAAAAGCTTCCAATTCTAGACTGGAAGCTTTTACTTTTTGTTGGAAACATCAATACAGATTCCGGCTTTTCGCCTCTTCTTTTACTTTCCCGAAGCTGAAAATATTGGCAATCACAAGCGGGATAAACGCGATCGGAATGACGGTGAAAACACCGAAACCTTTCGTAGCCGTGATGTACAGGCAGGTCACAAGCAGCAGGAAAAAAATCACCAAAAACGCAATGTACATCGTTTTCGCCTGCTTCAGAGCCTTCATTAATTCTTCATTTGATAATTCTGAAAGATTTTGAGACTGTTTCATAACTTTTTATTTGCCTAAGTCACTACAATTTGAATTCCAATTTTACATTGAAGAATCTGCCTGTCAGTCGTACAGGAACAGGATAATATAATTGCGGTGAAGAATTGACATCGCTGATCCACTGGTTGGCAATGGTATTATTGATATTAAAGGCATTAAAAATCTGAACACCCAAAGTCAGTTCTTTGAATTTGCCCCAGAAGTTGCCACTCGCTTTATTGTCCTTTTGATCTATAAAAACCTTCGTCAAACCAATATCGACTCTTTTGTACGCTGGCAAAGTTTTCTGATAACGGTAAGCCGCCAGATAATCCGGCAATCCTGCAGCATCAAACAAAACAGGCGTTCCTGATGGCAGTCCGCTGGCATATGTCAGCGTCAGGTTTACTCTCATACTTGGAAACTTCGGCATATAATCCTGATAAAACATAGAGAAACGGAAACGCTGATCTGTAGGTCTCGGGATATAGCCCATTCCCTCTATATTTTCATAAACTCTGGCATAACTTGCGGAAACCCAGGAATCAATCCCTGGCACAAACTGTCCGAACAATCTGGCATCCAGACCGTAAGCGTAACCTTCGGAGTTATTTTTACCGGAATATCTCACCCTCACATTATCCAGATAATAAGGAATGAGGTTTTCCATTTTTTTATAGTAAGCTTCAGTCGTCAGTTTGAAGTTTCTTTCCTTTATTTTGAATTCATAATCGTTGGCAAGGATGATCTGGTAAGATTTCTGCGCCGTAATATCAGCATTGAATGCTCCGGTGAGATCTTTGATTTCCTTGTAAAAAGGCGCCTGGTAATATACACCTCCAGCTACGCGGAATAGCATATCCATATCCCAGTTCGGTTTGATGGCAAACTGCGCTCTCGGGCTGAACAAAGTCTGTTTGTTGAAGCTCCAGTTCTGCACCCTTGCACCACCATTTACAAAAATCCTGTTGCTGCCCCAATAGAATTTTTTGGAAAACTGTGCATAAGCAGAAATTCTGGTTGGATTAATGTTGTTCCTTCCTGCAATATTATAATTAAGATTGAGGCCGGAAGTATCCAGATTTCCCGGGAGCACAAAATCTCTTGGATTGCTGTACCCGATAGAATCTACAAACTGCCACTCATTTGTATAATCTTTGATGCTTTCTCTCTCATATTTGACACCCATTTCCAAATCGGTATTCACATCCGGTGAAAATTTGGTTCTGAACTGCGAACCTGCGACTCTTACTAACAGGTCGTTTCTGGCATGATCTATCTGTCCGCCGGCGTCGTAGCCTGCAACAGGATTTCCTTCCTCGTCAAAAGCTTCCAGAATATAGCCGGATGCAATAGAGTAATACTCTCTTTCTCTGTTCTGATAAGCAAAATTATCCAAAGAAAACTGCCACTTTTTGCTGGGTTTGAAGTTCACACTTACCGTGCCCATCATATTTTTGTACTGGTCATCCTCCTGTCCGTTGTAGAAAACCGTCAGTCTGAGAGGCTGAAGCACACTTCCGAAGTCCACCTCTTTCTCTTTAGGAACCATCTTATAATCGTTCTTAGCATAATAGCCTAAGAATGACAGAGACCATTTTTCACTGAACTGATAATTAAGATAAGTCTGCAAATCCATATACTGCGGATTGAAATCGGTATCTTCATTGAGGGTATTCAAAACCAGATTTGTATTTCTGTAACGGCCGGAAACCAGCCCTGTGAATTTTTTATCCTTGGAAGCAAAGCCTGTGGTAAGTCTTCCGCCAATAAGGCTGGCTTCTCCCGACACTTCAAACTTGGTCGGCTGTCTGTAATAAATGTTGAGTGCGGAGGACATCTTATCACCATATCTCGGCTCAAAACCTCCGGCAGAAAAGTTGATCGATGACACCATATCGGGATTGACAATACTCATCCCTTCCTGCAGCGAATTTCTGATCAGAAACGGCCTGTAAAGTTCAATATCATTGATATAAATAAGATTCTCATCATAACTCCCGCCTCTCACCATATATTGTGAACTGAGCTCTGCATTGGAATTGACAGATGGCAAAGTTTTCAGCAATGTTTCGGGACCGCCGGAAAGCGAGATCACATTTTTGGCCTCTGCCGCAGAGATTTCTATAGAGGTAATATCGTTGGTCCTGTTCTTAGCTGTCTTCTGAAAAACAACTTCCTGAATTTCATTCTCTTTGATAGCCGGTAAAAACAGAACATTCAGATTCTGGGTTTTCGGAGATGTTTTAATGACTTTAGAAAAGCCTTTAAAGTTTTCTTTGCGTACAGTCAGCGTCTGTTCAGATTCCGAGATGGGTACTTTGATATAGCCATTCTTATCGGTCTGATAGTTTTGATTGTTATAAAGGACTTCTGCTTCGGAAACCGGTTTCCCTTCTTCGTCCAGCACTTTTAGATTGACTTGGGAAAATGCCGCCAGGGGCAGGAACAAAAGAATGACGAGAATATAGTTTTTCAATGTTGTGGTTTTTTTATTGTCGGTTATATTTTAAACAAATCTGGAATGGCAAAAATAGCAATTAATCTAAAAAACGGAATACTATTTATAAATGTTATGCAGAAATATAATTTGTTTGCTTTAATTTCCTTCCTATGTTTATCAATTCTATAAAAAAGTCCGGCATCACCGGACTCTTATTTCTATAATATTGCTTCTCTTACTCTTGTCAGTTTTCCCAGAAGATCATCCAGAAGATCCAGTTTCAGCATATTGGCACCGTCAGATTTCGCCACAGAAGGGTCTGGATGCGTCTCTATGAAGAGGCCGTCTGCGCCCACAGCAATTCCCGCCTTGGCAATTGTTTCTATCAGCTCGGGACGGCCGCCGGTAACACCGGAATTCTGATTTGGCTGCTGCAGAGAATGCGTCACATCCAGAATCACGGGAGAATATTGTCTCATCGTAGGAATTCCCCGGAAATCTACCACCAGATCTGTGTATCCGAAGGAGTTGCCTCTTTCTATAATGGCCGTTTTATCATTTCCGGAATCTCTCACTTTCTGCACTGCAAATTTCATTGCTTCCGGAGAAAGGAACTGTCCTTTTTTCAGGCTCACCGCTTTTCCTGTTTCGGCTGCGGCAATCAGCAGATCTGTCTGTCTTACCAGAAATGCAGGGATTTGCAAAACATCCACATACTCTGCAGCCATAGCAGCGTGTCCGTTTTCGTGGATATCTGTGGTGATGGGAACATCGAAGGTCTCGCCTACTTTTCTGAGGATTTTCAGCGCTTTTTCATCACCGATGCCTGTGAAGGAATCCACGCGGCTTCTGTTGGCTTTTCTGAAAGAACCCTTGAAGATGTAAGGAATATTGTATTTATCAGAAAGCTTCACGATGTGTTCTGCGATCTTCAAAGCCATTGTTTCGTCCTCAATTGCGCAGGGTCCGGCGATCAGGAAGAAGTTTTTGGAATCTTTGTGATGGATATTATCTAGATACTGTATCATTTATTGGTAGAAAGTTAAAGGTTAAAAAATTAGATTTAAGACTTATTTTTAATCCAAAATCAAAGTACAAATGTACGGATTTGAAAGGAATTATGGATGAGGTTTTAATCGCTCAGAGAATGACGTCAGAATTATGCTTTGTCCTTTTTCAGTTTGATTGCGATGTCCTCTACCCGGGATTTGTACTGGTCTTCTCCTATTTCATTTTTGTAGATTTTGATCCACTTTTCAGTACTTTCAGCATCCTTGTTATTATAAAAACTGATAATCTGATTCACAATTCCCTCACTCTTATAAAGTTTTGATTTGAAATTCTTGAAATTCTTTTCAAGATAATCCGCAGCTGCAACCAACTTATCCTGATGCAGCAGGGCAAAATGCATTTCTTTGATCATCAGCTCATCGTGGAAGTTATTCTGCTCGGCTTCTTTGACCGCTTCTTCAGCTTTTGCAAATTGCCCCAGCGCATTATATGCAAAAGCGAGTTCAAAATAAACCTTAGCAGATTGGTAATGTTCCTTTCTTAATTTCTCGAGATCCGCGAGTGCCAGATTGGAATAGCCTGCACCGTTCATGGCACTCAGCTTCTCCAGCAGAAAATCCCTGTCCAGCATATCTGTCTGATATCCCGCCAGAAATTCCGGGTATAATGGCAGATTTAAAGCTTTGACCCGCTCGCCGGAAAGTACAGCCACTTTCAGCTCCAGATTTTGCCACCTTGCTGTAATGGCAGAATTTATGTCGCTTGGTGTATAGATCAACTTATCGTTTTCAACCTTTAGATTTCCCAAATATCTGTAGCTATACCCTGCCGACGGATCAAAATAGGGAACGCCGAGTGATAGATCTTTATCCTCCGGTTTTGGCGTGAAAACGATGTATTGGTCTTCGGCCTTGTAGAAAGGCGTTGTGAAATTAAGATCTGCCGGAATCTTCATTTGAGCAGAGATCTGTGTAAAACAGATCATCATCACAGAAATCAGAAATTGTTTCATAGTAGTTTTTTCTCAAAAGTATTTAAATTATGGAACTTATAAACAACTTAGTCGCGCCTATTTTTCAAATTAGATAATTAATTCTGCAGTGAGACGAAATTTTGATTCCCTGAAAAGAACTGAAAGTAATGCTCAGTCATTTTCAACAACAACAATCTCAAAATCGCTGTCTTAAATACGCAAGAGTGTGTTTAAGACCTGTATGATCCTACTTAAAACCTGCCATACTATGTTTTAAACCTGATAATATAATTTTAAAACCTATCGCACCCGCTTTTGTAAGAGGGTCATAGATATTTAAAACCGAGATAGACCGGTTTAAGATATCATTAGATCTGTATTAATACTGTGAATCTCACTTATTCATTAAAATAGTTTAGAGGATGATAAAATCTGCATTAAAAATTTATATTTGTAATCACAAAACACAAAAGATGACTATTAGAAAGTATCAGGAAAACAAGGTGCATCCGCACCCTCACATTGGCGCTCTTGTAAGAAAAACAATGGCGGCAAAAGGCATCTCGGCGGCAGAGCTATCCCGCCGGATGGGCATCAACTCTACCGGCGTCAGCGTCTACCTCCGCCGTTCTTCTCTGCAGTTCGGGATCCTGTGGGATTTGGGAATAGAATTGCAGCACGACTTTCTGCTGGAGATCGCCAACCACTATCCTGCCGGCATGGAGCTGAATCAGAACGCCGACATCGTGAAGGAGCTGAAAGAAAAAACACAGCAAATTGCCGATCTCAGAAAGGAAATCGACATTTATAAAAATGCACTCGGAATCCGGCAGCAAAGCTGATCCCGGCTGATCTCAGGAGAATTTTCTGATGATCTTTTCAAACGTATTGCTGTTGCGGCTTGTCATCTGGTCTTTGAGATTTTTCCTGCCGAGAATCTTGCCGAATGCTGAGTTGAGGGTCTGGCCTTTGGGCACTTGCCAGTAGAAAACATTATCGATAATCTGTCCCTGCTCGCCTTCTTCCTTATGAGCTTTTTCGAATTCTTCCAGCAATAGTTCTTCTACCTTTCCGGTTCCGATAAAGATGTAATTGTGAAAGTTTTCTATGGGCTGGAAAGGATCATTGTTGAAAATCGAATTGATTTCCTTTTCGTCCCTGATGAATAGAAATGCCTCATAGCTGAAATGAGTAGACATTGCTTCTTCAAGGATTTTCTTTATCGCCACCGCATCTCTGTCTGACTGAAACAGAATGTTGCCGCTCGCCAATACAGACGAGACCTTCTGCATTCCGGCTTCCTCAAAAACCTGGCAGACCTCAGCCATTTTCATATTGGTTCCTTTGACGTTGACACCACGGAGAAATGCGCAGAAATTGTTCATTGATTGTAGTTTTTGGTTTATAGTTTATGGTTTATAGCGAAATTAATTCTTAATTCTTAATTCTTAATTCTTTGTCAATTATAACGAATCACTCATAGCCCCGATGGGAACGGCATCCTTTTTTGTCTTTTGGGGAATTTGTTTTGATGAGCCCGCTTCGGGACAAAAAAGATATAGTGGACAGCGGGATCAAGCTCCTGATAAAACCAAGTCAGTCTACAAAATAAAAACGTCCCGAAATACCGGGACGTTTGATTTATCTATTGGGTAACCTTCATCAGTTTTTTTGTGATCTGATCCATCTTTTCGGCTTCATAGGTCGTGTCATAATCTTTCATAATATCGAAGAGATAAGAATAGAAAGTGGTGACTTTCTGCACGTCTTCCGACTTTTTGAAGGCTTTCTCTTTGCCCATCTCCTGTAGATCCTTAATGAAAACATCGAATCTTTTATCGATAACATTCAGGGAGTTGACCAGATAAGCATAGCCCTTGTCCTTCTGCCCGATCTTGACGTACGCATCCGATACAGCGCCCACCACCAGGGAATATTCCATTGGTTTGGTTCTCATCTGACGGCCTGCATACACCTGGAATTTAGGGGACAGTCTGGTGTAATAATCATACTCCTGGAAGATGCCTTTTTTGAGATCTTCTGCCAGCTTGAGGCCTTTCTGCTCCTGCCCTGCCACAATGTAGGCGTAGACAATCGAGCTGAGAGATCTTGGATCATCGTATTTGGAAACCGGAATCTCGCGGTTGGCAAGATCCAGAATTTCTATCGCTTTTTTCTTTTCGCCTTTCAAGACCAGTGCTTCTGCAGCACGGCTTGCCGATGATCTGTAGCCTACGATATTCTGCGTGCAGGTTTCATCGAAGTGCGTTTTCAGATCTTTGAAATTCCCCCATCTGTAGTTTTTAACGGTTTTGTAGAGTTCGTCGGCATTCACCATTCCCAGTTCGCCGTCTACCGATTCTTCTGTTTTGATAGGAACCAATCTGTAGCTGAAACCATCAAATTTAAGGTAGTTTGAAAGGAAAAATAAATTGCTGCCATCATAAATTCCGCCACTTGAGAAATTGATAGGACGCTTCCAGTCGAAGTTGGCAAGGATATCCATCATCAGCATATTATTTTTGAACATACTGGAGCCTTTGTAATCGATGATGATTTGCTTTTCTGCTTTCTGCGCTTCTGCAGGCGTTATAATTCCGGCTTTTATCGCATTATTTACGTTGACAGGAAGCACAAACTTGGTCACAGGAAGGAAGTTGAATTTCTCGAAACGCTCCTCGCCGAAGATCATTTTTATAATCTCATCTTTTTCGGGCGACTTCATCTTGAGGAAGTTGACAGCCTCTTTCAATGTGATAGAATCCTGTGTAAGGTACTTTCTGAATGCTGCAAACTGCGTATCCGGCGCGCCCTGATCTTTTAGATTGGAAAAGATATTGTTCCAGTCGTCTTTAGACATCATATAAACCTGATCATTGGCACCTTCACGGTAATCCTCGTGCGTCAAAGTAGACGGAACAGGCATTGCGTTGTAAGTTCTTCTCTTCACCTGATCTATATTCCAAGGTGTAGAAAGCAAAGTGAAATTGACCACTTTCACATCGGGACGGAACTCTTCAGTCTCCTGAATGGCCCAAACCGGATAGGTATCGTTGTCGCCGTAAACGAACATTATATCATTTTTCGGCAGCGATTTTAAACTTGAATAAGCGTAATCATAAGCTGCATAACGCTCGCTTCTGTCGTGGACATTATAGTTCTGGAAACCCATCATCAGTGGAATCCCTAGTAACAGAACACCAACTAAAATCTGAGCGCCTCTTTTCTGTACTTTTTTAAGGAGCAGCCAATAGATAGCGGCAACGCCAAGACCTATCCAAATGGCAAAAGCGTAGAAGGAGCCGACCATGGCGTAATCTCTTTCCCGCGGTTCAAAAGGTTTCATTCCGGTATAAAAGACAATCATTACACTGGTTAAGATGAACAATGATAATACCGCATAGAATCTTCCGAAATCTCTGTTGAGCTGGAAGAAAAAGCCTATCAGTCCAAGGATCAACGGCAGCATAAAGAACTTCACCGTACTTTCATTCTGGAACTTGGCCGGCATCTCTGCCTGATCGCCCCACATATTATTATCAATAAAAGGAATCCCGGTGATAAAGTTACCGTTGGTGTTTTCCATATGACCTTCCACATCGTTCTGGCGGCCGGAATAATTCCAAAGCAGGTATCTTACAAAATAGAAATAATTCTGGAAAGTGATAAAATAATCAAGGTTCTGAGCCAGAGTCGGACGCTGCACATTGATTAATCCGAATTGTTTAGCCTTCAGGTAATCATCCATTTTGATGGTACCATTATCGAATTTCTGACGGAGCTCATCAAAGAACTGTTTGGCTTCGGCACTTTCTGCAACCTGCTCATTCCCGTAATTGAACGTAAAATCCGGTGCGCCGTACATTGAAATATAATTTGGCATCACCGATTTGTCTTCACTGAACATTCTTGGAAATAAACTCACGTGTTCCGGGCTGAAGACATAATTGAACTTCTCTCCTACCAGACGGTAGCGTCCTGTCTGCGCATCCTTCTCGTAGGTATCGCCTGTTTTCTGAGTTTTGTAACTGCCGTCTTCATTTTTCTGGATGCCGTTTGGATCCAGATATGCGGTGTAATTTTGACCATAGATGGTTGGCCAGTCGCCGTATTGCTCACGGTTGTAATAATCCAGCATTCCCAAAGCATTATCCGGATCATTGAGGTTCATCGGCGGATTGGCATTGGCACGGATTGGGATCACGAGCCAGCAAGAGAATCCGATCATCATATAAACGACTGATAAAGCGATCGTCTGATACAGAGATTTCCCTGTTTTTCTTGTATAAGTAATTAGTAGATAACAAAGGACAATCAAAATCACGAAGGCAAAAACGGTCCCGGAATGGAATGGCAAACCAAGTCCATTCACAAAGAACACCTCAGATTTCCCGAACAGCGTCATAATTACCGGGAATATGATTTTGAAAACAATGACTAATATTAATAAAGTCACAGCATTGGCAATCAGAAATGATTTCCAGGTGAACTTATAATTTCTTGTATAATAAATAAGGCAGACCGCCGGCAGAGCCAGCATACACATCATGTGAACGCCAACGGAAAGTCCGATAATGAAGAACAGAAGGATGATCCAACGTTCGTTGTCTTTCTCAAGATATTCGTTTTCCCATTTGGTAATCAGCCACACAATCAGCGCAATGAACATACTCGCCATTGCATAAACCTCGCCTTCCACTGCAGAAAACCAGAATGAATCTGAGAATGTGAAACACAAAGCACCTACAGCACCTGAAAACAAAGCGGCAATTTCTTCGGAGACTGTGATATTTTCGAATTCTTTATTGAGTAATCTTCGCACCAGATGTGTGATGGTCCAAAACAGAAACAAGATAGTAAAAGCACTACACAAGGCAGACATCGCATTGATGACCAAAGAATAGTTCTGTCCGTCACCAAATGCGAAAAGTGCAGCTACGGCACCTATCAATTGGAAAAGTGCAGCTCCGGGCGCGTGCGTCACCTCCAGCTTCACAGCAGAAGAGATGTACTCTCCGCAGTCCCAGAAACTGAAATTGGGTTCTATTGTCGATAAATAAGTGATGAATGCAATTGCGAAAACAACCCATCCGAGAATGGTGTTCCACTGTTTAAAAGTCCAGTTCTTCATATGATAACAAGAAATATCGGCGAAATTAACATTTTTGATTTAGTTATCGGTGTTTTTAACAAAAATTAAAGTTTAGATTTTTACACAAAAAACGGAGATGTGGCGGATTAAGTTGCAATATATCAGACTTATATCATATTAGTATATCAAAAGTAAAAAACATTGCAATTTTTTTTTTATTTTTGCAGACAGTTTTTGAGAGAAAAATGATATAAAATGACGAATGTATACGATAATATTCTTGGTTTGATTGGCAACACGCCGTTGGTCAAATTGAATCACGTTACCAAGGACATTCCTGCGACAGTATACGCTAAGTTGGAGTCTTATAATCCCGGCCATTCTACGAAAGACAGAATTGCCCTTCACATCATAGAAAATGCAGAAAAAAAGGGTCTTTTGAAACCTGATTCTGTCATTGTAGAGACTACGTCCGGAAACACCGGATTTTCTATTGCAATGGTCTGTATCGTAAAAGGTTACAAATGCATCCTTGCTGTAAGTGATAAAACTAAAGCCGAAAAAATAGCTTATCTGAAAGCACTTGGCGCAACTGTTTACGTTTGTCCGGCTTCTGTTCCGGCAGATGATCCCAGATCGTACTATGAAGTAGCTAAGCGAGTGGCAAAGGAAACGCCGAACTCGGTTTATATCAATCAGTATTTTAATGAGCTGAATATCGATGCGCATTACCAGACTACCGGTCCTGAACTTTGGAATCAGACCGACGGAAAAATCACCCATCTTTTCGCCTGTACAGGAACCGGAGGAACACTTTCCGGGACTGCAAAATATCTGAAAGAACAGAATCCTGATATCAAAATCATCGGTGTAGATGCAGACGGTTCTATCCTGAAAACATATTACGAGACAGGAAAAATCAATAAAACAGAAATCCATCCTTATCAGATTGAAGGTCTTGGGAAAAATTTGATTCCAGGCGCACTTCTTTTCGATAAAATTGATGAATATGTAAGAGTGAATGACGAAATGTCTGCATACAGAACACGTGAGATTGCTTTAAAAGAAGCTATTATGGGCGGTTATACAACTGGAGCAGTCACTCAGGCTTTGATCCAATACGCCAATTCTCACGAGTTTAAAAGTGATGATCTAATTGTATTAATATTCCCGGATCACGGCTCACGCTACATCACCAAAGTGTACAGCGACAAGTGGATGGAGGAGCAAGGTTTTATCAACAATTGTTTCCACAATTACGATGAGATCTTCAAAACAGAAATTATCAAGTAGAATAAAGATAATAGAGTAAAGATAAAAGACTCAATAGCGTCGGCTAAGTCCGATGACAATAAAATATCAGTTAGAAAAATGGACATTTTTGAAAGAATAAAACAGAATCCGGGTCCTTTGGGACAATTTGCAGATTATGCAGAAGGTTATTATATTTTCCCACGACTGGAAGGCCCGATTGGCCCGAGAATGAAGTTTCAGGGGAAAGATGTGATCTTTTGGAGCGCCAATGATTATTTGGGACTTTGCAACCATCCGGAAGTTTTGGAAGCAGATGCAAAAGCAGCTGCAGAATACGGAATGTTTTATCCAATGGGCGCAAGAGCAATGTCTGGTGAGACCGATCAGCATTTGCAATTGGAGAGAGAACTGGCAGAATTTGTTCAGAAAGAATCTGCTTACCTTTTGAATTTCGGTTACCAGGGAATGGTGTCTTGCATCGATGCTTTGGTTTCCAGAAATGACGTCATTGTTTATGATGTAGATTCTCACGCTTGTATCGTGGACGGCGTAAGATTGCATTCCGGGAAACGTTTTACTTACAGACACAACGATATCGCAAGCCTTGAAAAAAACTTACAGAGAGCTCAAAAAATAACTGCAGAAACCGGAGGCGGAATTCTTGTAATTACAGAAGGAGTTTTCGGGATGAGAGGTCAGCAAGGGAAATTGAAAGAGATCATTGCACTTAAAGAAAAATATGGTTTCAGAATTTTGGTGGATGATGCGCACGGATTCGGGACACTTGGTGCAACAGGCGCCGGTGCCGGAGAAGAGCAAGGCTGTCAGGATGAGATTGATGTCTATTTCTCAACTTTTGCAAAATCTATGGCTGGTTTCGGCGCTTTCCTAGCAGGAAACAAAGAAATTATCCGTTATTTAAAATTCAATCTTAGATCTCAGATCTTTGCAAAGTCTTTGACCATGCCAATGGTAATCGGAGGTTTGAAGAGATTGGAACTTCTGAGAACAAGACCGGAAATCAAAGCAAAACTTTGGGAAAATGTTGAAAAACTACAAGGTGGACTTAAGAAAATCGGTTATAATCTTGGCGACACCAACACTTGTGTAACGCCGGTCTTCATCCAGGGAAATCCTGTTGAAGCAATGCTTTTGGCGAGAGATCTTAGAGAAAATTACGGCATTTTCACATCAGTTGTTTCTTATCCGGTGATTCCAAAAGGAATGATTTTATTAAGATTGATTCCAACGGCTTCTCACACAGATGCTGAGATTAACGAAACATTGACCGCTTTCGAATCCATTTATAAGAAACTGGAAACCGGTTACTATAAAGAATTGGAAGCTCAACAAATTAAAGAGCAGAATCTGCAGTTTAAAGAGATTTAAACTCTTAAATTCAACATACCAAAAGCCTTTCCGAGTTAAAACTTTGAAAGGCTTTTTGATTTAATAAAAATTGTAATTTTGATAGAAGATGATTCACTGAAAATTCAGAACAATGAAAGCACAAGTAATCGAAGACAACAACGGCGTACCAACGGGCGTTTTCATCCCCATCAAGGAATGGGAAAAATTGAAAAAACAATACCCAAATATTGCTGAGGAAACCAGTATATTTGAACTTTCCGAAGAACAAAAGAAAATACTGGATGCCCAAGAAGATTTGCCTATTTCAGAATATCAGGACAATGATGCTTTTGTAGCTGAATTGAAAAAAGAATATGGCTTATAATGTCAAAATTTCCCTCGTAGCAAAAGCCGATGTAAGAAAAGCTGTCGCTTATTACAAAAAAGAAGCTTCGTTAAAAGAAGCTCGGAATTTCGTCGAAGATTATGAATTGACTTTAAAAAAAATTGTACAAAATCCGTTTTTCCAAATTTATTACAAAGATTTTCGAGGTCTAACGTTCTCAAAATATCCGTACATTATTTTTTATCAAATTGATGAAACTAATAAACTCATTCTAGTAAAAGCAGTTTTCAATGCTTCTCAAAATATTGGTAAAAGACCAAAATAAAATCCAGTTTTTGTAAACCGTGTTTATATAATTAAATTTCAATTCAATCTTTCCGACCAATTGATTTCCTCAGGCAATTCCATATCAGAAAACTCGATGTGGATGACTCTGCGTTTTTGATTATTGGTGGTTCTGTTTGAGCCGTGAAGAATCAAAGGTTTCATTATCATAATTCCGCCTTTGTTTACGGAGCAGATTTCCTCAGTTTCTACATTCCAGTCGATGGTTTCTGGTCTGTAGATTTCTTTGCTATGAGAACTTGGAACTACTTTTAAAGCGCCATTATTTTCATCGGTGTCATCCAAATGAATTCTAATTGTAAAGATATTCTTCAAATAATCGATTGGTGGCTGAACGGCAAATTGATTCTGCTTGGTCGTCCAAGGCCCGAAACCTTTTAAATCCAATTTTTTATCAACCGAAATCGTCAAATCCTGATGATAGGAAACGTACCAATTTGATTTTTCAGGTTTATCAAAATAGATGCTTTTCACAACGAAATAATTATTTCCAAAGATCTCATTAATGATTTTCCTGATGTTATCGTTAAAAATAAACTGATGACTTTCCGGAACTTCTTTCAAGAATTGTCTTATCGCAAAAAGATCTTCCGATTTCCTGAAAGTTTCCTTTGAAGTATCGATGGAATCAATGACATCGATTATTTGACTAATTTCTTTCTCAGAAAAAATATCGTTGATGATCGTAAATCCTTTTTCGGAGATTTCGGTTTTATGATTTTGTAGGTTTTCCATTAATTAACCTTCTTCAAATCCAAATCCTCAAAATCAAAACTAAAATCCGTAATATCAGAAATAGGTTTCATTTTCGCTGAAACAGCTTTTCCATTTTCGTCAAAATTCAAAGTAAAGAAAACATCGGCGTCGTAACTTCTGTCGTCCCATTTCACTACAAAAGAATTGGCAGAATATGGAATCAAATCGCCTTTCAATCTTGGAGAAGATTTACTGATAATTCTGTAGCCTTTCCCCATTTTGGAAACCTCTACAGTCCCAAACCATTCATCTTTGTACCAACCAATGAACTGGTCGTCTTTCAAATCAGATTTGAACTTTGAAGCTTTGTCGTAAACGTCTTTCTTTTGTTTGGCGAAAAATGCTTCATTCTTTTTATTTCTATCACCATAGATTTTCAGCCAATCGCGGTTTTCAATTTTCAGATAAGCATCTTTCACAGAATTTGTAATGGTGGAAAAAGCGGCTCCGGACTGTTGATTGGTCAAAACCACAATTCCTAATTTCATATCCGGAATCAGGGTGAAATGCGTCACCGTACCTATCAATCCACCGCTGTGCTGAACCTGCAAATGACCTTTGACATCGCTCAAAAACCAACCTAAACCGTAACCATAAAAATGGGTATCATAAGGAGAAGTGATTCCCACTTTGTCCGGAATCTGAAGACTCCAAAGTTCGTGCGCATTTTTCTCAGAAACCAAACGTTTTCCGTCTTTGGTCACAAAACCATTCAAGAGGAAATCTGCCCAAGTGGTCATATCTTTAATATTACTCAAAATTCCGCCAGCTGCATTTGCCGTATCATTCCAGTCGTGAGGAACGGCAATCGCCTTTCCGTCAATTGGTGCGTGTGCATCGATGATATTTTGAGAATTGGCAGCAACCGCTTTTTTATAACTTCCGAAACTTGCCGTCATTCCGACAGGTTTCATAATTCTCTGCTCGATAAAATCTGCCCATTGCAAACCGGAAACTCTGTGAATCACTTCGCCGGCAACGATGAACATTATATTATTATAGTCCAAAGTAGTTCTGAAAGGATTTTCAGGTTTCAAGTAACGTACATTGTGAACGATTTCATTTACAGTAAGATTTCCGCCTTCCGGAAAGAACATCAAATCGCCTTGCCCCAAACCAAGACCGGCTCTGTGTGTGATCAAATCCTTGATGGTCACATTTTGAGAGACATAAGGATCTGCCATTTGAAATTCTGGGATATATTTGGTAACTTTATCGTCCCAGTTGATTTTGCCTTCATCTGCCAGAATCGCCAAAGCCGTGCAGGTAAAACCCTTACTGTTAGACGCAATTCCCACCAACGAATTCTCGTCCATCGGCTTGTTATTATTAAGTGAGCGAACGCCGAAACCTTTAGCATAAACCACTTTTCCGTCTTTTACAATGCCAATGGACATTCCGGGAACATCGAAAGTTTTAAGTGAATTCTGAATCAGTTCGTCGAGTTTTTTTTCTTCGATCTGAGCATTAATTAAGAAAAAAGAGCAAAGAGTAAAGAAGAAAGAGATTTGTTTTGTCATTATTAAAAAAGCTTTGGACGAAGATAAGGATTTTAAGAAAATGGAAATTAAATCCATCAATTTAGTTTGTATTTTTGTTTTTAAATATTAGAAAAATCACAATAGATTCTCAATCTAATTTCTAAAATCTAACTTCTAACATCTACTAAAATGTCATATTGCCAGGCCATAGAAACCATGCAGCCCGAGGAGCGAAAAGCGCTGCACAAAAATTACCACGACAACCACTACGGTTTCCCCATTCATAATGATAACGAACTATTTGGAAGACTGATTATGGAAATCAACCAAGCCGGACTCAGCTGGGAAACGATTTTAAAAAAAGAAGATTCTTTCCGAAAAGCTTACAGTAATTTCAGTATTGAGAAAATTGCGGCTTACACAGAAAAAGACCGTGAAAGATTGTTGTCCAACGCAGGAATCATCAGAAATAAATTAAAAGTAAACGCAGCGATAGAAAATGCGAAAACCATTCTACAACTCAAACACGAATTTGGCTCGTTCGAAAAATGGCTGGAGCATCATCATCCGAAAACTAAGGAAGAATGGGTAAAACTGTTCAAAAAGACTTTCAAATTTACAGGTGGCGAGATCGTGGGTGAGTTTTTGATGAGCATTGGATTTCTGAAAGGCGCACATTCTGAGAATTGTAAAATCACTGAAAAAATATTTGTGACAAATCCGAAGTGGATGGAGGAATAAATAATACAAAACACTTCGACTCCGCTCAGTGTGACATCTAATATCAATCGCATGTGAATAAAAGTGTCAGTATGAGCATTTCGACTCCGTTCAATATAAACTCTGTCGAAGACTTTTTCAGCATTGTCGGTCTGAGGCTGTCGAAAACTTTCTTATTTCTCATTTTTTCAGTCTGAAAATTCGCCTTAAATTTGTAGAAATCTAAGAAAAGTAAATGGAAAGTAAAAAAGAATTCTTCCTCGAGTGCTACAAACTGGGGATTATCAAATTTGGGCGTTTCACACTGAAAAGCGGGATTGAAAGTCCGTTTTATGTGGATCTTCGTCCGCTAGCTTCCGATCCAAAGATCCTTAAAAAACTCGCCAATTATCTTTTGGAAATGCTTCCGCTGGATAATTTCGATATCATCTGCGGCGTTCCTTATGCGGCACTTCCGATGGCAACAGCAATGTCTCTGGAAAGTTTTATTCCACTCATTATCAAAAGAAAAGAAGCCAAAGCTTATGGCACTAAAAAACTGATTGAAGGCATCTATGAAAAAGGCCAAAACTGCTTGTTAGTTGAAGACGTCATCACCTCCGGAAAATCCTTGTTAGAAACCATCGAGGAAGTGGAAAATGAAGGCATCAAAGTCGCGGACATCGTAGTGGTTTTGGATAGACAACAAGGCGGAAAAGAGAAGCTGGAAGCCAGTGGCTACAGAGTCCATTCGCTGTTCAACATCACTGAAGTTGTAGAGATTCTGCGAGAAGTCAATTATATTGATGAAGATGAAGTGGCGAGAATCAGAGATTTCGTGAGTGGAAATCAGGTCGTTTTTGAAGAAAAAAAGCGGTTGTCTTACGAGCAAAAACTGCAAATTGCTGAAAATTCTTTCGCCAAAAAAATCCTCGAAATTGCTATTGAAAAAAGGTCGAATCTCATCGCTTCTGCAGATTTCATCACCACCAGAGAATTATTGGCATTCGCTGATTTCGTAGGTCCGCATATCGTAGCGTTGAAGACTCACATTGATATCCTGAATGATTTTGATGCTGATGAAACCATCCTTCCATTAAAGGATCTGGCTACAAAACACAACTTCCTACTGATGGAAGACCGCAAATTTGCCGATATTGGCAGCACGCAGGAATTACAGTTTTCTTACGGAACCTTCAAGATATCCAATTGGGCAGATCTGGTTACTTCACACGTCATTGGTGGCAGCAAAAGCCTGGATTGCTTTATGAATGTTGGCGTTGTGGCGATTTTGGGGATGTCTTCCCAGGGAACTTTGACAGATTCGCATTACCGCGAAGAAGCCATGAAAGTGATCAAAAGCCATCCCAACATCATCGGCTGTGTTGCTCAAAATGAGATTTCGGACGAACTTTTACTCTTCACGCCAGGCGTCAACCTTGGCGAAACCGGCGATGACAAAGGTCAGCAGTACAATTCTCCCGAACATGTCATCAGAAATTACGGAACCGATTTCATCATCGTAGGACGAGGTATTTACAAAGCCGACGAACCTGAACAGGAAGCTTTACGCTACAAAAATGAAGGCTGGACGGCTTACTTAAGTACTTTGTAAAAGGTAAACAGTATAAAGTATTTTTTATATAACGTTTCATCAGAAAAAATTAGTAGTTTTGGTAAGTACTGATTGTTCTTGATGAAGCGTTTTTTTTGTGTCTTGGTTTCGTTTTCTTTTAATTTCTGGGCAATTGCTCAGCAAGACAGCATTCGGCTGGATGTAAAACTGAATGACGACAAGCGGTCTTTGTCTGTAAAGCAGACTCTAATATATCATAATCCGCATCAGAAATCCATTAATCAGGTCAAACTTCTCAATTGGGTTGCAGCTTATCAAAAGAGAAAAACGCCGCTTCTTAAAAGAAAAATTGAAGACCGGAAAAGCGATCTTTATTTTGCAAAAGATAATCAACTAGGGCAACTGGAACGCCTCAGCTACGCACACAACAATACTAATTCTGAAATCCTAAACACCAATCGGGAAAATATTTTCATTCCTCTGTCGCAGGATCTGAAGCCAGGAGAAAGCATCACCATAGATTTGGATTACCAGATCAAGCTTCCGGACGCGCGTTTCACTGGCTATGGCATCAACACCAATCATATTCTGCTAAAGTATTTTTTCCTGGTGCCGGAGACTTTTGAAGACGAATCTCAAAGCAATTCTTTTTATCGTGACACGGAAGAAACCGGGAATTCAGGCTCGTTTTGGAGGGTGAATTTTGAATTCCCGCAGTATTGGAAGATTTATTCCAATCTTAATCAAATCAATGAATCTGAATTTCAGGGTGTATCTACCAACGATCCGGAGTTCCAGATCTCAAAAGAGCTTTACCCTGAGTTTTCATTGGATATTGCTGGACAAAATGTAAAGGTTGATCTCGGCTATCAAACCAATGAATATCAGAGGCAAATATTAGGTTCCGTACTTACCAATCAATTGTCTTTTATTAAAGAAAGAACCGGAAATCTGCCCGGGAAACTTTTCATCACAGAAAAGTATATGAAAAAGGAAGAGTTTATCGGGATTGATGATATCAAATTCTGGAAATTCAAATTCCAGATGTTTACCGATTACGAGAAGACCGATCTGGACTATTTCAGCACGATTTCCAAAAAGGTGATGGACGAATTTTTCATTACCAACAAAACCAAAGACCACTGGCTGAAAAATGGTCTGAAATCTTACCTTGAAATCCAATATTTAAAGAAAAATTATCCAAATCATAAATTGATCGGCAATCTTGCGGACAATGCCAACCTCTTCGGAATCAAACCTCTGAAGATATTCCACGCTTCCAAACTGAAACTGAATGAGCGTTACGGGTTGGCTTACCATTATATTTACACCCAAAATCTGGATCAGAAGATAGAGACGCCTTTTTATCAGCTGAGCAACTTCAACAGTACGGCAATCAGCCAGTTTGAAACGGGAAGTCTGCTGAATTATCTTTCAGAATATGAAGGAGCAGATTCATTTGATCAATTTCTGAGAACTTATTTCGCGGAGAATTACACAAAGAAAATCGGCGGCGCTGACTTTCTGAAGGAACTGAATGACTATTCTAAGGGCAAATCGTCTTTTCTGAAAGAAATGATGGCTCAGAAACACAGGATCAACTTTAACCTTAAAAGATTTGAAAAACAAGACGACAATTATACCGTCAGCATTCGTGAAAATTCAGATGTAAGCATTCCTCTGAAGATAGAAACGGAAGACAAATCGGGAGAAAAAACCACTTACTGGAAAGCAGGGACTGAGCAAAAGAAGGACACCGCTACTGTACCTTCTGACCAGGTTGAAAAGATTGTACTCAATGATGATTACATCTTTCCTGAAAGTAATTTCCGGGACAATTACCTCTACACAAAAGGTATTTTTTCTAATATGAAAAAGATCAGATTCAAACTGATTAAAGACATCCAGAATCCGGAATACAACGAGATCTTTATTACACCGAGACTTACATTTAATGCTTATGATAAGGTTCTTTTTGGAATGAATTTTAAGAATCAAGGTATTTTTGATCAGAAATTTGACTATTCTGTTACGCCGTATTACAGTTCCGGGACGGGCAAACTCACTGGTTCTGCCGGCGTTGGCTACTCGATTTTGCCACCTGACAGTTTTTTCAGAAGCTGGAATTTTGGCGTTTCGGGATCGTATTTTCATTATGACAATGATTTGGCTTATAAGAAATTTGGGGCTTCAACTTCATTAAATTTCAATAAAAACCCAAGAAGTGCTATTGGAAGAAGTTTGTTCTTTTCCTACAATTACTACGAGCGGGAGCTCTCTCCAATCCGGATCCTTAATAATGAATATGAGAAATATAACCTTTGGAATTTGGGTTACTCATACTCGGACAACAGCATGATTCACGAGAAATATATCGGTACAAACGTTCAGTGGATGGAGGATTTCCAAAAAATCTCTGCAGAAGCCTTTTACCGTTGGGAATTTGCAAAGGACAAGAAAGTAAGTTTCCGTTGGTTTGCGGGTTATTTTGTAAAGAATGAGACCAAGAATAACCTGTTCAACTATGGCATTTCGCGGGTGTCCAACTACTCATTTTCATATGGATTGCTTGGTCAAAGTGCAACATCGGGGATTCTTTCGCAACAGTTTATCTTGGCTGAAGGTGGTTTCAAATCACTTTTCAACACTTCTGTGAATCAGTTTATCACGAGCGTCAACGTAGATTCTCATCTTTGGAAATGGTTCAATCTGTATGCAGATGCCGGTGTTTACAAAAATAAAAACCACGCGGCTAAGTTTATCTGGGATTCCGGGATCAAGGTAAAAGTAATTCCGGATTTTCTGGAAGTCTATTTCCCTGTGGCTTCCAGTCTTGGTTTTGAGCCGTCTTTCAAGGATTATGGTTATAGAATTCGTTACACGCTTGTTCTGAATCTTGGTGCTTTGATTAATAATCTGAGACGAGGCGTATTTTAAATGTCATTCTTTTTATACCAAAAAAGGCTTCCCAAATCGGGAAGCCTTCTATTTTTAAGAAAATGTTTTTCTTAGTTTTTGATCACTTTTTGAGATACTTTTTCTCCGTTTACAGTTCCTGTAACGATGTAAACACCTTTAGCAAGAGAAGAAACGTTAAGTGTAGAACCTTCAGTTACTTTTGCAGCTTTTACAACTTGTCCGGCAACGTTGATGATTTGGATATCAGCAGTCTTAGCGAAAGCGATAGATTCTCCAACCACAGTGTTTTTCACTAGCATAGAAGCTGCTTTTGTATAATCTGCAACAGCAAGATTAGGAGCAATGGAACCAGAAATAACAACATCATCAACACTGAAAGTTCCTGTTACAGCTTCAGCAGCGTAGAAATAAATTCTGAAAGTTACTGGACCGTTTACAGCTACACCACTTGGTACAACTGTACTTCCGTTTTGACCGATTGTGATTCCGTCATTAACCCAATGAAATACATTAGTAGGAACTACTTCCAATTCTGCATTTGCAGGGTTGATAGAAGCTGTAAGATTTGTAGCATAGTTGTCTGCGCTAGATCTAACAATATAATTTCTTGGTCCTGTTCCTGATCTCTGTGTTCTGAAAGTCATAGACGCAACAGAAATTTTGTTACCAGCTGAAGGGGTCAAAGTTACTTCAAAATATTTTGTAAAGTCAGGAGCTGTAGTAATTGTTCCGTTTGTCCATGCAAATCTGTTTCCAGTTGTTGTAGCGTCAAGACCGCTTGCTGTAAAAGGAGAAATTGTCAGGTTTGTTCCAACTAGATCACCATTATCTGGAGCTGGAGCTTCAGTGAAATCATAAGTTGCTGTGAAATTTTGAGCTGATACTAAAGATACAGCTGCAATACTTAAAATAGTAAAGATTTTTTTCATTTTATGAAAGTTTAAAAATTGTTTAAATATTATTTTTTGTTAAGGGATGCTAAGATAATAAAAAAATGGATTTCAGAAAATTATATTTTATTTTTTATTAAATTAAAAAAATAGTCGGTGATTAACACTCAATTTAGCGGATTTTGATGTACATAACGGTGTCAAAATTATCAAAAACATAATTAAAACCGAAGCATTGGCACTCTACAAATTAACCATTTGCTTAGGTTAATCATCCAAAACCAGCCACTTTTATTTTATGCTGCAAAAATAAGCATATAATCTCTGCGGTATATTACGCGTGTTTTAAATCATTATCAATAAAAAAAATCCACCACAAATAAAGATTGGTGGCGGATTTTTTAGATTTAAGATAATCTTAGTTATTTTTTGATAATTTTCTGAGAAACAGCCTGTCCGTTTACAACACCTGTAACGACGTAAGCTCCTTTTGGCAAAGCAGAAACATCTAGTCTTGAGTTGTCAGATACTTCAGCAGTTTTTACAACCTGACCGTTCATATTTACAACAGATACTTTCGCCGTAGCTCCAAAAATCAATTCGTTTGAAACGATTGTATTTTTTACCAAATTAGCTTTAGCTTTTCCTGCATCAACTACAGCCATTGTAGGATTTTCATATACGATGACGATAGAGCTGATATATCCTGCGCTTGCACCTCTTTTCACTGCAAAAAATCTGTAATCTGATCCTGTCAAATCTGCAGACCAACCTGTGGTAGAAGCTGCACCAACCTGAGTTCCTCCGGTAACATCATAAACGCCGGTAGTACTGTTTACCAATCTTGCGTTTCCTCCGAAAAGTGAAGATTCTCTTGGTGTACCTGCAGAGTTGATGGTAACGCTTACCAGTTTCCCTGGCAACGCAGTCGTGTTATAGATCACCCCATTGTTAGCCTGGCTTTGGATCAAAGTCCCTGCAGCGGTAGGATTCGCAGGCTGATTCGCTGCGTTTCCTGTAATTGCTTTTCCAGCAAAATCAATCGTATTTGTTGTCCAAGTCCTTTCTGCTCCGCTCGCATAGTTTCCAGTTCCTAAAACTGCAGTACCGCCAATGTTAGCAACATTGATTGTAATAGTTGAGGTGCTTTGTGCGTTTACAGTTGCAGTCAAAGCAACAGCAGCCAATAAAGAATAGAATTTTGTCATAATATAAATATAAATTGTTAATAATTTTTTTTCATTTTGTCTGTGGCAAATATAAAATTTTAATGTTAACTACAATTTTAAGACACCGTTTCCCGTTTTAAATAATTGTTAATTCGTACCAAAGCCTATTATTAGTACTTTTACACATCATTACAAAAGGGTGCCGAAGATAAGTAAAATTTTTCTGTTAACATTGATTTTCTTTGCGCTGACCCCGGTTAACGCACAGATTTTCAGCTGGAAAAACCCAAATATTCAACAGGACACCCTAAAAAAAGACAGTATTCTGGCCGCAAAAATCAACAGGGATTTTTTCACCAAAGACACGCTCGACTTTATCAAAAAGCAGAATAAAGTGATTTATGATGAAGAAGTGCTGGTAAAAAATGATAAGAAAAGAATCCTTGGCGAACTCAATTCCAAGGGTTCCATCATCCGGGGAATTACTTTTGGAAACAACCAGGGATCCTCTGTCCAGAGTTCTATGGATATGCAGATATCAGGAAAACTGAGTCCCGATGTTTCTATTTTGGCTTCTATTTCCGATCACAATCTTCCCGTTCAGGCTGACGGCTACACACAGACTTTGCAGGAATTCGACAAAATCTACCTCCAGCTGAATATCAAAAATCACAGCATCATCCGCGCGGGACATCTGGATCTGAATGATGAAACCACTTATTTTGGACGCTATCAAAGGCGAAGTATGGGTTTACAGTTCCTTACTGCTTGGGAAAAGAACGGCAACAAAACTTCCGTAGATGTCTCCGGAGGCGTTGCGAGAAGTGAATTCTTCCGGATGCGTTTTCAGGGGATTGAGGGCAATCAGGGACCATACAGGCTTACCGGAAAAAACGGCGAACTATTCATTACAATCATTTCCGGGTCTGAGCAGGTTTTTATCGACGGTATTTTGATGAAACGCGGCGAGAATCAGGACTACGTCATCAATTATAATACCGGCGAGATCACATTTACCAGTTTCCGTCCTATTTATAAACAGAACTTCATCAACGTTTCTTACAATTATACCAACAGAAATTACACGAGATTCCTGATCACCGGAAATATAAAACATCAGCGCGAAAAACTGAAAGCAGGATTCAGCTGGTTTATGGAAAACGACAACAAAAATGCACCACTTTCTCTCAATCTGAGCGAGGAAGATCAGCAAATGCTGGTCAACGCAGGAAATAATCCCAATCTGATGTACTCGCAATCCGGCGTAGAGACGGAGTATGACGTCAACAAAATTCTTTACAGAAAAATCTTCGCCGGCAATTCGTTCTACTACGAATTTTCAACAGATCAGACACAGGTGCTTTATCAGGTTTCATTCACCTATTTTGGTACCGGAAAAGGCGATTATCAATTGCAACAAACCACCAACAACGGTCGGGTTTTCCAGTATATGGGAAGCGGACTGGGCGACTATCTGGCGGTTCGGAAACTGCCGGCTCCGGAAAAGTCCCAGGTCTACTCTGCAAATGTAGAATATGCGCTGAATGAAGGGGTCATCGGGACAGATGTTTCATTAAGCAATTATGATCTCAACGGATTTTCATCCAAAGACAATGACCAGAATATAGGTTACGCCGCAAGGATCTATGCTAACAAAACCTTCCGCAAAAATACCTGGACGGGAACGCCTATGGTAGAATATCAGGTAATCCAGAAGAATTTCCAAATTCTGGATCGGATTAATAATGTTGATTTCTGGAGAGATTTTAATCTTACCAATGAGTTCAACCAGATCACGCAGAACCGTTTTATCTTTTCTTTTCTTAATGATTTTAATAAAACTTCGAAAATCAATTATAAACTGAATTATCTCGAGGAAACAGACAGTTACAAAGGCATCAAAAACGATCTCGACGCAGTTTGGAAAACCGGAAAATTCAACAATCTTGCAGCAATATCCTACCTGGATACCAAATCTACGGATCTGAACACCAACTTTATCCGTGGCGGCATTTCGACAGAAATGGCCGGCCAAAAAGGAAGCTGGATGCTGGGCGGATCTATGGAGCATAATGAGAAAAAATACAATGTCACCCAAACTCTCGATCTTACCAGTTACAGCTGGAAAGAGCTCTTCATTCAGAAAAAAATTGCCGATTCTGCCAGAACGAAATTGATGACGAAACTTTATTTCCGAAGCAACGACTCGGTTCAGGACAACCGTTTGCAGAAGATGAACAACATTCTTGGCGTAATGGCAGAAAGCCAGATCATCAAAACAGAAACCACGCAGTTGTCTACACTATTCCATTACAGAAAGTTTTTTTACGAAAACAAAGCGCTGTCCAATGATCAGAATCAGGACTTTGTGGTGGGCAATATTCTGTACAACCAACAGCTTTTCAAAAACGGAATGCGCCTTCAGTTTTTCTATGAACTTGGAAACGGACAGGAAGCGCAGCGGGAATTCCAGTACATCAAGGTGACAGACGGTCAGGGCGTCTACAAATGGACAGATTACAACAGTGACGGCGTACAGCAATTGGATGAGTTTGAGGCGGCAGAATACGCAGATCTGGCGCAATATATCCGGATCTATACCAACAGCGTAAATTATCTGGCATCCAACAAGAACAAACTGCAGCTCGCATTGTTTGTAAATCCTTCCGTGATCATCAGTTCCCAAAATGAGTTTCTGAAACGTTGGAACTTCAACCTGTCTCTCCTTTCCCAGAATTCTTATCTTAAAAATGATCAGGTTCTGGTATGGAATCCATTCAAAAAAGAAAACGATCAGCTGCTGAGAACACAGAATATCCTGGCTTCGGCGATATTCAATTCTAATGACAAATCGGGCTGGAACGGCAGCTACAGATATACAGACAATGACAATCTGGTGAACGCCAATTTCAGTAATGAGGCACACGGGCAGCAATCCCACTTCCTGAATATTGGCTATTCTTTCACCAAAGCTTTCCGTGCAGACTGGGAAAACTCTACCCACAATGTTACGAACAGTTCGCAGATCTACAGCACGAGAAATTACCTGCTTCAAAATTGGGAAACCAAGCCAAAAGCCACTTATAAACTATCGGAAAGCCTGCAGACAGAGCTGTTTGGAGCCCTCCGTCAAAAGAAAAGAACCGACGGCGAGGAACTTCTGAAAACTTACGAGATCTCGGGAACGCTGCAGTGGGAAAAGCTGAAAACATCTGTGCGAGCCAATTTCTCCTTTATCAACAACGATTTTACGGGCAACAATTTCAGCATCGTCGGAAATCAAATGCTGGAAGGTCTCAAAGTGGGGAAAAATCAGGTCTGGTCATTATTCATCCAGCAATCGATCAATTCCTTTATCCAGCTCAACGTCAATTATGAAGGCCGGAATTCTGGCGAAAGAACGATTCACATTGGAAGTATGCAGATCCGCGCCAGCTTTTAATTAATTATTAATGGTTGATGGTTGATGGTTGATCGTTAACTTTTTATAATTGGTTTCTGCTCCACTCACTCCAGCTTCCTACGTATAATTTAGGAATTTCAAAACCTGCATAGTCCAAGGCGAGAAGAGAATGACAAGCCGTCACGCCGCTCCCACAATGGAAAATAACATTTTCCATCTTCTTCTTTTTAAACAATTCTTTATAGTTTTGATTTAAAATTTCTGGAGATTTAAACAACCCGTTTTCATCCAGATTGTCAGAAAAAGGGAAGTTTTCAGCGTTTGGAATATGACCGGCTACCAGATCGATAGGTTCTGTAATTCCTTGATACCTTTGCGATTCCCGCACATCCACAATTAAAAAATCAGGATTTCCACTCGCACTTTTAACTTTATCGAGATCAACCTGTGGTAACTGCCAGCCTTCAAACTGCGATGTATAATTTGTTTCAGCATAGCTGTAATCACCGGAATTGAGAGGATAATCTCCAGTTTCAGCAAACTGTAAACCGCCATTCAGAACACGGACGTTCCTGTGACCAGCGGCTTTCAGCATCCACCAGAATCTGGCTGCGGCATTTGCACCATTTTTATCATCGTAGATCACCACTTCAGAATCACTGTCAATCCCCAATTTACCTAAGGTTTTAATAAAAACAGAAAAGTCAGGAAGTGGATGCCGCCCTCCATTTTTTGGATTATCAATTGTAGCCAGATCATTATTGAGATCCACAAAGACTGCATTTTTAAGATGTTTATTCTGATATTGTTGTTTTGCATCAGGCCCGGATCTGACATCAAAAATTCTGAGATTTGGGTCATCTTGGATTTGCTGAAGTTCATTCACGCTGATAATTGGACTTTTCTTCATGGGATGTTGCATTATGATTTGGAACTGAAATTGTAAGGCATTAGAAATATAAAATTAAGCTAATACAACAATCTGCAAACTATTTTGCCACATTATTTTTGAGTGCAGTAAAAAAATTGTGCTCTTCAAAGTAAATTTTTCAGGCAATTTATTTTAATTAATTAGATTTGCGCATCAATAAAAATTAAAAATGGAGACACCAAAAGAGAAAATCCTAATCACCGGAGCACTTGGCCAAATTGGAACAGAGTTAACCGTAAGACTGTCAGAGCTATACGGTAAAGAAAACGTGATCGCCTCCGGCCTTGATAAATGGAAGGAAGGCATCACGGAAGCTGGTTACTACGAAAGACTTGATGTTACTAACTTCCAGGCTGTTACAGACGTGATTAAGGAACATAACATTACAACGGTTTATCACCTAGCTTCCCTACTTTCCGGTACATCGGAAAAGCAGCCTCTTTTTGCCTGGAAACTGAATCTTGATCCTCTGATTCATCTTTGCGAACTGGCGAAAGAAGGGACACTTAAAAAGATATTCTGGCCAAGTTCTATTGCCGTTTTTGGCAAAGGAATTCCAAAGGAAAATGTCGGACAGGAAGTGGTGCTGAATCCAACAACTGTGTACGGAATTTCGAAAATGGCCGGCGAAAAATGGTGCGAATATTACTTCGAAAAATATGGTGTCGACATTAGAAGTATACGTTATCCCGGTTTGATTTCCTGGAAAGCACCGGCGGGCGGAGGTACCACAGATTACGCTGTTGAGATCTTCTACGAAGCAGTTGAAAATGCCAAATATACCAGCTTCATCAAAGAGGATACGGCGATGCCCATGCTGTATATGGACGACGCAATTGATGCGACAATCAAGCTGATGACGGCTCCAAAAGAACAGGTCAAAATCAGGTACTCCTACAACCTCGGCGGAATGCGTTTTACACCAAAAGAACTGGCAGAAGAAATCAAGAAAACAATCCCCGAATTTCAGATAAATTACAAGCCGGATTTCCGTCAGGAGATTGCAGATTCGTGGCCTGCAAGCATCGATGATTCTGCTGCGAAAGCTGATTGGGGACTTGACTATAAGTTTGATATTTCTTCTATGTCAATCGATATGATCAATAATTTAAAAGATAAACTCGGAAAACTTAAAATCTAAAGCTCAAGTTTAATGCAATAACCTTTTAACATCTCATTTATAATTATTTAAACTAAAAATCCAAAATTAACTTTAAGTGGTACTTTTAACATTTAACATATCAATTCCGAAAATTAATGCTGATGATCAACAAAATTTAGCTGATGATCAATTGATCGCATCTATGGAAAAAAATGTAAAAGCCATCCTATTGCTTTTGGAAATACACGGATACAAAGCCACTTTTTTTGTTGAAATATCGATTGCAGAAAAGCTTCAGAAAGCACTGAAAAATATTGCATTTTCAAGTCACGAAATTGCATTTTACAATGTAGATTCTGACGCCGAAACTGTCATCAAAACGAAACTTAAAATGGAGGAAATCCTGCAGAAACCGATCCGCGGAATAAGGCAGAAATCGCACCGCCTACCCTACACAGAAATCAAGCAGGGCGACTTCACTTACGTGTCAAATATTGAGGATTCTACCATCAGTTTTCTGTGGCGGAAACTGACAGGAAATTCGGAGATTCATATCGAAGAGGAGTTGACGATTGTCCCGGAAAGTCAGTCACCGTATTCGCAACTTCCGTTCAATGATTATGTCTTCCAGGTGACACCAATGAAGTATTATGAAAATATGCTTTTGGAAAGTCTGCAACGGAAAGAATACGTGATGCTGTACTTCAACGCGTGGCAATTTTACAGCAAAGATGAACTTCCTTTTGAGCTGCCATTTTATAAAAAAATCAACCTCGGGAGAAGTTTTGAAGACCGACTCGAGGAATTGTTTCAATTTATAGACGATCACGAAATTGCCGTTTCCAGGATGAAGGACTATCTTTTTTAAACACTTAAAATTAAAACACAAAAAAACCAATAGCAGCACTATTGGTTTTTTTGATTGATGATAGATTAGCTCAGTTCAAAAACGGTAATTTCTGGCAAAACACCTACTCTGCCCGGATATCCAATGACGCCAAATCCACGGTTGACATAAAGGTATTTGCCCTCACTCTCGTACAGATCGGCCCATTTTGGGTACTTATATTTCACCGGCGACCATTTGAAGTTTTTGAGATCAATTCCAAACTGCATTCCGTGTGTATGGCCGGAGATCGTCAACTGGATGTTTTTAGGATGTTTTTTCACGACGGCATCAAAATGTGAAGGATCGTGCGACATCAAAATTTTGACGGCATCTGCGGGCACATTTTCACTCGCTTTATTTAGATCTCCGAATTGGGGAAACGGTGGAATACCCCAGTTTTCCACGCCAAGAATATAAAGTTTTTCACCGTTTTTCTCGATAATCCGATGTTCATTGCGCAGCATTTCAAAACCTGCTCTCTTTTCGTATTCTACCAGCAACGGGATATTCTGCGCTTTCTCAGCCCTGGATTTCCAATCGCCGTAATCGCCGTAATCGTGATTCCCAAGTACAGCAAATTTTCCGTCTCTGCTTTTGATCTGAGAAAAGAGTCCGATAAAAGGAATGAATTCCTCTGCATAATTATTGACCATATCTCCGGTAAACAGTACCAAATCCGCATCTTGCTTATTAATCAAATCAATCGCATGCTGCAGATTTTTTGGATTTTGAAAACTACCGCTGTGAACATCTGAAATCTGAACAATCTTGTAACCTTTAAAGCTGGCAGGCAGATTCTTGAGTTTCAACCTTACGATTCTCGCTCTGTGCCTGTACTTTCCAAAGATAATGCCGTCCAAAACAAGACCTGCCAAAAGTGCTGCTGAACCTAGACCGACAAGACTTACAAACTTGCGCCTGGAAGGGTAACTGTGGGTTTCTGTAGTTGCATAAGTGTAGCCGTAACTGAACAGTCTGAAAACATCCTCTATCAGAAGGAAAAGAGCTACAAGAATCTTGGGAAGTACGAAGATCAGAATTATCGAAAATACGATCTGAAATCTGAGGTATTCGTGTGAACCTCTGTTCAAAGTGAAAACGGAGTAAATTAAAAATCCGTAGACCAAAACGGTGGGAATCCAATAAATAAATTTTGCAGTCTGGCTGGAATAAAGTGTTTTAAAAGCCTGATAAACATAGACTTCAAAAACAAGAAACACCGCGAGAAGGAATAAAATGGTTTTTTGCATAGCTGTTATAAAAAAAACAAAAGGAACAATAATTCATTCCTTTTGTGTTATAGACGTTTAAATTTTAGTTTTTACTTTATTAAAATAACCTTAGATAGAATCCTCCGGAAATCTATAAATCACACAATTGATATTCATCCCGGCGCCCACAGATGTAAAAAGAATATGAGAACCCGGCGTGAATTGCTGGCCTTCCATTTTTCCTTTTCTGATAAGATCAAATAAGGTCGGGACTGTCGCAACTGAAGAATTTCCAAATTCCTGAATGGTCATTGGGGAAATAGAGTGATCATAATCCTTCTGCCCATAAAGTTTGAACAGTCGGCCTATCATCGCATAGTCCATCTTGGCATTGGCCTGATGAATAAGGATTTTGCTGATGTCAGAAAGATCAAGATTGGCTTTTTCTATGGTCGCTTTTATAGCGTCCGGAACGTTTTTCAGCGCATATTCGTAGATTTTGCGACCACGCATTCTTATGAAAGATTTGCTTTGATCCGATTCAGGATTCAGAGACGGACCTGTTTCCAGGTAGAAAAGTTCCTCTCCGTTGTCACAAAGTGTATTATCTGCCAAAACACCGATGGTAGAATCTTCTGTAGCCTGTACTACAACTGCGCCGGCGCCATCTGCAAAAATCATTTTGTTTCTGTCAAATTCATCCGTCACTCGGCTTAATGTCTCGCCTGCAACCACCAAAATAGTTTTTGCACGTCCCGATTTTATCAGAACATCAGCCAGTATTAAGGATTCAACCCAGCCAGGACAGCCAAAGATCATATCATAATTGATGCATCGTCTGTTTTTGATCTGCAGTTTGTTTTTGAGGATCGCTGACAAAGAGGGCGTAAAGGTAACACCGCCGTTGACGTCCACTTCTCCAAAGTTGGTTGCATACAGAATGTAATCAATCTCTTCTTTATCGACTCCTGCATCCTCTATCGCTATCAAAGACGCTCTGAGACCCAGATCCGAGTTGAACTCGTCGGGACTTAAATATCGTCTTCTCTGGATTTCTGTGATATCTACAAATTTGCTGATAATCTCCTGCGTCGGTTTTTCAATCAGTTGATTATTATCATCATAGAAAACAGAATCGTTGAAATGAGAACCTTCTATTATGTTTTCCGGAATGTAACTTCCGGAGCCAATGATCAGTGTATTAGGCATTGATATGAATAAATTTTAATATGCAAAATTACATAAAAATTAATTGTCGGAATTTTTATTTTTGTGATTTTTTAAGAGTCTGATAATTAATATTTTTCAAATTCGAATTATATTCAATCAAAAAGGCTTTTTTTATTAATATTTGAATTTCAATCAGGGAATCTCTATTTTTGAAAAATGTTTGAATTCCAGACCATAGAAAATGCTACAGAAGAAATCCTGCTGAAAGAGAAAGGCAGCAAATTCATAGGATTTGCCTATCCCGTGAATTCTGAATCAGATATTAAGGCTCAGCTCCATCATCTTCAGTCCATTCACCCAAAAGCGACGCACCATTGCTACGCTTACCGGCTGGGCATCAATGGTGAAAATTACCGTGCTAATGACGACGGCGAACCATCCGGCAGTGCAGGTTTACCCATCTACAATCAGCTTTTGGCGCATCAAATCACGAATGTATTGGTGGTAGTTGTCAGATATTACGGCGGTACAAAATTGGGTGTTGGCGGATTGGTAAAGGCGTATAAAGAATCGGCGAAATATACTTTGGACGAAGCAAAAATCATTACTAAGGAACTGGAATCTAAAATCGAACTGAAGTTCAAATTTTCACAGCAAAACCTCATTTTCACTTTGCTCAATAAATACGACGCAAAAATAATTTCTTTTGAAGCCGAAGATATTTGCCGAATAGAAGCCAATTTCAAAACATCCAAAAAAGAAAGCATCTCAGACGAATTGTCCGAGATGCTTTTGGAATTTAATATTTCATAACTTTTATCTTCTGCTTCCCATCAGCAGCGATGCAAAATACATCAATTGTGCTAATGATCCCAAAGCTGCAACCACGTAAGTTCTGGCAGCCCATTTCAGGGAATCTTCTGCTCCGGCATATTCTTCACGAGAAACTGTACCGGTTGTCTCCAACCATTTCAGTGCGCGATTGCTGGCATCATATTCCACAGGCAGCGTGATAAACGCAAACAAAGTGGTAATTGCAAAAAGAACCACGCCTACAGCAAGAATCATTTTGTTACCACTCATCGCCATCACCACAATTCCGCCCATCAGGACAAATTGTAAAAGATTGGAGCTGATGTTCACAATCGGAACCATTTTGGATCTCAATTGTAACATAGAATAACCGACAGCGTGCTGTACAGCGTGACCACATTCGTGTGCCGCAACCGCCGCTGCCGCCGCATTTCTTTGCATATAAACAGCCTCGGAAAGATTGACTGTTTTTGTTTCAGGATTGTAGTGATCTGTCAGTTGTCCCGGAACGGAAACGACCTGAACATCATTAATCCCATTATCACGCAACATTTTCTCTGCAATTTCTTTTCCTGATAGTCCATTTCTGAGGTGGACTTTGGAGTAATGTTCAAATTTGGATTTCAATCGGGAAGATACAATCCAGCTGATCAGCATAGAAATCCCGATAATTAAATAGTAACCTGTCATTTTTGTTTTTTAATTTATATTAAAATAAATTACATCTCATGATGTAAAAATCGTACCAAAGCATTGCTTTTTTTTGCTGAAAAACTATCTTTGCCTTATCTATTAAACAAGAATATGGGAAATATCGATATAAAGCAAGTAGTTACGGAAAAAGACCAAATGGATTTTATAAAATTCCCGATGGACCTTTACAAAAACAATCCTAACTACGTTCCGCCATTGATCAATGAAGAAAGAAATATCTGGAAAAAGGAGCAAAACCCTGCATTGGATTACTCAGAAGCAAGACAGTTTTTAGCTTTTAAAAATAATAAGATTGCTGGCAGAATTGCTGTTTTGATCAACAGAAAGGAGGAAAAAGAACTTGGAATCAAAAAAGTAAGATTCGGGTGGCTCGACTTTATAGACGATAAAGAAGTTTCCAAAGCGCTGATTGATGTCGCTATTAACTTTGCTAAGGAAAACAATATCAGCAAAATAGAAGGCCCTATGGGATTTACCAATCTGGACAAGGCAGGAATGCTGACTTTCGGGTTTGACAAACTGGCCACAATGATTGGGCTTTACAACAACGATTACTATCCGAAACACCTGGAAGATCTTGGCTTGGTTAAGGAAAAAGAATGGGTAGAATTTGAGTTGCAATTCCCTGAAATATTGCCTGAAAAAGTGGAAAAATTCAGCAGTTTGATCGCACAGAAATACAAACTTAAAACCCTGAAATTCAATAATAAGAAAGAAATCCTTCCTTATGTAGAATCGATGTTCAAACTATTGGACGAGACCTACAAACACCTTTCGACTTACACACCAATTTCCGATGAACAGATTAAAACTTATAAGGAAAAATATTTTGGATTTATAGATAAAGATTACATCACCTGCGTGGCAGACGAGAACAATCAACTGGTTGCATTTGCGATTACGATGCCTTCGTATTCCAAAGCTCTGCAGAAGTCTAAAGGCAAACTCTTCCCATTCGGCTGGTGGCATTTTTTACAGGCAGGCAAAAAGAACGAGCGTGCTAATTTTTACCTGATTGGCATCCATCCAGAATATCAGAGAAGAGGCGTCACTTCTATGATTTTCAAAGCAATACAGATGAACCTAAAAAATAAAGGCATCAAATATCTCGAAACCAATCCAGAACTGGAGGAAAACAAGAGCGTACAGCTGCTATGGCAGGAATATCAGCCTGTAAACCATAAACGGAGACGCACTTATTCACTTGAAATCTCATAATCATTAATTAAACATTTGTTTAGCAAAATTTAAAGAGCGAAAACATAAACGACTCTCACCAAAATATCTACATTTTGAAAAAGCAATTATACATCTACATTGGTCTGATCATTCTGTTTGTAGCCTACAACTTTTACAAACCGGTTAAGGATGCGAGAACAGATACAATGATCAACATATTGGCTGCCAGCGTATTGTTTCTCTACATCGCATACATTGCGTATCTTGTCCTGAAAAAGATGGGCGGCAAAGGCAAGTAGATTCTTATTTATAACAGTTCTAAATTTATCAAAACAGACTTTTCTCTTGTTTACATAAGGCTGATAATTTACTATATTAAATCTTTATTTAGTATTTTTGCATAGTTAAATTTAGACCTTATGAATTTACCCGAAAATTATATTCCAATACTTATCCAGGCCGCAGTCGGTCTCGGATTTGTAGCTATTTCTCTGTTAGGTGCTCACTTTTTGGGTCCTAAGCAGAAAAAAGGAAATTCTGTGAAAAACTCAAGCTGGGAATGCGGAATTCCGAGTGAGGGTAACGCTAGAACACCATTCTCTATTAAATACTTTTTGACTGCAGTTCTGTTCGTATTGTTCGATATAGAAATTGTATTCTTCTACCCTTATGCCGTCAATTTCAGAGAATTCGGAATGGAAGGCTTTGTGGCCGTACTTACATTTGTCGCTATTTTCTTTGTCGCTTTTTTCTACGTTTGGAAAAGAGGCGCTCTCGATTGGGACAAATAATTTTTAATAAATTTTAAGTGCTAGCATTAGAAATTTAAGTTAACATTAACACCAATTTTTAATCTAACATTTACAATCTAAAATCACTAAAAATGTCAGATAATAAACCAGTAATTATAACAGATGCGCCCGCTCCTCCAGGATTTGAAGGAGAAGGATTTTTCGCAACACAGCTGAGCAGCGTCATTGGAATGGCAAGAAAGTTTTCTCTTTGGCCATTACCTTTCGCTACATCCTGCTGTGGAATCGAGTTTATGGCGACTTTGAACCCGACTTATGATGCTTCAAGATTCGGAATGGAGAGAAACTCTTTCTCACCAAGACAGGCAGATATGCTGATGGTTTGCGGAACTATTTCTAAAAAACTGGGTCCCGTTTTGAAAGAAGTTTACACCCAAATGGCAGAACCAAAATGGGTGGTTGCTGTTGGTGCTTGTGCTTCCAGCGGTGGTATTTTTGATACTTATTCGGTTCTTCAGGGGATTGACAAAATCATCCCTGTTGACGTTTACGTTCCTGGATGCCCACCAAGACCGGAGCAAATCATCGAAGGTGTAATGCAGGTGCAGGCTTTGGCAGAGAGCGAAAGTATCAGAAGAAGAGATATGCCGGAATATCAGCATTTATTGGATTCTTACAACATCGACAATTAAAGAAAAATGACGAACGAATTTGTATTAGAAGCGATCACGAGAGAATTTCCAGAGTCTGTGATTTCAAGTTCAGAACCTTACGGAATGCTGACGGTAGAAATTAAAAAAGATGATATCAAAAAAGTGATTCACTATCTGAAAGATTCCACTCTGGAAATCAATTTTTTGACGGATGTCTGCGGTATTCATTATCCTGAAACTCCTGAAAAGGAAATCGGCGTTATTTATCACTTGCATAATATGATGACCAATTTCAGAATCCGTCTCAAAGTATTTATGACGAGAGACAATGTAGAAGTGGATTCTCTGACGGAATTATACGCAGGAGCCAACTGGATGGAAAGAGAAACTTTTGATTTCTATGGAATTAAATTCAAAGGACATCCGGACTTGAGAGCAATTCTAAATATGGAAGACCTCGGTTACCATCCAATGCTGAAAGAATATCGTCTGGAAGATGGAACAAGAACTGATAAGGACGACGCAATGTTCGGAAGATAAAAATTAATATAAATGATAAATGATGATAGATAAATGATTATCGATTATCACCTATCAATTATCAATTATAAAAGAATATGAAAGATAACTCATTATCTAATATACTTAACCAATACGACAGTAAGGAACAGATAGACGGGCAACTATACACCCTGAATCTTGGACCTACGCACCCTGCGACTCACGGGATTTTCCAAAACGTTCTTACAATGGACGGAGAAAGGATTCTTCACGCTGAGCAAACTGTAGGTTATATTCACAGAGCATTTGAAAAAATCTCTGAACGCAGAAACTTTTCCCAGATCACAACGCTTACCGATAGAATGAATTACTGTTCTGCACCAATCAACAATTTGGGTTGGCATATGACAGTGGAAAAATTAATTGGCATTAAAGTCCCTAAACGTGTAGATTATATGCGTGTGATCTTGATGGAGCTGGCAAGAATTGGTGACCACTTGATTTGCAATGGTGTTACAGGAATGGACGCCGGAGCGATTACTGGACTGACTTATATGTTCATTGAAAGAGAACGTATCTACGATCTTTACGAGCAGATTTGCGGTGCAAGGATGACAACAAATATGGGAAGAATCGGTGGTTTCGAAAGAGATTTTACACCCAAGTTTCACGAGTTGCTGCAGGATTTCCTGAAGACCTTCCCAGAAAGATTTGAAGAATTTGGACAGCTGTTGGAAAGAAACAGGATTTTTATGGACAGAACCATCGGTGCAGGCGCCATCTCAGCAGAGAGAGCCTTGAGCTATGGCTTTACAGGTCCAAACCTTCGTGCTGCCGGCGTTGATTATGATGTAAGAGTGGCACAGCCATATTCTTCTTATGAAGATTTTGATTTTATCATTCCGGTGGGAACAGCGGGCGATACTTACGATCGTTTTATGGTGCGCCAGCAAGAGATTCGTGAGTCCATAAAAATTATTAAACAGGCTTATGAGAACCTTCCTGAAGGACCGTTCCACGCAGATGTTCCTGATTTCTATCTTCCTGAGAAAGCAGATGTCTATCAGAAAATGGAAGCATTAATTTACCATTTCAAAATCGTAATGGGAGAAACAGATGTTCCTAAAGGCGAAGTTTACCACGCTGTAGAAGGCGGAAACGGAGAGTTAGGATTTTATCTGGTGAGCGACGGCGGAAGAACCCCATTCAGACTGCACTTCCGAAGACCTTGCTTCATTTATTACCAGGCGTATCCGGAAATGATTACCGGCGCTGTAATATCTGACGCCATCGTAACAATGTGTAGTATGAATATCATTGCAGGAGAATTAGACGCATAATTTAAATGATAGATTTTGGATTATAAATTTTAAATTAATCTAGACTCTTTAAAAATATAGATTTGATCTAATCAAATTAAGAAATAATAAAAATTGATAGGATTATTAGAACAAAGATTTTCATCTAAAATCTAAAATCTAAAATCTAAAATCTTTAAGTATGAGCGAAACAATTGCTTTTAAACCTGAAAGCCTAGCGCAGGTTCATAAAATTATGGCGAGATATCCGGAAGGCAGACAAAAATCTGCACTTATTCCGGTCTTGCACATTGCACAGAAAGAATTTGATGGTTGGCTGGCTGTTCCAGTGATGGATTATGTTGCAGAAATATTAAGTATTACTCCTATTGAAGTATATGAAGTAGCTACTTTTTATACAATGTTCAATATGAAGCCAGTTGGGAAATATGTTTTGGAAGTCTGCAGAACCGGACCTTGTATGCTGAACGGAAGTGATAATATCCTCGACCATATCAGAACTAAACTTAATATTAAAGACGGCGAAACGACAGCAGACGGACTATTCACTCTGAAACCGGGAGAATGTCTTGGCGCTTGCGGATATGCTCCTATGATGCAGTTGGGGAAATTCTACCACGAGCATTTGACTATCGAAAAAGTGGACGAAATCATTGACCTTTGCAGACAAGGTGCCATCGATTTAGGTTAATAATTAATTTAGATAAATAATTAAGCAAAAAGCCAAAAGCCAATTGCTATAAGCTTATAAATATAATGAGTAAAAAACTTTTACTTAAAAACGCACATATTGAGGGAATCCGTTACTTCGAAACTTACCGTAAACACGGTGGTTACGAGGCGGCAGAGAAAGCTCTGAAAATGACTACCGATGAAGTTCTTGAAGAAGTGAAAACTTCCGGACTTCGTGGCCGTGGCGGCGCTGGTTTCCCTACTGGAATGAAGTGGAGTTTCCTTGCAAAACCGGAAGGCGTTCCAAGACACTTGGTCGTAAATGCCGATGAGTCTGAGCCGGGAACTTTCAAAGACAGATATTTGATGGAGTTTCTTCCTCATTTATTAATTGAAGGAATGTTGATTTCATCTTTTGTTTTGGGTTCCAATGTTTCTTACATCTACATCAGAGGAGAATATTCCTGGATTCCGGATATTTTGGAAGAAGCAATCGAGGAAGCAAAAGCTGCTGGATTTCTTGGAAAAAATATCTTGGGAACTGGTTTCGATTGTGAAATCTATGTTCAGAGAGGTGCCGGAGCTTACATTTGTGGTGAAGAGACTGCCCTCCTTGAATCTCTTGAAGGTAAAAGAGGAAACCCAAGACTTAAACCACCTTTCCCAGCTATCAAAGGACTTTGGGAAAGACCAACGGTGGTAAACAATGTTGAAACGATTGCGGCAGTTGTTCCAATTATCGAAATTACTGGTGCTGAATATGCTAAAATTGGCGTTGGAAGATCAACAGGAACCAAATTGATTTCTGCTTGTGGAAACATCAACAAGCCAGGCGTTTACGAAATCGATATGACCATCACCGTTGAGGAATTTATTTATTCCGACGAATATTGTGGCGGCATCCCGAACGGCAAAAAGCTGAAAGCCTGTATTCCTGGCGGAAGTTCGGTTCCAATTGTTCCGGCAAACTTATTACTGAAAACCATCAATGGGGAACCAAGATATATGAATTACGAATCCCTTGCTGACGGTGGTTTTGCTACGGGAACAATGATGGGTTCAGGCGGATTTATTGTTTTGGATGAGGATCAGTGTGTGGTAAATCATACGATGACTTTAGCAAGATTCTACAACCACGAGAGTTGCGGACAATGTACACCTTGCCGTGAAGGAACGGGATGGATGTACAAAATCCTGAAAAAAATAGAAAAAGGAGAAGGTAAAATGGCAGATATCGATTTGCTTTGGGACATCCAGAGAAAAATAGAGGGGAATACCATTTGTCCTTTGGGAGATGCTGCTGCCTGGCCGGTTGCCGCTGCTATCAGACACTTCAGAGATGAGTTTGAGTGGCACGTCAACAATCCTGAGCTAAGCCAGACTCAAAATTATGGATTGGCAAATTATGCAGATCCAATCCCGGCAGTAGCCAATTAGAATTAAAGAACAAAAAAACGAAAGTTTCAGCAATTAGGTTGATACTGCTCTCGAGCAGATAAAATTTATAGTGCATCTTGCACAAGAGAGGCGATCATTAAGGATGGATATATCTTTATCCAACGTTATAATGAAGAAATTATTAATTACTTTTTTTGCAGTCGCAGCAGGCATCAGCTTTGCCTTCGGACAGCAAAAAGATTCAGTTGATTTACAGGAGATGCCATCTAACAATGATGTTTCACCGCAAAATAAATCAACTTTAAAAAAAGGATCAATGTTCATCTTTTGGGGCTGGAACAGAGCTGCATTCAGCAAATCTGATATCCGATTCAGGGGAAATGGCTATGATTTTACATTGAATAATGTGGTGGCTCACGACAGGCCTTCAGAATTGAATCTGGCATATATAGATCCTACGAAACTATCTACGCCGCAGTTCAATTTCAGATTTGCTTATTTTATTAAGGATAATCTGGCGCTTGTTGTAGCACAGGATCATATGAAGTATGTGATGGATCAGGAACAAACCGTTGATTTTAACGGCAAGGTGACAGATCCTAAATATGCAGCAATGGTTCAGAATGGTCAGGTCAATTTGGCTGATGAGCAATTCCTTACCTTTGAGCATACAGACGGACTGAATTATGTGAATGTAGGTTTGGAGAAATATAAAAATCTGTCAAGCAAAAAGAATTTTGATATCTTCTGGGCGTATGGCGGTGGCGCAGGTGTTCTCTTTCCAAAGAGTAATGTAAAACTGTTCGGAAACGAAAGAAGCGACAGATACCACATTGCAGGTTTCGGACTGGATGCAAGATCGAGTATCAGTTTTGTGTTTTGGAACCACATTATGGCAAGAGTTGAAGGGAAATTTGGTTACATCAATATGCCGGATATCAAAACCACTCTTAATAATAAACCTGACAAAGCCAGTCAGGACTTCGTATTCTACCAGGTTAATTTTGGTGTGGGATATGTTTTTAACAGAAAATTAAAAAAGTAAAATATACATTAAGTTATATTTTAAATATAAATAGAATTGACAAAAGATTTAGGACAAAGATTCAGCAAAATCTAAAATCCGAAAATCTAAAACCTTGAAATATGAGCGAAGAAGTCAAAAAATTTAAAGTTACTATAGACGGACAGACGACAGAAGTTTTGCCTGGTACTTCTATTTTGGAAGCTGCAAGACAAATCGGTGGGAAATCTGTTCCGCCAGCTATGTGTTACTATAGTAAACTGGAAACCAGCGGCGGACGTTGTAGAACTTGCCTGGTAGAAGTTTCCAAAGGTTCCGAAGCAGATCCTAGACCAATGCCAAAGTTGGTAGCAAGCTGCAGAACTGGCGTGATGGACGGGATGGAAGTGAAAAACCTAAGTTCTGAAAAAGCACAGGAAGGCAGAAAAGCGGTGACCGAATTCCTTTTGGTAAATCACCCATTGGATTGCCCGGTTTGTGATCAGGCGGGAGAATGTCATCTTCAGGATCTTGGCTACGAACACGGAAACCTGGAGACCAGAACAGAATTTGAAAGAAATACTTATGAAGCCGACGATATCGGCCCATACATCAAACTGAATATGAACCGTTGCATCCTTTGCGCAAGATGTGTATTGGCGGCAAATCAACTGACTGATAAAAGAGAGCACGGAATCCTTTACAGAGGCGACCACGCAGAAATCTCCACAATGTTGAACAAAGCCTTGGACAACGATTTTATCGGAAACGTGATCGATGTCTGTCCAGTTGGCGCTTTAACCGACAGAACGGCTAGGTTCACCAGCAGAGTTTGGTTTACAAAACCTTACAACGCCACTTGTTCGTGTATAAAATGCAGCGGAAAAGCTGTAGTTTGGATGAAAGGTGATGAAGTAGTAAGAGTAACTGCCAGAAAAGACCAATACGGTGAAGTTGAAGACTGGATCTGTAACGAGTGCCGTTTCGAGAAAAAAGATACAGCACTTTGGAACATCGAAGGGCCAAGACATATCGACAGACATTCTGTAATTTCTCTAAACCATTATGAGAAAAAAACAGACAGCTACAATGTTTTGGAAAACTTCGAAGCCAAAGAAATTGGTATTTCGGACGAAAAAGAAATTGAAAAATTAGATAATGAGACAATTTGATATTGAGAATTTCTCAAGAATCAAAACTCAAATAAATTGATATGGAATTACTGACTTTTAAAATCATATTAGTACTTGCACTTTTCCTTTTGGCTCTTACTGTAGCAGCCTATTCTACGTGGGCAGAAAGAAAAGTAGCGGCAATTATGCAGGACAGAATCGGACCCAACAGATCGGGGCCATTCGGTTTGTTGCAACCGTTGGCAGATGGTGGCAAATTTTTCTTCAAGGAGGATTTTACACCACAAAACGCTGAGAAATTCCTATTTATATTGGGACCATCTCTGGTAATGTTCATTTCATTAATTACCGGCGCTGTAATCCCTTGGGGCAAAACATTGAACTTCGGTGGCGTTTCCTACGATCTTCAGGTTGCTAATATCGATGTCGGCGTTTTATTCATCATCGGAATGGCATCCATCGGTGTCTACGGAATTATGATCGGAGGTTGGGCTTCTAACAACAAATATTCACTGTTAGGCGCAATCAGAGCTTCTTCTCAAATGATCTCTTACGAGCTGGCAATGGGATTGGCACTTCTTTCAATCATTATGATGACAGGAAGTCTGGATCTTAAAATGATATCAGAAACTCAGGCAACCGGAAAAATTTGGGGATTTATTCCTGCAATTTCCGGGATCAACTGGAATATTCTTTATCAGCCATTGGCATTCTTAATATTTTTTGTTGCAGCTTTGGCAGAGACCAACCGCCACCCTTTCGATTTGCCGGAATGTGAATCTGAATTGGTAACAGGTTACTCTACCGAATATTCATCAATGAAATTAGGATTGTATATGTTCGGCGAATACGTAAATATGTTCATTTCGAATGCATTCATCGTGGTTCTATTCTTCGGAGGTTACAATTATCCGGGAATCGACTGGGTAACTCAACATTGGGGAGAAAATGCAGCCGGCATCTTAAGTATTGTCGCTTTCTTAACTAAGACAATTGTAGGAATCCTGATCTTTATGTGGATCAGATGGACACTTCCAAGGTTCAGATATGACCAATTGATGCACCTTGGATGGAAAACTTTGATTCCATTAGCATTGGTAAACCTAATGATAACTGGTGCTGTGATTTTGGCATTTGGAAATTAATATTCTTAAGACCTTAATAATGACGAAAATATTAACATTACTTCTCTTCACGATATCAGCATTTTGCTTTTCTCAAAAATATGTGGATGCAGTAATTATAAAAAGTGATAACGATACTATCAAATCCAAAATGAAAGTATCTACAAACATTTTTTATAAAAATCTTATAGATGAGAAAAGCTTTTACCGGGTTTTGCTTCTGCTGGATGAAAATGACAAGAAAAAGGAAAAAATAAAAGCTATCGAAGTCAAAAAGCTGTTATTTACTGATTTTGAAGGAAAGCAAAGAATCTACGTGAGTGTTGGAAAAACATTAGGACAATTAATGTTTGATGGAAAGAAAATCAAGTGGATCAGAGATATTTTAGTTAATGCTTACGATGGGTCTGTATCTTATTCAGATTATTTGGTTGATAAAAGTGGTGAGGAATATAGATTTAACGGATTATTTCTAAATCCGAGAAAAAGACTGATTGAAGCAACTAAATCAAAACCGGAATTAGCAACTCTCATCACGGACACAGATAGATTCTCCGACGAAAATGTTCTTAATATTCTTCAAAAATATGACGAACAATAAAGTGGAAATAATCTATAAAATTAAAATAAATAATAATTAAAGATATAAGACAATATTGGTCGAAGATCTAATGTCTAACATCTAACATCTATAATTAAATGAAACTTACTAACAGATCAAAAGTTGTTTCGAATAAAGAAATGACCTTGGGCGAAAAGATCTACCTACCAGCGATTTTCAAGGGTATGGGAATCACTTTCAAGCACGCCGTAAGAACCGTGATGAAGGGTGCTCCTAATGTTTATTCTTATCCTGAGGTTCAAAAACCGAGAGCAGAAATCTGGAGAGGCCAGCACGTTTTGAAAAGAGACGAAGAAGGCAGAGAGAGATGCACCGCGTGTGGACTTTGTGCCGTAGCCTGTCCTGCAGAAGCCATTACAATGGTAGCTGGCGAAAGAAAAAAGGAGGAGAAAGACCTATATCGTGAAGAGAAATATGCCGAGATTTACGAGATCAATATGCTGAGATGCATCTTCTGCGGAATGTGCGAAGAGGCTTGTCCGAAATCTGCCATCTATTTAACAGACCGATTGGTAGACGTAGAGCAAAACAGAAATTCTTTCATCTACGGAAAAGATAAACTGGTTGAGAAAATAAATGCAAGGATTGACATCACAGAAAGACAGTCTGAGAAACAAAAAAACGCAGTAAAATAATGGATCAGATTTTATTTTTTATCGTAGCGTTTTTAGCCATCGCAAGTGCCGTTTATTTTGTTTTCGCGAAAAATCCAATGTACGCTATTCTTTCACTTATTGTGACGATGTTTTCTATCGCGGGAATGTACATTCTTCTTAACGCGCAGTTTCTTGGTATAGTTCAGATTATCGTTTACACAGGAGCCATTATGGTTTTATTCCTCTATATATTAATGATGTTGAATCTTAATAAAGAGGACGAAAGCAAAAAGGAAAACCTTCCGAAATTCGTCGGGATTTTCTCAGTTTGTATTTTGTTTGTCGGGATGTTGGGTGCTTACAAAGGACTCAGCGGAACCACTGTAGCAGAAAGCAACATCGATTATTCTGTAGGATTGACGAAAAACCTTGGTAGATTATTGTTTAACGAATATGTATTGCCATTCGAATTGGCTTCTATCCTGATTTTAGCAGGGATTGTAGGCGCTGTTCTAATTGGTAAAAAAGATTTATAGATTATGGGAGGAGACGTAAATACATTTATACAGCAGGTTCCCTTGGAATATTTCATTATTCTGAGTACTGTTTTGTTTTGCCTTGGTGTTATGGGAGTTTTGCTCCGTAAAAATGCCATCGTTATATTAGGATGTGTAGAATTGATGCTTAATTCCGTCAATCTTTTGCTGGCAGCTTTCTCAGCTTACAGTGGTGACGGAAACGGCCAGCTTCTGGTATTTTTCATTATGGTGGTTGCAGCAGCGGAAGTAGCTGTAGGACTGGCAATTATCGCCATGATGTACAGAAATACCAAATCTGTGGACGTGAGTATTTTTAATAAATTAAGAGGATAATAAAAGGAATGGAAAATTTAGTTTACGCGATCATACTTTTACCTTTAGCCGGATTTATCATCAATGGACTTTTCGGGAAGAATCTTCCGAAAATATTAGTTGGAAGCCTGGCAACATTGGTAGTTTTCGCTTCGTTTGTTATCACAACAAGTCTTTTTTTTAGTTTTAATAATGACAGCGCGCCTGTTGTTATCAAGGCTTTTGAATGGTTTAGAGTCAACGGGATTCAGGTGAATTTCGGATTCCAGGTAGATCAGTTATCATTAATGATGGTAATGATCATCACGGGAATCGGATCACTGATTCACCTTTACTCCATCGGTTATATGAGCCACGACAAAGGGTTTTATAAGTTTTTCACCTACCTGAATCTCTTTATTTTCTCAATGTTGCTTTTGGTTTTAGGAAGCAATTATCTGATCTTGTTTATCGGTTGGGAAGGTGTTGGACTTTGTTCTTATCTATTGATCGGATTCTGGTACACCAACGAAGAATATGGAAAAGCAGCAAGAAAAGCTTTCATTATGAACCGTATCGGTGACCTTGGATTGTTGATCGGCATCTTTGCTATCGCAGCACACGTTAACGCTATCGATTATCTTTCTGTAGCTCAAAACGCTTCAAGCTTTGAATTGGACGGAACACCAATTATATTTATTACAGCTTGTTTATTCATCGGAGCGACAGGTAAATCTGCTCAGGTTCCCTTATATACTTGGTTGCCAGACGCAATGGCTGGGCCAACACCAGTGTCTGCTTTGATACACGCCGCAACGATGGTTACAGCTGGTATTTACCTCGTAGTAAGATCCAACTTCTTATTTGTCCTTGCACCAACTGTTCAGGACGGAATTTTATTAATCGGATTCTTAACTGCAGCATTGGCAGGTTTCTACGCTCTCCGTCAAAACGATATCAAAAAAGTATTGGCATACTCCACAGTTTCTCAACTTGGATTTATGTTCATCGCGTTAGGCTTAGGCGCTTATTCAACAGCAATGTTCCACGTTATGACCCACGCTTTCTTCAAAGCTTTGTTATTCCTGGGAGCAGGTTCTGTGATCCACGCCATGAGCAACGAGCAGGATATGCGTTTCATGGGCGGACTGAAAAAATATATTCCCATCACACATATAACATTCCTGATCGGAACTTTGGCAATCTCAGGATTCCCATTATTATCAGGGATGATTTCCAAAGACGAAATTTTGGTAGCAGCTTTTGCTAAAAATCCAATTTACTGGGTAATGCTTTTCATTTTAGCAGCTATCACGGCCACTTATATGTTCAGATTGTATTATTTGACTTTCCACGGTGAGTTCAGAGGTACCGAAGATCAGAAACATCATTTACACGAGAGTCCAACAAATATGACTTTACCATTAATTGTTTTGGCTGTACTTTCTGTGGTTGGAGGTTTTATTAATCTTCCTCACTTCATCGGTCACGGTCATTATGCAAAATTAATGGATTGGCTGAAACCGGTTCTCACAGAAGAGAGTTTCAAGCAAATGGAAAATACACTTTCCGGAGTTCCTTTCAACACAGAAATGATCCTTTTGGGCGCTACGGTATTAATGTTTTTCACTGTATGGTTCTTTGTCAGAAACACTTACGTGAAGAAGCAGAAAAGAGCACTTCCGGAGGAAAGCTACACTGGTTGGGAAAAACTTTCGGCTAAGAAACTGTTCGTAGACGAAATTTATAATGCTATGATCGTAAGGCCTTTCGAGGAAGCTGGTAAAGCAGCGCTGATGTTTGAAAAAGTCATTCTGGATCCTATCGTAAATTTCATAGGACTGGGAGCGGCAGATTCCGGCAGAGCGGCAAAACGTCTGCAAAACGGAAATGTAGAAAACTATGTGCTGATTATGTCATTGGCCGTAGGAATTGTATTGATTGTTAACTTTTTATTGAAATAGATGTCCTTTTTACTACTAACATTGTTACTGTTACCTCTCGTAGGTTCGGGTCTGCTCTTTTTCTGGAAAAATGCTTCCAGTAAATACATTGCACTGGCATTTGCTCTTGCACAGATGTTTTTAGCATTTTATATGTTGGGAAATTTCGATTTCAATCCAACTGTTGATGCGCCGTTACAATACGAAATCACCTACCCTTGGTCCAGCTATATCAAAAGCAGCCTGAACTTTGGAATAGACGGAATGAGTATGCTGATGGTTTTGCTGACCAACATCCTGGTTCCACTGATCGTTCTCTCTTCTTATAATGAAGAAAAAGGCTATCCGAATTCTTTCTATGCCTTAATTTTATTAATGCAGTTCGGACTTCTCGGTGTCTTCACTTCTTTAGACGGATTGTTGTTCTACATCTTCTGGGAAGTTACTTTGATTCCAATCTGGTTGATTGCCGGAATCTGGGGACAGGAAGATAAAAGAATCAAATTCACCACTAAATTCTTTGTGTACACCTTCGTAGGATCATTGTTTATGTTGATCGGTTTGATCTACGTTTACAACCATGCAGCATCTTTTGCCTTGACAGATTTATATAATGCGGATCTTAATATTAATGAACAAACGGTCATTTTCTGGTTCATCTTCTTTGCATTTGCAGTGAAGTTACCAGTCTTCCCGTTCCACACTTGGCAGCCTGACACCTATACCTACTCACCCACTCAGGGCTCGATGTTGCTTTCAGGAATTATGCTGAAGATGGCGGTTTATGGTGTACTAAGATATCTTTTACCGATCACACCACTAGCAATTGGTGGTATTTCCGGAGAGATTGTAATCATACTTTCAGTGATCGGAATTATCTACGGGGCATTGATCGCAATGATTTCTACAGACAGCAAACGCGTGATTGCCTTCTCCTCTCTTTCCCACGTCGGATTGATTGTCGCAGGTATTTTCGCCTCCGCAGTCGTGACAATGAGAACAGGACTGACTTTCGAAGGCGGACAAGGCGCAATGATCCAGAGTTTTGCTCACGGGATCAACGTTGTAGGGCTTTTCTACTGTGCAGATATTCTTTATAAAAGATTCAAAACAAGAGACATCAGAAAAATGGGAGGTCTGGCAAAAGTCGCTCCTAAATTTGCCATCTTGTTTATGATCATCTTACTTGGTGCTACCGGAGTTCCTTTGACCAACGGATTTATCGGAGAATTTATCCTTTTGAAATCGGTTTACGACTACAACCATATTATGGCTGCAATGGCAGGATTGACGATCATTCTTGCTGCGGCTTATATGCTGCGATTCTACGGCAAAGCTATGTTTGGTAAAGGCGATGATGCAGTTCTGGCAACCACAAAAGATGTCAGCAATGTAGAGTTTACAGTGTTGGCGAGTTTATCGGTTTTTGTAATAGTCCTGGGCGTTTATCCGCAGCCGGTTATAGAAATGGTGACCAGCTCTGTCAGCTTCATCTATTCATCAATGATCAATTAATAAAAAGATTAAAAAATAAAAAAGATTGAAAGAGTAAGACAGAAGATGAAAATCCGAAATCTACATCCGACATCTAAAATCTAAAAAGAAATGAGTGTTTTAATAATTCTATTCCTTACGGCAATTCTTGTTTTATTCTCGGGTGTTTTCGAGAAAGGAAAATACGCAAGATATATCGGGATCACAGGATTGATCGTTGGTTTATACATCAGTTTTCTTCCGGAGCTGGACTTTTTTGATCAGTACAGATCAATGTACGAGTACGGAAACAATGCCACACTTTTTACCAAGATCTCCGTTGTAGTCACTTTGCTACTGTTCTTCCTCGGAGGATTCTCATTCAGCAATCACAGAAGCCACCAGTCCGAATTATATGCATTAATGCTGTTCGCACTCTGTGGTGGCATCGTACTTTTCGGATTCCAGAATCTGGTTACATTATTCCTGGGCATAGAGATTTTATCAATTCCTCTGTACGTGATGGCTGGAGCCAACAAGACTGATCTCCGTTCTACAGAAGCTTCTATGAAGTACTTCCTGATGGGCGCCTTCGCGACAGGTTTTCTACTGTTCGGCGTAGCGTTGGTTTATGGCAGTTCAGGCAGTTTCGACCTTTACAAGATTCACGATTTTGCCATCAGCCACCCAAAAAACCTAATGCTGATTATGGGAGCGATTCTCATGCTCTGCGCATTGGCATTCAAAGTTTCATTGGCACCTTTCCATATGTGGAGCCCCGATGTTTACCAGGGTTCACCGTCTTTGATCACCGCATTTATGGCATCCGTGGTCAAGATTTCAGGATTTTTCGCTTTGTTTAAATTAATGACAATTGCGTTCAACGGTATAGCCGGAGACTGGATCAATATTCTGGGCGTATTCATCATCCTCACTTTGTTGCTTGCCAACGTGATGGGACTGGTACAGACCAATGCGAAAAGAATGCTCGCCTACTCTTCCGTGTCGCACGCGGGTTACATTGCTTTGATATTCTTTGGGATCAACAATTTTTCAACTTACATTTTAGGCTACTACCTGTTCGCTTATTCACTGGCAACAGTCGGTGTATTCATCAGTCTGATCTGGGTAGAGAAGATCAAAAAAGAAACATCATTTGCCGCTTTCAACGGGTTAGCAAAGAGAGAACCTGTGCTGGCAGTAGTGTCTACAGTCTCGATGCTCTCTATGGCAGGGATTCCGCTTACAGCTGGTTTCATAGGTAAACTGGGCATTTTCAATCAGGCCATCGGCGGCCACTCAGAATTTCTGGTTCTGGTAGCTGTATTGGGTTCTGCATTGAGTATCGCTTATTACCTTAAACTGATTATCGCTATGTTTTTCTACAAAGAGGATAATTTCCAAAACACCGAAAGAGCGACTATTACTTACAATGTCGTATCCGTGGTCATCATTCTGGCTTTGGTATCGATGGGAATTGTACCGGATCTTTTTGCGAAAATCTTCGGACTGTAAAATTCAAATAACATAAAATATCAACCTGATTCTTATAGAGTCAGGTTTTTTTTATTTAAGGTTTTAATTAATGTAATCTCAATTAAACTAAGGTTCGCAGCGGCCTGTCCATCGGTCATACGAAGCACACTCAGCCGAAGCGCCCCCATCACCTCGCCGGTGCGCTCCCGTCTTGTCACCGGGGCGGTCCCGAGGCTCATCCGATGCGGACAGATTTATCAACGGAACCCGCCAAAGTCGGAAATGTATACAGATGCCTTTCTTTTTATCATCTCAAAGTCCGATTTCAAAGTAATAATCACCATAATTACAGTCCTTTTTAATCCCGAAAAAAAGTAACTTCGTTTAAATTTTTTTGCCCGATGAAATTATTTCCCATCCTTCTGACCTTGCTGTTCTTGTCCTGCTGTTCTCCCAAGTCGTCAGAATCGCAACTTCACTCCGATCCGCTAAAACTGACGAATGTCAAATACGGTCCCTACGAAAGAAACGTAATGGATGTCTACCTGCCGAAAAACCGTACAAAAGACACGCCCTTTGTCATCAATCTCCACGGCGGCGCTTGGACGCTCGGCGACAAAGTTTGGGGCGAAAGTATCTCCGAATATTTTTACCAGCACAATGTAGCGGTGATCAATATGAATTACAGATTCGCAGATGACGGCGAAACACATCTTGATAGATTGCTTGATGATATCAATGCGGCCGTCCAATATATCAAGTCCCACGCTACAGAATGGAATGTCAGAAAAAGTGGCTTCTCTATCACCGGAGAAAGCGCCGGCGCACATCTGGCATTGAGTTATGCCTACAAATATCCTCAGAATATTAAAGCCATAATGACGCGATGTGCACCAACAGACTTCGGCGACCCGGAGAATCTAAAGATGGCTGCAAAAAACAATCTCTTGGGTGCATTAGATAAAATGTCCGGTAACAGAATGCCGGTCAATCCAACAGGGAAAGCATCTGAAAAATATCTGACAGCGAGTCCCGTCAACCACATTAAAGATATTCCGACACTGATTTTTCATGGCGAGCAGGACGCACTGGTACCATCATCCCAGGCAAAAAGGCTTTCCGCAGCACTAGACAGGCAAAAATACATCCACGAATTAATCCTGATTCCCGGAGCCAGCCACAATATCCTGCTGAATGACAGCGACAGAGAAATGATCTATTCCGAATCCTTGGCCTGGATAAAAAAGTATGGCAAATAGTGATTTTTCCGATCGCATCATCATAAAACGAACCTGGAAATATAAGCGTTCACGGATTTGATTTTAGCGCACAATATTCTATCTTTATTAAAATTTTTATTTCAATGAATAAATTACTTTTCTTAATCTGCATCTGTACGTTTACATTTGGATTTTCGCAGACGAATCCTGTAGAAGAGAACTTCACCAAAAAAGAAGTATACATCCCAATGCGGGACGGCACCAGACTGTTTACCATCATCTACACCCCAAAAGATATTTCGAAAAGCAACAAGTATCCCGTTATTATGAACAGAACGTGCTACGGAATTTCGCCTTACGGAGAAACTAACTTTAGAAAAAGACTGAGCCCAAACAAATTCATTGAGACAGAAAAATACATCTTCGTCTTCCAGGATGTCCGTGGCAGATATATGAGCGAAGGCACATTCACGAATATGACACCGCAGGTAGACCATAAAACCAAAAAAGATGTGGACGAAAGCACAGATACCTACGACACCGTCGACTGGCTGGTAAAAAATGTACAGTACAACAACGGAAAAGTAGGGCAATACGGCACATCGTACCCGGGATTTTATACTGCTGTGGGCACAATCGCGAATCATCCAGCCTTGGTAGCTTCTTCTCCACAGGCACCAATCTCCGACTTTTGGTATGACGATTTCCACCACAATGGTGCATTTCTGATGGGTTATTTTAAAACCTTCCCTGTATTCGGAGTTCAGAAAACTAAACCTGAGAAAGAATCCTGGTTCGCAGATAAAATGATAAAACCAACTTCTGACGACGGCTATCTGTTCTACAAAAATATGGGAACCCTGAAGGAAGGCGTGGACAAATATTATAAAGACAACTTCTTTATGCAGGAGATTGTAGATCACCCTAACTATGATGACTACTGGCAAAAGAGAAATCTACTGCCGCATCTAAAAAATATCAATCACGCAGTAATGACCGTTGGTGGCTGGTTTGATTCTGAAGATCTGAGAGGACCGCTAGAGATATACAAAACGATCGAAAAGTCTAGCCCGAAAGCCAAAAACACCATCGTGATGGGACCATTCTCCCACGGCGGTTGGAACTATGACAGCGGCAAGCATTTTCACAATGATATCTATTTCGGGGACAGTATCGCAACCTTCTATCAGAGGAATATTGAGCAGCCTTTCTTTCACCATTATTTAAAGGAAGATTCGAAAACAGCGGCAAAATTGCCCGAAGCTTATATGTTTGACACCGGGAAGAAAGAGTGGAATCAATTTGAAACCTGGCCGCCAAAACAGGCTGCCAAAAAGGCTTTCTTCCTAAATGCTTCTGGCAGTCTGTCGGAAAACAGCGAGAATGCAAAGACATTTTCAACTTATGTGTCCGATCCCGACAAACCGGTTCTCAGTAGTGAAAACTACAAGGATATGAACGGCTTCACGCCCAAAAATTATATGAGTGAGGATCAGCGTTTTGCCAGCTACAGGCCGGATGTTGTCACATTCACAACAGAAATCCTTGAGAATGATCTCACTTTGGGCGGCGAGATTTTGGCCTCTCTGAAGATCACTTCCTCTTCTACAGATGCCGACTTCATTGTAAAACTCATCGACGTCTACCCTGCTGACGAAAAGTCTAATGCAGACAAACCGGGTGTAGTCTATGCCAATTATCATCAGATGGTACGCAGCGAAATAATGCCTGCCAGATTTCGAAACAGTTTTGAAAAGCCGGAAGCCCTCGTCCCCAACAAAGGCACCACCGTGAATGTAAAACTGCAGGATGTACTGCACACGTTTAAGAAAGGACACAGAATCCAGATTCAGGTTCAGAGCACGTGGTTTCCGCTGATGGCTGTCAATCCCCAGAAATTCCTTGAGAATCCTTATAAGGCGACAAAAGATGATTATGAGAAAGCAGCAATCAAGATCTCCAGTGGCAGTACAATAGAATTTGATGTCTTAAAATAAAAAAAGAAAAGCACAAACCAGGGTTTGTGCTTTTTGCTTATAATGATCTGATGATCTCGGCGGCAATACCGTATGATTTCTGCTTGGCCTCAAAATCATAAATATTCCCGGAGACAATGATCTCATTCGGCCTGTAATCTTTTACAAATTTCGACAGTTTTTCTTTCAGTGTTTCTCTGTCGCCTACGAAGGTTTTCGCGGCCATTCTGTTGAGATGAAGAGCCACATCGTCGCCCATATTGGCAAGATCTGTCTCTTCCGGCGGCAACAGCGGCTGTCTTCTGTCTGTCAGAATATTGACGAAGGCCTGGAAATGTGAGGTGGCCAGATAATGCGCTTCATCCACCGATTCCCCTCCGATGACATTGATGCAGACCATCACGTAAGGCTCATCCAAAAACTCTGACGGCTGGAAATGCTCTCTGTAAATCTCCAATGCCACTTCCAGCTGTGAGGGCGCAAAATGCGCTGCAAATGCATACGGCATTCCTAATTTGGCAGCCAGAAACGCAGAATCGGTAGAACTTCCGAGGATGTAAAATGGGACATCCGCGCCTTCTCCGGGGATGGCTCGTACCTTAGACTCTGTATTGGTGTCGGACATATATTTCTGCAGCTCCTTGATATGGAATTCAAAGTTATAGGCAGGTGTGAAGTTGGCACCTCTCAGGGCGCTTGCCGTAAGGCCGTCTGTTCCGGGTGCACGTCCCAGTCCCAGATCTATCCTTCCCGGATATAATCCGTCGAGTGTCCCAAACTGCTCTGCAACAGACAGTGTGGAATGGTTGGGAAGCATAATCCCGCCGGAACCTACTCTTAGAGTTTCAGTCTGCCCGGCCACGTGGCCAATGAGGATTGATGTGGCAGCGCTGGCCACATTGGGGAAGTTGTGATGCTCGGAGAACCAGTATCTGGTGAAACCCAATTTCTCTGCCTGTTGTGCAGACTTCACAGATTTCTGAAATGTTTTATTGATATCATCGCCTTTGACAATGGTCGCCAGGTCTAGTATTGAATATTTGATTGCCATAATAAGAAAGTTATACAATTGTTTAATTCAAATAGCAAACCATACTATTTTAGTGGGCTTTATCAGAAATTTTGTCAGGATAGAAGATATTATTCGGAGTTGCGGAAATTGAATAGAAAAATTTATTACATTTGTTATAATAAACTATAAAAAACTTTACAAATGGTATCTACAACTTCAAAATTTATTGCCGAACTGATCGGCACAATGGTTCTTGTACTGATGGGCTGCGGCAGTGCAGTGATTGCAGGAGCGGACGGCACCACAGGCGTTGGCCTGCTGGGGATTTCCTTTGCCTTTGGCCTCAGTGTGGTGGCAATGGCATACGCAATCGGGCATATCTCCGGCTGCCACATCAATCCTGCGATTTCTATTGCAATGGTAGCAGCAGGCAGAATGAAACTTGCTGAAGCTGCCTATTACATCGTGGCTCAGATTATCGGCGCCATTGTAGGCGCAGGCATTCTGTATGTGATCTTTACCAACCATCCCGGTGCAGAAATGGGACCCTGGGCTCTGGGATCTAATGGCTGGGGCAGCGGCTACCTGGATGAATACAATACGCTGGCTGCATTTGTGGCCGAGTTTGTCTTCACATTTATCTTCCTTCTGGTGATTCTCGGATCTACGTCTACGAAGAACATCCACGGTGGATTTGCAGGTCTGGCTATCGGACTGTCGTTGGTTCTGATTCATATTGTCGGGATAAAGATCACCGGTGTTTCAGTGAATCCGGCGCGGAGCATTGGGCCGGCGATCTTTGCTCAGGGTGCAGCGCTTTCTCAGATCTGGCTGTTCATAGCTGCTCCGGTTTTGGGCGGCGTCTTTGCAGCATTTGTTTACAATCTGCTGATCGAGAAGAAAGAAATGGTCTAACAGCATTTCGCCAAATTAACTAAAAAAGCCATCCGGATCGGGTGGCTTTTGTCATTTTGTCATATTGTACAAGTTCTTCATATATATATCATCATAAAAAATGGCAATACAGAAATTTGTTTTTTTAATTAATCAAAAATTTATTGGAAAAACAGTAGAATTACACTGCAAAATAAAATCACATTTTTATTAAAAATACACTTTTAATATACAGCATATAAAAAATCGATTGTTTTATTGATAAATATTTATATTTACCGCAAAATTAATTTCAAACTATAACTAACAAACTATGGAAGCAGACCTCAAATTAAAACTTGAACAATTACACCAACGTGTTGACTCTTTAAAAGATCAAATTAATACCGAAGAAGCTACAAAAAATGCGTTTGTGATGCCATTCATTCAGATCATGGGCTATGATATCTTCAATCCTACAGAAGTAATTCCAGAATTCATCTGCGACATAGGAACAAAAAAAGGTGAGAAAATAGATTATGTTATAAAAAGGGACGGCGAGCCGATTTTGATCATCGAATGCAAGCATTGGAAGGAAAAAGTAGATGCGCACAATTCTCAACTTCATAGATACTATCACGTCTCAAAATCCAGATTTGGGGTTTTAACGAATGGACATCAATATAATTTTTATGCAGATCTTGAGAAACCAAACATAATGGACGAAAAGCCATTCTTCACTTTAGATTTATCAAATTTAAAGGACAGCAGCTTAAAAATATTAGAGAAATTTTCTAAAACAGGCTACAATCTAGAAGAAATTTTAGACTCAGCCGAAGCCTTGAAATATATCAAAGCAATCAGAAATGAGTTTGAAAAAGAATTGCAGGAGCCATCTGATGAGATTGTAAAACTGCTGGTTAACAAATTTTTTGATAAACCTTTGACAGCTACAAGAATGGTAGCCTTCCGAGAGTACACTAAGAAAGCATTTTCAAATTCCATTAATGAATCTATTAGTTTCCGATTGAAAAATGCATTAAATATTAACGAAAGCATACCGAAATCAGTTGAGCAGGTGCAGCCAATCGATGAGAATATAGAGACACCAAAATTCATCACAACAGAAGAAGAAATGGAAGGATCTCAAATTGTAAAAGCAATATTAAGAGAAGTCTTGCCTGCTTCCCGCATTGCTTTCCGGGATACTCAATCTTATTTTGGAATTCTACTGGATGATAATAATCGCAAGCCTATCTGCCGTTTACATTTTAATTCTACAAATAAATACCTTGAAGTCTTCAATAATGGAAAAGACAGTGGCGAGAAAAAACTGATTTCGTCATTGGATGATATTTATATTTTTAAAGCTGAATTGTTGGCTACTATAAATAATTATGAATAATTGTAATAGATTCATAACTAGCTTTTTAATCGGTACCAATCTATAACTTACATGAAATAACCAAACCCTCGCTCATCGTGAGGGTTTTTTATTTTGAGTAATACTGGTTTACAAAATAAATTAGTGAAATAAATTTTGCTAATTATATATATTTTATATTTTTGAATAGAACACACAAAAATATAAATGATGATCACAACAATTTATTCTTCAGCTTTTGCAATCACCTTTTCCAACTTCAATCCCAAGACTTTTAGAGAAATTAGCGCTTAGTAGATCCAGAAAAGTATTAGTAAGCTCATGGCAAGTGCTATTTTATGGTATTCAACCGTTACACACAGATGCTGAAGACCTCCGCAACATCAAAGTAGCGCTCCGATATGATGATCAACAGCTTCGGAAACATAATTAAGTGCTCCGTGGGGGGAACCAAGTACTCCGTGGAGGCAATCAAGTGCAATTCATTGTAAAGCAATAACTTAAATACATTTCTAATCATTGATCGATACTGTCTGAATAATTGTTCAAACAATTTTCATTTTTCAATCCATCAACACAAAAACAAATTCATCATGAAAAAAGATCATGTAACAAGAGATTTCAAATTGGCAGATGCTGTACTGAAACAGAAAGCAGACGAATTTATCAATCTAATCGACAGAGATATCACCGAGTTTACGGATCGAGGATATAACGATGAGAAAAAGACAGAGTTCGAGAGCGCTAGAAATACGGTAGACGATTTTCCAAATGATGAGCAGTTCGAAGCCATCAAAATGGGTCGTACCGAAGAAAAAGATGCTGCAAGAAGAGCGACAGAAAAATCGATGCGCAGTATCTTCAATATGGCAAAAAATGTCTTCGGACAGTTCAGTGCTAAATACAAGGAATTTGGAAATGCAACAATCAGCCAGCAAAGTGATTCGGAACTTGTAAGAACTGCTAAAACAACAACTAGGACTGCAGCTAAGTATCTACATAATCTTGCCACGGAAGGACTTACACAGGATAAGATCAATCTCTTGATCACCCAGCGGGAAACTTTTGACCTGGCAATTGATGCCCAAGCTCAGGGAATTTCTGACCGTAATGTGGCCACAGAAGACAGAATAGAAGCACTCAACAAACTGTATCAACTTTTGATAAAGTATGCAGGTACCGGCCAAGATATTTTCTACGAAACCGACGAGGCCAAATATAACGACTACATCATCTATGATACGCCGGACGGATTGCTACAAGATGTATCAACCAAAACGGATTTGTAACTTTAAAGTGTTGCAGTCTAAGATCCCGACACCATGCCTTGAGCGTGCTTTTTAATCCAGAACAAAAATCAAAGCACCTCGCTGGCGCTGGCATCACGCTCGTGCCAATGAAAATCTCAATCCTAATCCCAATTATTTCAGGATACATGCCAGAGCCCCGCACAAGCGAATATAGAATAACATCTAACGCTTCCGAAAGCGGTTTTTTTATTTCCCAAAGAATTGAGGCTAATTGCCGATATTTGAGGATTAGCTAAAACCAATATGAAAATACTTCCGTTTTTACTCGTGTTTACTTTGGTGCTATCTTCTTGCAAAAAAGACATTAATTTTGATTCGATTAAGTATTATTATGCAGCGTTTGGTAGTGATTCTTACTCTTTGAGAATAAAGAATGACAGAACGTTCACTCTTGAAATCAGTCAAAGTCCACTAGAAACAGAATACCCAAAAACAGAATTTTTTTCTGGAACTATTGATGACGAAGAGATGAAGCATATTCAGAATGCGTTGAATCATTTAGTTTCAAAAAATTACCAATATAATGATCCTAAAATGGTCACGGATAAACCCTTTGTAGAGGTAAATATTAGTGAAGGTAAAAGCATCCGAACATACCGTACCAACAATCCTACAACCGAATACGAAAAAGATGTTATTAAATTCTTTAATGAAATCTGTGCGAAAACAAAGCAATAATTCGGTGCATTTTGGCAAGACCCCTTTGAATAATGGGATCAAGTTGGTATTACAATCATTGCGTGCACTAAATCCAGTGGCAGCTGAAAGCGATGTTATATTTTGTAGAACCAGCGGTAATTCAGATATTTGAAACTGCATCCATCCCTGAAACGATATGAAAAAACTACTTGTCTTCTGTTTTATTTTTAGTTGGCCATTTGCTGCCTTTGCTCAGAAGCAGTCAGATGCCAAGGACAGCATCAAAGTGTTTTATAACGACCTGTTTTCTGTCCTCAAAAAAGGTTTTCTGCAAAGAAACGCTGTAGATTGGAAAACTGTTGAGAGTGAAACCAGGCAGAAGCTGACGCAATACGGGCACTTCGAAAAGTCGCTGAGTGAGATCAAGCCACTGTTTGACAGGATTGGCGCGACGCATTGTGGCATCTACTACCAACAGAAAAGATACGCCGGCTCCGGAAAAACCATCCCCAAAGATGCGTACAGCGATCAACTGAAAAAGAAATACGCAGCCAAACCACCCTTCGAGGTCAGGATGCTGGACAACCGCTATGCCTACATCCTGATGCCCGCCATCACCCTGATGGACACCAGCAACAGGAATATCTCCAAAACAGCGCAACCGATGTACGACCAGATTGCAGCCCTCAAAAGCCAACACCAACCGCAAGGCTGGATTGTGGATCTGCGGCTGAACTCCGGCGGCAACTCGATGCCGATGCTGCTGGCACTGTATGATCTTTTAGGGGACAATGCCGTCTGGGGAACACTGGATGCCATCAGAAAACAGGTCACCAACATCCGCCTGAAAGACGGCAAATATATGGACGGCGGAAAATCGTTTGCTGCCATAACGCCTTCCGGCCCAATGATGGATCATGCAAAAGTGGCTGTCATCACAGGGATTTTTACAGCAAGCTCGGGAGAAGTGACGGCAGTGGCTTTCCACGATCGACCCAATACCATCTTCATTGGCGAACAGAGTTATGGCGCTACGACGAGTAATATCCAGGCAGAGCTGCCATTTGGTGCAGTGTTGGCCCTTACAGTGGGCTATGACAGCGACAGAAATGGTGTGTATCACGAGCAAATCGTCCCAGACATCATTGTCCGGAAACAGGATAACTTTGAGAATCTGATGCTGGACGCCAATATCCTGGAGGCAGTGAAGTTTTTTGAGCGTCCGTAAATTTGATTTTTGAAGTGCTGATTATTTCGGACATCGATCTACACATTTTAACAGCGCCATTGAGCATACTATTGATCAAAAGTCTTGGAAACCATTGAAATTCTATAAGCTATGAAAATCGTATTCTACATCTTTCTGATTCTCTCCATATTACTCGTGGCGGACTGTCTTGCCTATTACAATTACGAAATCAGTCTGGCAGGCTATTATAGCGATGTCATTTTGTTCTGGCTCTGGTTGGTTACAAGTCTGGCTGTCATTGTTCTGTTTTGGAAGAAGATTCTGGCTAAGGTATTTCTGGGCATTATTGTATTGGCGCTAATCCTGAGTATTTTGCCGATGGCATTGCCATTCTACACTTTTATGCTGTCTATGACCTCAGCAGGATTGAAAATCGATAAAGAGCTGAATGACGGTTACCGTGCCCGGATCGTGGGCTACAGTGTGATGGCGCATCCCTGGCTGGAAGTCATAGAGAAAAAAGGACTGCTGGAGAAAAAGGTGATCGAATGTACAGAAATGCAACTGGAAGCTTTTAACAAAGACAGGATTGATGTAAAATATGATGCCCAACTCAGGCCGGAATTAAGGATCAGCGAAGCCAAAGATCTCCTTTTGGAGAAAGAAACTGACAGCACAATCAGTATTGTACTCTTCTACGGCGGACCAATAAGACACTCACTTTTAATAAAATCAATAATAGACTGATCAAAATCAACGGAAAGGAATCTGTTACAAAATAGAAACAATGCTGTTTTTACTGCTTTATACAAGCGTCTGATCTGTTCTGCTCAGCCAGTCTTCGTAGGAAAGAACACCCAAGTCCGGTCTGCCCTCACCTTCCATTACCGCAATAAACTCCAGCTGGTTGCCATCGGGATCATTGAAATAAACGGCCAGCGCCGGCATCCACGCAAAAACCATCGGCTGGCTTTGCCCGTCTTTCAGGAAGTTGTAGGGTTTGAGGTTTTTATTTTCGAGATAATTGACGGAATGTTGAAGAATATCGTCCTTATCTGCAGTGAAGGCAAAATGCCGTGTCTGCAGATTCTCCTTTTGCTCCCAAAGTCCCAGCATAGACTCTTTGCCTTCGCCAATCCAGAGAAATACAATAGGCCGGTTTTCATCCCGGTGAGCCAGACGCAATCCTAAAACTTCTGTATAAAATGTGACCGCATCCTCGAGATTGCTGACCTGAATATGGGTTTCGTATAATCCTTTAATCATTGTTTTAAATTTTTGAACACAACAAAGCTATAAAAAGACTGACTGAGAACCGGCAGATTTCCATTTCTATCGTAGAAATGAACGATAGACAGATTGCATCTGAAAACGGTAAAACTTCCGCGTCGAAGATTGGAAAAATAGTATTATTTTAGAAAGATAAAACCTAACTGTTAAAACTTAAAACTATGGAAAAGAAAAACGCTATGACTTTTACGATGACCATCGTTGCCATCATTGTAGGTGCTGCTCTGTACAAGCAGATTCATTTTAATACGATGACTGTAGAAAAGCCTGCACTGGCAGCCGTCTACGCCATTACTTTTGCTGCCGCTGTGATTATACTGGTCAAGAATAGACGGAAATTGGAGAAGTAAACAAACCTATATTCTAATGACCTACAAACCAGATCCTTGGCAGTTCCATAATACAGACAAAGCATTGGTTTCCCCAGACGGTTCCCAAAAACTGGTCTACTATGACCTTTCGGAGATCGCAATGGGCGCTCCGATTGGTGGACCTTGTTTTTTGGAATCTGACGGTCATCCAAAAATTAAAATAAATGACTGGTGCGCCGGCCCGCCTGTCTGGGAAAAGGCAGGGCGTCTGCTTGCAGTTCCCATCTGGACAAGGGATACTGAGAGCGGCATTACCCAGCGGATCGGAATTGTAGATACACACAAATTGACTCTGACTCTATTCAATAAAAAGTTTCGTGTGCTGGATCTCCGTTCATTTGACAGGACTATTGTTGCAGGATATGACAGCCTCCTCCACAATCCTGAAAAGGTATTATTTGATATTGAAGAAGAGTACACCGAAGCCATCGTTCAACTGGTTTAATAAAGCAAGATCAGTTAACAGCGTGATCACGGCAGAATTTCCTGACTTTTAATAAAAAAACCGCTCTTTTGTACAGGAGCGGATTTTGATTTTATTTAAACAATTTCGGTGCAAATTCATAGAGACATCGTCTCCAAGTCAGCCATTCGTGGTAAGTTCCCGGAGATCTGTACTGTACAATGGGATATTTTTTCTGATTAAAATAGGTAACCAGCAGATCATTATATTCGAAGAACCGTTTATCTTCTTTTTCACCGATGCCGATGAAGAATAAAGGCTTTTGCTTTGACTCCAGTAATTTGTCAATCGGCAATTCTTTGAATGGTTGCGATTCCGTTCCCTCATAGATGACAGGACTGAAAACACCTATTGCGGAGAACAATTCCGGGTGACTGGCGCCGATGTACATCGCCTGATAACTGCCTCTGGAAAGGCCGGCAATCGCGGATCTGCCGTCTGTTTTATATTTTTTGTTGATGTAAGGCATCAGTTCCCCAGTCAAAATCTGATTGATATTTTTTGTCGAAAGTACGGTGCGCGGATAATCATCGGGCATTTCCTCCTGATCTGGGTTCAGAGCAACGCCGTAATCCATCACTACAATCATTTCTTTGGCTTTTTTCTCGGCAAAGAGATTGTCCAGAATATTCCTGATGTGGCCTTGTCTTTCCCAGCCTGTAATGTCTTCGCCCGTTCCGTGATAGAGGTAGAGCACCGGAAAGCTTTTCGTGCCGTAGCTTGGTGGCAAATAGACTTTAATATTACGCTTACCCTGGGTGATTTTTGAATCAAAACCGTCATCTGTAATTTTCCCGTGCTTCACCTTTTTCTCCAGGAAAAAATCTTCTCCAGAAGGAATCTCAATGCCGCTGGTTGGCTGGCCATACCCGAAATATAATTCTGTATTGGGATCGTTGGTGCGCTTGCCATCCACAGTGAACCAATAATAATGAAATCCGATTTCCAGTGGCGGTGTTGTGGCAGTCCAAAAGCCTGAACTGTCTTTATTCAGGGATGTTTTCACATCCTGCATACCATCGCCGCCTTCCAGGACCACAGATTTAGCTTCAGGAAAATAAACTTTGAACTGCGCATTTCGCTCTGTATCCACTTTCGGAAACTCTTTTCCTGCTTTTGCCGTTGGAGATGTTTTGTAGTTTTGAGAAAATACAAATAATGAACTGAAGCAGAGTATCGCGGTAATTATCTTAATGGTTTTCATTGATGATATTTAAAGCCTTAATGATGACTGCAATTTAAGGATTCTTTGAGCTAATTCTTTTTATTAAAGCCAAAAAAACCGCCCTTAAACAGAGCGGTTTTGAATTTATGATGTTAAATCTAGTACTTTCCTTCGTCCTGAACTTCTTTGTTCTGATATTCCTGAACCAGTTCTATTGCATTATTGATAACGTCGCTGAGAGCGGTGATAAATGTCCCCTCTTCTGCCAGGCTCATCGCGTGTTTCAATGCGTCGATCTCCTTTGGAATGCATTCGTAACTGATATCTCTGTTGGCTTCCTGAATCCCTTCAATAATCAAACCGTTGATTTCCTCTTCCGGCCTTCCGCGCAGGTGTTTCTCGTTGCGGATGATGATATGGTCAAACATTCTGCCGGCAATTTTCCCTATTTCGCGGATGTCATTATCCCGTCTGTCTCCTACTCCGGAGATGATTCCGATTTTTTTGTTCGCTTCCACACTTTTCAGGAAATCTTCTATTGCCTCGTATCCTGCAGGATTATGTGCAAAATCGATCATCACTTTGAAGTTTTTGAAGTTGAAGATATTGAGTCTTCCTGGTGTCAGCTGGGCGCTTGGAATAAAAGTGGTAAGAGCCAGAGCAATATTCGGAATTTCGAAACCGTAGACATATGCAGCAAGCGAAGCAGCCAAAACATTGGCAATCATAAACTTAGCTTTACCTTCTATGGTGATTGGGATGTTTTTCACCCTTTCAATTCTGATTTTCCACTCGCCTTTTTTGATTGTCACAAATCCTTCTTCGTAGACGCAAGTTATTTTTCCTTCTTTTGCGAAGCGTTTGATGTGCGGATTATTCTCATCCAGACTGAAAAGCGCTACTTTTGATTTGAGGTCATCGGCCAGTCGCATAGAATATTCGTCATCTGCATTCAAAATGCACCAACCGTCTTTTTTGACGCTGTCCAGAACCACACGTTTTACCTTCGTAAGATCCTTAAGATTATGAATATCGCTGATTCCCAGATGGTCTTCCTTAATATTTGTCAGAACACCGATATCACAACTACCAAAACCAAGTCCGGATCTCAGGATGCCGCCTCTTGCAGTTTCCAGGATCGCAAATTCTACAGTGGGATCCTTCAGTATAAATTCTGCAGACTGAGGGCCAGTTGTATCGCCTTTCTGAAGTAGTGTATTTTGAATATAAATACCGTCTGATGTTGTGAAACCTACTCTTTTACCGTTATTTTTAACAATATGAGCAAGGATTCTGGTTGTAGTCGTCTTCCCGTTGGTACCTGTCAAAGCGATAATCGGAATTCTGAATTCTTTTCCCGGCGGATACAGCATATCTACAACTGGTGCAGCTACATTTCTCGGCAGGCCTTCACTTGGAGCCAAATGCATTCTGAAGCCAGGCGCTGCATTCACCTCCAAAATAGCACCTCCGCTCTCTTTCAAAGGCTGCGTCAGGTTTTCTGCCATAATATCGATGCCGCAAACATCCAAACCAATGATTCTGGAAACCCGTTCTGCCATCTGCACATTTTCCGGGTGAATCATATCTGTAACGTCGATGGAGGTTCCGCCTGTTGACAGGTTGGCAGTGGATTTCAGGTAAACAATTTCTCCTTTCTGAGGAACCGTTTCCAATGTATAATTCAGTTTTTCAAGAAGTTCGTTGGTATCTTTATCAACATCTATTTCTGTCAGAACATTCTCGTGTCCGTAACCCCTTCTTGGATCGGTATTTTCTTTATCAATTAATGCCTGAATATTGAGTTCGCCGTCTCCTACAACGTGCGCAGGCACTCTTCTCGCAGCTGCCACCATCTTATGATTGATGACCAAAACGCGGAAATCAAATCCCGTGATATACTTTTCTACAATCACTTTTTTGGAATAGATCTGTGCATATTCCAGACCCACAACGGCCGTTTGGTAGTCATTGACATTGATGGATGCACCTTTCCCGTGGTTACCGTCCAATGGTTTTATCACAATGGGATAACCTATCTTTTTGATGGCAAGATCAAGACCTTCTTCATCAATCACAAGGCTTCCTGAGGGCACCGGAATAGCGGCGTCTTCCAGCATTTTTTTCGTCAGTTCCTTGTTACAGGCGATGTCTACTGCAATGCTACTGGTGTTACCTGTTATCGTAGCCTGGAATCTCTGCTGATTGATCCCATAACCCAACTGCACCAACGAGTTTTTTCCAAGTCTGATCCACGGAATCTTTCTGGAGGCCGCTTCTTCTACGATACTGCCTGTAGAAGGTCCCAGCCGTTCGCTTTCACGAAGCTCTTTAAGATGATGAATGCATTTTTCTATATCATATTCTTCTGCACTCATCAGGCATTCCGCGATTCTGACTGCTGCTTCTGCCGCAAAGATGCCGGCCTGCTCTTCTTTATAATTGAAAACTACATTGTAGACGCCTGGCGTTTTGGTCTCACGGGTTCTTCCGAATCCTACGTCCATCCCGGCCAGGGTCTGGATTTCCAGTGCGATGTGCTCTATGACGTGGCCCATCCACGTGCCCATTTCCACCCGTTTGAAGAAGCCGCCTTCGCAGCCTTCGGAACATCTGTGGGAGATGAGCGACGGGAGCAACTGCTCTATTCTCTCCCGGAAACCATCAATTTTGTTGGTCGGCTGGTGTTCTGTTTCCTCCAGGTCCAGACGCATTTGTATCAATTTTTTTCTGGTAATGCTCCAGATGTTCGGGCCTCTCAGAACCTGTATTTTTTCAATTTTCATATTCGATAGTAGATGTTAAATTTGACTTGGGATATTGTACCGGAATCAATGCATTAATTAAACCAAATGATCGCCGGAAGTGATTCTTAAAAGCCTTTTTTGAACTGTTTGGAAGTTCAACTTTATCAAAGATAATAGAAAAGCTTGTAATTAAAGAAAATTCAGAAATAATTATTTTATAATAAAATAGAATATTTACCGATTATTTAAAAAAATTATAAAACTGTTAAACTGCAGGCGCTATTTTCTGCAAATAAGTCATTAAAAATGAAAAGTTTAAATTGTTTATTCTAATTTTTACTTCATTAATATGGCCTGTATTCTATTATGATTTATTATTTTTGTTAACTATGAAATCAAAAGGAAAACTAGTCATCATTGGAGGCGCTGTAAACAAAGGAAGCTTTACAGAAACCAGTTTTGACCAAAACGTCGAAAAAAACCTCAACTTTTTTGAACGAGGTATCCTCAGAAAAATCATCGATGAATCTAAGTCCAAAGAAGATTCTGTCATCGAAGTGATCACCACGGCATCCCAGATTCCCGATATTGTGGGACCTGAATATAAAAAAGCCTTTGAATATCTTGGTCTGAAAAACTGCAATATTCTGGATATCCAGAACCGGGAGCAGGCCAACAGTGATGCCATCGTTGCGAGAGCAAATGCTGCGGATGTGGTCATGTTTACGGGCGGCGATCAACTGCGACTTACTTCTATCCTGGGCGGAACCAGATTTCACGATGCCATCCTGACCAAATATCAAACTGAAGACTTCATCTACGCCGGCACCTCTGCCGGCGCTGCGGCTGCCTCTGAGAATATGATCTACCAAGGATCCAGCTCGGAAGCATTGCTGAAGGGCGAAATTAAAACCACGCAGGGTCTCGGATTTATAGAAAATGTCATCATCGATACGCATTTCGTACAAAGAGGAAGAATAGGAAGGCTGTTCCAGGCTGTTGTCAACAATCCGAGGACTTTAGGAATCGGTCTGGGTGAAGACACCGGATTATTCATTGAAGATGACACTATGACGGCCATCGGATCAGGGCTTGTCATTATCGTAGACGGCCTGCAGATCAAGGATACCAACCTGACGAATATAGAACTCGGCCAACCCATTTCTATCAAAAATCTGGTGGTGGATGTGCTTTCTATGAATGATACTTTTGATTTGAAATCCCGGGAAATGAAGATTGTTAATTCACAGTATAATCCAATTCCACAGGTGATTCCGAACAGTTAGAAGTTAGAAGTTAGAAGTTAGAAGTTAGAACAAAAATATTTTAACTCCTTTGTATATGAAAGGGTTATTAAATATCTTTCATCAATGCCAGGCCTAAAATGCCGAAATTATATCAAAGTAAAATACCAAATCATAAAATGAAGATAATAATCCACGGCGGTTTCTTTTCGGAAAGTAATCAAAGCAACGAGGTGAAGATAGCGAAGCAAGATTCGCTTAAAGCCATTTCGCAGAAGTCATACGAGTTCCTACAGAATAATTCTGCTGTCGACACCGTAGCTTATGCCGTTTCGCTCCTGGAAAATGATGAACTTTACAATGCCGGGATCGGTTCGCAAATCCAAAGCGACGGCATCATAAGGATGAGCGCTGCGATAATGGATGGCCAGACGCAGAAAATGAGCGGTGTCATCAATATTCAAAACGTTAAAAACCCTGTTTTTGTAGCGAAGGAATTGATGAAGGAAGAAGACCGCGTTCTCGGCGGAAGTGGCGCCAAAAAATATGCTGATCAAAATGGGTTCGAAGATTTCTCGACCGAAATTCCTCAGCGAAGAAAGGAATACGAAGAGAAACTGAAAACAGGCGGAAAGGGAACTGTAGGCGCAGTAGCACTGGATAAAGACGGAAAGCTGGCAGTTGCCACTTCTACAGGTGGTAAAGGTTTTGAAATCCCCGGAAGAATCTCAGATTCTGCTACTGTCGCAGGAAATTATGCCAATCAATTCTGCGCGGTAAGCTGCACCGGTGTGGGTGAAGATATCGTAAGCAACGCGACCTCAGCAAAGATTGTGACCAGAGTAACTGATGGACTCACCATAGAAAATGCATTCGACAGAACTTTTGAAGAGCTGAAAGAAATAGACGGTTTTGCAGGCGCTATCGGCATCGATTGTGAAGGCAATATCTTCCATCAGGATTCTCATCCTACAATGGTTTTTGCGAGTTTTGACGGGGTAGATTTTGAGATTTTCGGATAGGTATTTTGTCTGATTATTGTGATTTTAAAACAGAAAGCCAGCCACAATCAGCCACTCAAAAATGCCATCCGGATTGTGTGGCAAATCTCAGCAATTGCATCAATTGCGCTTTTACTTGTTCTCTTTTTTGCTGATAACACGTGGATTCTTTCAGCGGTGCCAACTTGCGAATACAGCGCTAAAGGTGAAGAATGCTTCCTATGCGGCTCAACAAGGGCTTTTACAGAAATCAAAAATTTTAACTTCAAAAATGCTTTGGCACTAAATAAGCTAAGTATTTTGCTGTTCGCTCTAATGGTGATCAACGCTTTAGTGTTCGCTAACCACTTATTTAAACTGATAAAAACAAAACTATGAAAACAGCAAGTCTCGTAATGGGAATTTTAGCAATTTTTGGAATGCTTCTCGGGTTTATCCCTTGTCTCGGCGCTTTTAACTGGATCAATATTCCTTTCGCGGTCGTAGGACTGCTGGTAAGTATTGCTGCCTATCTGCAGGAGGACAATCTGCCGAAAGGAAATGCCACAGCCGGAATCGTGATGTGTGCCACGGCCGCTTTTCTGGGTTTCATCAGATTGTTTATTGGTGGCGGAATTGTATAATTAAGCCTTTATTCTCTGAAAAACTACTGAAAAACATTGCGTTGACGCAACGATTTAGTTAGTTGCTTCCCAGATTCACTTCGTTTAATCAACGATTCACTCCGCTGATCAAGTGATTGACTACGATGACCCATTGATTCATTACGTTGAAGCGTTGATTCATTACGAAGCCTCATTGATTCATTACGTTGAGCCGTTGATTCATTACGTTGAAGCAGATGCAAGGAATTTCCCTTAACGGAGCACCTTACCAGCAATTCGTATTTCAACGATTTTTTTGGATTTTAGATCAAAAGATTAAAACAAAACCGCCTCGTTATCAAACAAGACGGTTTTTTTATTATTGATTTTTAAGGCTTAATTAATCCAGCCAGCCCATTTCCTTCATCCAGTCGTCATTGTAGATTTTCGCTACATAACGGCTGCCATGATCGTGAAGAAGCACGACGATGATATCATCTTTGGTAAACTGATCCTTCATCTGAACCAAAGCTACCATCGCGCTTCCCGCAGAATAGCCGCAGAAAATACCTTCCTCTTTCGCCAGTCTTCTTGCGTAGATGGCGCCGTCTTTGTCGGTCACTTTTTCGAAATGATCGATAACGCTCATATCGTAATTTTCCGGCAGGATATCTTCGCCAATTCCTTCTGTAACGTAGGTATAAGCGTGATCCAGATGAATCTCTCCGGTCTCGTGGATCTCTTTCAGGATAGAGCCGTAAGTATCTACGCCTACAATCTTGATATCCTTATTTTTTTCTTTGAAAAATGTGCCACAGCCAGTCACCGTTCCGCCTGTTCCCGCTCCTGCAACAAAATGGGTCAGCTTGCCTTCTGTCTGTTCCCAGATTTCCGGCGCGGTACTTTCGTAATGGGCCTGTCTGTTGGAAAGGTTGTCATATTGGTTTACATACCAGCCATTTTCGGTTTCTTTTGCAAGTCTTTTGGAAACGGAATAATAGGATCGCGGATCGGTCGGTTTTACGTCTGTTGGGCAAACGATTACTTCGGCACCCACGGCTCTCAGAATGTCACATTTCTCCTTTGACTGTTTAGAATTGGTTACGAAAATGCATTTGTAACCTCTCTGGATAGCAACGAGGGCCAATCCCATTCCTGTGTTTCCGGAAGTTCCTTCGATGATGGTGCCGCCGGGTTTCAGACGTCCGTCTTTCTCTGCATCGTCGATCATTTTGAGGGCCATTCTGTCTTTGACAGAGTTACCAGGATTTGTAGTTTCCACTTTTGCCAAAACCAGTGCGGGGAAATCCTCTCCCAATACTCTGTTTATTTTGACTAATGGCGTATTGCCAATGGTTTCTACGATGTTGTTATAATATTTCATTTGATTATATTTCTAATATTTTGCTTCGGATGATTGTAATAAGCCAGAATCTGACGACCAATTTTGTTTTGATGTCGAATCTGCAGCCCGACTTGAGTGGAGCTCTTTTTTTTTGCGTTGGGAAAAGCCCTGGCAAAAAAAAAGCGGGAACGGAAGGCGGAAATAGCTGCCCAAATTACAAAAATTATTTAACTGTATTTGATGGCTCGTACCGGTGATATTTTGCTGATGAGATAACTTGGCAGGATCATCGCTATTCCTGAAACAATAAAGATGCCGACGGAAACTGCGATGATGTAGACCGGATTGAGATCTACGGGAACGGTGCTGATGAAGTAATTTTCCGGATCCAGTTTTATAATTCCTGTGTATTTCTGAATCAGTAAAAGTCCGATTCCGATGACGTTTCCGGCGAATAATCCCGGGACCATGATGAGCAGGGTGTAATTGATAAATATGGATCTGATCTGAGCGTTGGAGGCGCCCATTGTCTTCAAAATCCCGATAGAATTGGTCCTTTCTATAATGAGAATCAGCAGAACCATAATGATGTTGATGACGACTACCAAAAGCATAATCGTGATAATCAACGAAATATTCTGATTGAAGATGTTGATCCAGTCCAGAATCTGAGGGTACTTTTCGGTCACTTTTTCTGCGTAGTTTTTATACCCGATGTATTTTTCTATTTCGGGAAATACCTGGTCTATTTTATCTGTATCATCCAGGAAGATGTCTAGTCCGCCGACTTGTTTGTCTTCCATATTCATCACCTTCCGGACGTGGTTGATATCGCCGATCATGTAGAGATCATCTACCAGTTTGATGTCGGTTTTATAAATCCCTTTGATGAGAAATTTTCTGTAAATAGGCTTCTGATCTTCTTTTGAAAAGATGGTAACGATGCTGTCATTGGCTTTGAGAGAGAGATCGTTGGCGATTTTTTCTGAAAGGATAATCTCATTATTATAGCCTTCTTCTTTGTAATCCGGGATAGATCCTGAGACGATAAACGGCTGGAATCTCTCTTTATCGAAATCTTTGCCTACGCCTTTCAAAATGATTCCGGCGAAATTGTTTTCTGTCCTCAAAATCCCGCTGACTGAGGCATAAGATTGCAAACCTGCAACGCCGGGAATTTTTTTCACTGCGTTGATATCCAAACTTTGTGTTTCCAGTACAGACGAGTTGTAGGATGAGTTGGAACGTGTGGACTTCACAGAAATATCTCCGCTGAAATTGGAAATCCGGTCTTCTATGGCTCTTTTGGAACCGAGACCTGTGGATATTGTAATCAAAGAAACAATGATGCCTAATGCCACAGAAAGCCTGCCGATATAGACGATGACCTTTGAGAGATTATTTTTGTTATCTTTGGAAAACGCTATCTTTTTCGAGAAATATAACGGAAAATTCAAATCAATGATTTTAAGCCTCAAAAATAAAACTTTAGTTTTTATCCTGCTAATTTATTTTAGTTCAATCCCATTTATCAAAGCTCAAAATGCCGTGAAAGACTGTTTTGCCACTGCAGCTGACAGACCGGAATTGTACCTGCCGCTTCTGAAAGGGAAAAATGTAATTGTGGCAGCCAACCAGACAAGCCTTCTCAAGGATAAAAAACACCTGGTAGATTTTTTGGTTGAAAACAAGGTTAAAATCAAATCTATTTTTGCTCCGGAACACGGCTTCCGGGGAACGGCTGATGCCGGTGAACACGTGAAAAGCGGCGTAGACACCAAAACAGGATTGCCAATTGTCTCGCTTTACGGTGACAACAAAAAACCAAAAGCTGAATATCTAAAAGGTGCCGACGTTATTTTGTTTGATATTCAGGACGTTGGCGTGAGGTTTTACACGTACATTTCGACCTTATCATATATTATGGAAGCAGCCGCTGAAAATAATATCGAGGTGATTGTGCTGGACAGACCCAATCCGCATGATGGCTACACAGATGGACCGATGATGCGAAACCAGTGGAAAAGTTTTGTCGGACTTCACAATGTTCCCGTAGTTTATGGACTTACCATAGGTGAATACGGTACAATGGTCAATGGCGAAAAGTGGCTAAAGAATGGAATTCAGGCAAAATATACTTTGATTCCGATGCTCAATTATCACAAACAAAAACGTTATGGCGTTTCTGACAAACCGTCACCAAATCTTCCTAATGACAAATCAATAAATCTCTACCCGAGTCTCTGTTTCTTTGAAGGAACGCAGGTCTCTGTGGGACGCGGAACAGATTTGCCGTTTCAAATCTATGGAAGTCCGTGGACGAAGAGTTTCAGTTTTAAATTCACGCCAAAGCCAACGGAAGGTGCAAAAGATCCATTTCTAAATGGCAAACTTTGTTACGGTGAAAATCTGGGTCTGTATTCAAAAGATCTGAGACAAATCAATCTGGAGTGGCTTTTGAAATCTTATGAAGACTATAAAAATCCAGACCAGAATTTCTTTTTAAAAAACCTCTTCTTTGATAAGCTGGCAGGAGGTGATGAATTGAGAAAACAAATCATTGCCGGAAAATCTGAAAATGAAATCCGGGAAAGCTGGAAGAAGGATCTGAAAGATTATGAAAAAATCAGACAGAAATATGTTGTCTATCCCAATTGAAAGTAAAACCGCCTCTTCCAAAATAGAAGAGGCGGTTTTTATTATAAAATCAAGTTAAATTTAGAATCTATAACCTAAACCTACCTGAAAATAACTCATCTTAGTTGTTGTGTCAGAATCTTTTTCAAGATTAGAAAGGCCAACATTGTATCTTGCATCTACCATAAGACCTTTGTAGATCGTATATTCTGCACCAAACTGAACACCAAAAGTCACTTTTTGAAGGCTATCGTCAAATGAATCGCTAAACTCATCGCTGTAAACATCCAGTTGATTGTTTGCCTCGGCAATCACGTCTGCTGGTAAATTGGAATCTTTGAATTTAGCTTCAAATTTGTTTGATACAACAAATCCTACAAAAGGACCTCCGGAAAGCGAAAAGTTAGAAACGGGATAATATTTTGCAGAAATTGGAATCAAGATCTGATTGATTTTAAAATCCATATTCAAAGTTGCGTGGTATCCAGAATCTTCAAATTTGCCTTCATATCTACCGCCTAAAGCAGCATATTGAAGTTCACCCTGCAAAGCAAATTTTTCCGTGAATTTGTGTTCAGCAAAACCGCCCACATAGAAACCAGATTTCATTTTGTTATCTACTGCAATACCTTCGAAATCCATCTCGTCGTCCTCTCCTGTTAATTGCGAACCCGCGTAGCCAGCTTTTACACCGAAAGTTGTTTGGGCATTAGCAATCCCTACAAGTGCAATAGCACTAAGAACTAATAATTTTTTCATGATTGATTAATTTTTGAGCTGCAAAAATACTAAAATTTGCCAATAAACCAACTATTTAATAATAATCCTCCTATATATTTAATAAATTGAAAATCAATTATCCTCTGCAAACCATTCACCGTAAGAGTTTTCGGTTTCGTGAAGTTTAAGATAAGCCAGTTTTACCTCTGGCGGAAGTTTAGCTTTAATTTTAGAGGCAATTTCATAAAGCATATTCTCACAGGTTGGCTGGTAATCGCAAAAAATCACTTTGTGACCTTGGTTTTCAAGACTTTCACCAAGAGATTTATGCGGTGACGCACCATTTACGAGTACAGAATGATCCCAAACATCTACAATTTCCTCCTTGACTATTTTTTTGATATCACCAAAATCCACTACCATTCCGTTTTTGTGATGGTCCAGATTATTGATGGGATTTCCTTTGACAGTCACGAATAATTTGTAAGAATGGCCGTGCATATTCTTGCATTTACCATCGTAATTATAAAGAACGTGAGCAGTCTCGAACGTGAAAATTTTGGTTATCCTAATCATTCTGCAAAGATAATTAAAATTCATTTCAAAAATAAATTGGCAGCATTTTTGCAAATGCGTACCTTTGTAATCAAACACAATGCAATGAAAAAGACCATTTTTATTTTAAGTTTACTATCTTCCGCTTACTTTTATTCCCAGGATTTCTCCGGCATCAACAAGGTTTTAGATAAAATCGAGAGCAAAAACAAAAAGATCAAAGACGCCTCAGATTACGATCTGAAAGGTAAAAAATTCGTCATGGTAGAAGAATTTGACGACCATTCCGAGCGCCACATTTTAGAGATGAATGCCGACGGAACTCTTACGCTCATAGAACTGATTGACGATAAAGCTACTGGTAAAAGCTTTTCCAACATTTTTACCGGCGACTTTGTCCGCAAGAAAAACGCGGTATCTGTAAGAGCTAATTTCCTGGAAGGCCAAAAAATAGCAATGCCATTGATTTACAATCTCTACATCATGAATGCTGACAATATCTGGTATCTAAAGGATATCAACAACAGCAAAAGATGGATAGAGAATAATAATCTGGTCAAAAAGAAAAAGTAATTTTACTTTTCTTTTATAAAATCAATACAGATTTCTACGGCTTCACTTAGTTCTTTTGGTAAAAAACCATCAGTCCAGGGTTCTTTTGCGCCGAAAGTATGACCAGCATTTTCAATGGTTCTGAAAACAGAATTATAAGTCCACTTATGAAGTTTGTACGAGTGATCAATGGTCACAGATTCGTCAGCGGAACCGTGAATAAACAGGCTTGGAATCGAAAGATTTCTGCAGGCTGACTCCACATTAAATATTGTCTCATTATTTTCATAATCTGTATAGAACTGAAAATAATGAGGCATTTTTTGTTTTGTCCTGGCATTTTCTATGAAGTAAACGCCTTCTTTTTTCCAGTTTTCGAAAGCTTCGTTTTTTGGGAAACGATCCAATGTGGAACTGCTGGCCAGTGTAATTAATCTGGTAATATTTTTATTCTCAGAAGCCTTTATGATGGATATTCCGCCACCTCTGCTGTGACCTAATAAAGTTATATTCTGAGAATCTACTTCTTTTTGATCTTTAAAATGATTGATCACGGCTTCGAAATCGTCTAATTCTGTTGAATAATTATTTTGTCCGAAAGCCTCAAGGTCAGAAAAGTTATGAGGATCTTGCAACGTGGTTCCGTTGTGCGACATATTGAATTTGACGAAATAAAAACCAGATTCAGCAAACATCTCTCCCATCAGTTCCCAGGTTCCCCAGTCTTTGTAACCTTTGTAACCGTGAACAAAAATAATGAGTGGTAATTTCTCTTCAGTTTCATGGAAAATCGCGTCGGCGAGAAATTCTCTTTTAGACTTTAGAACAATATTTTTTTGTTTGATTAAATTCATAATTGCTGAACTTTTAAAACATAATTTGTCATTCTCAATGAAGTTGAGTGCTACCTTCAAAATTCAATGAAAGCTAAACTTTTTGAATCAAAAAGTCTTTCGTCTTTGCTCTATTATCCTAAAAATCCAACATCAGATTGTCATTGAGAAAATCCTGGTTTCCGGTTTGTTCCTCATCATTCTTACATCGAAGACCATTGCTACATTTCGTGTAAAAGCACGTCCTTTTTCGGTAATTCTGATCTGATTTTCAGAAATTTCTACCAAACCATCGGATTCCATCTCTTTAAGTTTCTCTACCGAATTTTCGATCTCGGGGAAAGAATTCTGCAGATCCCAACTCGTTTCCAGTTGGCACATCAGGTTCAGAATATGCTTCCTGACTTTCAGATCTTCACTGTCCAGAATATGACCACGGAAAACGGGAATTTCGCCCTCGTGCACCGATTTCTGATACTCCTCCACCGTTTTTACATTTTGTGCAAATGCGTACCAGGAATCGGAAATAGCAGACATACCCAAACCTACCATCAGCTGCGTTTTGCTGGATGTGTAACCCATAAAATTACGGTGCAGTTTCTTCTGAATCAATGACTGGTAGAGATCGTCGTGCTCCAAAGCGAAATGATCCATCCCGATTTCTATGTAGCCGAGATCTTCCAGAAGTTTTTTTCCGTCTTCGTAAAGTCGTCGTTTCTCATCACCGCTCGGCAGATCGTTTTCATCAAATCCACGTTGTCCCACGCCTTTTACCCAGGGCACATGCGCGTAAGAGTAGAATGCAAGACGATCCGGTTTCAGCTCCATCGTTTTTCGAATGGTATGTTCCATGGCTTCCCAGGTTTGATGCGGCAATCCGAAAATCAGATCGTGGCTCACGCCTTTGTAGCCGATCTCTCTGGCCCATTCCGTCACATTTTTTACGTTTTCGAAAGGCTGAACCCTGTTGATTGCCTTTTGAACTTTAAGATCGTAATCCTGAACGCCAAAACTGACTCTTGTAAAACCTAAATCATAAAGCGTCTGCAAATGCTCCCTCGTTGTATTATTGGGATGGCCTTCAAAACTGAATTCCTGATTTTCTGCGATGTCTACGGTATCAAAAATGCCTTGTAAAAGTGCTTTCAAGTTTTCCGGAGAAAAGAATGTAGGTGTTCCGCCGCCCAGATGTAGTTCTTTCAGTTTTGGCTTTTTGGTGAATAGTCTCAGGTAGAGTTCCCACTCTTTCAAAACGCTTTCCAGATAAGGAATTTCTACGGAATGCTGTTTGGTAATCCGCTTGTGACAGGCGCAAAATGTACAGAGCGCTTCACAAAACGGCAGGTGAATATAGATGGAAATGCCTTCTTCGGAATTGCTTTCTGAAAAAGATCTTATAACAGACTGTTTCCACAGATCTGCTGTAAAACCGGCTTCGTTCCAGTAAGGAACAGTTGGGTAAGACGTGTATCGCGGGCCGGGAATATTGTATTTGTCAACTAAGGAATTCATTAGTGCAAAGTTACAAAAATTGAGTTTGGAATGAATTTGAATTAGGATGACTTTTCATTGGTAGTTTCTATGATGATTGTCAAAATTTCTTTGAATGACAAAACCCATAGCCCCGATAGAAACGGCATCCTTTTTTGCTTTTTCGCATAAACTTTCTTTGATGACAAAACATGGTAAAAGCAAAAAAGATATAGTGGATAGCGGGAAAAAGCTCCCAAAATAAAAAACCCTGTCAGCGGTTGAGGATCTGACAGGGTTTTGTGTGTATTTGAAATGTTTATTTTATCTTAATTCCGCATTCAATTCTTTTGTGAAAGATTTGATGAGCGCATTCATTACCTCGGTAATATCTTTGTCTTCAAGCGTTTTTTCTTCGTTCAGAAGTTCGAAACTCATGGCGTAAGATTTTTTACCTTCCGGAAGATTTTTGCCTTCGTAGACGTCGAAAAGATTGATTTTTTTGAGGAAAGGTGATTTGTTTTTCTTGGCCAACTCGTACAATTCTGAATAAGAAATCGTCTTGTCAACTAATAATGCTAAATCTCTTCTGATCTTGTTGAATTTTGGAATATCGACGAACTTCAGATTCTCATTGTTTCTGAAAGACTGGCAGTTTTCGAGTTCGATTTCTGCGTAGAAAACTTCCTGACTGATATCGAAATCCTTCAACAATTGTGGGGAAACTTTCCCTAATCTTGCCAGAATTTTCCCTTCTGCCGTGATTTCCAGAGCGTCTGAAAAACGTTCGTCTTCCAAAGCCGACTCGTGAAGATCAAGGTTTAATTTGTCCAAAAGGATTTTTACGTAAGCTTTCAAATGGTAGAAATCTGTCGCGCTTTTTGGCTGCAGCCAATTTTCTGCAACTTCTCTCCCAGTCGTAAGAAGTGCCAATTGTTTTCTTTCTTCGTATTTCTCTTTTTTATGATAAATTTTCCCGAATTCGAAAAACTTGATGTCGGCTGATTTTCTGTTGATATTATAGATTGCATTTCCTAAAAGTCCCTCTAACAGAGACTTTCTCATAAATGCTAGATCGTTGCTTAGTGGATTCAGCAGCTTCACGGCATCGGTTTCATCTTTTACAGAAGTCAGCGAATTGTTCATCACCTCATTGAAGCCATTTCCTTGTAAAGTCCTTGCCCAGGCATTTTCTAATGCGTCCTGATCTTCGAAATCTAATTTTACAGGCGTGAAAGCAATTTTCTTCGGTGATTCTATTTTGTTGTAACCGTAGATTCTAAGAACTTCTTCGATGACGTCGATTTCTCTCGTAACGTCGGCTCTATAAACCGGAATTGATAACTCTAAACCGTTTTGAATTTCGTTAAGAATTGTGATTTCCAACGACTTCAGAATCTCTTTGATCTTCTCTCTGTGAATTTTGGTTCCAAGGATCTGATCGATCTTCGAATATCTAAAAACTACGTAATGATCTTTGATTTTTTCCGGATAACTTTCCAAAATCTCGCCAGCTAATTTTCCGCCCGCTAATTCCTGAATCAGTTTGATTGCGTATGTCAAAGCTGTTCTGGCATTGTTTGGATCCACACCTCTTTCGAAACGGAAAGATGCGTCGGTATTCAGTCCGTGGAATTTCGAAGCTTTTCTGATGGCCACCGGATTGAAGTAAGCACTTTCCAAGAAAATCGTTTTAGTTGCAGAAGAAACGCCGCTTTCGCTGCCACCAAAAACGCCGGCGATGCAAAGCGGGTGGTCTTTTCCGTCTTTGATGATGATTTCTGAACCGTTCAAAGTTCTCTCAACACCATCCAAAGTTTTGAATTTTGTTCCTTCTTTTACGGTTCCGACTTTCACAGTTTTGTCTGCAATTTTGTCTGCATCAAAAGCGTGAAGTGGTTGTCCAAGGCCGTGTAGAATATAATTGGTAATATCTACAACATTGTTGATTGGCGAAAGACCAATGGCTTTCAATCTTGCTTTCAACCAGTCGGGCGAAGCTTTTACTTCTATATTTTCTATGACAGCGCCCAAATATCTTGGCGCCAGTTGTGTACTTTCAACTTCTAATTTGAAATCGTTGGAACCTTCTGTTGTTAAGGTCTTAGATTCAATTTTTGTGAATTCTGATTTCAGGTTATTGGAAACCAAGAAAGCCTGCAGGTCCCTCGCAACGCCATAATGTGACATCGCATCGGTTCTGTTTGGCGTCAATCCAATCTCATAAACCTCATCGTTTGTCAGTTCAAAATAGTCTGCGAAATTCTTTCCAACTTCGAATTTTTCTGAATCCAGGACCATAATTCCACCGTGATCGTCGCTTAAACCTAGTTCGTCTTCTGCACAGATCATTCCTTCGGAAACTTCGCCGCGGATCTTTGCTTTTTTGATATCGAAAGAAGTGCCGTCTTTTGCATAAATTTTAGTTCCTACAACAGCGACTGGAACCTTTTGTCCTTCGGCAACATTTGGAGCACCACAAACGATTTCCAACACTTTTCCGCCGCCAACATCAACTGTTGTTTTGTTGAGTTTATCAGCATTTGGATGTTTTTCGCAAGTCAGAACTTTGCCAACGATGATACCTTCAAGACTGCCTTTTACGCTTTCGAATTTATCTACGCCTTCCACTTCCAGACCGATGTCTGTAAGATAAGCACTGATCTTCTCCGTAGAAAGTTCAGTTTTGATATAATCCTTAAGCCAATTATTCGAAATTTTCATTTTTAAAATTTGATTTTTTTGAACACAAAGTGCACAAAGAAATTATTAATTAATACTATTTATAAGTTTACAAAGCCGTAAACTTAAATAAGATTTTTATATGTTGAAGCTGCAGCCCGACTTGAGTGGAAATCCTTTTTTCGCGGCTGGAAAAGCTTAGGCAAAAAAGATTGGGAACGGAAGGCGGAAATAGCTGCCCAAAATATTTATTAAACAAAATTTGAGACTTGAATCATCAAATCTCAAACCTTTTTTATTTATAAAACTGATTGAAAATCATTCATCAATTATCACTTATCGCTTATAAACCAATCACTGGCATTGACAGCATCAGGATACTTTCGTTTTCCTCCAATCCGTCAACCGGTTCTACGATTCCCGGTCTGTTTGGTTGAGACATTTTCATCGTCACATCGTCAGAAGCTAAAACGGATAACATCTCTGTCAGGAATTTCGAACTGAAACCGATGTTGATATCGTCACCATTGTAATCGCAAGGAATCTGCATATCTGCCTTGTTTGCGTATTCTGTATCTTCTGCGTGAAGGTGAAGCACATTTCCTGACAGTTTGAATCTTACCTGATTGGTCGATTTGTTTGACATAATAGATGCTCTTCTAATCGAACTCAAAAGCAAACTTCTGTTGATGGTCAAAACGTTTGGATTTTCTTTCGGAATCACAGCGTTGTAGTTTGGATATTTTCCATCAATTAATCGACAGATCCAAGTGTTATTTCCAAAAGTGAATTTCGCCATATTGTCACTGAATTCGATCAACACATCTTCGGTTGAATTGTTCAGGATATTTTTAAAAATCGCCAATGGTTTTTTAGGCATAATGAATTCCAAAGTCTCAGGATGCGTGACATCTGTTCTTTTGTAAACCACCAATCTGTGAGAATCTGTGGACACAAAGTTGGTCTCATCTTCTTTGAATTGAAATAAAACACCCGTCATCACAGGACGAAGAGAATCGTTACTCGTTGCAAACAAAGTGTTCGCCAAAGCTTCTGCCAAAACGCCACCGGAAATAGTCACTTTTTGAGAGGCATCGAATTCCGGCAATTCCGGATAATCGTCTGCATTGTCTAGCGCAACTGCAAAGTTATCTTTCTCATCCAAGATCTCAAGAACGCTTCCGTTCCCGTCTTCGGAATCTTTAACGGCTAAAGTCAAAGGCTGCTCGCCGTAAGTTTTCAGGAAATCCTGAAAAATCTTACCCGGAACTGCTATTTTTCCTTTGTCATCTGACTTGACGTCAAGAGAAGTGATCAACGTTGTTTCGCCGTCTGACGCGGTAATCGTCAACAAATTCTGATCTAATTCGAAAAGAAAATTCTCCAAAATCGGTCTAGACTGTGAACCGGAAATCACGCCGCTAACTGTCTGTAAAGCTTTCTGCAAATCGCCACTGGCAACAATAAATCTCATAAACTGTATTTATTTCAATTCCACAAAGATAATGAATTTGATGTGATTTTAAAAACTGTATTTATTTAGTTATTAACAATTTTGAGATTTATCTATCTTTGTTGATATTAGACGTATGAAAAAACCGCCCTTTCAAAAAAGTGTTCAGTTCACAATCCGTGGAATCCTCTGGATTTTGAGGAACGAACGTAATTTCCAGATACATATTTTGGGACTGATCATTAATCTTTTTTTGATTGTTTATTTAGGACTTTCAAACTTTGAAATGGCCTTGATTATTTTGGTTTCCTTTTTTGTTTTGGTCACGGAAGCTTTGAATACTTGTGTCGAAAAGATTTGTGATTACATCCAACCGGAATTTGATTTGAGAATTGGCATTATTAAGGATTTGGCTGGAGGTGCGGTTTTGTTGGCGACGATTGCTGCAGTTTGTGTTGGCGTTTTGGTTTATTGGCCTTATTTAAAGTTGTGTTTTTATTGATATAAAATTTAAACGCAAAGTCCGCTAAGATTTTTTGGAAATTATTGAAAATATTTTAAGGTTCGCAAAGGCGTAAAACTCAACAAAGATTTAAAAGCATTGAAATTGAATACTATTTTCATTATTCGAAAGATTTAATCATCGTTTTTTACATAAAATTTTTACATTTGTTTTCAATATAATTCTGGAATGAGCAAAAAAAACATCGCCGTCGTAATGGGCGGATATTCTGATGAATACAAAGTTTCCTTAAAAAGTGGACAATTGATTTTCGATTCGTTGGATCGTGAAAATTATAATGTTTATGAAGTGGTCATCCTGAAAGATGAATGGTATTTTTTAGATGAAAACGACCAGAAAAAACCAATCAACAAAGCTGATTTTTCTGCCGATCTTGGTAATGGAGAAAGTCTGAAATTCGATACCTGTTTCAATATCATCCACGGAACACCAGGTGAAAACGGAATTTTGCAGGCTTACTGGGATGCTGTCGGACAAAAATATACCGGATGCGATTTTTACCAAAGTGCTTTGACGTTCAACAAAAAAGATACTTTGGCTGTTCTTTCAAAATACGGAATTCCTTCTGCGAAAAGTATTTATCTGAGAAAAGGCGAAGAAATTTCTGATGACGAAATTGTGGCGGAACTTGGATTGCCAGTTTTCGTAAAACCCAATCAAAGTGGTTCTTCGCTCGGGATTTCTAAGGTTAAAGAAAAAAGCGAACTAAAAACGGCGATTGAAATAGCTTATAAAGAAGACGACGAGATCCTAATCGAAAGCGCATTGAACGGAACTGAGGTTTCTGTAGGCGTTCTAGATTACAAAGGTGAAGTCATCGTTCTTGGAATCACTGAAATCATTCCTGATAAAGAATTCTTCGATTACGAAGCCAAATACGAAGGTGCTTCTCAGGAAATCACACCCGCAAGAATTGACGACGAAACCAGAAAAAAGGTCGAAGAAATCTCGATAAAAGCTTACAAATCTCTTGGAATGAGTGGATTTTCCAGGTCGGAATTCATTATCGTGGACGGAATCCCCTACCTTTTGGAAATGAATACAAATCCCGGATTTTCGCCGGCAAGTATTCTTCCACAACAGGCAAAGATCTACGGAATTTCTATCAAGGATCTTTGTGGAAGTGAAGTAGAGAAAGCCTTAAGAAAATAATTATAAATAGCTGATGGCTTTTGGCTGTTAGCTATTTGCTTTTAATTAAATTATTACATTACATATTCTTAAAATTAAATTTTAGATTATTTTCAAATCTAAAATTCTTAATCTAAAATTTAAAATTTCTATGAAAATTGCCGTTTTCCCGGGATCGTTTGATCCTATCACACTTGGACATTATGATATTGTGGAGCGCGCTATACCGCTTTTTGACAAGATCATCATCGCCATCGGAAAGAATTCTCAGAAAAAATATATGTTCTCTCTGGAGCAGCGCAAGGAATTCATCAGAAAAACTTTTGAAAAATTTCCAACCGTTGAAGTAGATGATTTTGAAGGGTTGACGATTGATTACTGTAAAAGTAAAAACGTTAATTTCATCCTTCGAGGTCTGCGAAATCCAGCCGATTTCGAATTTGAAAAGTCCATTGCGCAAACCAACAGAGCCTTGACGAGAGAGAATACCATCGAAACTATTTTCCTTTTGACCTCATCCGGAAAATCCTACATCAGCAGCAGCATTGTACGGGAAATTATCTCGTTTGACGGCAATTATGAAATTATGGTTCCGGACGCAGTGCGGGTTTAGCATCAGCGTAAATTAAAAAAAATAATCACAACATTCTCTTTGTTGTTGCATATAAAAAGAGCTATTCGAATTTGCCGAATAGCTCTTTTTCATATTGTATTGAAGGGATTCTAATATTCAAAAAGGACACTTCCCCACGTGAAACCGCTCCCAAAAGCGGACATACAAACCAGGTCGCCGCGTTTCATTCTGCCTTCCAGAATAGCTTCGCTCAATGCAATCGGGATAGATGCTGCGGTGGTGTTGCCGTATTTCTGGATATTCACAAAGACTTTTTCGTCCGGAAGATGCAGCAACTGCTGAACGTACTGCGCAATTCTGATATTGGCCTGATGCGGAATCAGCAAATCCAGATCGTCAATTGTTTTTCCGGCTTTGCCGAGTGCTTCCAGAATAGTCTCCGGAAAGCGTGTGACGGCGTGTTTGAACACAAAATTGCCATTCATCACCGGATAGATATCTTCTGAAGTTACAGACTCCGGATTGGTAAGAAGCGTATCGCTCCAGCCTAGTTTGGTTCCCGGGAATTTCACGGCAAGTTCTTCCGCATATTTACCTTCCGAGTGCATATTGACGGCTAAGATTCCGCCGCCATTTTCATTTTCGCTGGCCGACAAAACCACTGCTCCTGCGCCATCTCCGAAGATGACGGAAACGCCGCGCCCGGCATCGGAAAAGTCCAGTCCGAAGGAATGAATTTCTGCACCTACAACCAACACATTTTTGTATAGACCGGACTTGATGAAGGCATCTGCAACACTCATTGCATAGACGAATCCCGAACATTGGTTTCTGACATCGAGGGCGCCGATGGTATCGCAGCCCAGCAACTCCTGCAAAAGAACGCCGGAACCAGGGAAATAATAGTCCGGAGACAAAGTTGCGAAAATGATGTGGTCTATATCTTTTGCTGTTATATTGGCGTTTTTGAGCGCTATTTCGGAGGCTTTGAAACCGTAGAAGGAAGTTGTTTCCTGAGCATCTGTCCGGTTTTTGCGGTGTCTTCTTTCTTTGATTCCTGTCCGCTCGGTGATCCATTCATCGTTGGTGGTCATCAGTTTGGAAAGATCATCGTTTGTTACAATATTTTCGGGCACATAATGTCCTACGCCCGAGATTACACTTTTGATCATTGTTATCATTTTAGTACTGTCTGCAAAAATAATATTTTATTTATTACATAATTTTTTTATTACCAATTAGTTTTTGCGAAGTCTTATAGAATTGATTACAAATAGTTTGAACCTGAAAACGGGACAGCTATTGAATGATGCGCAGCGCAGCCCGGCTTGAACGGAAATCCTTTTTTGCGAACTTGTCGATTTCTATCTATGCCAAACCTACAGGCAAAAAAGATTGACTCCGTCGAACCACTCCGTTAGGTTTGAGAGTGGAAGACGGAATAGCTGCCCCAATAAATACAGTAATCTATTTTGGATAAATGACTATAATTTTATTTAGTTTTGCGAAATGCCGATAGAACAGAAATATAAAACAAAGCATTGGGAATGGATCGATGTCACTGCGCCGAATGAGGAGGATTTGCAGTTTTTGCACCAGAGATACCACATCAATGCGTTGCTTTTGGAGGATACGATAGATCCCAACCACCTTCCGAAGTACGAAGAAGTGGGCGAAGTGAAGTTTTTTCTCACCAGAGAATCTACCGATCTGGAAAGGCGAACTTTGAATAATATCAGCGATATCAGCAGCAAGCTGGGTATATTTCTGCTTCCGAATCTGATTATCACCATCCACAGAACCAAGAGCAAAAGCATTATGGAAGTATGTGCAGAGCTGGAAAAGGAAGATCTGAGTACGGTCTCGCGCGATTTTCTGGCGCTGCGGCTGGCTCTTAAGATCGTCAAAACTTTCGATGATGAAACGACAACGCTGCTGGAGGTGATGGATGCGATGGAAAATGAGATATTTCTGAAAAATACCAATCATTCTGTCCAGATCCGGCGGCTTTACAAATTGAAACGCAAATCCGGGCTCAACACCAGAATTCTGAATATGTCTGCCGATTGGATTTCCAAATTCCGGACGCTGGATCTGGAAGATGTACAGGTGATGGATTTGCTGGATAAACAAAAGGACGTGATCGCAGATTTTGATCACCTGAATGCACAGACGACTAACTTAATCTCTATGTTTCTGGCACTGTCTGACCAAAAGGCCAATCAGGTGATGAAGCTGCTGGCCATCTATTCGGTTTACTTTTTACCGATCACATTTATCGCCGGGATCTACGGGATGAACTTTGATAATATGCCGGAACTGCATCACAAAAATGGCTATTTCTTCACCATCGGATTGATGCTGACCATTGTTGTGATTACTTTTATTTATATGCGGAGGAAACGCTGGTAAATTTTATGACTTCTGAATTGATTGTTTTTTACAATGTAGAAAATCTCTTCCCGCCAGATCAGGAAAAATCTGATGTGAGGCCGTGCGGACTGCGCCATTGGGATGCTTACAAATATGGTCTAAAAATAAGAAAGTTGGCGAACGTGTTTCGTTTTATGGAAGAAGATTACGGGCTGTTGCCTTCTGTGATTGGTCTGGCAGAGATCGGCTCACGTTCGGTTCTGGATGATTTGACTGATGACCATTCGCCGCTGAACCATTACGAAATCGTCTACCAGCCATCCAATGATTCCCGGGGATTGAGCGTTGCTTTGCTTTTTGACAAGTCTAAATACAGTTTGTCTAAGTTTGAGACGTTGCAGTTTATCCATGATGACAATCCGGCATTTGAAACACGGGACATTCTTCACACGGAGCTAATTTTTAATGGTAAAAAACTTCATTTCCTCGTCTGCCATCTGCCTTCCAAAAGGGAAAAAGATATTAAGAAACTACAACGGGATTACATCATTGGAAAGCTGCAGGAACTGATTCATAAACTGGCTGAGGAAGAGCAATCTGTTATTCTGATGGGTGACTTCAATGAAAATCCGGATGCTGAATCTCTACAGCAATTGCTTCTGGACAAAAATGGTAATAAAATGCTGAGCAACCCTTTCTTCTCTTTTCATAAGGATCAGAAATCCTCTACCTTTCACGGGAAAAAGGGTGTTTTGTTTGATCAGATTTTGTACACGGAAGAACTCCTTACACAACAATTCAATCTCCAAACAATAGATGCCGAAATCTACAACACGCCGCGACTGCGAAATAAAGACCGCAAAAACAGCAGTTATCCGCTGAGGACTTATTCCGGATCTAGGTACATCGGTGGCTGGAGTGATCATTTTCCGGTGGTGGTGAAACTCACTGATAAACCGATTACTTCGGCGCACTAGCTGTTCAGCTTTTGCAATCAAGTAAAATAGTCTGTATTTTAGCCATCTCAAAAATGCCTAATGAATACCACTGCGTTTATCCAGAAACAACTTAATATCCCAACCAAAAGTATAGAAAGTACACTCAGACTGTTATCCGAAGACTGTACTATTCCCTTCATTTCTCGCTACAGAAAAGATTCCACAGGCAATCTGGATGAGGTTGCCATTGAAAATATCTTTAAGCTCAACAAACAGTACGACGAAATCACCAAAAGGAAAGAAAGTATCCTGAAATCTATTGAGGAACAAAATGCCCTCAATCCCGAACTAAAACAGAAAATAGAACAGAGTTTTGACATTCAGGAGCTCGAAGACTTCTATCTGCCTTACAAAAAAAGGCGGAAAACAAAGGCAGATTCTGCCAGAGAAAAAGGTCTGGAACCATTAGCCAAAATCATAATGAGCCAGCGCAATGAGGATGTTGACCTTATTGCATCTAAATACCTCAGCAAAGATGTGGTGGATGAGAACGATGCGCTCCAAGGTGCAAGAGATATCATAGCAGAATGGATCAACGAAAATCTGTACATCAGAAAAAATCTGAGACGACTCTTTCAACGAAAATCTGAAATAAGCTCCAAAGTAGTAAAAGCTAAAAAAGAAGACGAGGCGGCACAGAAATTTTCCCAGTACTTCGAATGGCAGGAGGCACTCAGCAGGATTCCAAGCCACAGACTTCTCGCAATGCTGCGTGCAGAGAATGAGGGCTTCGTAAAAGTATCGGTTGATATTGATAAAGATGAAGCGCTGGAAATGATGGAAAATGCCGTCATCAAAAACAAGAATTCTTCAGCAAAACAAATCAAACTTGCCATCGCAGATTCTTACAAAAGACTTCTGGAACCAGCCATTTCCAACGAAGCGCTACAGGAAGCTAAAGAAAAAGCAGATCTGAAAGCGATCGAAGTGTTCTCCGAAAATCTCCAGCAGCTCTTGCTGGCACCACCACTGGGAGAAAAGAGAATCCTGGCGATAGATCCCGGTTTCAGGACAGGATGCAAAGTAGTCTGTCTTGACGAAAAAGGCGATCTTCTGAATAACGAAACCATCTACCCTCACGCGCCACAAAACGAAACCGGAATGGCAATGAAAAAAATACGCTCTCTGGTGAATGCCTACAACATTCAGGCTATTTCTATCGGGAATGGCACTGCCGGACGGGAAACCGAATTCTTCATCAAGAAAATTGCATTTGACAAACCGATTCAGGTTTTTGTAGTGTCGGAAGCGGGTGCGTCTATCTATTCGGCCAGCAAAATTGCCCGGGACGAATTTCCCAATTACGACGTCACCGTCCGTGGTGCAGTATCTATCGGCAGGCGGCTTTCCGATCCTTTGGCAGAATTGGTTAAAATTGATGCGAAATCGATCGGCGTTGGACAATACCAGCACGATGTAGACCAGACCAAACTAAAAGAAGAACTCGACAGCACCGTCATCAGGTCGGTAAATTCGGTGGGAATCAACCTGAACACAGCGAGCAAATCATTGCTAAGCTACGTCTCCGGAATAGGAGAAAAGATGGCAGAGAATATCGTGAATTACCGGACAGAAAATGGCGCTTTCAGAGAAAGAAAAGAACTGAAAAAAGTACCGAGATTGGGCGAAAAAGCCTATCAGCAGGCCGCAGCATTCGTCCGAATCAAAAATGCCAGAAATCCACTTGACAATTCGGCAGTACATCCCGAGGCTTATAAAACAGTTGAAAAGATGTCCAGAGATCTGGGACTGGAAACCAGCGAACTGATCTCCAATAAAGAAAAAATAGCACTTATAAATGCGGAAAAATACACCACTCCGGAAATAGGGATTCTGGGTGTCCGAGATATATTGAAGGAGCTGGAAAAACCAGGACTGGATCCCAGAAAAGCAGCTAAAGTCTTTGAATTTGATCCGAATGTAAAATCCATCAGGAACCTGAGTCCCGGAATGGTTCTTCCCGGGATTGTCAACAATATCACAGCTTTCGGATGCTTTGTAGATCTGGGAATTAAGGAAAGCGGCCTGGTGCATATCTCTCAGCTCAAAGACGGCTTTGTTTCGGATGTGAATGAGGTGGTGAAACTGCATCAGCACGTTCACGTCAAGGTTGTAGAAGTAGATGAGGCGCGGAAAAGAATTCAGCTGACGATGATTTTGTAATATTAAATAATGATCCTACTTTAAACAATAATGCCTAGTAAAAACACCTTTTTCACCACCTGCGAAGATTGTATCGGACTCGGAAAAAAGAAGCGGAGAATCAAAAAAAGTGTGAGACTCCGTTACCAGTCCGATCTTGCAATTTTTGAAAAATCAAATGGTCAAGGATCAGCTCCTGTGCGTCCGGAAGCGCATCTTTACACCTGTCCTACCTGTGGTGGCTCGGGGTTGGCTGCTTGCGAACACCAGCCGCTTCCGGATACAGAAAATTTGCCTCATATCGCCATTGTTGGTGGCGGCATCGGCGGTGTAGCCCTCGCAGTAGCTTGCCTGCACCGCGGTATTCCGTTTACGATCTATGAGCGGGACAACAGTTTCAATGAAAGATCCCAGGGTTATGGTCTTACCTTGCAGCAAGCCAGCAAAGCGATGGATGGGTTCGGAATTTTTGAGCTGGAAAAAGGCGTGGTTTCCACAAGGCATCTTGTGCACACACCAGAAGGCAAAATCATTGCAGAATGGGGAATGCGAAAGTGGCTGGAAAATTCTGAAAAATCAGCACCAAAAAAGAGTAACATTCATATTGCCAGACAATCGCTCCGATCAGCATTCATTGAACGATTGGGTGGCGCTGACCAAATAAAATGGGGACATCAGTTAATTGATTTTAATGAAAATAAAGACGGGAAAATGGATCTCACCTTTCTGAGTAATGGTAAATCTACAACAGCCAGTGCAGGTCTGATTGTAGGTGCAGACGGCATCCGTAGTGCAGTTCGTAACATTTTAATTAGCGAAGAGATTTCCCCTTTGCGCTATCTGGACTGCATTGTCATCCTGGGTATTTGCCCTCTAGATTCTCTGGCCGCTACAGAAAGTCATTTACTGGATTCAGCGACAGTTTTCCAGACGGCGAATGGGAATGAAAGAATTTATGTAATGCCGTTCGATGCCAAATCCGTGATGTGGCAGCTGAGCTTCCCGATGCCGGAGCAAGAGGCTAAAGACCTCAGCAGCAAAGGTTCTGCAGCTCTCAAAGAGGAAGCGATTCGGCGTACCAACTGGCATTCACCTGTTCCGGAAATCATCAGGGCCACGTTGGCAAATCAAATCTCCGGATATCCTGTTTATGACCGCGCTTTGCTCACGCCAGAATCAATGGGAGATTTCGGAAACGTAACACTTATCGGCGATGCCGCGCACCCGATGAGCCCGTTCAAAGGTCAGGGTGCCAATCAGGCTCTGCTGGATGCGCTTACATTGGCGCGGGATATTTCCCGCAAATGCAGTCCTATGTCGGGTTGGAAAGAGGAAGGCCTCAGAAAGCGTGTTCTCGACGATTTTGAATTGGAAATGATCCAGAGAAGTTCTGTCAAAGTTGAAGATTCTGCCGCTGCTGCACAGTTTCTCCATTCCGAGATTGCTTTGTACGAAGGCAATGAACCGAGAGGCAGGGTTTTGAAACGGAAAGATTAGTAAAAATAAAAAAGCGGTTTTACATTTTTGTAAAACCGCTTTTGCTTTATAATTTTAATTTTAAGGATTGGTAGAAAAGATAGAACCGTTGGCAATCAAAGCCCTTCTGTTCATTTTCAAAATATCTCTCACCCATTCTGCAAAATCCTCCGGTTGCAGCACTTTGTCCGGATTGCCGTCTGTCAAACCACCGTTGATACTCATATCGGAAGCAATTGTGCTTGGTGTCAAAGTGATAACACGGATGTTTTCCTTGCGCCATTCTGCCATCATCGATTGTGATAATGAAACCACTGCAGCCTTGGATGCGGCGTAAGCTGACATATTGGGTCCACCTTTTAGTCCGGCAGTAGACGCTACATTGACGATATCGCCCTGTCCTTTTTCTTTGAGAAAAGGATAAACCGCTTTTGCCACGTAATAGACTCCGAAGAGATTGGTTTTGATCACCTGTTCCCAAGTTTCAGAAGGCATTTCTTCGATGCTTCCAAAATCACCGATTCCGGCATTGTTGACAAGAATATCTACTCCACCTAACTGATTTGCAAGGGATTCTATGCCTGCTTTCACTTCCAGCTCATTGTCTACACTGAAAACGGCGTATGCTACGTTCACACCGGTAGATTTCAGTTCATTCACTGCTATTTTGAGGTAATTTTCATTTCGTCCTGTGATGCCGACGTTCACGCCTTCATTGGCCAGTATTTGCGCAACCGCTTTCCCAAGGCCTCTTCCGCCACCTGTAATGATCGCGTTTTTTCCTTTTAAATTCATTGTAATCATTTTATAGCCGCAAATTTACCAAACGATTGTTTAAATAAGAAACATTGCAATTAGATTTAATGAAATCTTATCATTTGCTGAGTCTATTTCAGTGTTTTTCCAGAGACTCAGACCGAGAAACCTTAAAACAAATAATTACTGACAGCGTTGTCGCACTGTGGCTCTCGAAGTGCATTAAAAATAAAATTTCTTATTTCTCTTTCAATTGGTCTGGAATATTTGTGGTAATGAATTTAATTCCCTCTTCTTTCAGTTTATTATAAACTTCAAGGTCATTCACAGTCCAGGAATTGGTGATTAGTCCCAGCGAATTGGCTTCTGAAATCCAAGTCGGGTTCTTTTCAAAGACGCTGTAATGGTAGTCGATGCCGTCCAATCCTTCTGTTTTTATTTGATGAGGTGAAAGATTTCCTTCCAGATACTGCACTTTGAATTTCGGTTCCAGTTTCTTGATTTCCTTACAAATATTAAGACTAAAAGAAATAAATCCGCTCTGAGATTCCAGCTTCAAATCTTTGATGGTTTGGATAGTTTTCCTGACGATCTCATTTTCAAGTTCTGGCGTTTTAGCCGGTTTGATTTCAACAATCAGTTTTAGAGAAGCATATTTTTTTCCTTGTTTCAAATAATCTTTTAGCGTTGGCAATTTCTCGCCATTGGAAAGTTTGAGTTTTTCTAAGGTTTTAAAATCGGTTTCAGACACCTCCATTTTCCCGTGGTGCTCATCGTGGTTGATGACCAGGATGCCGTCTTTGGTCATCCTCACATCGAATTCAGTGCCGTAGATTCCAAGATTTTTGGCATTTTCCAAAGCCTTCAGAGAGTTTTCAGTTGTCGGCGGATCGGTTTGCCAATAGCCTCTGTGAGCGATGATTTGGGTTTGGGCATTCATTATTATTGAACTTAAAATCGTTAATCCTAGAATCAGTTTCTTCATTTTAATTTTTTTAAAGCTCTCGCTGATTTGGCAAATCAAGCAGATTATATTAAAATACATATGAATAATTAGCTCAATCTGCGTGAGAAAATATTTTTGAATTCTTTCTTTAATTAGATAAAATTAGTCGTCGTTGCTCGTTCTCTTTGGCTCTCTTGCGACTGGCCACTTCATCGGTTCGCCTTTATCATCATTGGGCAAGACTCTTTTCTCGCGGTTGGTAAACTCGGGATCTTCGGAAGCCATGTAAGCTAAAGTGGCTGTCAGGATCACATTGTTCTTCAATTCGTCAAAGATAATTTTGTCATAAGTATCTTTGGTCGTGTGCCAAGTGTAGCCAAAATAACCCCAGTTTAGAGAACTTAATGAGAATCCCGGGACGCCCGCAGCTACGAAAGAAGCGTGATCCGAACCGCCTCCGCCAGGCATCCCCGGGAAGTTGGTTTTGATGTTGTCTTTTACTTTCTTCGGAACGGCATCCAGCCACTTTCCAATGTAGTCGTAGGATTTCACAAAGCCCTGACCGCTGATATCCACTACTCTGCCCGTTCCGTTGTCCTGATTGAAAACCGCCTGCACGCCTTTGATAATTTCCGGATTATCTGCCACGAAACCACGTGAGCCATTCAGTCCTTGCTCTTCACTTCCCCAAAGTCCAACGATGATGGTCCGTTTGTTATTTGGATAATATTTTTTGAGAATTCGCATTGTTTCGAGCATCGTCAAAGTTCCGGTTCCGTTGTCCGTCGCACCTTGCGCACCGTCCCAGGAATCGAGATGAGCGGAAAGAATCACATATTCATTCGGTTTTTCTTTTCCTTTGATGATTCCGATGGTATTGAAGGATTTCGCTTCCGGGAGAACTTTGGATTGAGCATCAATTTTGATTCTTGGTTTTGCGCCTTTCTCGGCCATTCTGTACAGCATTCCATAATCTTCCAAATCGATATCGAACATTGGAATTTTCTTGGTTTTAGCTCCGAAAACACGGTTGGTGCTGTGAATTCCCGTCCAGTTGGAAATGGCGATTCCTGACGCGCCAGCTTTTTCCAAAGCCTCCGGCAACGTGTTGTTATCGTAACCTATATTTTTGATATATTCCTGAAAATCTTTGGTAGCCTGCTGCTTTTCGGCTTTCAGTTTGTCGTACAATTCCGGCGTTGCAAACTCTTTAATCTGGTCATCGGAACGACCAATTTTTTGATATTGTGCCATCAAAACGATTTTTCCTTTTGCTGAAGGCAGCCATTTGTCAAACTCCGCTTTGGAAGACACTTTTGGAAGAATCACCACTTCTGCTTCAACCGCTTTTTTGGTTGCCGGACTCCAGGCTAATTGCGTTGCCGATAAAGTTTTAGTTCTTGGAAAAACCATATCTACGTGCGTTGTGCCACGTTGCCAACCTTTCCACGTTCCAAATTGCTGAAGCTTGGATTCGATGCCCCAGGATTTCAGTTTTTCCGCCGTATAGTTGTTGGCAGCCAGCATTTCCGGTGTCCCTACTAATCTGGGTCCGATGCCGTCCAGAAGTTCGTAAGCCATATCTTCCAATTGGGAATTATTATTGGCTTCATTTACAAAACTTTCGACAATTGGGTTGAGCTTTTCTGTTGGTTTGGTTTGAGCGTGGGACAACTGGACTGCAAAGAAAACTGCAGACATCGTGAACAAAGTGTTTCGCTTCATATTTTTTATTTGATTCCGATAAAGATAGTAAAATCGGGAGAAAAATGGAATCAAAGAATGACTTTATAACACGGTTTTTGCTGAAGAACATTTAACACAAAAGCCACCATAAAGTAAAATTCTGAAGTCTGCCATCTTTAAAATAAAATAAAAACGCATCATCTGAAAGATGATTGAGATAGATTCTGAAACGTACTTCATTATTACTCACTTTTTCAGCATCAAGCTGTGGAAATAGTTTTTTAAAATCTTTGAGCGTGGTTTTTTTATCTAAAATAATATGGTGGGACGGAATCCTGAAATTATGATTTTCCCCTTCTGCCCTGCTAAAAAGAACAACGTGATTGTTAGTGGAATATTCAATTCCCTTTTTATAAATCGTTGTGATTTCGCCACTAAATTTTGGAAAATTGCCAGCTTTCTCATCGTATTTTCCGTAGGTTTTTTCCATCCAAGGTCTGTCCAGCCATTCAAATGGGTTTCCACATTCCCAAAGGTCTGTCTTGGCTGAATCTGTTTTTAACGTAGAGAACTTTTCGAAATCAACTTTCTTAAGAATCAGATTTTTAGAATCAACCAAGGCGTCTTTTATCTCAAGATATTTTGATAAAAATATAACGGGTTCTGCTTTTTCTGTCGTATTAACCTCAGTCTTCTCTTTCCTAAGCCACCCGAGAACGCGGTCGTTTTTGATTTCCCATTTTCCATTTTTTACTTCGAGCGGAAAGACTTCTCTAGGCGCACTAAATGGCCCTGGATTTTGCTGGATAATTTCAATTTTATGGTCCCAAACTTTCGATACAATTGCAACATGCCCAAAACGATTGAACAAACTTGCGCTGAAAATAATCAAATCACTTTCCTGAGGTTTTAACTGGCTAGCATTCCTAAATTGTAGCAATCCTCTTTTTTCATTCTTTTCACCATCTGCCAGTTTTCCGTCAAAAAAGTCTTTCGCATTGCCATTATTATCGGGCATTTTATGGTGAAAATATTCGTAATAATAACGTTTAACAAATTCTACACACTGGTATTTGAGACCAAGATTATAACCATCTTTCGTCACATTCCTATCCGCTACGTGATTTACGCCATCGTTATAATACACAACAACGCCATTCAAACTGTCTACTTTTTGACCAATCTCAAAATTTGGATTTAGATTAATTCTTTTAACAGACCAGTTAACTGATAGTATAATTAATAGAAAAAGTGCGCCCCAAAATACTTTTTTCTTCATTTTGAATGATATGCTTTTGGTAAAATTACTGAAATATTCTTTTGATCTTTATTAAAAACAAGTTTCGTCAAAATTCACTTTTGAACTTTTATTCTAATGCCTACATTTGTACAAATTGATCTTCCGATGTCCGAAAACATTCAGCAAAAAATAGAACAGCTCCGTAAAGAACTCAACCAGCACAATGAGAATTATTATCTGATGGATGAGCCCAGCATTTCTGATCTTGAATTTGATTTATTATTAAAAGAACTTCAGGATCTTGAAGCCAAATATCCGGAATTTCACGATGACAATTCCCCAACTGTGCGCGTTGGTGGCGGCGTGACGAAGATCTTCCCGACGATTCAGCACCAGTTCAGAATGTATTCCCTGGATAATTCTTACGATTTTGATGACCTTGCAGATTGGGAAAAACGCATCATTAAAACGATTGATGAGCCTGTAGAATTTGTTGCTGAATTGAAATTTGACGGCGCCTCGATTTCTATTTTATATGAAAATGGAAAATTGGTGCAGGCTGTGACGCGCGGTGACGGCTTTCAGGGTGATGAAATTACATCGAATGTGCGCACCATTTCAGACATTCCGATTACTTTGAAGGGCGATTTTCCTGAGCGTTTTTTTATGCGTGGTGAAATTTATCTGACGAGAAAAAACTTCGATAAAATCAATAAACAGCGTGAGGAAGAAGGCCTTGACCTCTTTATGAACCCGAGAAATACAGCAAGTGGAAGTCTGAAAATGCAGGACAGCGGTGAAGTGAGAAAACGAAGATTATCATCCGTTCTGTACCAATTTGTTGCGCAGGAAGTTCCGGCAGAAACGCATTGGGAATTGCTACATAAAGCGCACGATTGGGGTTTTACGATTTCGGCTCAGGCAAAACTCTGCAAAAATTTAGATGAAATAAAAGAATTCATCAACTTCTGGGATACAGAAAGGCATAATCTTCCTTTTGAAATTGACGGTATTGTATTGAAAGTCAATTCATTAAAACACCAAAGACAGCTTGGTTACACTGCAAAATCTCCACGTTGGGCAATGGCTTATAAATTTAAGGCTGAAAAAGTTGAAACTGAGCTGGAAAAAGTAACCTATCAGGTCGGAAGAACCGGAGCAATTACGCCTGTTGCCAATTTAAAACCTGTTTTATTAGCGGGAACAACGGTAAAACGTGCTTCTCTTCACAACGAAGATATTATTAAAAAACTCGGTTTGCACGAGCACGATTTCGTGTACGTGGAAAAAGGAGGGGAAATTATTCCTAAAATTGTCGGCGTTAACGAAGCGAAAAGAACATCTGAAAGCAAAGAAATTGAGTACATCAAAAACTGTCCGGAATGCGGAACTGAACTGATAAAACTGGAAGACCAGGCGATTCACTTTTGTCCGAACGATTTGCATTGTCCGCCTCAGGTCATCGGGAGAATGATTCATTATGTTTCCCGAAAGGCTTTGAATATTGACAATCTGGGAAGTGAAACCATCGAACAACTTTACAAAGAAAGGCTGATTGAAAACCCGGCAGACTTTTATACTTTAACGAAAGAACAGATTCTTCCTTTGGAAAGAATGGCTGAAAAATCTGCTCAGAATATCATCGACGGTATTGAAAAATCTAAGGACGTCGCGTTTGAAAAAGTACTGTTCGGAATTGGCATCAAACACGTTGGAGAAACGGTTGCCAAAAAACTGGTTAAGAATTTTAATACGATCGATGATTTGCAAAAAGCAACTGCAGAGGAACTGTGTCAGGTAGAAGATATCGGGCTAAAAATCGCAGTTAGTATTGTTGATTTCTTCAATAATCCTGAAAATATTCTGATGATTGAACGACTGAAAACTTACGGCGTTCAATTGGAAAAAGGAGAAAATACGAACGAAGTCTTATCGAATGCATTGGACGGAAAAACCTTTCTGTTTACCGGAAAATTATCATTATTCACAAGAGAATCTGCGGAAGAAATGGTAGAAAAACACGGCGGAAAAAATATTTCAGCCGTTTCCAAGAACCTGAATTATCTGGTTGTGGGCGAAAAAGCCGGAAGTAAACTTAAAAAAGCGCAGGATATCGGAACGATTACGATTTTGGATGAACAGGAGTTTTTGGATTTGATTGGATAGATTTACAGAATGATTTCAAAAGTTATAAAAAATTATAAAACAGCATCGATAATATATTCTGTGATTCTGTTCTTTACGTTCTTTTTTGTACTGCTACTAATTTTCGCAAGTGGTCATAGAATTAATCTGGGAGCTGAATATTATGTGACAGGCTTTTATTTAATTGTAAATTCTTTACTCTTACTCAAATTTCCAAAAGTTCATAACCATAAAGCCAAATTATCAATAGGTTACCTCCTAATTACAGTTCTGATAATAAACTTATTTTTTTCACTCTATTTTATCTATGGTTTATTTAGTGAAAATTTAATTTCCAGCTTTTACTTTTTCCTAATTGCAATGTTTATCACTTTCTTAGCCTCTTCAATCATTCTAATTAATGAAATACTGAAGATGTTAAAAATAATGAAGTTTGACAAAAGTTGAAAATATATTGAAATCCCTAGCCCCGATGGGAACGGCATCCTTTTTTGGCATTGCGGTAGAATCGTGAATCAAAAATACGTCACGCCGTTCGCAATGACAAAAAAGATATAGTGGACAGCGGGAAATAGCTCCTAAAAAAACTCTCAGATTCTGAGAGTTTTATATGTTTATTGATTTTTCTTCAGCCACTCCAATCTTCGCTGGTCGGGTAAGTGTTTTACCGAGAAGTTTTCGAAAGTTGCTTTAAAACCTTTTCCATCGGGACTCGCGGCCATAAATCCGACTTGTACAGGCGTGTTGTCCTGCAAATAAGCATTTCGCATCATTACATATTCTTTGTCGTCGAAAGAATAAAAAATCTCTACGGCGTCCAATCTTTTCACGGCTTTTATCCAGACAAAAGGTGGCGTTTTTTCCAGAACAATTACGCTCCAGTCGCTGGTTTTATGGGTAACGACGGTGCTTAGATTGAACTTTCCGTCCACGAATTCTACGCCGGCTTTGATGTAATTTTGTTCATCAATCCTGAGCATCAATCCCATTTGGTCAAAACGGGCTTTGTAATCGCCTGTGATTTTCACTTTGGTTTCGAATTCTCCGCCGTACGTTGAGTAATAAAAAGGTGCGTCGTCCACCGTGAAACCATAGTGTGAAATTCGCCAGTAGTCACTTTGAGGCGTGACATCCATTATCAGTTTTTTGTCTTTGATTTCCCATTGTGAAGGCTCGTTGAACCAAGTCATTTTCTCAAGCGATTGTGCTTTTAAAACTTGGAATAAGTTTAAAAAGATTATTGATGACAGTACTATTTTTTTCATTTCTGGATGATTTTGCTCTAGCAGATTTAGCTGATAAAGCAGATTTTTTTAAAATATTAATCTGCTAAATCTCCACAATCTGCGAGAATTTTTTAAACTTAAATTCTAAATATCGCGGATTACTCTACAAGGATTTCCGACTGCTAAAACATTGGCCGGAATATCTTTTGTGACTACACTTCCCGCTCCTATCACCGTGTTGTCGCCAATCGTAACGCCGGGAAGAATGCTGCAGCCTGCGCCAATCCAGACATTATTTCCGACTGTGATTGGGTACGCATATTCCAACGCTTTGTTGCGCTGCTCTACGTCGAAAGGATGTCCGGCGGTGTAGAATCCGCAGTTGGGCGCAATCATCACGTTGTCTCCGAAAGTGACTTTTGCGCAATCGAGAATCACGACGTTGACGTTGGTGTAGAAATTCTCACCAATCTCGATATTGTAGCCGTAATCGCAGTAGAAAGGCTGCTCGATGTGGAACATTTTTCCCGTTTTGCCGAAGAGTTTTTTGATTAATACTTTTCTTTCTTTCAGTTTTGAAGGCTGAAGATGGTTGTATTCAAAACAGAGGTCTTTGGAGATATTTCTTTCTTTGATCAAATGTCTGTCGGAAGCGTCATAGATTTCGCCGCTCAGCATTTTTTCTTTTTCGGTTGGATTATTCATTGTATTTTTACTTTGATAATGGGCAAATTTACAAGCTTAAAATCCAGAAACCAATACTGATAAATAACCATTTCCTTAAATGAAACCCATCCAATCCGACCTCAACGAAAAACTTCTACAACAAGACTTCTCTTCCTCTTCCGAAAGCGAAAATTTGCAGCTTCAAAAAAGTAAGGTTCTGGCGCAGAATTTCGTGGATTTGGAAAACGGAATTGCAGTTCTCAGCGATCTTCAGAATAATAAAAGTTATGTCTATTCCGGTAAATTGGCGGTTGAATTAAATATTTTTCAGGATGATACGAATAAGGAAATTGAAAGCATTTGGGAAGAGGAACTTTTCACAAAATTAAATCCAGAAGATGTTCTGCAGAAGCATTTGCTGGAGCTCCAGTTTTTTCAATTTATTAAAACCATTCCGTTTGAGGAGCACAAAGATTATTGCGTGGTGAGCAGACTGAGGATTGCTGACAATCCAAATCAGAAAGCGCTTTTGCACAAGATGTTTTACTTCACTAATGCGAATGATAAAAATGTGGAACTCGCACTTTGCCTTTATCATTTTGATTTTCTGAATTCTTCGCTTCACCACGGGATGATTATCAATACAGCTAATAGTTCTGTAATCCTTCAGACCGAGGCCGGAAATTCTGCTTTTCTTTCGGTTCGGGAAAAGGAAATCTTAAAGATGATTCAGGAAGGAAAACGGAGTAAGGAAATTGCGGAATTGCTTTTCATAAGCATTAATACTGTGAACCGGCACAGGCAGAATATTCTGGAGAAACTGCGTGTCGGGAATATGGCGGAAGCGTGTACGATGGCAGCGAAACTCAGGTGGATCTGAATTTCGTAGTTTTTCTGTTATGCAGTTTTTTAGTCTTCAGTTGGTATTTTTTTAGTTTTTCTCTTCTATGATTGCGATTTCTTGGTTTTTGACGCTTGAAATCTTTTACAACTCCCTAGCCCTGATGGGAGCGGCATCCTTTTTTGGCTTATACCTGCGTGATTTCTTTGTAAAAGCCTGAAAGCCAAAAAAGATACAGCGGACAGCAGGTTCCCGGCTCCCAAATATCTTACGAAATACCGTCTTCTTTTTTGATTTCTTTGAGATCGATGTCTTTGAGGTTGGCTTCAATTTTCTCTACTTTCAGACTCTGGCGGAGGTATCCGAAAAGGCTCATATACCAGTTGGCGATCCAGACGAAGGCGAAAAATGCGAGGAGATAACCGCGCCAGTCGTCGTAGAGCAATTTGAAACCGGTGATCACCAGAAAAATCAAACTGATGTAGTGGCTGAAGCAGTATTCGCACGTGAAAAGGTAGAAAAACTTGCGTTTGAGAAGCGATTTGGCAGTACCGCAGACATTCTGGCAATATTCTCTGGGTTCCCGGAAAATCTCCTCGTGGGTGACTGTCCAGGCGATACAGGAAATAGGAATGGCAATAAGAAAGAGGTGGATAATCTGTGCGTATAGAGGTAACATAGGATTGGATTTACAGGGTTAGGAATTAAAAATTGATGCCAAAAAAACTCAGAATCATTTCTGATCCTGAGTTTTACACAACTAACTAAAAAATAAATATTAATGTACTGCGCTAAGGTCGATCTTCTCGGCTTTGCCTTTGCGTTCTCTTACAAATAAAACGAACGGAATACATACCAGAAATACGATTCCCAGATAGAGGAAAACATCCATATAGGAAAGCACTGTGGCTTGTTTTGTGACCGAAAAATCCAATACTTTGTAGGCAGACTGCAGGGCAACATCCGGCGTGAGGCCTTTTGCCATAAAACTGGCTTTGAGTCCGGCAACACGCTGCTGTACATCGAGATCATTGATATCGAGATGCGAAACAAGATTACTCCTGTAGAGCTCGCTCCTGTTGGCTATGAAAGTCGTAATCCCTGCGATACCGAATGAGCCGCCGAGCTGACGCATCATCCCTGTAAACGCTGCACCCTGCCCGATCTCTGGACCTTTCAGCGTACTGAGCGATAAGGAGGTGATTGGTATAAACAATAGTCCTAATCCCATCCCACGGACAATCAGCATCCAGAAAAAGGCGTCTTTGCTGGTATCAGGCGTGAGAATCTTGTAACCCCAGAAACTGTAGATAAAGAAAATCAGCAATCCTAAAGATACCAAAATCTGCTGTTTGACCCCTTTCGTCAATAATTTTCCGATAATCGGCATCATAAAAGCGGTCGTTAGAGCTGCCGGAATCATCAATGCACCAGACTGCAGTGCCGTCCAGCCCAATACACTCTGCGTGTAAAGCGGAACGATGAAAGTGGAGCCATACAGTCCAAATCCTAAAACAAAAGACATGACGGTTCCGATCCTCAAGTTTCCGTTTTTCAGAACGCGGAGTTCTACGATTGGATATTTGAAAGTGAGTTCCCGCCAGATGAAGAGTATAAATCCTACAACGGCAGTGATGGTAAGGAATAAAATAGCTTTGCTTTCAAACCAATCATCCTCGTGGCCGCGCTCCAGAATATACTGCAGTGATCCTACGAAGGCTGCCAGAAGTCCGATCCCGGCCCAGTCTACATCTGAAGCGGAACGTTTTTCGGAAAATTTTGGGCTTTTCACAAACTGAATTGTCAGTAATACGGCAATGATCCCCAAAGGAATATTGATGTAAAAAATGTACGGCCAGCTGTAATTATCTACGATATAACCTCCCAGAGGCGGACCCAAAGTAGGTCCGATAATAACGCCCAGACCATAAATTGCCTGAGCCATACTTCTCTTCTCTACCGGATAGGACTCCGTGATAATCGTCTGTGACGTCACCAGAAGTGCGCCACCTCCAATGCCCTGCATCAATCTGAAAAATACGAGTTCCCAGATGTTATCTGCATTACCGCAGAGGAAAGAAAAAACTGTGAATATAATGATGGAAGCCGCAAAATAATTCCGACGTCCGAACTGCTGAGAAAGCCAGCTCGTCATCGGAACAATAATCACGTTACCGATGGCGTAGGCTGTAATCACCCAGCCCACTTCGGACAACGTGGCGCCCAGATTACCCTTCATCTCATTCAGTGCCACATTCACAATTGTAGAATCTACAATCTCCAAAAGTGCGCACATAATGGCTGTTATGGTAATAATGGTTCTGCGGAATCCATATTCTACTAATGAATCGTCTTGCATTTTAATTTTATTAAATGATTAAAAAATTAAAGTCGTAAAGAATTATATTGTTCTTTAATTTAAAATAATGAGTTGGTTCAGATTTAACTTTTGTAATCATTAAATCGTTTTAATTTTTTAATCACTTCAGGGAAACCACCGTTTTGACGTTCATCCCGACGCGCAGTTTTTCCATAATTTTTGGATCTACTTTGTCCAGCGTAATTTTCACCGGTAATCTTTGAACTACTTTTACGAAGTTTCCGCTGGCATTATCAGGCGGAAGCAGTGAAAATGTAGATCCTGTAGCCGGAGAAAAAGAAGCAATTGTACCTTCAAATTTGTGATCAGGATATGCATCGATCTCGATTTCAACTTTCTGGCCTTCCACCATTTTTTCTACCTGCGTTTCTTTAAAATTGGCAACTACCCATTTCTGATTGCTCAGCACCACACTGAATAACTGTGAACCTGCCTGAACAAACTGTCCCGGCTGAACAGGGATTTTGGAAACATAACCGCTTTCCTTAGCTGTAATTACGGTGTAGGAAAGGTTGAGTTTTGCTGTTTCTACTTCTACCTGTCTTTGTTTTAACTGAGAATTGGCGATTCCAATATTCTGATAAGTGGCGTTGGACTGAGACGTTACTACACCAGTCTGCACGCTGGCCTGGTTTTTCTGATCTACCAAAACCTGAAGCTGTCTCTGCGCTGACTGATAGGCTGCAGAAGCCTGCTCATACTGCTGTTGCGTGATGCTGTGATCCTTTACCAGCTCAGAATATCTTTTCATATCCTGCTCTGTGCGCCAGACGTTTACTTTTGCTGCTTCTATCTGTGCATTGGCTGTTTTGACCGCTGCTCTGGAATTGTTGATGCCTGAAACAGCTGCTTCGGATCCTGCCTGTGCAGAGGAAACGTTGCTGCTGGCTGTTCCCAAAGCTGCTTCTGCCTGAGAAACGGCCATTTTCTGATCTCTGTTGTCCAGAATAATCAAGGTATCACCTTTTTTCACAAACTGATTATCCTTCACTTTCACTTCTGAGATATAACCGGATATTTTGGAAATCACAGGACTTACATCTGCTGCAATCTGTGCATCATCTGTCTCCTCGTGAGCCTGCCCGTATTGATATTGTCTGAAACCGAAAAAAGCTGCTGCCAAAACTGCTACGGTAAGAACGATGTAGAAAACCGGACTTTTTTTCTTTTTTACAGGAACTTCACCCTGTTCGAATTTTATGTTGTCTTGTGCCATTATTTTTTTATTTAAAGTTTTTGATGTTCTGAGTTTAAGGTTTTATTGTTACTAATTATCATTGATTGATTATCAATTATTATTAATAGTTCCTGTAGTTTGAAGTAATTTTTTGTGCGCCAGTGCGGCATCCGCTTTTGAAGTCACCACATTCACGTTGGCTGTGATTTTCGCAGTATCGGCGTCCAGTAGGTTGGTAATGGTTTCCAGACCTGCATTATATTTATTAAGTGTGATTCTGTAATTCTCTTCCGCCTGCTCCAAAGCTCTTTGGTAAACATCGATTTTTTTGTGCGCAAAAAGGTCATTCTGATAATCGCGTCGCACTTCCAGCGTGATATTGTCATTCAGTAAATCATTGTTTGCTGCCAGCTCCTGCTCCTTGGCTTTGGCCTGCACGTAGCTGGAATTCTTTTTCCAGATATTGGACAGGTTATATTGGATCCCAACACCTACATTGACAGCATTGGTAATTGTCAGAAGTTTAGGAATATCTGCTGCCACATATCCGCCGGTAAAAGCTAATGAAGGCAGATTTTCCGCTTTTGCCGATTTGGATCCGAGCTCCGCTGCTCTTCTCTGATAATCCAAAGCTCGGAGATCGTTTCTGCTTTCCCTGGCCAGATTCAGATAATAATCATCCGGCTTTGTAAGGTCATCTTCGCCGATATAGTTAGAATCTACTTCGATTTCTGTATTATCGGAAAGTCCCAGCAGAAGATCCATATTGATATTGGCGATGCTGTAATTATTCTCCGCTTCCATCAATTGTAATTCGATATTGGAGGTCTGCAGCTGTGCTTTCAAACGGTCATTTCTGGCAATCACGCCATTATTCTCCAATTTGATAAATGACTGGTCTCTTTTCTGAGAAGATGCCAGATTTTCTTTAAGAAGCTTCACCACTTCATTGGCTTTGAAAAGGTTGTTGTAAGCCTGAGAAATATTGTAGGCAATCGCATTCTTATCGTTTTCAGAATTCAGTTTTGATGCTTCTACTAGATATTCTGCAGATTTGATTCCGTACTTGATTCTTCCTCCGGAATAGATCGGAACAGACACGTTGGCCGAGCCGTACAGTACATTACTCACTTTTGGTCCGCCACCAGCCAATCCTGGAATTTTCAGGTTGACATTGGGCTCCAGAGGTAAATAGAGGTAACTTCCGGAAACCGTCAGCTCCGGTAACTGTCTGTTTTTTGCCGCCAGAAGGTTGGCTGTAGATTCCTCAATCTGAGCCTGATCTACCTTCAGATACTTGCTGTTCTGGATTCCTAATTTAACCGCTTCTTCCAGACTGATCGTCCGTTTTTCCTGGGCAGAAAAAAAACCGAAAGTTCCCAGAAGAATAATTGCTGTTAAAAACTTATTCATTGTTTGCATTATTGATATGATAAATTGAGTATAATTTAGTTTCCCTGATAACCGATCAAAGCCCTTACCACGGATTTTACGTGAGCCGCAGCTTCCTGAAAATACTGGCTTTCGTACTGTTTCTCGTCAAAATCAGCATTGTTTTTTTTCAGATATTCCTTATACATTTTGATGCCGTGCATGGCATTGAAAATAGTTCCGGAAATAGTACACTGTAAAAGATGGTAAGAAGGTCTTTTTGTAAAGATGCCCTTCTCCAGGCCACTTTCTACAATCTTCTGATTGATCTCTATATAATTGATTTTAGAATCTTTGAGAAAATTCTGAATGCTCTTGTTCTGGCTGATGACCTGCTGCGTGTGAATCAGCAGATAAAAATCCCGAAGCTTCTGAACGCGGTTCACGAAATTATCGATGAAAGCATCCATCTTTTCGATTTCTGAAAGGTCATTATTTTCGTGTATATTTTTAGCGAAATTGAGACCTTCTTCCATTCTCCATTTGAAAAGCTCCTCCATCAGATTCTCTTTGGATCCGAAGTAGTAAGAGATCATAGAGACATTCACTTTGGCTTTGGCGGCGATATCTCGTACAGAAGTTCCATTGTATCCGTTGGCAGCAAAGAGTTTTTCCGCTGCCATCATAATATGTTCTTCTTTTGTTGGCATGTCTTAAATTTAACGGAGCAAAGTTAAATCAAAAATAGCATTCAATCAAACATTTGTTTGATTAATTATTTATTAACAAAAATGGATATAAAGAAGCCTTTTTATAAACATATCAAATTACGCATTTACAATTTCTAAATTAAGGTGTAATTATGCTTAAATTAAAGAAACTTAAGACCACTAAACGCCATCACCGGTTATTTGATTTTTTTGAAGTAATTGATAATTCCAAAGTTCAGAATACCGATCAGAAGTGAAAGAGGAAATACAATGGCACTCCCAAGCATTCCCATAAAGATTGCGGCAGGCCAACTGTCCAAAACCTCGCCCAAAGGCTGACTGATTAGCAGGCCTAAAAAATTACCCAAAAAGACAATGCAGATACAGCATAATACTGAGCATAAAAACAACTTTAATCTGCTGTAGTTCCTGTAATCTGAAAAACGGAAGAATAAAAAATAAATACCGACGCAAGCTGCAGATAAACCTACCATCAATGGATAATTTGGGGTGCCTTCGAAAGAACTCCTGCCTCCGAAATATAAAACTGCATTCCCAACAATCAAATTGCTGATAATTACGGTCCAGATAGTTTTCATTCCAAAAGTTGTCATGAGTAAAGGTAAAGCTGGCTGTTAATCGGCGGCTTTGTGAATATACCTGGTGAGTTTGATTCCCATATCTGTAAGCACAATTTTGGAATTGGCATTTCTGGAAATGTGATAAGAAGCATCCGTAATCTCCTCTACAATAGAGACGATGTTGGCACCGTGGATGTATTTGGAAAAAGCAGACCAGTTGAAGTTGCCTTCGGAGAGTTTTTTGTACACCAGATTATCATTGCCATAATTCTGAAGCATTGCCAGACGGAAAATATCGATGCAGTAAGTCAGGAATTTCATTTGTTTCTCACGGTTCCATTCAGAAATCTGGCGCGCCCATTTGACAATCTCCCGCAGCACTTCCGGTTTTTTCTTAGCCTGGAAAGCATTCCGCACCCATTGTATAAATAAGGTTTCAAATTCTGAAGTGGCAGCATTGTTTTCAGACAAAAACCGGGCAAGGTTGAAATCACCCTGTGCCTGATAAACGACTTCCTTGGCAGCATTGTGGTTTTTGAAATGTTCCAGCAGTTCTTCATCACTGATTCTGGGGACATTGATGAGCTGGCATCTGGATAAGATGGTCGGTAAAATATCGTTGGCGGTTGGCGCGCAAAGAATAATGTAAGTGTTTTTCGGCGGTTCCTCCAAAAATTTGAGGATTTTGTTGGCTGCAGAATCGTTCATCTTATCTGCCCGCCAGACGATGAGAATCTTGCTGCCACCTTCAAAACTTTTAAGCATAAAGCGTTGTCCGATATCTTCTGCTTCGTCTGCAGAGATGAAAAACTGCTTGTTTTCGGATTCCAGAAAGCTGGTCCAGTCGTCAAATGAGGCGTAAGGATTTTCCAGGATCATTTCCCGCCACTGCTCAAAATAGGGTTTGCTGAGAGATATATTTTTTTCTGAGAAAACAGGAAAGCTGAAATGCAGATCCAGATGATTGAGGTTTTGAACTTTGTGTACAGATGCGGGATTTTCTTTTTCAAATATCTCCTGAGCCATCGCCAAAGCTAATGGCAAAACGCCGTAGCCTTCTTCTCCCAAGAAAAGCTGGGCGTGTCCTACGCGCGAATTCTGGATGCTATCCTGCAATACATTTTTGAGAGCGGTCTGGCCGATAATCTGTTCCCATTTCATAGTGACAAAGATAGAAAAAAGCTGGGAGCCGGCGCTCTGCTGAAGGAAGATTTGCGCTGACATTCGTGACTGTAATGGTGAAAACCTTCTGTAAATGGCAAAACATTGTTCGGTGCTGAATCTGCAGCCCGACTTGAGTGGAGCTCTTTTTCTTTCGTCTTTTCGACGAAAGAAAAAAGCGGGAACGGAAGGCGGAATAGCTGCCCCAATCATTATCCTATGTGATGTTGGTGTAGGCTGATTTAACTTTTAGATTTGATTGTGCCGTGATAGTCCTTAACAAACATTAACCAAAATATATTTTTGCAATTCATTATTAATTAAGATATTTGCGGATTGAAATTTTAAAGGGCTAAACCGCAGGAATTCAAGTCAGATATAACGGGCTTTTGCAGCTGCTAAATTTGTACTTTAAAAAAACAATCAATACCGACATATGAAAAGAATTTTTGTTTTATCATCATTAGTTGCAGGATATTTCCTTAATGCTCAAAGTATTGGAAACTCGCCTTACGGAGCTTATGGGATTGGAGATGTGAAATATGATAATACAGTTGACATTAATGCCATGGGCGGTATCTCTACAGCTTATGTCTGGGATTTTAACAACAGTTTTAATTTTAAAAATCCTGCTGCGAATACCAATCTGGAACTTACGAGTATAAAAGTTGAGGGGACGAATGAGAATAATTATTACAAGTCTGACTTTAATAATATCAGTTCTACAAAGCATTCTACTTACCTTTCCAACGTGAGTATTGCGTTTCCTATTTCGAAGAAAATAAAATTCGGGATGGGCTTCCAGCCTTACAGTGCTAAATCTTATCAGATTGCGACCAGCAAAACCCTTGCTGAAAACGAAGGTGTGACAGAAGTTCACAGTTTCCGTGGTGAAGGATCTGTCAATACAATTCAGGCGGCGCTTTCTTACCAAATCAATTCAGAATTTGCTTTGGGTCTTAGATCCAATTTCTACTTCGGAAAACTTTATGATATTGAAGAAGTTGCGTTTACCGGCGCAGAACTGATCAGTGGATATTCTAACAGCAACAGGGTAAAAGCTTTCAATTTTACATTGGGAACCACTTACCAGAAAAAACTGGCCAATGATCATAAACTGACTGTAGGTGCTACGTACACCGTAGGAAACAGCGGTAATATGAAGAATATGTACACCAACAGTACTTACTATTATGCGATCGGTGAGACTAAGGCTCTCGAAACTGTGATAGAACAGCAAACCAATTTTGATAAAAAATTCCTGCCACAGGAAGGATCTCTGGGTCTGGGCTATGGTAAAGACACCAAATGGTTCCTGGGAACGCAGGTGGATTACAAGAAAGGGGAAAGCATCAACTTCCTGGGTCAGCCCGTAATTTACGAAGACTCTTACAGATATTCTGTCGGCGGCTGGTACCTGCCAAACTTCAACAATTTCCGTTCTTATTTCTCAAGAATTATCTACCGATACGGTGCTTATTATGAGAAAGGAGGCTTGCAGTATAACGGAACCAATATCAACAAAATGGCAATCACTGCCGGCGTTACATTGCCATTCCAAAAAAGTGTGATCAACCGTATGAGCAGTCTGGATCTGGGTCTGGAGATTGGTAAAAGAGGAACACTGGAAAATAACCTGATCCGTCAAAACTTTATCAACCTGAGAATTGGTGTTAATTTTGCCGATAAATGGTTTAACAAGAGACTTTACAACTAATGAGAGAACATTGATAATCTAGCTATGAAAGATTATTGTTTCAAAATATTTAAATTAAAAACATCACAACAATTCTGTTTGTTGCTGATGTTTTTTCTTATGCAGTCCTGCGAAGAAGATCTTACCAAGATCAATCAGAACAAGAAGACCAATTTTGCATCGCAGGTGATCTACAATGCGAATATTCTGCAGAAGGATTCAGGTAGAGTGAGTGTGCGGTTCAAAGCACCTCTGCTGGAGAGTTATGAGCTGATAGATTCACCATACGTAGAAGCCCGAAAAGGCATTTACCTGGAATTTTTTGACAAGAAAAATCCGAAAGTTCCCGGAAAGATTTGGGCAAAATATGCCAAGAACAACATCAAAAAAGATTATTACTTCGCAAAAGGCAGGGTGAAAATCATCACTACAGAAGGACAGACCTTTGTCACAGAAACCATCAACTGGGATAAAAGGAATAATAAAATGTACACCAAAGACACTGTTTTTGTGTCTGACAAAGATGGCAATATCCTCGTTGGTGCGCACGGAATGGTGGCGAAAGATGACTTTTCGGAATATACTTTCTTCAACAGTTCCGGCAGTTTCAACTCTGCCAATTTACCTGCTACCAGCAAGTAAATTTAGAATTTAGATCTTCATAAATACTGTTTTACTATGTCCACCTATTACGCCATCGGCCTGATGTCCGGAACCAGTCTTGACGGTTTGGATCTCTGCTATTCAAAATTCACAAAGAACGGTGCTGACTGGGATTTCGAAATTCTGGAGTGTGAAACACTTCCCTACTCTTCTGTTTGGGAAAGTAATCTGAAAACAGCCATCCAAATGCCCAGTGAAAAACTGTTGGCGCTCCATTCCGAATTTGGCTATTACTTAGGGGAAAAAACACAGGAATTTATTTTAAAAAAGAAGATTACAAAACTAGACCTGATTGCTTCCCACGGCCACACCGTTTTTCATCAGCCGCAGCACAAATTCACTTTGCAGATTGGCGACGGCCGCGCCATCAACATCAAAACCGGCCATCCTGTTGTCTACGATTTCCGAGGTCAGGATGTCCTTTTGGAAGGCAACGGTGCACCACTGGTACCGATTGGTGACGAACTTTTGTTCTCTGAGTTTGATGCCTGTCTCAATCTCGGCGGATTCTCCAATATTTCATTAAAACGGAACGGAAAAAGAATCGCATTTGACATTGGCCCAGTCAATATTATCCTTAATGAAATGGCACAAAGAACAGGTCAGAAATATGATGAAAACGGCGACCTGGCAAGAATTGGATTTGTAGATTACGAACTGTTAAATGCCTTGAATGCTTTACAATTCTACTCCAAAAAAGCACCGAAATCTTTGGGAATAGAATGGGTAACTCAACATATTTTGCCACTGATAAAAGATCAGAAATCAGAAGATCTTCTCGCGACTTTTACAGAACACTCTGCGGTACAGATTGCAAATGTTTTTGAAGAATTCGAGATCAGGAATGTTTTAATCACCGGCGGCGGCGCGTACAACGGCTATCTGATAGAAAAGATAAAAGCAAAAACCAGAACCGAAATCCAAATTCCTCAAAAAGAGATTATTGAATATAAGGAAGCTCTGATCTTTGCCTTTATGGGAGTTTTGAGATCATTGAATCTCAATAATGTCTTGTCATCGGCTACCGGAAGTCTGAAGGATCATTCGTCCGGACTGATTGCCAATTAAAGCTGTTCTATTTTGTCTGTCAAAGAATTGATGAAATTCTGAAGCGGTTTTTCCACCATCATTTTGATAAAAGGATTGAATTTGCCCTCGAATAACAGCTGGACTTCGGTTTGATTTTCGTTCAGCGGATTCATGTTTCCTGTCAGAGCAAAATCCAGACTGGAGCTTGCAGATTTCAGAACTACTTCTTTATCAGATACATTTTCAATTTTCAATGCAATTTCCGGCATTCCTTTCAGTCCGAATTTGAAACCGTCTTCTCTGGCTTCGAAACTCTGAATACCTTCCGGCATCAGATCTTTGTAATCCTGAGGATTTTTCAGCATTCCTGCCAATTCTGATGAAGATTTATTTACTATAATTTTTCGCCCTTCTAAATTCATTTTTTATATTTTTGTAATTAATATTAAAAGCCTTACAAATGTATAAAGTTTTTATCAATGAAAAAAAAATAGTTTTGAGCCAAGAGCCTCAGAACAGCCCTAAAACACTCAATTACGATGGGACGCATAGCTTTGAATTTGCGATTGATCTCCTTACGACTACAGCGTCTCAGGGCATTAATATTTACCATAATGACATTGATAAACTATGGTCGGACTTCAAAGGTTTTTTCAGGAATATAGAAGCTGCCGGCGGCGTCGTCAGGAATTCTGACAACAATACCCTCTTCATCCACAGATTGGGAAAATGGGATCTTCCGAAAGGAAAAATTGAAATTGGAGAATCCAGAGAATTGGCAGCAGTGCGGGAAGTAGAAGAAGAATGTGGCATTTTTGACCTGCAACTGAAGGACTTCATCAATTCTACCTATCATATCTACACAGAGAGAGACGGCAAAAGAGTCCTGAAAACGACGTACTGGTTTGAGATGTTCTACGCCGGAAATGCCGTCCCGGTACCACAAACCGAAGAAGGCATCAGCGAGGTCGCGTGGAAAAACGAAGAAGAAATTGAGAAAACCATCCTACCCTCTACATTTCAGAATATCATCCTGATTCTAAATGATTTTAGGAATAAAAAAAACCTCAGTATCTGAGGTTTTTCTGTCTAATTATAAAAAATCAATAATTTGTTCTAAGGCAATTCCACGGGAAGCTTTCAAAAGAATATTGGGATTTTTCACAGGTTGGCTTTTCAGTCTTTCTACAAGTTCAGTTGTATTTTCGAATGCGTTTTCTGAATGATTGACAGATTTGAAATGCGGACCGACCGTAATGATCTCGTCGAAACCGCAGGACTTCGCAAAATCGAGAATTGTCTGATGCTCCGCCAGACTTTCATCTCCCAATTCGCGCATATCACCAATAATCACCGTTTTGGCACCTTCAAAAGTTTTAAAATTCTCCAAAGAGACCATCATACTGCTGGGATTGGCATTGTAGGTATCAAGAACCAAAGTTTTATCACCTTTTTTCTGAATCTGAGACCTCATATTAGAAGGGAAATAGTTCTGGATAGATGTTTTAATCTCTTCAATATCAAGATCAAAATATAAGCCCAGAGCGACTGCCGCCGAGATATTATCATAGTTATACCTTCCGGTAAGATTGGAATAGATCTCTGTATCTCTGTAGCTGATCCCGACAAAATTACCTTTGAATACAGGTTCAAAAGAATAATCGGAATCTGCGACACCAAATGTTATTTTTGAAGGGTAAGTTGCCGTTTTATCGAGTTGAATAGGATCATTCTGATTAACCAAAATTTTCTGCCCATTGGAAATCAAATAACTGTAAAGTTCAGATTTCCCTTTGATCACACCTTCATAGCCACCAAAACCTTCCAGATGGGCCTTTCCAAAGTTGGTGATGTAACCGATATTTGGCTTAGCTATCTCGCAAAGCATTTCAATTTCTTTCTGGTGATTTGCTCCCATCTCAATGACTGCCATTTCGTGCTCTGCTCTTACAGATAGCAATGTCAACGGAACGCCAATGTGATTATTGAGATTACCAAAAGTATACTGGGTTTTGTATTTTGCCGATAACGCTGCGCTGATCAACTCCTTGGTGGTTGTCTTTCCGTTGCTGCCGGTCAGGCCTATCACTGGAATATTAAGCTGATCTCTGTGGAAAACAGCCAGATTCTTAAGAAAGATTAATGTAGAGGGCACATAGAAAATCTGACTGGAAGGATCGGCGTAGGTTTCATCTTCCACAATAGCGGCCAAAGCTCCTTTTTCTATAGATTCTGCAGCTTTTTCTGCTGCATTGTAGGTATCTCCGGAAAAGGCAAAAAACAAACTTCCTTTTTCAACTTTCCTGCTGTCTATGACAACATTGGCGCACTGCAAAAAGATGGAATAAAACTGATCAATATTCATAACTCAAAAGTAAACAAATGGGATGATTATAAACAAAAAAAACAGCAGAAAATTCTGCTGTTTTTATATTAATTAAGGTACTTAAGATTATCTCTTGGTACGTTTTGTTTTGCTGTTTTTCGCATCCTGTGCTACACGGAATCCAACCCATCCAAAACCTTTTGTCTGATCTTTGAATCTTCGCTGGCCCGGATCCAACCAATATGCTGAATCTAACCAAGAACCACCTTTCACAACTCTGCTGTAATCGGAAACCTGAGTGGTAGCTTTTGCATTATCCTTCATTACCACAACACCTCCATCTTTGTTTACAATGAATTTTGGTTTTACAGAGTTGTACATACTGAATTCTGCACTGTCACTAGGAGCATTTCCGCCCGCGTCTAATGAAGACTGGTAATCACCATCTCTGTAGTCGCTGTTATCTTCTAGTACTTTTCTTTCATACTCTCCCGGAAGACCTCTGTAAACCAGACGGCCATCTGCAAGGGTATCATATTTTACATCTTCGTTTGTAATTTTCTTGTAAGTTCCGTCTTCGTTTCTTACAGTCTGTTTTACCACATTACCTCTGAAATAGTTGAAATCACTGAATTCCTCGTCAATCATTGGTCTGTAGATATCAGCTACCCATTCTGCAACGTTACCATACATTCCGTAGATCCCAAGATCATTGGAAGGATATTGTTTCACGTCAGCAGTTGTTGGGGAACCGTCATTTTTCCATCCTGCAACTCCGGAGTAATCTCCTTTGCCCATTTTGAAGTTTTCCAGATACATTCCTCTGTTCTTGCCTTTCTTCCCTTTGAGGTCATCAATCTTACTGCTTTTACCCAGATAGTTGTTGTAGTCTCTTTCCTTCTGAAGTCCAAGGGCAGCAAATTCCCACTCTACTTCTGTAGGAAGTCTGAATTTTTCCACAACACCGGAAGCTGATCCTCTGTTTGCAGCTGCTATTCTTTCGTTAGCAGTTTTGATACCGCTTTTTTTCTGAAGTTTGTCTTTATCAATGTACGAATCCATTTCAGGATCGCTGGATTTGAATTTGTCCATATTGAAAGTAGAACCTGCAGTTGCCGCTTTATCTGCAGAGTACACATCTTTTGCGATGACACCCTGTTTCATAAGTGCTTTTTCATTGGCTCTGTCTGTCAACCAGTCACAGTATTTTGTGGCCTGCAACCAGGAAACACCTACTACCGGATAGTAGTCATATTCCGGAGATCTGAAATAAGTTTCCGCATAATCGTTACGGGAAAGCTTGTTGTTCCATACCAAGGTATCCGGTAAAGCACCAGTATAGATATGTTTGAAACTAGGATCTGAGGATGGGAATACAAATTTAAGCCAAGTGGTGTACTCGCGGTATTCTGAATTGGTAATCTCTGTATCACCGATAAAGAAAGAGCTCACCTGCATTCTTCGCGGCGTATTATTCCAGTCATGCATCACGTTGTCTTCTACCAATCCCATGGTAAAAGTACCGCCCTCTACATAGACCATTCCCGGCAGTCCTTTTAGTTTTTGTTGCTTACCAGAAAAGAACCACCCGTCTTTATCGTTTGGTTTCCAGCCGGTTCTGCTCACAAAACTTTTTGTACCACCACCTTTCTTCGAGTTTCCTCCTCCTCCACAACTTACCAAAAACATTGTTGCGCTTAAAGTAATGATCGAAAACAGCCTGATTTTTTTCATAATAGATATAGAAATTTTCAAAGTACAAAGAAAATAGAAATTCTTTAATTAATCAAATAATGTTTGTCTTTTTTTGATAAAACGTAATTAATTTAATTTTATTATATAAGATTTTTTTAAAAAAATCGTTTATTTTGTATTCTTAAATAAATCATATTGATGAAATTCAAAATTTATATTTTCGTTTTCTTTTTACTATCTATATTTAATTATTCGCAAAAATTCACTTTGGCCTGGGATGGCTACAAGGAAGTTGATTATGGTTCGGAATCATTTGTGTATCCGTCATTCAGCAATCACAGCATCCGGCTAGAGGCCAATGCCATTTTTGTAAACCTCAGTCTCAAAACGGCCTCACAGCTCAAACTAGATAATTTGGTATGGGAGGTGATGCCTATAAAGGATATTAAAGATCTTAAAATAAACTCTGTTACCAGCAATCCGAAATCCAGCATAGATTATTATTTCAGCACGGAGGATAATGCCCAGAAAGCCAACATCAGCGTGCAGGCTATCAAGGCTGAAAATAATAAAATCTACCGATTAGTTTCTTTCGACATTAGCGAAAGTAATCTGAAGGCGTCTAATTTTTCACAAAATGGTAACAAGGCAGGAACCACAGAAAACCCGCTGAAAGCCGGCAATTTTTATAAAATAAAAGTAGATAAATCCGGTATTTTTAAAATTACCAAGCAATTTCTACAACAAAACGGAATCAATCCATCGAACGTCAATCCCAAAAATTTCAGAATCTATGGTAATGGCGGACTGATGTTGCCAGAATTTAACCAGCAGATCTACAGTTCTTTCGATGTAGGGAATACTGTCAATCTGAAATATGATGCTTTGCAGGAGGATGCAATCCAGGTGATAGGTGAGGAAGACGGCGTCTGGAATGATAACGATTATGCCATTTTTTACGCACAGGGACCCAATGGTTATAATCTTTTTAAAAACAGCACCAATGTAAACGGAAACAGAAGAAAGGAATCCCGAGATGACGGATCTGGAAATGTGGTGAATATTTATGAAGATTTTTCCTACTATTTTATCAATTTTGATATTGGTGAAGGAAAAAGAGTCCAAATCATCAATAATGAACTTCCTTCTCAACTGATCACGAGATACGATGAGTATCAGTTCATCAATGAAGAAAAGTTTAATCTCCTGAAACTGGGCAGGATCTGGACAGGCGATATCATCAGTGGTACAAAGGATATTGTCTTCAACACCAAAAGTCCGCTGCAGAGCACTGACATCGTAAAGATCCGAACACAGGTAATAGGCTTTAACGCACAGTCTTCAAAAATCGATATTACGGTAAATGGTGAGAAGAGTGATTTCTCACCCTTAGCCAGCGATGCCATTAGTTTTGTAAGGCAGAATTTTTCCAAAAATCTTATAAACCAAACCGGAAATACTATTAAATTCAGCTACAAAACCACTACCGGTTCCAATCCTAATGCTACATTTTACTTCGATTATGCCGAGGTGCTTTATAAACAGGATCTGAATTTTAATGATACGCAGATGAATTTTCGGGATTTCCTGATTGCTGAAAATACCGGACAGCTGTATGGATTTTCTATTTCAAATGCTGCATCTATAGATCAGGTTTGGGATGTGTCAGATGTTACCAATGTCAGAAAAGTTACCAATAAAAACTCACAGAATTCGGTTTTTAATTTCGGTTATCTTGCGGGCAGCCCACTTTTCAACAATGAATTTGTTGCTTTTAAAAACAGTTCAGCCTACGAACCCACTTTTGTTGGCAGGATTGATAATCAGGATCTCTCGGCACTCAGTAATGTAGATTATCTCATCATCACGCAGCCTGCCTATTTTTCTCAGGCACAGCGTATGAAATCTTTCCACGATGCCAAGTTTAAGGTAGAAATTGTTGACGTCAATAAAATTTATAATGAATTCAGTAGTGGAAGTAAAGACATAACTGCAATCAGAGATTTCGTCACCAAACTAAATACACCTTTGGGATCGTTGAAATATGTACTGCTGATCGGTGACACTTCTTACGATTTTAAAAACAGAATCTCCGGCAATACCGATGTAATACCTAGTTACCAAAGCGAAAGAAGCGAAGATTTTGCCAACACTTATGTTACGGATGATTACTTTGTGATGACCAGACCGCAAACCGTTACAAATCTGACCCAGGTACCAGATCTTCCAATCGGAAGGATTCCCGCCGACAATGTACAGGAAGCCAAAATCATGATTGATAAAATTCTGGCTTATAATAATGCACTACCCGGGCAGTCCAGCCCATTTGGAGAATGGCGTATGAAGCTGGATTTTGTAGCAGATGATGATTTTGAAGGAGAAAACACACCTGTTGGTGTTCCGGGACCGTTTCATTATCTTGTAGAATATGCTATTAATCAAAACTTTACATCTACAAGTAAGCCAGAGTACAACATCCGTAAACTTTATCTTGATGCCTTCCCTGCAATCAGCAGTGCCGGTGGACAGCGTTATCCGGGAGTCAATCAGGCCATCAGCAACGATGTGGGAAATAGTCTATATCTGTTTTACTTCGGACACGGCGGAATCAACGGCTGGTCGCAAGAGCGTGTTTTAACCAGCACAGAGATACAGGGTTTTAATAATTTCACACCAGTTTACAGCAGGTTTCCTTTTGTATCCACAATTACCTGTGAATTTACACTTTGGGATGAGCCAAGCACAAACTCTGCGGGAGAACAGTTTATAAAACTTGCTACAGGTGGTGCAGCAAGTATGATTACATCCAGCAGGGCAATTACTGTAGATTACGGAAGGAGGTTCACACCGGTTTTTACCAATAATTTATTTGGACTGAATGCTGCAGATGACTTCCTGACAATAGGAGATGCTCACTTAAAAGCAAGGAAACAGTTTTACAACAGCAATTCATCTTCATTGGATCCGCTACGTGTCAACTTTCTGGGTGATCCTGCAATGAAAATGAGCAGACCAAAAAGGCTTATAAAGATTGATAATATTGAAAGTCCTGTTCCCAATCAAATTCGTGCCCTGGATTTTGTAAAAGTAAAAGGACGCGTGACAAAATCGGACGGAGCAACCTTGGACAATACGTTCAACGGAAGAGTAGCAATCAATATTTTTGACAAGAAAATTAAAAAAACAACTCTAAACAATGATAACGTGACGGCTCTCAATCCTAAAATGACGTATGAAGAAGAGCCAAGCGCCATTGTGAAAGCATCAGGAACGGTTGTCAACGGGAATTTCACAGTGGAATTCTACGTGCCAAAGGATATTAATTATGAAGTAGGTACAGGAAGAATTCTGGCTTATGCGGACAATTTTGATAAAACAAAACCAAACCCTAATGCCTACGATGTATTTGCCAATCAGATCCAGACAGTAGGAAGCATCAACCCGGACGGAATCAATGACAATGAGCCACCGGCAGCTAATCTGTTTATGAATAATACCAATTTTGCCAATGGTGGAATCACAGATCAGAACCCAATGCTTCTGGCTTGCGTGAAGGATAATATGGGAATCAACTCCACAGGAGCCGGTGTAGGCCACGATATTACTTTTGTCTTGGATGGTGACGTGATCAACACGACTTCTATCAACGATTATTTCTCCTCTGGCGACGGCAATGGCTGCAGCTTTGGTGACCTTAAAGATTATCAGAAAGGATCTGTCACTTTCCCGCTAAAAGGTCTGAAACCAGGCGAGCATCAGCTGGTGTTTAAAGTTTGGGATATCAACAATAATTCTACCTCATCTACGTTAAACTTTGTAGTAAAAGATGAGTCAGAAAAGAAACTGACCGTCAACAGGCTGCTGAACTGGCCAAACCCTTTTACAAACAAAACCTATGTTCAGTTTGAACATAATTGTGATGACGCGCTGGATGTGAATGTTCAGATCTATACAATCACAGGGAAAATAGTGAGAACACTGTCTACCACAGTATCTGCAGAACCATTCCTGCAAGGATTCAGAACACCGAGACAGGCCATAGAATGGGACGGAAAAGATGATTTTGGAGATACTGTAGCAAAAGGTACTTATATTTTTAAGATATTTGCACGCAGCCAGAATCAGGAGAAATGCTCAGGTAGCGCCACTGCTGTTGAGAAAATGGTTTTATTAAAATAACAAACACATAATATATCGGTAAACTTTACCTTAAAAGAACAAAAATGAATTTAACAAAAAGATTATTTTTAGGATTAGGAATCGGCGCGAGTGCCTTTGCTTTTTCTCAAGAAATTCAGCCCGTGCTTACGGGTGCACCATTTCTAAGAATATCTCCGGATGCAAGAGCGGGAGGTATGGGTGACCAGGGTGTTGCCACATCTACGGATGTATTTTCCCAATTCTGGAACGCTGCGAAATATCCTTTCGCAAAGGTTTCATCAGGGTTCGGAGTCAGCTACACACCCTATATGAGTAAGCTTACCAGTGATGTATTTTTACTTTACGGATCTTTTTATACATTCGTAGGAGACGATGAGCGTTCCACTTTGAGTGCCAGTTTGTACTACTTCAATATGGGAGAAGTCAACCTGACGGAACTGAATGCAAGTGGCGGTGTAGACGACAGAGGTACTGTAAAACCAAATGAATTTTCTATCGATATCGCTTACGGTTTGAAACTTACCGACAACTACTCTATGGCAGTGACAGGTAAATTTATCCGTTCAGATTTCGGAAGCTTCAACTCAGACAGCAGTTTCAAACCTGCAAATACATTTGCAGTAGACGTTTCCGGTTACTATATGTCTCCGAAACACGAGAGTATCAGTGGCTACGAAGGCCGTGTAAAGGGTGGTTGGGCAGTACAGAACCTTGGTCCGAAACTGGATTACACAGGTGATGAAGAGTCCAGATCCTACCTTCCTACAATGGCAAGATTGGGTCTAGGTTACGACTTACTAATCGATGATATGAACCGTTTCAGCTTAAGTGGTGAAGCATCCAAAATATTGGTACCGGGACCGGATGAGACAACCGGAGAAGTGCCTAACGTAGGACCGATCGCAGGAATCGGAAAATCCTTTAACAACAAAAAAAGTATCATGTTCAGTGGTGCTGCAGAGTATTCTTACGATGAGACTTTTGCACTGAGAGCAGGTTACTTCACAGAAGCGCCGGAACAGGGAGCAAGACAGTACGCCACAGTAGGTGTAGGTTTCAAGTATGCATCTTTTGGACTGGATCTTTCTTACCTAATTAACACTTCCAAAATCAATTCTGCTTTGGACAACACACTTAGATTTGGGTTGACCTGGAACATCGGAAGCGAAACTTACAACGCACAGGATTATTAATTAATCTTTGTTCAAATAACAATTTTGCCAGGGCTACAAGCTTTGGCATTTTTTTTATTAATTATTTAAAAATTTCAATCCCGACTGTGACATTGCATTTTTACATTTTACAATGTTCATTTTACTTGATACTTTCTGTAAATTTGCAATATGAACTATAGTTCCGAACTCAAAAAATTCTTAACCAGCCAATACATCTATTCCGGAGCAAGAATCGCTTTGGCAATAGTGATTCCCAGTATCATTCTGGCGCAGTTTGGTTTGCTCAAAGAATTTTTCCTCTTCCCCCTCGGAACCAGTTTCGTAGGACTTACAGATCAGCAGGGACCATATATCCGGAGAAGGAACACTTTGATTTTATCTATTTTCACCTTCTTTTTCATTGCCCTTTTTGCAAGTCTGGTCAAGGAATTTCCCGTCGCAGTCTATCTTGAGATTATCATTTTTGGTTTTTTCTTTTCGATGATTGGTGTTTACGGTGTGCGATTGGCAACATTCGGTTCCATTGCACTTGTTGTCCTCAGCATTTTCATAGACGGGCATCTTACAGGAGAAAATATTCTGACGAGTTCCCTGATTTTCTTTCTCGGCTGCCTTTGGTTTTTTGTCATTTTCCTGATTGTTTCAAAACTTCAGCCTTATAAATTAGCAGGCCAGGTGGTTGGCGAGAACTATCTGGAATTAGCAGATTATCTGAGAATTAAAGCTAAATATTACACAAAAAATCCGGATTTTGATGAGCTGCTGAATCAGTTGATTTCACAGCAGGTCAAAATTAAAAACCACCAGGAAGACACCAGAGAAATTGTCTTTAAAACCAGAAAAATCGTCAATGAATCTACCACACAAAGTAGAATTCTGATGCTGATGTTTCTCAATTCCATCGATCTTTACGACAAACTTCTTACCTCGGAGAATGATTACAAAAAAATGAATCAGGTTTTCGGCGATACAGATCTGCTCAACAAAATCCACGATTATCTCCTGATCATGGCAGACGAAATTACCAATCTCGGAATCTCTCTGCAGAGTGGACTGGCGTTCCGTCAGATCACCAATTTTGATAATGAGCTGAAGCTGATCTATGATGAATTTTTTGACCACAGATCCAAAAGATTCTCTTCGGAAACGCTGGAAGATTTTATGATGATGCGCCAGGTTCTGATGAGAATTACTGAAATTACAGATGAAGTTACCACCATTCTGAAGGTCCATTCTCAGGACAAAAAGCTGGCGAAAAGTCTGTCTTCAGGACTGGATTATTCCAAATTTTTGCCCAAGGAAGAAAAGCTGGATCTCAAAGTATTCTTTTCCAACTTCTCGCTGAATTCCGGCCATTTCCGTCATGCAGTGCGCGTCACCATTGCGCTGCTCATCGGTTACATCGTATCTCGGTTTGAAATCCTCGGGATCGGCCATTCCTACTGGATTCTTATCACCATCATTGCGATCCTGAAACCCGCCTACTCTACCACAAAACATCGGAATTTGCTGCGTCTTTTCGGGACGGTTGCAGGCGGCGTCATTGCTTATATCATCTTATATTTCGTCAAAGATCCGGGCGCAATTCTGGTCATTCTTTTATTGAGTATGATCCTGTGTTTCAGTTTATTAAAATCAAAATATTTCTGGGCAGTTTTGTTTATGACGATCTATATCTTCCTGTCATTCAACTTTTTGAGACCCGGAAATGTAAATCTTATTTTCAAAGACAGAATTCTCGATACTTTGATAGGCGGCGCAGTCACCTTTCTCGTCGCTTACTTCATTCTCCCGGTATGGGAACACACGCAGAATCTGGATTTGATGAAAAAATCGTCCAAGAGCAATCTTAATTATTTCCGCCTTGTGATAGACCGCCTTTCCAAGAAAGAGACAGACGACCAGGATTTCCGTCTGAAAAGGAAAAACGCCATCATAGATTTGGCCAATCTTTCGGACAATTTTCAAAGGATGATTTCTGATCCCAAAAATCAGCAGAGGAAACTGGAAACGGTGCACCAATTTGTGACTACAACGCACCTGATCACCGCTTACACCGCATCACTATCTCAATATGCCAAATCCGGACACGAGTTTCCCGAAATAGATCTTCAAAACTGGAAAATTAAAATTTCTGCCGAATTGCTGAGAACTTCTTCCCTGCTCTTCCAGCAGGATCTGGATGAGAAAACAAGATCGGAAAGCCACATAAAACCGGAAGACCACGTTTCTGATCTTTTGGAAAAAAGAAAAGCAGAACTGGAAAATCAGGCTGTTTCAGAAGAGCGTATTTACACTGTCAGCCACCTGACAGAGATCAAAAACATCAGGGAACTTCTGGAGTTAATCTATGACGTAGCAAAAGATCAGCGCAAAATTATTGAGGAATATCTGATCTATCAGTCCACCACTGCGAAACAGTAATTATCAAAGAAATTAATTTTAGCTTTGAAAAAATCCTCATTTTCATCGTCATAAACCCTGCATTTTACAGATAACTTTTCACAAAGCTCAAAGGGTAAAACATCGTAATGCTTTTTCAGCGACCAGTGTTTGCTGTGGTGGATTTTGTAAAGCGATTCTTTCACGCACCAGATGGCCGTCAGGAAATCCACTTCCTCGGCATCATCTATGAAATCATTTTCGTGAAGAACAAATTTGTGGCGGATATTCTTAATCTTATCTTTTCGCTTCTCGATATCGATCCCGATTTTATTTTTAGATATTGCTAATCCGGCCAGCGGGAAAGAATGACTTACGGAAATCTGAAGATCATTAGGGAAAAGGTAAGGCTCGCCGTCCTCTTTATAAAGAATTTTATGATCCGGAAGTACAGATTTCAGCATTTTCCGCACCATCAGCACTTCCGCAATCTTGTTGGGATGATAATTGAGAATCTTATTCTGATTTTCCGGCTCCAGCAAAATGTCTGCATTCAGTTCCTCATCAGGACTGTATTCCCAGATGAGAATAGTGGCAACGTCATCGGAAAGATCTTTGTAAAGTGGCATCGGGTGGTTTTGTTTTGCTAATTTACAAAAAACGGTTACATCTCCCAACTTCTGAAAATAGTGTGACTCAACTTAAAAATTCCTTAAATTTTTAGATTTAAGATGTTGTTAACATATAAGCAAGTAAATTTGCAGTACCAAAATGAAAAAGGGAATTATATATTTATTGATGTGCATTTTTCTGCTGTTTACAGTAGAAAACAAGCAGTCTCTTGATTTCCAGTCAGATTTTGGAGCGCAGAACATCGCTGCTTCACCATTTCTTTCTTTTGCCAAAAAACACCACATTGACAAGTCCTTGGAAAAGGCGTCTTTCCAACAGGCTAATGATTCTCTGGATTCTCCGGAAGAGATCAATCTGGATCTCACTGTTTCAAATTCTCTAAATGCCATTGCGGCAATTGCAGTTTTTGGATTGGGATATCTCCTGCAAGCCTTTTTCAGACTCAAAACAAAGAAATTTCACGAGCCGGAAACTATTATCTATTCGATAAGAAGGTTCATTCTGCTTCGTTCCATCCGTATTTAAATTTCACTGTTTCAAAGACAAAATTACCCTTATTCCAAAGTGGTAACATTTCCTGTTGTTTTTGAAAATTTTCCACACTCAGCATTTCACCGAATCTGATGGTTTTCTGATCATTAATTCAATCCTCAATTAAAAAAATAAAAATTATTTAAAATGAACAAAAGAGTCACAATTTCTGTTGCTCTCAGCGCATTGCTGATTATTTTCAGCTGCAAAGACAAACAAGAAGAGAAAGAAGAAAAAGTCGTTTACCCTACCACTACGGCTGTAAAGATGGATACCGTCATCACCAAAGATTATGTGGCGCAGATCCAATCTCTCAAAAATATTGAGATCCGAGCTCAGGAAAAAGGTTTCCTTGAAAAAATATATGTGGACGAAGGTCAGTTTGTACAGGCCGGACAGACGCTTTTCAGAATTATGCCTCAGATTTACCAGGCAGAACTGATGAAAGCGCGTGCAGAAGTAGAACAGGCAAAAATCGAATTGCAAAACTCGAGCACTCTGGCAAGCAACAACATCGTTTCCAAAAATGAACGAGCGATGTCCAAAGCAAAACTGGATGCGGCGAATGCTGAGATGAGGCTGGCGCAGATTCACCTCAACTTTACTACCGTGAAAGCACCTTTCTCAGGTTATATCAATAGAATTCCGCTGAAACTTGGAAGTCTGATAGACGAAGGCGATCTCTTGACAAGCCTTTCAGACAATGCCGGCGTCTACGCCTACTTCAATGTTTCTGAGCCGGAATATATTAATTACCAGACGCATTCTGCAGAACGAGGCAACAATATCGTCTCTCTTGTGATGGCCAACGGAGAGCCGCTTCCGGACAAAGGAATGATTGCCAACATCGAAGGAGAATTCGATAACGAAACAGGAAACATTGCTTTCCGGGCCAAATTTCCCAACCCAAATCAACTATTAAGAAACGGAGAAACCGGAAAAGTACAGATGACGGTTCCACTGAAAAACGCATTGATCATTCCTCAAAAAGCAACCTACGAAATCCAGGATCAGATCTATGTTTTTGTGGTTGATAAAAACGGAAAAGTGAGTTCAAAAAACATCAAAGTAGCTTATAATCTCCCGGATCTTTACGTGGTTTCCGAAGGATTAAATCCTAATGACAAGTTTCTGCTGGAAGGTGTCCAAAAGGTGAAAGACGACCAGAAGGTGGAAACCAAATTCCAGGATCCGAAGAAAGTCTTACAGTCCTTAAAATTAAAAGCAGACTAAATGCATCAATGATAATTGATGAATGATAAATGATTGTGGCTCAATGTCTATAATATCTTTTGTCTATCATCTATTGTCTCAAAAATAATTCTTTATGTTTAAGAAATTCATCCGCAGACCAGTTCTGTCTATCGTGATCTCTTTGATCATCGTCTTTTTAGGGATTTTATCTCTGGTAAAATTACCTGTCACCCAGTTCCCGTCGATCTCGCCGCCAAAAGTCAATATCACGGCAGAATATCCGGGAGCTAACAACGAATTGCTCATTAAATCCGTGGTAATCCCGATGGAAAGAGCACTCAACGGAATTCCCGGAATGAAATATATGACTTCCGACGCCGGAAATGACGGTGAGGCTTCCATCCAGGTCGTTTTCGATCTTGGAACAGACCCGAATGTTGCCGCAATCAACGTTCAGAATCATATCTCTTCTGCGATTAATAAATTACCACCATTGGTAGTTCGTGAAGGTGTAAAAATCACCCGTGAGGAGCCAAATATGCTAATGTATATCAACCTTTACAGTGATGATCCTAAGGCCAATCAGAAATTCCTTTTCAACTTTGCGGACATCAACCTGCTTTCTGAACTGAAAAGGGTGAAAGGTGTAGGTGAAGCTGACATCCTCGGAACCCGTGAATATGCGATGCGCGTATGGCTGAAGCCTGATAGAATGACCGCTTACAATATCTCGGCAGATGAAGTGATGGAAGCATTAAATTCTCAGAGTCTCGAAGCATCACCCGGAAAAACAGGCGAAAGTTCGGGAAAACGGTCTCAGTCTTTTGAATATATTCTGAAATATCCCGGCCGATACAGCAACGAAAAAGATTATGGAAATATCATTCTGAAATCAAATCCGAATGGTGAATTTGTAAGGCTGAAGGATGTTGCAGACGTAGAATTCGGAAGTTCTATGTACGACATCTACTCTACTCTGAACGGAAAACCTTCTGCTGCAGTTACCATCAAACAATCCTACGGTTCCAACGCCAGCGATGTTATCAAAAATGTAAAAACCTTGATGGCTGACCTTGAGAAAAACAATTTCCCAAAAGGAATGCATTATGAAATCAGTTATGACGTTTCCAGATTCCTGGATGCATCAATTGAAAAAGTAATCCACACATTGTTTGAAGCTTTCATCTTGGTTGCAATCGTCGTTTTCCTATTCTTGGGAGATTGGCGGTCCACATTGATTCCGACTATTGCGGTTCCGGTCTCATTAATAGGAACTTTTGCGATAATGTCAGCCTTTGGAATTACCTTAAATTTAATTTCACTCTTTGCTTTGGTAATGGCCATCGGAATTGTCGTCGATGATGCGATTGTTGTGATAGAAGCCGTCCACGCCAAGATGGAGGAAAAGCACCTCTCGCCACTCAAGGCAACGGAAGAAGCAATGCACGAAATCAGCGGTGCAATTATCGCGATCACTTTGGTAATGGCTTCCGTTTTCATTCCGGTGGCATTTATGTCTGGTCCGGTTGGTGTTTTCTATCGACAGTTCTCCATTACGATGGTTTCCTCAATCATTTTATCCGGAGTTGTTGCATTGACTTTAACGCCGGCTTTATGTGCTTTGATCCTTAAAAACAACCACGGCAAGGAAAAAAAGAAGACACCAGTTACCATATTTCTGGATGGCTTCAATAATATATTTACCGTCGGAGCGGGCAAATACCACAATTTTCTGAACAGGGTTGTCACCAAAAAGATGATTACACTTCCTTTGCTGCTGCTTTTCTGCATTGGAACCTTCTTTTTGAGCAACAAATTACCGACAGGATTTATCCCGAGTGAAGATCAGGGCATGATTTACGCCATTATTCAGACACCGCCGGGATCTACATTGGAAAGAACAAATCAGATTGCATTGCAGTTGCAGAAAGCTTCTGAAGATATCGACGGCGTTTCATCCGTTTCATCTTTAGCTGGATATGAGATTTTGACTGAAGGAACTGGCTCCAATTCGGGAACGTGTTTGATTAATCTTAAAAGCTGGGAAGACCGCAAAGAGTCTGCAACAGAAGTAATCGAGCAACTGGAAAAGAAAGCTAAAGAAATTCCCGGTGCAAACATCGAATTCTTCCAACCGCCATCAATTCCCGGTTACGGAGCAGCAGGTGGATTTGAGTTGAGACTTCTGGACAAAGCCGGAAGCGGTGACTACCACAAGATGGAAACTGTGAGTAATGATTTTGTTAAGGAGCTTAAAAAACGTCCGGAACTGGGATCGGCGTTCAGTTTCTACTCCGCGAGTTTTCCGCAGTATATGCTTAAAATCGATAATGATTTAGCTGAGCAGAAAGGCGTGACGATCGAAAAAGCAATGGACAATCTTTCCACTTTGATTGGTTCCAACTACGAAACCAGTTTCATCCGATTCGACCGACCTTATAAAGTAATCGTTCAGGCAAGTCCGCAATACCGCGCATTGCCAACGGACATTCTGAAACTGTATGTTAAAAATGACAAAGACCAGATGGTTCCTTATTCAGATTTTATGCATCTTGAAAAAGTGTACGGACTATCCGAGATCACGAGACATAATATGTACAACTCTTCCGAAGTCAGCGGAACGCCGGCACCAGGCTACAGTTCCGGTGATGCGATCAAAGCAATCCAGGAAGTGGCAGACAAAACTTTGCCAAGAGGTTTCGGAATCGATTGGGCTGGGATTTCCAAAGATGAAGTTTCCAGAGGAAATGAAGCAATCTACATTTTTCTGGTTTGTCTTGGATTCGTTTATCTGATTCTTTCGGCGCAATATGAAAGTTTCATTCTGCCTTTGCCAATTATTTTATCCTTACCAACAGGGATTTTCGGCGCATTTTTATGCCTGAGTCTTTTCGGACTGGAGAATAACATTTATGCTCAGGTGGCAATGGTAATGCTTATTGGATTGCTCGGGAAAAATGCCGTTTTGATTGTAGAATTTGCTGTCCAGAAGAAGGCAGAAGAAGGACTTTCGACAAAAGAAGCCGCTCTGCAAGGTGCATCTCTTAGATTCCGACCGATTTTGATGACCTCATTCGCATTCATCGCAGGATTGATTCCATTGGCTTTGGCAACAGGACCAGGAGCAGTGGGAAACAGAACAATCGGAACGGCCGCGGCTGGCGGAATGTTGATTGGAACTATCTTCGGACTGATGATTATCCCGGGATTGTACTACATTTTTGCCAACCTGGCTTCGAAATCCAAACTGACTTATTACGAAGAGGAAAATCCTTTGACAGAAAACACAGAACCTTACAAACACGATGGGAAATATGAAGACAAATAATCAATATATAATGAAAACGTCTCCCGAAAAGACAGCGGCACCGCAGCCCGACTTGAGCGGAAATCCTTTTTGTGAAACGAAGTGGAACAAAAAGATTGGGAGCGGAAGGCGGATAAAGCTGCCCAAAAATATAATGGCTGCAACATTTATTTCATTGATTTTAATTGGATGTAAAGCACCAATGGCGACCAAAATCCCGGATCAGGTGAAAGAAACGATTCCTCAGAATTTTGACAATCAGAATGTTGCTGAAAATAATTCCGGAATCACACCGTGGAAGCAGTTTTTCACAGATCCGAATCTTGTCAATCTCATCGATGAAGCGCTGAAAAACAATCAGGAACTGATGATTACGCTTCAGGAAATCGAGATTGCGAAAAGCGATGTGATGTACAAAAACGGAAAACTGAGTCCGACTGTTGCGGCAAAACTTGGCGCAGGTGTGGAAAAAGTAGGAAGATACACGAGTACCGGAGCCGGCGATGCTTCCACAGAAATCACTGATGGAAAGGAAGTTCCAGAGAATTTGGGAAACTTCGAAGGTGGATTGATGGCGAATTGGGAAATCGATATCTGGGGCAAACTCAGAACTGAAAAGAAAGCAGCCGTTGCGCATTATCTGTCAACAGTTGAAGGCAAGAATTTTGTCTTATCCGGTTTAATTTCTGAAGTGGCTGATAATTATTATGAATTATTATCGCTTGATAATCAGCTTGATATCATTCATCAATATATGGATTTGCAGAAAAAAGCTTTGGAAGTAGCGAAAATTCAGAAAGAAGCGATGGCTACAACTGAATTGGCAGTCAAAAAGTTTGAAGCTGAGTTGGCAAAATCCAGCGCAACGGAATATGACCTCAAGCAACAGATTACAGAAAAGGAGAATCAGATCAATGCTTTACTGGGCCGTTATCCGCAGCCGATTGTGAGAGCTAAGGAAAGTTTTATGTCCATCGTTCCGCAAACGGTTTACACGGGAATTCCGTCTCAATTGTTGGCTAATCGTCCGGATATTAAACAGGCTGAACTAGAATTAGAATCTGCAAAACTGGATGTGGAAGCAGCAAGAAAAGAATTCTATCCAAGTCTGGAAATCAATGCTACGCTTGGTCTGGAAGCTTTTAATCCATCTTATTTAGTTAAGTTGCCAGAGTCGATTGCTTACAATCTGGTTGGTGAATTGGCTGGCCCGTTGATCAACAAAACAGCAATCAAAGCACAGTTCAAAACGGCTGATGCCAAACAAATCCAGGCTTTGTACGAATATGACAAAACGATTCTGAGCGCTTATATGGATGTGGCCAATCAGATGTCGAAGATCAAAAACCTCGATAAATATTATGAATTGAAGGCGCAGGAATCAAAGGCTTTGGATGACGGAATTGGGATTGCCAACCAATTGTTCCGCAACTCACGTGCAGATTATCTGGAAGTTCTGATGAATCAGCGTGACGCGCTGGACGCCAAAATGGAACTCATCGAAGCTAAAGAAAGACAGCTGAGCACCGTTGTCAACATTTACAAAAGCCTGGGTGGCGGCTGGAAATAAAATGGCTGCCGGCAATTGGCTTTTAACTGTTTGCTTTTAAACATTTTTGCACTATTATAATTGAAATGCTTTCGGAATTTATTTCGGGAGCATTTTTTATTTAATTGATTTAATAAAATAAATATACCGATTGGTATTTAAATTATATATCTTTGCAAAGTCAATTCAATCAAATAATGACCAAAGCAGAAAAAACAAGACAGTTCATCATCGAAAGTACAGCGGAACTTTTCAACAAAAAAGGTTACGCAGGAACATCTCTTTCCGATATTACGGAAGCAACCGGACTGACAAAAGGAAGCATCTACGGCAATTTCGTGAATAAAGACGAGGTTTCAAAAGAAGTCTATCTGTTCAATTCAAAACGTCTGCAGCAAGGCATCAATGAAAATCTGAATGCCGGAATGACAAGCCGCGAAAAACTGAAGGCTTTTCTCAATTATTACAGAAATTCTATCCAGACCAATTTGTCCAAAGGTGGCTGCCCGATTATGAATACCGCCATCGAAGCAGACGACACAATGCCTTTCCTGAAAGCAGAAGTGGCGAAAACCTTCAAAGGATGGGCAGACAAATTTGCTGCAATTCTGGAAGAAGGCCAGTCAAAAAATGAAATCAAAAATTCCGTAAATATATCCGAATACGCCTATCTTTTTATAATTCTGATAGAAGGCGGAATTCTCCTGACGAAAGCAACTGACAACCAGATTCACCTTCTCAAAGCTCTGGACAGAATCGAAAAAATCATCGACACCGAATTAGCAAACTAAATTTTTTTACTTAAAAATATACCGATTGGTACAAAATAAAACTATGAAAGCATTTACTATCCAGCGATACAGCAAAACCGATCATTTGGAAATGGCAGACGTTCCTACGCAAATAATTAAAGAAGATGAAGTTCTGGTTGAAATTCATTCCGCAAGCGTGAACCAACTTGACAACAAACTGAAAAGCGGCGAATTCAAAATGATGCTACCGTACAAATTCCCTTTGATATTAGGTCACGACGTGGCAGGAATCGTCATTAAAGTCGGTTCAAAAGTAACAAAGTTCAAACTTGGTGATGAGATTTTTTCAAGGCTTCCCGATTTCCAAATTGGCGCCTTTGCAGAATATGTAGCCATTAACGAAAACTTCGTCGCACCAAAACCAAAGAACATCTCGATCGAAGAAGCCGCTTCTGTTCCATTGGTCGGGTTGACGGTCTGGCAGGCATTTGAAAAGGCAAAACTAAAAAAAGGCCAGAAAGTATTTATCCAGGCTGGTTCCGGCGGTGTAGGAACATTTGCAATCCAGCTGGCGAAACATTTGGGCGCTTTTGTGGCAACCACCACCAGCGCGAAGAATGTTCAATTAGTTAAAGATTTGGGCGCCGACTTGGTCATCGATTATAAAACACAGGATTTTGAAAACATTCTCACAGATTACGATTTGGTTCTCAACAGCCAAGACCAAAAAACATTAGAAAAGTCCATCAGAATTCTCAAACCCGGCGGAAAAGTAATTTCAATTTCCGGTCCGCCGGATGTTGATTTTGCAAAGAAATTCGGGCTCAATTTCTTCCTCAAAGCTGTAATGTTCCTGTTAAGTTTCCAAACTAAAAAGCTGGCGAAAAAACAAAATGTGGATTATTCATTCCTCTTTATGGAAGCCAATGGAAATCAGCTTAATAAAATCTCCAAACTCATAGAATCCGGAATCATCAAACCAACCATCGACAAAATTTTCCCTTTCGAACAGACCAACGATGCTTTAAATTATGTCGATAGCGGCCGTGCAAAAGGAAAAGTAATTATCAAAATCAAATAATACCTACCATTATGAAAACAACCAACAACACCATCCTTATCACGGGCGGAAGCGCGGGAATTGGCTTCGAAATCGCAAAATTATTGTCCGAAAAAGGCAATAACGTCATCATCACCGGAAGGAATGAAGAACGCCTCAACCACGCCGCTTCAAAACTCAACAATGTAAAAACCATCGTTTCCGACGTATCAAAAGCGGAAGATGTAGAAAAGCTGGTCGCTCAAATCAAACAGGAATTTCCCCAACTCAATATGGTCATAAACAACGCTGGTCAGGCCTTCGTCTTCGATATCACAGCGGAAAATGCTAATGGATTCGAAAAAGCAGAAGACGAAATGCTCACCAATTATCTTTCCGTAATAAGACTCAACGAGAAACTTTTGCCCATTCTGAAAACGCAGCAAAATGCAGCAATCGTAAACGTTTCGTCCATCACAGCTTACGTTCCCAGCGGTTTGGCGACCTACTCCGCCAGCAAAGCTGCGCTGCATTCCTACACGCAGTCGTTGCGATTTGCCTTGGAAAAAGACACACAAATCAAAGTTTTCGAGATTATTCCGCCGTTGGTAGACACCGATTTTTCTGCGCCAATTGGCGGCAAAAGCGGCATCTCTCCCACTTTGGTTGCCGAAGAATTTTTAGCATCTTTGGAAAATGACAATTACGAAATCCGCGTTGGACAAACCGAAGACATTTACCGATTATTCCTGTCCGCACCAGAACAAGCGTTCTTCGCAATGAACCAACTGAGGATTCAGGACGTTGTGTAATTGATATGCTTTGGGCAGCTTTTCCGTCCTCCGTTCCCGCTATTTTTTGCACATATTTTCCACTTTGATTGTAAGTTGTTACCCGCAAAAAATGAGCTCCACTCAGGCCGGGCTGCAGATTCAACACAGAACATAGTTTGTCATACAACACCAGTTTTGACTTTTAAATCTAACATCTAAATTCTAATCTCTAACATCTAAATATGAATCCACTAGAACATCTCAAAACATTGATTGGAAAAGAATTCTCAGATTCGCCGTCGCCGTTTATGAAATGGCTGAAACCTGTTGTAATTTCCGCAGAACACGGCCATCTGGAATTCCGGTACACCATCCGTCCCGAATGGCTCAATCCAATTGGAAACCTGCACGGCGGCGTAACGGCAGCGATTATTGATGACGTTTTGGGCGCCACGATGTTTTCCCTGAACGAACCAACTTTCTACACCACCATCAATAACGTCATCGATTATTTCGGAATTGCAAAAGAAGGCGAAAACATCATTGCAGAAACGCATATTACGAAATTGGGCAAACAATTTGTCAACGCCACCTGTGAAATTTGGAACGCCGATAAATCGAGATTAATTGCAAAAGGCACATCCAATCTATTTAAAACCGAAATTAGAAAATCAAATCCTTAAATTTGCAGATTCTTATTCCTAACATAATATTTTCAGGAACAGAGATTATGGCAGAAAGCTGAGATTTATAATTCTCCGGTCAAATCTGCCCAAAGTATTTAAAAATTAAAAATAATTAAATGAAACGAGTTGTAATCACCGGAATGGGAGCCGTAACGCCTCTTGGAAATGACGTTGACACTTTTTGGAAAAACAGTCTGGCAGGAGAAAGTGGTGCCGCAACCATCACGCACTTCAATCCGGAAAAATTCAAAGTTCAGTTTGCCGCTGAGGTCAAAAACTTCACGCCCGAAAAATATCTGGACAGAAACGAAATCAAACGCAGCGACCTTTTCACACAATTTGGAATCTACGCCGCGGCAGAAGCAATGGAAGATTCCGGTTTGGATCTGGCAAGCATCGACCCTTTTGATATCGGCGTAATCTGGGGAACAGGACAAGGCGGAATGCAGACTTTTGAAGATGAGGTGACCAATTATGCGACAGGCGACGGAACGCCAAGATTCAGTCCGTTTTTTGTTCCAAAACTGATTGCCAATATGGCTTCCGGACTGATTTCTATGAAATATGGACTACGCGGTATAAATTACACAACGGTTTCTGCTTGTGCTACTGCAAATACAGCATTTATGGATGCCTTCAACTACATCCGCTGGGGAAAAGCAAAGGTTATCGTAAGCGGCGGTTCTGAGGCGCCAATTACCTCGGCTTCTGTAGGTGGATTTTCATCAATGAAAGCAATGTCCACCAGAAATGACGACCCAAAAGCTGCCAGCAGACCTTATGACGTGGAACGTGACGGCTTTATAATGGGAGAAGGTGCCGGCGCATTGATTCTGGAAGAATACGAACACGCCAAAGCGAGAGGTGCAAAAATCTATGCAGAAATGGTTGGTGCTGCAATGACAGCCGACGCTTACCATATGACGGCACCACATCCAGAAGGAATTGGTGCTGCAAAATCTATGGAATTGGCGCTTGAAGATGCAGGCATCACTTTCGATCAAGTCGATTACCTGAATCCGCACGCGACTTCTACCCCATTGGGAGATTTAGCAGAACTTAATGCGATTACCAAGGTTTTCAAAGGAAGTCCGAAACTGGATATCAGCGCAACCAAATCGATGACAGGACATTTGCTGGGTGCTGCCGGAGCGGTTGAAGCGATATTGTGCATCAAAGCGATTCAAAACAGTATCATTCCGCCAACGATTAATTTAACAAAATTGGATGAGAATATTCCGGAAGGCATTCATATTGTGACCGACCCGAAAAATAAAGAAATCAATATCGCGATGAGCAATGCTTTCGGATTCGGAGGACACAACTCGACGGTTATCTTTAAGAAGATTTAAATAAAATTAATTTTGTTTCCCCAACCCTAAAGGGAGCAAAATGATTCTAAAATAAGAATAGTTTGACTCCGTTAAGTATGACATTTCTAATAACAAAAATCAGAATTTAGGAGTTAAGTCTTAGGTTCTTGAAGATTTAAAAAAAAGGCTTAGTAAAAACTAGGCCTTTTTTTATTTATTTGGTCTGGTGATTCTGGTCGTTTCTGTGTTCCATTATTTCTAGATTTGCATCTATAAAATAAGCACTTCCGAAACCGTTCACGTACGTACCTTTTACAGGATGGAGGGCAATCAGGATAAAATCTGTCATCTCATTCAGCACATCTACAATTTTGCCGTGTCTTTCTTTTAACTGTCCTACTACAGTGATCCAGTCAGCAGAATCTCTCTCGATTTGCGAAGTGGAAACCTCCACAGTCAGTCTTTCTCTTGCATAGATCTGCTTGGTAGCCGACTCGTCCTCGATGAACATGGCCGATACTTTTCTGCCTTCAGAAAGATTTTTTGTGTGTTTTGCCATAAAGGAAACCAGGATGTAAAATCGGTTGTCAATTTCTACAAACGGCGCATAGCTGGAGTTGGGTGTGCCTTCTGCATCTACTGTTGCCAGAACAAGGCTGTTGGTTTTTGCGATCAGTTCTTTTACTTTTGGCGCTACCGGTTTTGCCTGTCTCTGGGCATCCTGTGTATGTGTACTTTCACTCATAATGTAAATTTATTTTTGAATAGATTGAGATTTTTTGATTTATGACAATTAGGTTCAGCTGTTCAGCCTTTAATAATCAACAGTTATAATCCAACAAAAGTAGTTATTTAGAATTAGAATAAATAATTTTAACGATGCGAAATCTCATATTTTGAGGCTGAGCGTTCATTTTTATATCTTGATTATATGTTGTAATTTTGTGCTTTAGTTTCTAAACTGATTTATTAAATTTATTTAATTATAAATATGAGCACAACAACAGAATACGTTCCTTATAAAGTTAAGGATATCTCCTTAGCAGAATGGGGAAGAAAAGAAATCACTTTGGCAGAAGCAGAAATGCCAGGTTTGATGTCTATCCGTGAAGAATTTGGACCTTCTCAGCCGCTGAAAGGTGCAAGAATCGCAGGATGCCTTCACATGACAATCCAGACTGCCGTTTTGATCGAAACTTTGGTAGCGCTTGGCGCAGAAGTGACTTGGTCTTCTTGTAACATCTTCTCTACTCAGGATCACGCTGCTGCTGCTATTGCTGCTGCCGGAATCCCTGTTTACGCTTGGAAAGGTCTTAATGAAGAAGATTTTGACTGGTGTATCGAGCAGACATTATTCTTTGGAGAAGATAGAAAACCATTGAATATGATTCTTGATGACGGTGGAGATTTGACCAACATGGTTTTTGACAGATACCCGGAATTCACAAAAGACATCAAAGGACTTTCTGAAGAAACCACAACAGGCGTTCACAGATTGTACGAAAGAATGAAAAACGGAACTTTGGTAATGCCTGCAATCAACGTAAATGATTCGGTTACCAAGTCTAAATTCGATAACAAATACGGATGTAAAGAATCTGCGGTAGATGCTGTAAGAAGAGCTACAGACCTTATGCTTGCTGGAAAAAGAGTGGTAGTTTGCGGATACGGCGACGTTGGAAAAGGAACTGCGGCTTCTTTCAGAGGTGCAGGTTCTATCGTAACGGTAACTGAAATCGATCCAATCTGTGCGCTTCAAGCCGCAATGGACGGTTACGAAGTAAAAAGACTCGACACTGTTGTAGACAACGCGGATATCATCATCACAACTACTGGAAACTTCAACATTGTAAAAGGAAATCATTTCCTTAAAATGAAAGATAAAGCAGTAGTTTGTAACATCGGTCACTTCGACAACGAAATCGATATGGCTTGGCTGAACGAAAACTACGGTCACACAAAATCTGAAGTTAAACCACAGGTCGACATCTACACCATCGAAGGTAAAGAAGTGATCATCCTTGCAGAAGGAAGATTGGTAAACCTTGGTTGCGCAACTGGTCACCCAAGTTTTGTGATGTCTAACTCATTCTCTAACCAGACTTTGGCTCAAATCGAACTTTGGACAAACTCTGAAGCTTACGGAAACGAGGTTTATATGCTTCCAAAACATCTGGATGAGAAAGTAGCAGAATTACACCTTAAGAAATTAAGCGTTGAGTTGGAAGTTCTTACACCAGAACAAGCTGATTACATCGGCGTAGACGTGAAAGGACCTTTCAAACCGGAATATTACAGATACTAAATCTGGAAGTCAGAAGTCGGAAGATGGATGACCAAAATATATTTAAGAACGCTTCAGAATTTTTCTGGAGCGTTTTTTTTATCTTTACAACATTCTAAAAACTAATACTTATGAAAATTAAATTTACTTTTTTAATGATTCTATTTTGTGCTTTTACTTTTGCGCAGAACGAGTTTATTACTTTGTGGAAGCCAAGTAATCCAAATAATTTTCCTTACAATGGAATGACTCTTCCTGCAAGCACTAACAATCAAATCTACTTTGCCGGAGAAGGTGTTAATTATACAATCTATTGGGAAGAAGTTGGAAATCCTACACATAATGGGCTACTGACAAACGTTACTACAAATTTTTTTGCTCCAAGATTAATTGATTTTGGAACCGGTATATCTTCGGAGGCTTTATACATTTTAAAGGTAAGCGACGGCAATGGAAGTTATTCACATATCGAAAACAGTTATGGTGATAATAAAAAACTGGTGGAAGTGAAACAATGGGGATCGAAGAAGTGGACGAGTATGGCAGGCGCATTTTATGGTTGTGAAAATCTGGATGTAACCGCAACGGACGTTCCTGATTTAACGTTAGCAACTAATATAAGTGGAATGTTTTATGAATGTACAAACCTAAAGGGCAACTCATCTTTTTCATTGTGGAACACTTCTAATGTAACAGATATGTTGACTGTATTCGTTAGAGCAGAAAACTTTAATCAAGACATTGGAAATTGGAATACATCGAAAGTAACTTCAATGTTTGGGATGTTTTCTGAAGCAACCAATTTTAATCAATATATCGGAAATTGGGATACTTCTAATGTTACAAATATGGGAAGTATGTTTAGCCGAGCTACAAATTTCAATCAAAACATTGGAAACTGGAACACTTCTAAGGTCTTTGACATGAGTACTATGTTTTTCAGTAATCAAAACTTTAATCAAAACATTGGAAACTGGAATACTTCGAGTGTAACTAATATGCAAGCTATGTTTTTTGAAACATCAAGCTTTAATCACGATATCGGAAACTGGAATACTTCAAAAGTTACTCATATGTATAACATGTTTCGATACGCACTTAATTTTAACCAAAATATCGGAAACTGGAATACTTCTAATGTCACAGAGATGCAAGCAATGTTTTTAGGTGCTGCTAATTTCAACCAAAATATTGGAAACTGGAACACATCTAATGTTACAGATATGTCTAGAATGTTTACCGATGCAACAAGTTTTAATCAGAATATTGGAAATTGGGATACTTCAAAAGTAACAAATCTAATTTGGATGTTTTATGATGCAAATGCTTTCAATCAGAACTTAGAAAAATGGAATTTGAAAAGTGTGGTATCTATAGACCAAATGCTTAAAAATACAAATCTGTCCTGCCAAAACTACGATAAAACAGTAATCGGTTGGGCAAACAATCCAAATACACCCAATAATTTAAAATTTATAGACAATGCCAAAACATTATATTCGTCACAAGAGGCCGTGAACGCAAGAAACTATCTCATCAACACAAAAGGCTGGACAATCACAGGAGACACTTATAATCCAAATTGCGCACTCTCAACAAATGAACTTCAAACTAAAAAAATCCAGGTTTATCCAAATCCTGCAAAAGATTTTATTTTAATAGAAAATCTTAAAAACAATACAGATCTGGAAATCTACGATATGCAGGGAAAATTAATCAAAAGAGAGAAGTATCAAAATTCAAATATTTCAGTGAAAAATTTATCAAAAGGCGTTTACATTTTAAAAATTCCTTCAGAGAATTACTCGCAAAAATTAATTGTAGAATAAGGTTAATCTAAAAAAAGAATATATTTGATAACAATTTAATATAAAACTATACCAACTAATGGCAAAACAAAAAGTATCAAACGCATTCGTGGCTGCATCCTGGGTCGCTCTGGGAGCAGGAATGATTGGCTTCGTCGTAGGACTGGCGCGCGCAGAAATGGAACTGAACGAGAAAGGCTACTATTTTACCATCCTGCTCTACGGCTTATTCGCAGTAGTTTCCTTACAGAAAGCCGTCCGCGACAGGATGGAAAACATCAAAGTCACCGACATCTATTACGGGCTTTGTTGGTTTGCCACACTCTCAGCCATCGTTTTGCTGGTTATAGGACTCTGGAACGCGACAATCCTACCAAGTGAAAAAGGTTTTTATGCCTTTGCATTCTTGCTTGCACTCTTCGGAGCCATTGCCGTTCAGAAAAATACACGTGATAATATGATGGAAGATTAATATTTAAATTTAATTCATAAAAAAAGCCTTCAAATATTTGAAGGCTTTCTATTTGTAATGTGGTGAATATGTCCTAATCCTTAATAATTTTGACAGTTTTAGCACCTTCTTTTGTAGCCGCTCTCATCATATAAACGCCTTTTGCTAGTTTAGAAACATCCAATTTCACGTTCTTCGAATTAGCATCCTGTTTCAAAACCACTTTTCCTGCAAGATCATATATGGTGACATTAGTGAGTTCTTGAGAATTTTCTACCGTCAGATTATTTTTCGCCGGATTTGGATAGTAGGAAATCGCGGAAGACTTTTCCTCGTCCGTTGCCAAGATCGCTTTTGTAAACCGTATATTATCAAGACTCAAATAAAATTGATCAGGATCGGAAAACGCACGGAAAGCGACATAATAAATACCATCTGCGGCTACCGTAAAGTTCACAGAAGCGGTCTCATAAGGGTAGTTTACGATCTCTTCATCAATCCAGATCTGCTGCGTCATCGCAGCTACATTCGGCGAATTGCCAACCAGAACCTCCATCTTTTCCGGAAAGAATTCGGCAGTTCCCATATAATCGAATTTCAGATTAACCGTTTCTCCCGCTTTCAGATTGAGTCCTCGGGAAAAAAGATAAGAATTAGCGGCTGCATCATCGAAATAGTAAAGCATATAATTGTCGCCCTCAGAAGGATCCGGAGTCTGTGAGGACGCCTGGGCCACTTCCCAATTGTTGCCCTGCCCGGCGTTGGTCACACTCCATCCGTCCAGATCCGACGTTTCAAAACCGTAAGAATAAGGCAGATTTGCAGCATTTTGAGCCATGCCGAAAGACATTCCAAATAACGAAATGCTAAAAAGTAAAAGTTTCTTCATTTTCTAAAAATTTTCTATTCTGTACAAGATAAACAAAAATAAACTTGCACAAAATTCAAACCCATCTAATTTCTGTAAACCACAATACTTTCATTAAATTTGTCTCATAATTTATACAATTCAACAATGGAATATTCTCAACTGGAACCTAAAGTGATCTGGAAAAACTTTGCAGCGCTTAATTCTGTTCCAAGACCTTCAAAAAAAGAAGAAAAAGTCATTAGATTTATAAAAGAATTCGGAGAACAGCTTGGATTGCCAACTACTGTGGATGAAGCCGGGAATGTGATCATCACAAAACCTGCCACGCCAGGAATGGAAAATAGACAGCCGATCGTGATGCAGTCCCACCTGGATATGGTGTGCCAAAAAAACAACGATGTCGAATTTGATTTCGAGACGCAAGGCATCCAGATGTTTGTAGACGGCGATTGGGTAAAGGCCAAAGGAACCACTTTGGGCGCAGACAACGGTTTGGGCGTCGCAACAATCATGTCGATTTTGGAAAGCAAAAACATTGAGCATCCTGATCTGGAAGCCCTTTTCACCATAGATGAGGAAACCGGGATGACGGGAGCACTTGCTTTGAAACCGGGACAGTTGAAAGGCGAAATTTTATTAAATCTTGATACCGAAGAAGACGACGAGATCGATATCGGATGTGCCGGCGGAGTGGATGTAACGGCATCTGCGACCTTTAATTTAAGAGATTCTAAAGCTGAAACTGTCAAAATCGAAATCAAAGGTTTGCAGGGTGGACATTCCGGAATGGATATCCACAAGGGTTTTGGAAACTCGAACAAACTTCTTGGAAGATTTTTATTCTTAGGTTTAGAAAATCAAATCGAGCTAATCTCTATTGACGGCGGAAGCTTGAGAAATGCCATTCCCAGAGAAGCAGTTGCTGTTTTTTCAGTTGAAAATTCAGCTGAATTCCTGAAAAATGCAGAGCAGTTGAAAGCTGAAATTCTTGAGGAATTTGCTTCGATTGAAAAAGATTTAACGATTCATATCGAAAAAACAGAATCATCCGAAAAAGCAATTTCAACAGACGATTCCAAAAAAGTAATCTTTGCAATCAATGCAGCAAACAACGGCGTTTTCAGAATGAGTCCGGACGTGGAAGGATTGGTAGAAGCCTCTAATAATGTGGCGAGAGTTGAACTGAAAAACGGTGCAATTAAAATCCTCAATCTTACCAGATCATCCGTAGAATCTACAAAATGGGAAGTGGCCAATCAATTAAAATCTGCTTTTGAAAGCAACAGTCTGACAACTGAATTTGGTGGTTCGTACCCAGGCTGGAAACCAAAGCCGGATGCAGAAATCATCCAGGTAATGACGGATCTTTATGAAAATAACTTCGGTGACAAGCCAATGGTCGTGGCCTGCCACGCCGGTTTGGAATGCGGCATTATCGGCGCCAATTATCCGAAAATGGAAATGGTAAGCTTTGGTCCCACCATCAAAGGTGCACACTCACCAGACGAAAGGGCAAATATTGCCTCGGTTCAGAAGTTCTGGACTTATACGCAGGAAGTATTGAAAAATATTCCGCTAAAAAAATAAAAACATCAAATCAAATCCGGTAGAAATGCCGGATTTCTTGTTTAATAGTTATTTATGTTTTATTATTAATAAAAAATAAGGTTTATAATTTAATATTATTTAAATAATCATTATTTTAGCCATCAAATTAATATTAGATATAAATGAAAAAACAACTACTCTGTATCGGTATTTTGGGTTTAGTATTAGGATCAGTCACTGATCTGACCGCTCAGAACTACATCGAAAAAAAAATTAAAGACGAACAAGGACATATCAATCTTGTGACTTTCAAAGACAACAGCAATCTAACTTCATCTTCTACCAACACGCTTTTTGCAGAAGTTTTGAAGCTAAGTCCAAATGTAGAACTTAGACTGAGCCAAAACCTTGCAGATGGCAGATTCTCTGATGAGAAGTACAAAATGTTTTTTAATAATATCCCGGTAGAATTCGGCGGTTACAATCTTCATTACAAAGACGGAAAACTGACCAGCATGAATGGCGAAATCTTCGCTACCGAGAATACTAAAACAAGCCCGCAAATATCTGCTGAAAGTGCATTTCAGAAAGCGTTAATCAGCATCAATGCAAAAAAATATATGTGGGAAGATGCTGCGTATGTGGCAGAAAATAAATATAAAAAGCCTGAAGGCCAGCTGGTACTTTTGCCGGTAATGACGGCTGCGGGCGAGACCACGCTTTATCTGGCTTATAAATTTGACATCTATGCGGCAGAGCCTATCAGCAGAGCCATCGTGTATGTAGATGCCGTAGACGGGAGGATTATTTTCTCAAATGCTGTGCTGAAACATCAGAGTCAGGATCTGATCTCTGCAGTCACCAAAAAAGATGCTCCGATTGCTATCAAAACAGCGTACAAAAATCCCCTGATTCTGGAAGCAGGCAATGCAGACACCAGATACAGCGGTGCAAAACAGATCGAAACCACACTGTCTGGCGACAATTATATTCTGCAGGACGCCACCAGGGGAAACGGTGTCAAAACATATAATCTCAAGAAATCTTCAACAATCAGTACGGCTGTTGATTTCAAAGATGCGGATAACAACTGGACTACTGCGGAGCACAACAATTCTACCTTTGATAATGCTGCACTGGATGCGCACTGGGGTGTAGAGAAAACTTACGATTATTTCAAAACGACCTTCAACAGAAACAGTTATGACAATGCCGGCGCAGTTCTGAAAAGCTACGTACACTATGGCAACAGCTACGAAAACGCAGGCTGGTCCGGTACAGAAATGATCTACGGCGACGGTGCTTCTACGTTCCGCCCTCTGACTGCCTTTGATGTTACCGCACACGAGCTGGGTCACGCTGTTTGCGAATACACTGCTGATCTTGCATACCAAAGAGAATCCGGTGCTATGAATGAAGGTTTTTCTGACATCTGGGGCGCTGTTGTAGAACACAAGTACGCACCGGAAAAGCAGAATTTCCTCATCGGGGAAGATATCACGATTGCATCACCGGGACATCTCAGATCTATGAGCAATCCAAAAGTAGCCCTATCACCACAGCCGGACACTTACCGTGGTATCAACTGGAAAGCTGCAACTGTAGAGGAAGGCTGCACAACGCCGGTTGGCGGATCATTTGGGAACGATTACTGCGGCGTCCACACCAACAGCGGTGTTCTGAACCATTGGTTTTACATCCTTGTAATGGGGAAAACCGGAACCAACGATCTTGGAAAATCTTACAGCGTAACCGGCATTGGATGGGACAAAGCTGAGAAAATCGTTTATAAATTAGAATCCACTTATCTCACAGCCAACTCAACATACAAAAACGCCAGAGATTTCGGGATCCAGGTTGCTAAGGAGTTATTTGGTGACAAAACACCGGAGGCTATTGCCACGCAGGACGCTTTTTATGCTGTAGGTATTGGTGTGAAATATCTGGCAATTCCGGACACAACGCCTCCAACTGTTCCTACCAATCTTGTTGCAAGCAATACCAAAGGAACCAGTACCAATCTGAATTGGAATGCATCTACAGACAATGAAGATCTTGACGGCTACATCATCTACAAAGACGGGACAGAAATAGCAAGGACAGCTGCCCGGACTTATAAAGTAACGGGATTGACTAGACAAACTACTTATAACTTTACCATCAAAGCGAAAGATGTTTACGATAATATATCATCAGTCAGCAATACTGCTACCGTGACAACTACCAATCAGGTAGAATATTGTGCATCACAAGGAAACAATACTACCGATGAAAAGATAAAACGGGTGGTTTTCGGAACGATTGACAATACCAGTACCGGCACGGCAGGCTATGAAGATTTCACCAATCTGTCGACAGACGTTATGGCTACCAAATCTTACCCTATCAGCATTACACCAGTTTGGGGATCAACATCTTACAGCGAAGCATACACCGTCTTTATAGACTGGAATGCCGATGGAGATTTTGATGATGCCAATGAAAAAGCGTTCAGTCAAACCGCTACAAAAACCACACCTGTGACCGGAACAATTACCGTCCCGGCCGGTGTCACAACGGATATGCCGATTTTAATGCGAGTTTCTATGAAGTTCAATTCTTCTCCTACGGCATGTGAGACATTCAGTTACGGACAAGTAGAGGATTATACACTTGTTGGGAAGCAGTTTCTTTCTGTATCAGATGTATCAAAAGGCGATGCCGTCAAAGTCTATCCTAATCCTGTGAAAGATCTGATTAATATCCAATCAAAAGATTCTGCTGAGATGGACTATCAGATTTATAATACGGCAGGACAAATCGTTCTGAAAGGGAAAACTATGGACAAAAAGATCAATGCTCAGAAGTTGTCCTCCGGAAATTACATCATAGAGCTGGCAGATAAAACTGGTGTCAAAACCACGCAGAAAGTAATTAAACAATAATATCCGGACAAGAATTCAGCCTTCCGAATTTGGAAGCTGTGAATTATTCAACCAAAAAAAAGTACTCAATCAGATTGAGTACTTTTTTTATATGAGTCAAAAACTATATTAATGACCGGAATGCCCGTCTTCACCGTGTGCGTGGCCGTGTTCCAGCTCTTCTTCTGTTGCCGGACGTGCGTTCAGGATTTCTACGTCGAAGAATAAACTTCTTCCCGCCATCGGGTGATTCAGGTCTACAACAACAGCATCTGCAGTGACTTCCAAAACCATTGCCTGGAAATTATTACCGGTATTGTCAGAAAGCGGCAAAACTGCTCCTACAGGCGGCAGCTCCTGACCTTCAAACATATCCAAAGGCAATTGTGTAACTGCTTCCGGATCTCTTTCACCATAACCTTCGCCTGGTGCAATCTCGAAAGAAGCGGTATCGCCCACATTCAGATTCTGGATTTCTTCTTCAAATTTAGGAATCATCATTCCTACGCCGTAAAGGAAAGTCAAAGCGTTTTCTGCGGCGGTTTCCTCTACAAAAACTTTCTCTCCGTTTTCATCATTAGTATGCAGAACGTATTTCAGGGTTACTACATGATTTTTGTCTAATGCCATTTTAAAATATTTAGATATTACAATTTTCGATGATACCATTAATAATGTATCAGATTACAAATTTAAGCTTTTGAAATTAAGTGGTGATAATTCAGAATAAACTTCTTTTTACTCTTTTTCTTTTCCAAAATTTTGATGAACTTCGCAGAATGGCAAAACTGAAAACCCTATATTTCTGTCAGAACTGCGGCGCACAATATTCCCAATGGCACGGACAGTGCAAAACCTGTGGTGAGTGGAACACTTTGGTAGAAGAAATTGTCGAAAAATCAACTAAATCTACGGCTACAAAATCAAAGTCTTCGATCATTAATATTATTGAAGTTGAAGCTGTAGAAGAACCGAGAATTATCACGCCATCTGAAGAGCTAAACCGCGTTTTGGGAGGCGGGATTGTGCTTGGATCCGTCACGCTGATCGGCGGCGAGCCTGGTATTGGCAAGTCTACCCTGCTGCTTCAGCTGGCATTGAAAATGAAGAAAAAAATTCTGTATGTCTCCGGCGAGGAGAGTGCATCACAGATCAAAATGCGTGCAGACAGGCTGGCAGAAGTCAAAAACCCCAACTGTTTTCTGTTCACTGAAACTTCGCTTGAAAAGATTCTTCACGAAGCCACAAAGCTGGAACCAGATTTTGTCATCATCGACTCTATTCAGACGCTTCAGTCGCAATTGATAGAAAGTTCACCGGGAACAGTTTCGCAAATCCGTGAATGCTCCAACGAGATCATCAAATTTGCCAAGGAAAACAACATTCCTGTTTTCTTGGTAGGTCACATTACAAAAGACGGCCAAATCGCGGGTCCCAAGGTTTTGGAGCATATGGTAGATGTAGTTCTTAATTTCGACGGCGACAGAAATCATCTTTTCCGACTGCTGCGAGCCAACAAAAACCGTTTTGGCTCTACTTCTGAAATTGGGATTTACGAAATGATTTCCACAGGTCTCAAGGAAATTAAAAACCCTTCTGAAATTCTGATCACCAAAAAATTTGAGGAGCTTTCCGGGAATTCCGTTGCCGTCACATTGGAAGGCAACCGTCCGATGCTGCTGGAAATCCAGGCACTTGTGAGTACCGCGGTCTACGGAACGCCACAGCGGAGTTCTACAGGTTTCGACTCCAAAAGACTGAATATGCTGCTGGCAGTTCTGGAAAAACGCGCCGGTTTTCAACTTGGATCCAAGGATGTTTTTCTTAACATTACAGGAGGTATCAAAACGGATGATCCTGCTTTGGATCTGGCTGTTGTAGCCTCTATCCTCTCGAGCAACGAGGATATTGCCATTTCTGAACATTACTGTTTTGCCGGAGAAATAGGTCTGAGCGGCGAGATCCGTCCTGTAGCGCAAGTAGAACAGCGTATTACAGAAGCGGAGAAACTGGGTTATGAAAAAATATTCATTTCCAATCTCAACAAACTTCCGAAGAAAAAATTTGGTATAAAAGTAGAAGAGATCAGCAAGATTGAAGATTTTGTAGAGTCATTATTCTAATTAATTCTGTACATTTATAGAACAAATTTCTTTTCAGCATTGAACTATCTCGCACATTCTATTCTCTCATTTACAGAAGGACAACTCGTCGGCAATATGATTGCGGATTTCATAAAAAACAATGAGCGGGAAAACTTTCCGCCAGATATTCAGGAAGGTATAAAACTGCACCGTGCGATAGACACTTTTACGGATACGCATCCTGCAGTTTCGGAAGCAAAAAAAATATTCAGTCCGCTGGTAAGGCTTTATTCAGGGGCTTTTGTAGATGTGGCATTCGATTATTATGTGGCTCATCTGTCTACAGAAACGGCGCTCGCATCTCATTCTGCCCGAACATACAGTGTACTTTGGAAGCACGAAGAATGGCTCCCCGAAAATTACCGAAAAATGCTCTTAAGGATGGAAGAAGACGACTGGCTCACCAAGTACAGAAATGATCAGGGCATCAGATTCAGTATGCAGAATGTCCTTAATAAAGCTAAATATCTGGATAAGAACCTAGCAGTGTTCGATTTGTTCCTTCACTATAAAGAAGAACTGCAGATTCACTTTGATCAATTTTTTCCGGAGCTTTTAAGTTATTGCAAGTCAAATTTCGGAACCGAATAGGCTACTTTCCAAGATTTTAACTATTATAAAAATTCAATATTCATAAGGTTTTATATATGAATTTTTAATATTTTTGCCGCTACATTAAAATTGTGGATTTATATAAAAGGTTAATATTGGTCGTTTTATTCTCGTGCCTATCGCAAATGAAAGCACAGGACTATTCGCATCAAAAAATAGACAGCCTTATCTCCCGCACATTCCTGCTGGCCGATCGCAACAATGCCTTGAAAATCAGCTTAGAAACATACAAAGCTTCCGAAAAATCAGGCTATTACCTTGGTAAAGCAAAATCACTAAAAGCGACAATCAATTCCTATCTCGGCCTTGGCGAGCAGCAGAAAGCTCTTGAAACGGCGGACAAGCTGCTGGATCTTGCGGACAAAGAAAACGACGATTACCACACCGTCCAGGCACTTATTGCAAAAGCCCTCGCCTATTCCTACCTCGGATTCTTCGAAAAAGCTCTTGAAACGAGCACAAACGCTGAATTGCTCTGCAAGAAAGTAACAGATAATGATGCGTTTTACAGCTCTATGGGACAAATTTATGCCGGCAGAGCAGAGATTCTCAACCTTCAGTATGAGTCGCCGGAGAAAACAATTAAAAATGATCTTAAAAGTATAGAATTTTATAGGAAAATCAAAGATGTCAAGAAAAGAAACGGCTGGCTGGCCATACAATATTCCAGCGTTGGATACACCTACATAGACCTCAACCGCTACAAGGAAGCCATCCACTACAGCAGAAAAGCCTATCAGCTTGCCGCCGCAGAGAAAGATTCTATCAATCAAGCTTTTGGTCTGTACGGGATCGGGAACGCTTATCTGGAGATGAATCAGACGGACAGCTCTATTTATTACTACAAAAAAGCACTTCCTATTTTCGAAAAAGCCCAGGATATCTACAGGTTGCAGTATATCTACGATGATCTTTCTACCATCTATGAGAGGATGGATGATGATAAACTGTACGGCTATTATGCTAAAAAATCGAAGGAACTATACGATGTCATCAGGAAGAAGGAAAAGTCTGAGACCGATACCATTTCCAAAAACATCATTAACAGTGAGAAAACGAGCTGGTTCAAAAATCTGTATATGATTATTGGCGGAATCACTGTTTTCTTCATCATCAAAATGTACTTTACCGTTAAGTTTTTCAAACGTTACAAAAGAGAGAAAAGAAACAGAGAACGTACAAAAATAAATCTTCTGGAGCAGGAGAAAGCACTTACCAACCTGGAGCAACAAGTCAATACTTCTTTTGCAGAACTTCTGGAACTGGCTAAATCTAATGACTCTTCTTTCGTAAGCCGTTTCAAAGAAGTATATCCGGATTTCTACAGTAAAATAACATCACATTATCCTGAGATGACCAGCGGACAGCTGAAATTCTGCGCATTGCTCAAGCTTAATTTTTCGACCAAAGAAATAGCGCAATTCAGTCATATCTCAGTTCGGAGTGTCGAGATGAAGAAGAGCAGACTGCGCAAACAACTGCAAATCCCTTCTGATATTGACCTCAACTATTGGATGATGAATTTCTAGAAACCAGATCAATATCACAATAAAACATCTGAAAATCAACAATATAACCTTGTGTTGTAGATTTGTTGTACCCTATTTTTTGGAGAATTCTCATTAAATATCAATCTTTGCATACGATTGTAACACGACAATCAGAAAAAAAATTTATTCTTATTTAGCACTTTCGTTAAAGATTCTAGAAACACAAAGATCAAAAAATCTGTAGGGCTTTATTATGTTAATTTCTACGGATTTTTATCAGCTTAATTTTTCAGCACTGAAAAAACTCATATCAAAAAGCTGATAAAAAACAAACTCCAGATTCTGAAATCCGGAGTTTTTCTTTTTTAGTAACTGTGACTTCTCAGCGGCTTCTGCTTAAAACTGCTGGTAGAGATACCGGTCCGGATAGTTCAGTTTTTCGCTTTTCCGCTCGCCATTGATAACTATGTGAATGATGTTGAGCTGGTCATCAAAAAGATTATACAGAAGACTTACTGCAGCTTCCACCTTTTTTGGAACTGTCAGAGCTTCTGACTCCAGGTAAATATTCACACTTTCGTGGTCTTCTTCGTAGCCTACATAATTAATTTTGAGGAACCGATTGTCGGCTTTTAATTTAAGGTATTCTGCGGCGTACTTTTCCAGTTCTCTGTTGATTTCCGCTTTGTATTTCGAATCCAGAAAGCGGACAGATTTTCCATATTTTTTGTTGAGTGCATTTTCCAGATCATCCATAAAAAAACGGCCGGTGACTTCAAAAGTTTTGGACTTGGAATTAAAATTAAATTCAACAGAACCTACGTGGTACGGATGAATGCTGAAAGAATAGAGACAAACGGCTAATGTGCAAATAATAGTGGCTGCAAAGGACTTTTTCATCATCAAAAATTATTAAAGTCAAAATTAATCATTATTTTCGTAGCGTTTTCAGAAATTAATTGATGAAGGATTTTCTATTTTACCTGCAGTTGGGCTGGGACCACATTATTTCTCTGGACGCTCTGGATCATCAGCTGTTCATTCTGGCTTTGATTGCGGCGTATAGTTTTAAGGATTTCAAGAGACTGCTGATCATTGTAACTGCCTTTACAATTGGCCATTGCATCACTCTTGTGCTGTCCAGCTTTGATATTATCCGGGTAAAAACTGACTGGATAGAATTTTTGATTCCCTGTACCATTGTCATCACGGCTCTTGACAACATACTCTTCAAGGGAAAACATTCCTACCACTATTATTTTGCCCTGTTTTTCGGACTGATACACGGGATGGGATTTGCCAATACAGCGCGAATGATGCTGGCAAAAGAGCAAAGCATCGCAATACCCTTACTCGGTTTTAATACAGGACTGGAACTGGGTCAGATTGCGCTGGTTCTCATTATTTTATTAATCTTTGCCGTTCTTGGCAAGTTTACAAAACTAAACCAGAGAGACTGGCTCCTCATCACCTCATCTGCTGCCGGAGCACTGGCACTTCAGATGGCGCTGGAAAGGATGCCCTTTTAGTGGATTAACATTGATGTTAAAAAAACTTTCACCGATTAAGAATCTCAATCCAAATGGCCGATATTCTACTTAAGATCATTCCATCTTGGGATAATAGCCAGCAATCCGAGCCCGATGTAGAGAAACAGAACGGTGACATCCGAATATAAAAATGTGCTGAGGTAATAGTTGTGCAGCGCAAAATGAATGGCTACAAATAGCGGGAAAAGGATGATCCCGACTTTCCTGAAAAACAAAATGAGCACCCAGCTGACAATTACCAAAAAATCTATCCCAAAAGTATAATAGAAAAAATTAGACGGAATATTGATCGTTTTGTGAAGCGTATATTCTATATAATCTGTATTGATGCTAAGAAAAAACACGAGGATTATCAATCCGAAAAACAGATAATAATCTTTGTTATTTTTGAAACTGTGGTCTGCTGATTTCATCGTATAAAAATATAAAAAAAGAGCTTAATAAATAAGCTCTTTCCAATAGAAATTTCTATTAACTAACTATATACTAACCGCGTTTATAAGACGGTTTTTATCACTGATATATTCCTCCATAGAAATCATACTTTCTGTTCTCATCACGTCCTGAATATCGTCTATCTGATAGATGATTTTCTTCGCATCTTCCGTGTTTTTTGCTTTCATTTTGCAGAAGATATTATATTTTCCGGATGTTACGCTGGCTTCTACAACATTAGGAATAAGAGCCAACTGCTTCAACACCTCTTGTGTGTGATTTGATTTTGTAAGAAGGATTCCGATAAATGCGGTGAAATTGTAATCTAACTTGCTGTAATCTATACTAAGGGAAGATCCCAAAATGATTCCTGCATCTTCCATTTTCTTTACTCTTACGTGGATAGTTCCCGCAGAAACGTCCATTTGTTTAGCAATTTCCGTAAAAGGCATTCTTGTGTTTTCAACTAAAAAATCTAAGATTTTTTTATCGATATCGTCTAATTGATAGTTCATTATAATATTGTTATTTATTTAAAATATAGCTAATTTTTTTGCAAATTTAAAAAAAATTAATTTAACTAAAAACAAATATCAAAACATTAACAGCTTTTAACAAAATAGACGAAATTGCTGATAATTATCATTTTATCGGCTTGTTTTTTACAGAATCTTCTTTATTTGGTTCTGCTACTGCCGAGTCTCTTTTTATTCTTTCACGCCTTTTGAAGATATATTTGAAAGAATTAAAACTTTTACTGTACACAACCCCAACACCATAAGTCTGGTTGTTATTGGCACTTGCAGTACCAAGCCCCAGATTGGACGGCTTGGAATATGCTCGCAACAATCTGCTGCCATTGTTGGCACGGCTCCAGTCATACTCTATCGTTCCCTCGCCAGAGAAATAATTGGCATTGGGATTATTATCAATTTTGGAAACAGGAACACCCAGACCCGTTTTGATATTTACCCGTGGCGAAAGCGCAAAACTTACACTGGTATTTGCCCTGTCTCCCGTATTGGAGTTGGGATCGCCGCTGATGTAATCCAGATTCACCTGGAAAGCACTGCTGATCGTATTAAGTACAGAACCCAACTGTTTGAAAAGCATATTATAACCTGTATTAATAGCCGTATTGCCAAGATTAAACTGCAAACCATTGCTATTCACCACGTTGAAACTGTTAAGAACCAAGACAGAACCAAACTGAATGGTCCGCTCATCCTGACTGGTCATTTTATCCGCAAGCGTTTCACGAACCTGAGACGATACGTCGGGCGCAGAAACACCAAACTGGATTTCCGGTTTTGTAAGTGTATTGGTAATCTTGGTGGTCAGCACCACATTGATGGGCTGCGTGAGAGACATTCCAAGGTATTCGCCGGCATTGGTTACCGTTCTCGTATAGTTGGCGGTAATATCCAGATCCGGCGCCATCGGACTGCCGCTCCACTGGATACTGCTGTTTCTGGCAATCTGGAAAGTTCTGTCCAGGATCGCTTTGGACACATACGTCCCGTTATCTACGGTGTAGGTACCGTTCATAATGATGTTGCCACTTCTTTCCATCCGGAATTTGAGGTGTCTGGAATCGCCTTTTACCGCAATACTTCCCACATCGTCTCCTACAAGTACATTCACCAGCGTTCCTTTGTCCACCGTGATATCAAAATCCATCAGCATATTGGCACCGGATTTTTTCTTTTCCTCCACCGATATTCCGCCTGCTTCGTCCCTTTTGAGGAAGCGCAGTATTTTAAACTCGTCCACATTTGCTTTTGAAGCACTGTTGAACGTAAAAGTACTGTTGCTGAGAATTTTGAGACCGTCATTTGGTGTACTGATCTCCAGCCCGGACACCGGACCACTGACGTAGATATCGCCCTGCCCGTAAACCCTACCCCAGAACAGATCATTATCATCCTGTGTATTGTTGATGACCAAGAGATTATCGGCCCGCATAATTAAGTTGATCCCAAGAGACGCCAATGTCTCAAACTGGATAGATCCGGAGATATTACCCTTGGAATTGGCTCTGCCGTCTCGCATCCCGATGTTATTCAGCAGCGCCAGACCTCTTGAAAGATTGATCACTGTATCATCAAAAGAGTAATCTACACCTGTGAACAGCAATTTCAGACCAAAACCTTTCAACGCAATATCGCCACTGTAATCGATGTCGTTCAGCGGTCCTGAAATCTTGAGATCACCCGTTGCTTTTCCGCGGAAATTACCGAAGATTTCTTTTACGAACTGCTGCGCAAATCCAAGGTCGAACTCATTCATATTCGCATTTACGTCTACGACCGGCGATGAAGGGTTGTTGTCAATCGTGCCAGTAACATCCAGCGTATTCTGCCCCAAAAGCTCGGATGACAATGCTTTTACACTTACATCAAAGACATTCGGTTTCTCGCTTTTCGTGATGTTGGCATCCAGATTCCCCATCGCCTTACCATTCATAAAAATATCATTGATCGATAGATCTACCAAAGGCTCCAGATTGGTTCCGGATTTTCTGATCTGAATTGTTCCGTTTGCGGTTCCTTTGATATCAATCGGATTTTTACCTGTATTCCCGAAAGCCAGTAATTTTGAAATATCCAGATTTTTAACTTCTGCATCTGCCGTAAAATCTTTTCCGGATTTGAAGTCGGCACTCTTCACAAGCAGTTCACTTTCATCCGAATAAATACGCAGATTCTGAATTACAAAATCCTTTTCTTTTTTCCTGTAAGTAATCGAATGATTAAGTTCCGGACTGGTATCAATGCTCCACGCCACGTCATTCAGTTTCACCGTCGTAGGCTCGAAGCGGAGCACATAATCGCCGGCCGTATTGGTAGTCTGATTGATATTGACGGCATATTCTTTCATTTGTTTTGAGGACTCATCTTCCACACTTCCCAGCTTGAACACTGTTCCTATATGCAGCACCTGAGAGTTCTCACTGTTAGCCGTCAGTTTGACATCCTGCAACACATTATTGCCATACTGCGCTCTTTTGACGTTGGCGAGCACCTGCTGGCTGAGATCAGTCGTATTCACTTTGATGCTTATACTGTCTACCAGCGCACTGTCGCTCACTTTATTAAGATCCGGCTGATAGGATGCATCTGTCTCTGCCAGGAATTTTTCTGCCTCGCTCAGCTCCTTTTTATTTGTCAGCACATATTTGATAGATGCTGCATCTGCATTCAGGATAAGATCATTTGTAGCTCCGGTGTAATTTCCTGCCACTTTAGCACCGTTTTTCAGCTGCAGATCCGGCACAAAGAAAGCCACCAAACCTTGTTTTATGTCGAAATCAAAATCAAAACTCTGTCCGTTGTAAGTTTTCTTCGGAGGATTGCCTACCAGTATTTTATTAATACTGTTGGTTACCATATTCCCGATATCTTCCAGATTGAAACGTCCCGAAATCCTTCCCGTAACTGCTCCGGGCGCATCTACAGAGACAATTCTGTTTCCGTTTTCAAAAAAAGCTTTGAGTTTTGAATCCGGGATATGTAGTTTTTGTTTGGTTGAATTCAGAGTAAGGCCTTTGATATCTGCATCCAGATTGAGATCGTTTAGATCCGTCATCGATACTTTTCCGCTTACGAGTCCGCTGACCGAATTGGTATCGGCAGCTGTAATTCCGAAATATTTCAGATTCACATATTGTACATTGGCCACAAAATCGGCGAAAAGCCTTTTGGTCGAGAAGTCTACCAGGCCTTTAAAGCTTCCTTTGGCATTCGGATCATTCGCTACAACATCACCTGTGAAACGTTTTTTATTAAGGACACCTTCTATTGCAATATTATTCAGGTTTTTTCCCATCAGCTCTATGCGGGCAACATCGGATCTGGTTTTGATGTACATCGTATTGACATCGAAACCTTCACCCTGAACATTGAATTTTCCTGAAATTAATCCAACTTGTTTATTCTTGGTAAGCGCGGTAACATTAAGATCTTTAACGTCTACATAGCCTCTGTATTTCGGGCGCTTGGTGCTGTAATCTACAAGGTTGAAATCTTTCATCCTGGCCTGTCCGATGCCCGTAATCACTTCTCCGGAGGCAAAGATCTGCTTGGGATTTACTTTTACGGAACCATTATACTTCATCCTTCCAAAGTCATCTGCAATGTTGCCGAGCTTTTTGGAAATGAAATTGGGAAGAGAGGCTTTCAGCGCTTTATAAGTGAAATCAGCCGAAACATTTTTACTTTCTATGAAGAACTTTTTGTCAATAACACCTGTTATCTTAAGATTTTTGGTAATAAGATTGACATCCTGGGAACGGATCAGAAAATTGTTGAGTGTGAATTCGTTCAGCGGGCCTTTCATCGTTCCGGAGATGTTGATAGGCTTATAATTGTCCCAGTCAGTTACGAAATAGCTGAGATCATAACCGCTGATCTGGCTTCCGGGGTTGATCTTCAGATCCCAATTTACCCTACGTCCGAAATCCGCAAATCTGGTCTTCGGATCCAAATTGAGAACCGCCTCGCCCTGCAGCAGAGAATGTTCTGTATTGATCGTCATATTCCCAAATTTCAGATGTTTTTTTGTGATCTCAAAATTGGTAGAAAACGTATCGACGATATGCTCTTTTCCGTAGCGTTTGGTAATGAGACTGAAGTTTCTGATATCTGCAAAGACGTCCGCACCTTCCACTTTGAGCGAGGTGACATTCATATTGACATTCCTCGCATCCAGCCATCTGCCGGCTTCGCCCGGACTGTTTTCGTTTACGATGCTCGCGATCCCATTAATCAAATCGATCTTCATATTCATCTTGAATTTAGGTTTGTTGGGATCAGTCGGCGTGTCGGACCGGAAATTATCAACGTATCTGATAAAATTACTGATGCTGTCGCCCTTATAAGTAATCACCCGAATCACAGGATCTATAATCGTAGCCTGATTGAATTTAAGATCTCTTGTATTGAAAGCCAGCGCAAACCAGTCAGAACTGGCACGCAGCTCCCGGGCTTTTACAAAATTATAATCTTTATAATCCTTTAGCGTAAGACCTTTGATCGTCACATCTCCAAAGAAATTGACCTCCACAGACTGTACAGACATTCTCATTTTGAAGTCACTGTTCAGCAGCTTTATAGCCTCGTCTGCTATGTAGCGCTTGGTAACGGGAAGGTTGATGATGATGAAAAGCAAGACCACCAGTCCGATGATCCCAAAAAATAAAGTGTTGACGATCCGCCAGAAAAGTGGTGTTTTTTCCTTTCCGGGCTTTTGCTCCGGAGTTGGATCTTGGGTGGTTGTGTTTTTATTTTCTAAATTTGCCATCTATTATGAGTGCATCTATTATTCTGGGTATCGAGTCTTCCTGTGACGACACTTCTGCTGCTATTCTCAGTGGCAGCACTATTCTTTCCAACATTGCCGCCAGCCAGGCCATCCATAACGAATATGGCGGTGTGGTGCCGGAACTGGCGTCAAGAGCGCATCAGCAAAACATCATCCCTGTGGTGGAGAAAGCTTTTTCCAAAGCAAATATACAACAAAATGATATTTGCGCGATTGGATTTACGCGCGGCCCGGGACTTTTGGGCTCTCTGCTTGTGGGAACCTCTTTTGCCAAATCTCTGGCGATGAGTCTGGACGTTCCTCTGATAGAGGTCAATCACCTGCAGGCGCATATTCTGGCGCATTTCATTGATGATGCCAATCCAAAACCGCCTACTTTTCCGTTTTTATGCCTTACGGTTTCCGGAGGCCACACGATGATCGTTTTGGTGAAGGATTATTTTGACATGGAGATCATCGGAAAAACCATAGACGATGCAGCCGGCGAAGCATTCGACAAGATCGGAAAGATCTTTGACCTCGATTATCCGGCTGGGCCAATTATCGACAAACTGGCGAAAGAAGGAAATCCTGATGCGTTTCAGTTTAACAAACCAAGGATGGAGAATTATGATTATTCATTCAGTGGGATTAAAACTTCGGTACTTTATTTTATTCAGAAGGAAGTGCGCAAGAATCCGGATTTTATTAAGGAAAATCTGAATGACCTTTGTGCTTCTGTTCAAAAATCGATTATCGAAATATTGATGAACAAATTAGAGAAAGCTTCCGTTGACCTTAATATAAAAGACGTTGCGATTGCCGGCGGCGTTTCTGCCAACTCAGCGTTGAGAAAAGCAATGGAAATCAATCAGGAAAAACTCGGCTGGAATATCTTCATCCCAAAATTTGAATACACGACAGACAACGCTGCAATGATAGCCATTGTCGCCAAACTTAAATATGAGCGCGGTGAGTTTACGGATATCCGGACGACGGCGACGGCTAAGTATGATTTGTAATATTTATTAATCTAAGTTTGAACTTCACTATTATAAAATTAAAAGGATGACAATTAAAGAAAAATATGGTCTTGAATTTCATTCAAAAATTCTTCACGAATCTAATCATTATAACATTTCATTTAATAAAGGATATTATTTTCTTCAATTTATCGGATATTGTGATATACTTGAATTGAAAGGATTACTTGATGATATTAATGAGAGTTTGGAATCAAAAAATAGTTTTGAGGGTGAACATCTAACGAACTCTACAACTCTTAATATTATTTGTGATTATCCTAATATTAAAATTAGTGACTGGACTTCTAAAGATATTACGTTGTTTATAATTTCAATGGTCGATTTAAAAGGATTAATAGAAGAATGGTTAGAATTTGTTAAATCTGAAGAAATAAAAAGAAAAGGAGAAAAATCTATTATTGCTCAAGTAAGAAAAAAAATTCAAATTTTCATAAAGTCAATACTAAATAAAAACGAGCCCTTAAGTTAGACCTTACATAAAGTCTGCAATCAAAATAATATCTATGAAAATATTACTAGAAGAAAAACAACTCGGGACGCAGTCCAAAAAGAATTCAAAATATTACTGGATTTTAGAAACCATCACAGGCAAAAATGAAAATGCAGAAGAATCCGACGATTATGAGCTGACAAGCTCCGAGACCGGTTACATTCAAAACATTAAAGAAGAAATACTGGAAACAATCAATGCCGACAATGTGTTCAGCTTCGATTATGAGCCAAAAGAAGGCGACTATCTCTCCATCAAAAACAACCTTAGAAAACAGGAATATCTGAATCTGATTTTCCTGAACGGCAGCTGGAAGGAGGAAGTTTATATGTGCTCCCTGCGCGAGTGCGATACGGACGTCTACACCACGATGAAGACCGGCGTGGCATTCATCAGTGAAAACGAAATTGCTTTTTAAGAAAAATTGCTTACAAAACCCGGACGCTTGACTACAACGGCCGCGCGAACCATTACAAAGCCTCATCGATCCGTTCCGGTGAGGCTTTGATTTGGTACAACAATCCAATGATTCGTTCCGTCGAACCGTTGATTCACTCCGCTGGGTCATTGATTCACTCCGTTGAGCCATTGATTTACTCCGTCAAGCCTTTGATTTACTCCGTCGAGCCGTTGATTCACTTCGTTGAGCCATTGATTCACTCCGTTGAGCCAGATGCATCGATTTTACTAAAAATCAACTAGTTACAGAACCATCGGAATTTGCGAATTAAGAAATCGGAAGCAATAATGATTGAAAAACGGAAAATACACTTTATGGAACACAAAATCTAGTCTGTATCCACTTTAACCATTGAATTTTAAAGTATAAAACTTATTTTTGTATCAAAATAAAAAGTTATGGCTTCAGGATTCTTCGCAATCTTAGATGATATCGGCGCATTGATGGATGACATCGCAGTGACCAGCAAACTCGCAACCAAGAAAACGGCAGGCATCCTGGGCGACGATCTTGCCGTGAATGCAGAGAAAGCAACAGGCTTCCTGTCTTCCCGCGAAATCCCCGTTCTGTGGGCAATTACCAAAGGATCCTTCATCAACAAACTGATTATCCTGCCCCTCATTTTTCTTCTGAAATGGCTGTACGAGCCGGCCATCAACTACATATTGATTCTGGGCGGCGTTTATCTGGCCTATGAAGGGATGGAAAAGATTGTAGAATTCCTGTTCCACCGTGAGAAAACCAGCGAAGAAGTGATTGCAGAAAGCACTTTGGAAGAGGAGGAAGTCAATTCTGAAAAGTCAAAAATCAACTCTGCCATCAAGACCGATTTTATCCTTTCTCTGGAGATCGTCATTATAGCATTGGGAACTGCACTGGAAAAACAACACCCTTTGATCACCCAAATTATCAGTGTATCCCTTGTCGCAATCATTGCAACAATAGGCGTTTACGGACTCGTCGCATTGATTGTAAGAATGGACGATGCCGGATATTTTCTACAGAAAAAATCCCACAACAAAGGGTTTTTCAACGGCCTTGGACAGGTTTTGATTAAAGGCCTGCCCATTGTCATCAAAGTTTTAGGCGTTGTAGGAACTATTGCATTGCTGATGGTTTCCGGCGGGATTTTCCATCATTATATAGATGTTGTACACCACTGGGTTTCGGAAAATATTCCGGCTAATATTCCTGAGGAGGTGCCACAATTTGGACTCGGAATTGTGTTCGGAACTGTTGCCGTCCTGCTGATGTTCATTTTCAAAAAAATTGTGGCTATCGTAAAGCCAGTTAAAAAATAAAACCACATAAAGCGATACTAAATGAAACTTTTCTTTGGACAGATATTCCCCGAAATAACAATTGATAATGATGAGCAACAGCACATCGCAAAAGTCCTGAGAATGCGTGAGGGCGAAGAAATCTATCTGACCGACGGGAAAGGAAATCTAGCCAAAGGCACTTTAATTTTTGAAGGAAAAAAGGTAACGCTCAACGTGGCCGAGGTTCAGGAAAATCTACCTGATTTTTCGCCAAAACTGCACATCGCCATTGCGCCGACGAAAAATATTGACCGCATCGAATTTTTCCTAGAAAAAGCTGTGGAAATGGGAATTTCCGAAATTAGTTTTATACTAACGGAACAAACAGAGCGCAAAAATATCAGCATCGACAAACTGAGAAAGCAGGCCATTGGTGCTTCTAAGCAGAGTCTGAGATCTCACTTTCCTAAGATTAATGATCTGCAGAAGTTCTCAGAATTTGTAAAAACCCTTGATCCTGAAACTACTTTTGTGGCGCATTGTAATGATAATCTCGAACGAATTTCCTTAAATGATCTTCCTAAAATTGAGAACTTGACTTTTTTAATTGGCCCGGAAGGTGATTTTTCTGACCGTGAAATTCAGCTTTTGGTAGACAGAGGCGTCAAAGCAGTTTCACTTGGTAATCAGAGACTGAGAACGGAAACTGCGGGGATTTTTGTTGCAGCCTGGAATTATGATAAGATGTTTTGATTATTCAGAATATAATTTTCCTTTCAATATTTGAAAGGATTTTTTTATATTTAATAGATCAAAAATTCAAACATGAAAGATCTATTCATCAAGCGTTTCCAATATTATAAAGAGTTGGGAGACCAGTCTCTCGCTCAACTTTCTGAAGATCAAATCTTTTGGCAATACAATACAGAAAGTAATTCTATTGCTATAATCATAAAGCATGTTGCGGGAAATATGCTTTCGCGCTGGACCAATTTCTTGACCGAAGATGGCGAAAAACCTTGGCGAAACCGTGATATTGAATTTGAAAACGACTTCAAAACTAAGGAAGAAGTATTGGAATATTGGGAAAAAGGATGGATCTGTCTTTTTGGAGCCTTGGGACAGATAAATGACGAAAATATCAGTGCTACAATTTTCATCCGTGGCGAAGCTCATTCAGTCTTAGACGCAGTTTTCAGACAATTGGCGCATTATCCTTATCACATCGGGCAAATCGTTTACATTGCTAAAATGCTGAAAAATAATGATTGGGTAACGCTTTCTATTGCTAGAAACAAATCAACTGAATTCAATCAAAAAATGCTTTCTAAATGACATCAACGTTTTAACGTTTCGAATCTCTCCAGAATCTCCTTTCCGCTTTTGATAGAATTCACAGCCCAACGGATTTTTAACTGAAGTAATTTTTCTTCAGAAAGTTTATAATCGATATCAGATTTCAACAGTTTCTGTTTGAGTTCGTACATACAGATTGCCGCTGCAACGGAAACGTTGAAGCTTTTTGTGAATCCGAACATTGGGATTGCCAAAGTCTCATCGGCAAAATCCAACAATTCATCTGTTGTTCCCTCCCACTCTGTTCCGAAGACCAATGCTATGGGCTCCGTGATCTCGTATTCGGGGAGTATTTTTGCATTGTTTTCTGCAGAAACGGCGACGATTTTGTAGCCTCGCTTTTTTATTTGTTGAAGTGACTCTATCGTTCTGGGCATTTTCTCTACTTCTACCCAAGTGTCTGCGCCTTTGGTGACTTTCAGATTGGGCTCGAAGAAGTTTTCTTTTTCCATCGCCACGACTTTGTGAAATCCACAGGCTTCTACACTTCTTACAATTGCTGCGGCATTTCGGAATTGGTAGATATCTTCCATTACGGGTAAAACGAAGTCTGAACTTTCCTGAGCGTAGTGTTCGATTTTTTGAAGTCGTTCTGTTGTTAGGAATTTTTGGAGATATTCGTAAGTGGCTTTTGGGTTCAAGGTTTTGGGTTTAAAGTTCAAAGTTGAGTGTGTAAATTTCGGGAATTTTATTTTTAAAAAATGTAAATTTTAAACGCAAAATTCGCAAAGATTTTTTGACAATATTGAAAATATGATTAAGGCTAGAAAAGGTACTTCGACAGGCTCAGTATAAACTTCAAACTCAGCAAAAAAACAAAAACTACACTTATAGGATAAGCGGCATTTGGAAAACGTAACCCCTAGCCCCGATGGGAACGGCATCCTTTTTTGTCTTGTGGCAAACGATGTCTTTGAGGAAAAAAATTCTGGGACAAAAAAGATACAGTGGACAGCGGGATCAGCTCCTAAAAAAGACAAATCTGAGCTTGAAAATCAGTTCATAAAAAAAGCGGTAAATGATTACCGCTTTTAAAATTTTATTTCTTTTTTGTTCTCTGTTCCTGAACTTTCTGCTGTTCCTGCGCTTTCTCCATCATCTCTCTCATCTTCTTCTGGAAACCGCCTTCTTTCTTCGGTTCTTTCTGCTTGTTGGCCTGAATCTGGGCGTGGATCTTCTTCTCGTCCAGAATGAAATATTTGATGACCAGGATGATCACAATATTAATGGCATTGGACACGAAATAATACCAGGAAAGACCGGAAGCTGAACTGTTCAAAAAGAACAGGAATGTGATCGGGAAGATGTACATCAACACTTTCATATTCGGCATTCCTTCCTGCTGTGGCTGCTGGATATTCCCGGAGGTCATCACCGTGTAAATTAGGATGACAATGGTACAGGCCAGTGCAAAAATACTTAAATGCTCGCCCAGCAAAGGTACTTTGAATCCGAACTTGATGACGTCGTCATAAGCCGTAAGATCCGGTGCGAACCAGAAGCTTTTGCCACGCAAATCTATCATATTTGGGAAGAATCGGAACAGTGCGTAGAACAACGGGATCTGAACCAGCGCCGGCAGACATCCTGCCATCTGGTTTACGCCTGCTTTTCTGTAGACAGCCATTGTTTCCTGTTGTTTTTTCATTGGATCTGCATCCTTGAATTTGGCATTCACCTCATCAATTTCCGGACGGATCACCTTCATCATTGCACTCAGTTTGTGCTGCTTGAACATCACCGGAGACAAAATCAACTTGATGATAATCGTCATCCAGAAAATAGCCCAACCTGCGGCAACGCCCCAAGAAGAGATCAGGTTGTACATCGGCATAAACACATATCTGTTCAATGATCCGATGAATGACCAGCCTAGAGGCAGAATCTCGTCGAAGTTTTTGTCAAAAGATTTTAGCAGATCCATATCCAATGGCATAAAATACCATGTGAAGTCCTGATTCAGCTCATTCCCTGCCAGATTGACCTGACCGTCGTAGTTGAATTTTTTAAGAAATTCGCCTTCTTCGATGATCTCCTGATTTCCTTTGGATTTTGTAAAGCCGTTTTTCGCTTCTATTACTGCGGAGAAAAACTGTTGCTTCACGCCAATCCAGTTGAGGGTTTCATCCGGCTCATCCATTTCTGTACGGGCATCGTAATCGTAATCTTTATAGTTGTTGAAAGAGTAGGCAAACTCGGTGTGAGTCTCTTCCTGCGATCTTCCCTTTTCGGCACCTTTTACGGTATAATTCCAGACAAAATTAGCTTTGCCATCGTTGACCAATGTTGCAAGACCTTGCGTTTTTACTTGGAAATCTACTGTATATTTTGCTTTTAAAGTATAAATAAACTGAATGACAGCACTTCCCATTTTAGAAGTAAGAGTTACAGAATTGCCTGCAACGGAAGGTGCAAAAACAAGATCTTTGGTATTGAACACTTTACCGGCTTTGTCTGTAAACTGGAAGCCGTAGCTCGCATTGTTGTTACTGAACAGATAAAGTGGTTTGCCTCCAAAAGCCTGATATTTATTCAGTTTTACAGAGCTCAATTGCCCGCCTACACTGGAGAATTCCAGAGCTAGTTCGTCATTCTGAAGGTTCACTTTCTGTACAGAAGCGGCAGTCACATTGGCTGCGTTCAGGTTTGTAGCCACCGGTTTTGCTTTGGTGATCTGCTCTGTTTTTTTGGCGTTGGCTGCCAGTTGCTCTTGGTCGGTCTGTGCATTTTTGTTTTGGAAATAAAACATAAAACCGATAAGAATCATAGAAAAAACGCCGAAGCTGATCAGCTGGCTTTTATCTAATCCGTTGTTTTGCTGCATTATAGAATTAAGTTTAAAGTTTAAGCTTCTAAATTGAAAGTCTTCGAGAGCCTCAGACTGACCGTTCAAAACCTACATCATTTTGGTCTGCAAAAATAGGATTTATTTTTCAGATTCTGTTATAAAGACGATTAAGGAAAGGAATTTACTTTCCGAAACTGCCTGATTTTGTAAGACCCATCAAATAAGTCTGTTTCCACAGCATTGGCTTCTGCCAACACTTTCATTCAAAAACAGCTGTGAATGTCCATCCACAGCTGTTTTTTATTTTAATTTAATATTATTTCCCTTTCACCGCAGCGCTTATAAACGCTTTGAATAATGGATGCGGCGTGGCCACTGTACTTTTATATTCCGGGTGATATTGGACGCCTACATAAAAAGGATGGTCTTTCATTTCCAAAGTCTCTACGAGTTCCGTTTCCGGATTAAAACCTGTTGGGACCAATCCTTTGTCTTCGAAGTCTTTTTTATAGTCACTGTTGAATTCATATCTGTGACGGTGGCGTTCTGAGATGGTTTTTGCACCATAAACTTCGGCTAATTTTGAGCCCTGTTTCAAGACACATTTCCACGCACCCAGACGCATTGTACCACCTTTGTCTACCACGTTTTTCTGCTCTTCCATCAATGAGATCACAGGATCCGGTGTAGAGGTATCGAACTCCATACTGTTGGCTTTGCTTAGATCCAGGACATTTCTTGCAAACTCGATTGTCATAATCTGCATTCCCAGACAGATGCCCAACATTGGCGTTTTGCTTTCTCTGGCAAATTTTGCCGCCTGGATTTTACCTTCTATACCGCGGTCTCCAAAACCGGGTGCGATTAAAATACCATCGACGTCTTTTAATAATGTTTCAGCACCTTCAATCTCGATGTCGCCGCTATACACCCATTTGATCTTCACTTCGGTTTCCATATCGGAGCCCGCGTGGATAAAGGCTTCTGCAATAGATTTGTAGGAATCCTGGAGGGAAACATATTTCCCCACCAATGCAATTTCTACCGTTCTTTTCGGGTTTTTATATTTTTTGAGGAAAGTTTTCCAGTCTTTAAGATTGGGTTCTTTGCCTACAGGAAGATTTAATTCTTTTAAAACAACTTCGTCGAAATCCTGTTTCTGAAGGTACAATGGTACTTCATAAATGGTATCCATATCGATACATTCGATCACATTTCCTAAGCCTACGTTGCAGAACTGCGCCAGTTTAGCTTTTTGTTCTTTCGGGATGGGATGCTCTGTTCTGCAGACCAAAACATCTGCCTGGATGCCGCTTTCCATCAATTGACGGACAGAATGCTGGGAAGGCTTGGTTTTCAGTTCGCCACTTGATGCTAAGTAGGGCAATAATGTCAAATGGATCACCATCGAATTATTTTTGCCTAATTCCCATTGTAACTGACGGACACTTTCTATGTAAGGAAGAGATTCTATATCACCGACCGTTCCGCCGATCTCTGTGATAATGATGTCATAATCCTTTTTGGAAAGCATCTTGATCCTGCGTTTGATCTCATTGGTAATATGCGGAATCACCTGTACGGTTTTCCCGAGGAAATCACCTTTACGTTCTTTTTCTATAACGGTCTGGTAGATTTTGCCGGTGGTTACATTATTATTTTGTGAAGTGGGAGAATCCAGAAATCTTTCGTAATGGCCCAGGTCCAAGTCTGTTTCTGCGCCGTCTTCGGTCACATAACACTCGCCGTGCTCATAAGGATTAAGCGTTCCCGGATCGATATTGATATAAGGGTCAAGTTTTTGGATAGTTACTTTAAAACCTCTCGATTTTAATAAAAGTCCCAAAGAAGCGGAGACAATTCCTTTACCCAGTGAAGACGTTACACCGCCTGTGACGAAGATGTATTTCGTTTCTTTTTTACTCATTAGATTAGGTTTGTGCAAAGTTAAACTATCTAAGGTGAAAAAGCAATTCTGAACTTAAAAATAAAAAAAGCAGATGGAAAACCACCTGCTTTTTCAGATTGAAAACTGCAAACAAATTGCTTATTCTTTGATGAATTTGAAAGATTTTACCACACCACCCACATTGGCTCTGATGATATAGGTGCCGCCTGTCAAATTAGATAATTCGATCTTCTGATCAGATAATTTTTCAACAGATTTGATTTTCTGTCCTGCCACATTGTAAATCTCTACTCTGGAAATATCTTTGGCTCCGTTAAAGTTGAGGACGCTCTTCACAGGATTCGGATAGATAGAAACATTGGATCTGTTGCTGTCGGCAGTCGCCAGAGACTCTTTCACATCCAGCATATAGTCCTCTGACTGACCGAAGAATGACTGCGCATTATCGCAAGGATCTGTTGTGGAAACATCCCAGTTGAGAACGACTCTCATTCTCGTTTTCCCGGCCAAAGCACTTGCCGGAACCGCGATTTCTCCTGTAATCTGTGCGCCGTCTGCACCGTCGGAAGTTACTGCTCCCACTTCATATAGCTCACCTGCGTCTGTAAAGATTCCATTTTGATTCCAGTCTATGAAAACTGAAGCATAATCATAACCACCATTTGTATTGGCCTCCAAAACAACAGGATATTGGCTTCCTTTGTAAACCTCGCCCACTTTGTCTAAAAAGTATTCGTTTGGTGCTGCAGCGTATGGGTCAGAAGAATTATCAATCCCTGCAAACTGGACTTTCGAAATAGCGTCTGTACCCCACTGCGGCTTACCTGCACAATATAAATCGTTTACCACCACCTGGAAAGAGCATACATAAAGTACTTTTCCACTGGCATCTACCAGATTATGAACCACATCTGTAGTACCGATCGGGAATTGGGAACCGGACTCGAATCCAGACACAAGAACCGTAGTCAATCCTGTGGAAGACGAAGAACCACAAGCAATTGGAAGTGTATAACTTACTGCTGCAGATGTCTGGTTGACGGATGCAATTGTCGCTTCGATATTTTGAGGACAGGTGATTGCACAGTCATTGGTGCCAAGTAGCAGATTATTAAGATTGACAACCCAACCCCCTGCAAATAGTGGCGGAATCGTATTATCAAAGCCACAGATAAAATTCCCATTAGGTGAAATATTCATTCCTGTACCCAACTTACCGTCCAGCGTATTAATAGTAACACCATTTCTTGTTAAGATATCTTTCAGAAAAACCGGACCGGAGCCTAGTGACGGATGGTAAATAATCACCTCTCTGTTCCCTGCTTCGCCTGCATATCCCACTGCAATCCCATTTTCTGACACGGACGTGAAGACCGCGCGGCTAAAACCTGCCGGCGGATTAAAAGATTTATATATACCAGTATTGATGTTATAAGTAAATGGCTTGCCACCTTTGTAGCCTACGATTAAACCCGCATTGTTGATATCTGCCGCTTCGCCATTTTCAAGTGTTCCCATATCGATATAATGGATGGTTCCATTGGCTTCAAAATAGGCGGGAAGCCACATTGTACCTGTTGTCACAAGATCCTCTCTGTCTGCAAAACCTGCTACAATCCCGTTGTCATTCACCGCTTCTCCTCTACCGTTGATATAAGTATTGTCGCCGGAAAGTTTGGTCAGCGTGTTGGTTTCTGTATTATAAATGAAAGGCCAGCTTGTAAAGCCTGTCGCACCAATCTGTCCTGTGACATATTTAGCATTCTGGGAGATATCATTGGCATTTGCGAATGAGCTGCTGCTTGGCGTCTCTCCCGGAAAATAAGCAATCGTACTCCAGTTGCCGTTTTTTCTGTAAGCTGCCATTGCAATAGATTCCTCTTCAGAAATGACAAGCGTACTGGCTCCTGCCACATCGCCGGCATTGTTGATACGGACAGTCGCCTGGCCGCCTTCTGTAGGTGTTGTTGTGTTTGCAGTGTAGTTATAATAAGCACCTGCGTGGATGGCGAAACCACTGTCGTTGATGTCATAAAGACGGGCGCCCATATCGTCTATAAGGCGGAACTCCATTTGTTGCGCTTTCACTCCGGTAGCCATTGTGATTCCCAGTAAGAATAGATAGAATTTTTTCATAAAAGTAGATGTAAGTAATTAGTGAAATTGTGGTCTAAATAATGATTTGACTTTCGATATCAAAAATCATTATCAAATATTTTGCTTACTACAATTTTAGGTGTTAATAATTTGTATTCCTAATATTTATCTTGCAGAATTCACGAATTCAGAAAGGATCAAATTATTAAATTACTCAAAGTCAGCATCTTAACTCAATTCGATGAATTCATCTTTTTCTCTCATCTGAATTGCAAACACTTAGTTTTAATAAATAAAAACGCTATTTTTGTATCATGCGCAGGCTATTTTTTTTGTGGATTTTGATCTTTTCCGGAGTCATAATGACTTCGGCACAAAGCAGCCCGGAGACATTACAGCTGCTGGACAAAGCTTACAAAAGTCTTTATGAGAATCCGGACAAGTCCTTTCAGATCCTGCAGAATATTGATGAAAACAAAGAGTCTCCCGTTATCCGGCAAAGGCTTCAGATTATCCTGGCCAGAGCTTATAATTTGAAAGGTGACTATTCCAAATCTATAGAACAGGCTTTGGACAAAAATCTGAATTCTGAAAGCCGCAAAGACAACAGCTACTTCTACGCCGACTTCGCATTGTCCCAGCAGTATCAAACGCTGAGACTCTACAGCCAATCTGCAAGAATCTCCCGCAATCTTGTTGAGAAATCCGGTACAATAAAAAAGCAGCAGTATCCGGAAAATCTACTGGCGCAGATCTATCAGCTGAATGCGTCGAATTTTTTAATTCAGAAAAAGTGGAAAGATGCCCAGGAAGATCTGATTGTGAGCAATTCTTACCTGAAGAATCCCGACGACTTTATCATCTCTGTCGAGAATATGATTTATCAGACTTTGATCTATATTTCCCAGAATCAAATTGATAAGGCTGAAAAAACTTGCCACGAAATTACCTTAAAACTCTCCAATACGCCGCAATACATCTTTCTACGTGCCTTCAATCTGGATAATCTTGGCAGAATTTATTTCCTCAAAAAAAACTATCTGAAATCTGCAGAAAATCTTAACCAAGCTTTGGATTTGCTCCGGAACAGCAGTTTTGATCCTCTGAAAAACAAAATATACGAAGATCTTTCAAAAAATTATCTGGCTCTGAAAAATGAAGAACAGTACCAAAAATATTATGCGCTTTACAAGGCAGAAACCGACAGACTGGATCAGAATAAAAAAGATGCAATCCGCAATCTGATCCGCCTGAACGAGCAGTATGAGAACAAAAGAATGGAGGCTGCAGATCGTAATTTCAAGCAATCTCTCCTTATCATTTCCGGGATCTGTGCCGCTGTTTTGCTAATTGTCATTTTATTAAGTTTTTCTGAACACAGAAAGGGAAAATCTATCCAGAAGCAAATCAGTTTTTACAAGCAGCAACAGACTTACGTTCAAAAATTTGAGACCCAACACACGGAAAAAACTGAGAAAAAAGAGACCGAAAGCTTAAAAAAACCACTTTTAATATCCAAAGAAAAAGAAAACGATATTCTCACCAGGCTGGAGGAATTTGAAAAATCTGAAAAATTCCTAAACCGCGAAATGTCTCTCGCCGTACTCGCGGGCCAGATGGAAACAAACACCAAATATCTGTCTGAGATTATTAATAAATACAAAGAAAAAAACTATAACAACTACATCAATGAACTGAGGATCAACTACATCGCCTACCTCCTGAAGACCGATCCTTCCTACCTCAATTATAAGGTCAGCTATCTGGCAGAGAAAGCAGGATTCTCCTCTCACAGTGCCTTTACCACGGTTTTTAAAGCGGTGACAGGCATTTCGCCCAACACTTACATCCAGCAACTGACAAAGAAATGAAACGCCTGATTTTCATATTTACCCTGTTTTCTTTTACTGGATTTTTCAAATCGCAGTATAATGAAGTACTTTACAAAAAGGCGCTTTCGGATGTTTATCAAAATCCGGACAACGCCTTGAAATCTGCGCAGGAAATGCTGAAAAAGGAAAAAGATCCGGATCATCTTATCAAGCTCTACAAATTGATCTCGCACGCTTACATCTCCAAACGTGACTTCGATAAATCTCTGGATTGGGTTCTGAAAATGCAGGAATTAAGCAAAACCATCACGGATCCCGAACAGAAAATCCGAATTATGAATGCCGTTGCCATCCAATATCAGCAAATGGGACTTTACAGTAAAACATTAGAAATCCTGGATGACACGTTCAAAATCTGTAGTCAGCTGCCGGACAACAAATTCAAGCAATATTATCTGGGTCTCAATTATGCAATCCGCGGTTTGGTTTATAAAAATCAGAACAACAATGAGTTGGCGTTGGAAAAGCTCAGCCTTGGCCTCCAGTATCTCACCAAAGTCGGCAATTATGAAAATGCCGTGGCCAACAGCAGCGTTTTTCTCTACAACATTGGCTACTGCTACTTCTATCTGAACAGATATGCCGAGGCGGAACGCTATTTTCAGAGATCCGCAGCCGTTGCAAAATCTGTAGACGCCGAGAGTCTGGAGGCATTTGCCTACAAAGGACTATCAGAAAACTACACAGTTCTCGGAAAACATAATTTGGCCATACAGCTTTTGCAAAAAGCGGTCAATCTGTCCAAAAAAGTGGGCGACCTGGTTTTGAGCGAAGGTATTTTTAAGGGTTTTGCTGACAATTATCTCGCACTTCAGGATTGGAACAATTATGAAGTGTACAACAAATTATATATCGAAGCCAAATTTGCAAGAGAACAAAGCGAGCTGGCTTCCCTCAATAAAAGCATCGATATACTTAATAAAGATAATAATGGAAAAATAGAAGCAGAGAAAAATAAATTGAGAATTGCGTCAGCGCTGATTATCGCTGTTTCCATCATTCTTTTTATTGGGTTCCTGCTTAGATTTATCAGATACAGAAAACACAACAAAGCAGCCGCAAAAGAGCTCAACAGGATAATTAAAATCACCAGCTAAAAATGAAAAATATTTTTGAACACGACGGATCCACTCATTTTATCAAGAGAATCAATGCCCTTACCGAAGATTCTTTCCCAAAATGGGGATTGATGTCTGTAGACAAGATGCTAGCCCACTGCAACGTCACTTACGAGTTAATCTACGAATCAGAAAAACATAAAAAACCCAACTTTCTTGCAAAGTGGATTATGAAAAGTTTTGTAAAGCGAATTGTGGTCAACGAAACACCGTACAAGCACAATACACAGACTGCTGCGATGTTTGTGATCTCGGACGACAAGATCTTTGAAGAAGAAAGGAAACGCATCATCGGATTTATCCAAAAAACACAGCAGTTGGGAGCCGGCGCTTTTGAAGGCAAAGAAAGCTTCAACTTTGGCAGACTCACAGCCCGCGAATGGAACAATATGATGGCCAAACACCTGGATCACCATTTGACACAATTTGGCGTCTGATTATTTTTTGGGCAGCTTTTCCGTCTTCCACTCCCGCTATTTTTTGCCAGCAACTATCCCGACCGAAAAAATGAGCTCCGTTCAAGCCGGGCTGCGGCGATGGCATTTCTGTTCAGGTAAGTATACAGTTCGAGAAAAACTATCCTTTTATTACTTCTAATTTTTAGCTTTCGTTAATAGATGCTCAGAATACTGATATATAATCAGTTAACAATATAGATCAGTTTACTGAAGCAGGAAAACAAAGTTTGATATGGATAATTCAGCATCAGCAAAATACAACAAAAAATGACCAAAATTTGAAGGCAATAGATCCAGCTACAACAAATCCTGGAAATTCCTTTTTATTTAATATAAAATCAATACCAAAATGAAATTATTTGAACCAATCAAATTCAGAAATATAGAACTGAAAAACCGAGTCGTCATGTCGCCAATGTGTATGTATTCCGCAGAAGACGGTATGGCAAACGAGTTCCATTACGTCCACTACGGCAGCCGTGCACAAGGCGGAGTCGGATTGATCATCACCGAAGCAACGGCAGTAGAACCACACGGGAGAATCACCAACAAATGCCTTGGAATCTGGAATGACGAGCAGGCGCTGGCCTTGAAAAAAATAGTCGATTTTGTACATCATAATTCAGAAAGCAAAATCGGAATCCAGCTGGCACACGCCGGCAGAAAAGGATCAACCTGGGAAAATAGACAAATTAGCATTCAGGAAGGATGGGAAACTATTGCGCCAAGTCCAATCCCTTTCCACCATTCAGAAAGAATTCCGCACGTGCTGACCGTGGAGGAAATCAAAGAGCTGGTAGAAGATTTCCGAAAAGCTGCGAAACGCTCTGCAGAAGCAGGTTTTGATCTCATCGAAATTCACGCTGCACACGGCTACCTCATCCATCAGTTTCTCTCGCCACTATCCAATACCAGAACAGATGACTATGGCGGAAATGCTGAAAACAGAGCGAGATTCTTAATGGAAATTGTAGAAGCTGTCAATTCTCAGATTACAGAAAACATTGCACTGTTTGTAAGAATTTCGGGAACTGAATATGCAGAAAATGGATGGGATATTAGTGACAGCGTAGAACTATCCAAAGTTTTAAAAACTAAAAATGTAGATTTGATAGATGTTTCCAGCGGTGGCAACATTAGCGGCGCGGTCATTCCGTTAAAACCGGGCTACCAGGTTCCGCTATCCGACGAAGTGAGAAAAAATGCTGACATCAGAACCGGCGCAGTCGGATTGATTACTTCTGCAGCGCACGCTGAGGAGATTCTGGAAAACGGTCAGGGTGATTTGATTTTCATTGCCCGAGAGATTCTGCGCAATCCTTATTTTGCAGTTCAGGCAGCTTGGGAAAATGATGCGGAGAATTTCTATCCGTACCAGTATCTGAGAGCGAAACCGACGAAGTAATGATTATTGCGCAAATCTTACATTCTTTCCTCTTTACATTTGTGAGCTACATTTTATACTTGAAATATAATAATGGAATCGTAAAACCAATTGATGTTTATTTAATTGTAATTTTTAGTTTGTTGCTTCTAATCTATAACTCTTTTTTTAACGGATTGTTAAACAAGCTATTTTTCGTCTTGCTGATATTTTCTTTTTCAATTTTAATAATTCAGTTTATGAGAAACCTCGTGAACGTGTTTGAAACCAACAAAGAATTGGAGAGACGAAAACAATTAAAAGAAAACGTTTTATATATTCAAGATTTCGTATTCAAAAAATTATTTATCGTACTAATATGTATTTATCAATTATTGCTCATATGGATTCCCGGAATTTTTGAAAAAATGACAGCAAATCAATAAACAAAAAAGCCGTTCCCCGGAAAGGAACGGCTTATAATGAAAATTAGCTCTTCATTTAGAACTGCTAATATACAAATATTTTAATACTAATCATAAATTATATTTAATTATAATAATTTATTATAACAAATTTGACATCAATAAGTAAATTTTCTTACAGCCTCCAAAGTCTTATCAATTTCTGAATCACCAATTGCTGCTGAAATAAACCAGGTTTCATAACCACTTGGCGGAAGATAAATCCCCTGTTCCAAAAGCTGGTGGAAGAAATTGTTGAACAGCCCAATCCCGGACTCATTTGCTTCCTTAAAATTACTGACAGATGTTGCATCAAAAAAGACAGACATCATACTTCCCTTTCGGTTGATTCTGTGTTTGATCCCTTTCTCGTTCAGAATTTTTCCAATCTCAAAATCCAGGGTTTCCGTGGTTTTTGCCAGTTTGTTATAGAATTCCGGATCAGATTTTATGAGCTGCAAAGTTTTAAGTCCCGCCCGCATTGCTAAAGGATTTCCACTCAAAGTCCCCGCTTGGTATACGTTTCCTCTTGGCGAGAGGTAATTCATAATTTCGTTGCGTCCTGCAAAAGCACCCACTGGCAATCCGCCGCCAATCACTTTTCCGAAAGTTACCAGATCGGCTTTCACATTCATAAGTTCCTGTGCGCCACCAAATGCCAGTCGGAAACCAGTCATCACCTCATCAAAAATCAGTAATGCACCATTCTCGTCACAGATTTTTCTAAGGTTTTGAAGGAAATTATTTTCAGGCAAAACACAACCCATATTTCCCGCCACAGGTTCCACGATAATTGCGGCAATCTGCTCAGGATTACTTCTGAAAAGTTCTTCAACCTGCTCAAAATTGTTGTATTCGGCAAGCAATGTATCTTTCGCCGTACCTTGCGTTACACCCGGAGAATTTGGGCTTCCGAATGTAGCCATTCCACTTCCCGCCTGGATGAGAAAAGAATCCGAATGTCCGTGGTAGCAGCCTTCAAACTTGATAATCTTTTCTCTGTCTGTATAGCCTCTTGCCAGACGAATCGCACTCATACAAGCTTCAGTTCCCGAAGAGACCATTCTGATCTGGTCGATATTCGGGACATTTTCTACAATATATTTGGCAATTTCTGTTTCCAGTTCCGTAGGTGCTCCGAAAGAAAATCCTTTCTCAGCCTGGATTTTCAAAGCTTCCAAAACTTCTGGATGTGTGTGTCCCAAAATGGCTGGTCCCCAGGAATTGATATAATCGATATAGTTTCTGTCATCTTCGTCTGTCAGGTACGCACCTTTCGCAGACTTCATAAACAATGGAACGCCGCCCACAGATTTAAAGGCTCGAACCGGCGAATTTACGCCGCCCGGAATATATTTGTACGCTTCTTCAAAAAGCGCTGAACTTCTTTGGTATAACATTTTGGTTGTTGGTTGTTGGTTGATAGTTGTTAGTTGTTAGTTTTAAATCTAATTTCTAACATCTAGTTTCTAAATTCTAAGACCTCGGTTTCTTATTCTGGAGATAAATCACCTGTCCTACTCTTGGTTGCTCGCCTGGATTCATCCTGTTTTTGCTGTAAAGTTTTTTCTCTTTGATGGCAAATTTCTGAGCAATATCGTGCATGGTTTCACCCGTTCCGGCTTTGTAGGTCGCTTTGTTTCCGGACGAGTTTTTACCTTCCAGAAAGATGATATCGTTTTTCGCCAGCTTAGAATTTTCCAGTTCGTTGTATTTCATCAGGCGTTTTTCACTGATTCCGAATTTCTTAGCAATCTCCGATACATCGGCATCTACCGGCATCACGAAGAATTTCAAACCGTCGTTCGGATGGTTCTTAACAAGGATATTTTTAAGAAGCGCCGCTTTGGTTTTAGCATCGATGATTTCAGAAATCTGACTCTGCTGCTTAGCATAAGAACCCTGAGAGTAATCCACTTTCACCGTTGGCGGCGTCACGCGGTCGTTCTGCTTTTCCTGACTCAGCTGCGCCATAAAAACCGCATCATTATTCAGTGCAGGATACAGTTTCAGGATTGCAAAGTAGACCTCATCTTTGCTCGTCTGATCAAATTCATAAAGTTTGTAACGTTCTATTTTATCAATCAGAATATTGGCATATCTAGGATTGGTCGCGTAGCCCGCTTTTTTCAGGCCGTGCGCCCAGGCTCTGTAATCTTTGGGATCCAGTTTGAAAAGGCCGACATAATATTTCCTGGTCGCCAGGAAAACCGAGTGGTCTTCATAAGACTGTTTCGGATCGTCGTACACGCGGAAGCACTCATTGGGAGCATCGTCAGTATGGCTCATTGTCTTCCCCGTCCAGTCCTCTTTGCATTTGATTCCGAAGTGGTTTTTCCCCTGTTGCGCAAGCCGGCTCTGTCCGCCGCCGGTCTCCAGAAGTCCCTGAGCTAGAGTGATGCTCGCCGGAATCTTGTATTTCTCCATTTCTTCCACCGCGTACGGCGCAAATTTTTGGATGTATTGGTCTTCCGTTTTCCAGGTTTGCGCTTTTACCACGCCCAAAACACTCACAAAACCAATCACTAATAACTTTCTCATATTTATCTTTTACAAATACATTTACTTTTTCAGAAGCTTAATCCCGCTTGCAGTTTATCCTGAGCTTGTTTTTGTTATCAATATAACTTTTACAGAAAGCCAAAAAAAAGGATGCCGCTGCAATCGGGGCTATGGGTTTCTACTTTTTGTCAACATTTCGACATCAAACAGGTTTTTGTCATTCCGGAGGAATCCCAAAACAGTCGTTCGACACATTCAATCTCACAATTTAGATTCCTACGGAATGACAATATTATGGATGGTCAAGAATCAGATCTCTCCCTTTATTTTTCAAAAACAGATTCGCGCCTTTGATGCCCTGCAATCCGCCGGTATGAAAGGCCAGTATCTTCGCACCTTTTGGGAAAAATCCTTTTTCCGCCAATTCAAAAATGGTCTGCATCAGCTTCCCTGTGTAAATCGGATCCAGCGAAATCTGATATTCCCGATAGAACCAGTTTATAAAACGGACATTCGCATCCGTTATTTTGCCATAGCGGCTTTCATCCGCATTTACCAGCTCAAAATTACTCTTTCCGCTCCATTGCGCAATTGTTTTTTCCAGAGAATCATCTCTTACAACCTTGATTCCCAATACCTTTTGACCGCTTTCCGCAAACCGTGAAATTCCTGCAATTGTGCCGCCGGTTCCAACTGCGGTGCAAAGATAATCAAAATCTTTGGTGTCGTTTCCCAGCATAAAGCGGATGCCTTCTACCGCCGAATCATTGCTTCCACCTTCCGGAATTATCAAGGCATTTGGATAGTGATTTGAAAATTTTTCCGTGAGTTTATCTTTATCTTGATAATCTTCGCGTGAGACAAAATGAAATTCCATTCCGTTTTTCGCAGCTTGGGAAAGTGTCGGATTTTCCTGCCAGTTATCTTCGAGTTCATTTCCACGGATGATTCCAATGGTTTTGATTCCAAACACTTTTCCGAAAGCGGAAACCGATGCAATGTGATTGGAAAATGCGCCTCCGAAAGTAATTAAGAGAGGATTATAGGGTTTAGATTCAAGATATTGATTGACGTTGAAGAAAAGTTTCCAGAATTTGTTTCCGGAAATTGTGGGATGGATAAGGTCTTCTCTTTTGATAAAAATACGGACGTCAAAATTGGTTTTCAATTCTGTGATGAGGATTTTATGTTCCGGCATTTGAAGCATCTTCAAAAGTAATAAAATTAAAACATATTATTTGTCATTCCGCAGGAATCTTGATGGTTTAGATTCCTGCGGAAGGACGAAGTATTTGTTATATTTTCTCTAAAATTTTTATGAAAATATTCTAAATTATGACAGAACCATAATTGGATAACAAAGCCCATAGCCCCGATTGAAGTGGAAATCCTTTTTTCTGTGTACTCCCGAGAATTAATCAGGACTAAACCTGATGAAAAAAAAGATTGCAGCGGAAAGCGGGAAACAGCTCCTGATAAAAATACTAAATAAGTGTTGGATCTCGGCAATGAGCATAAAAAAAATCCACCGAAAATGGTGGATTTTGTCTGATATAATTGTTCAGAATTATTTTGTTCTCGCGATGATTTTTTTGACTGCTTTGACGACAGCTTCTGCATCGATTTTGTACTTTTTCATCAGCTGTGCAGGCGTTCCGGATTCCCCGAAAGTATCGTTCACGGCTACGAATTCCTGTGGTGTAGGTCTTCTTCTCGCCAAAACGCCAGCGATAGATTCTCCCAATCCGCCGAGGAAATTGTGCTCTTCTGCGGAAACCAATTTTCCTGTTTTTTCTACAGACTTCAGAATAATCTCTTCGTCCAACGGCTTGATTGTGTGGATATTGATGATTTCGCAAGAGATCCCTTCTTTTTCCAGCTCCTCTGCTGCCAGCAAAGATTCCCAAACCAAATGGCCGGTTGCTACGATGGTAACGTCTGTCCCTTCCTGCAGAAGAATTCCTTTTCCGATCTCGAAAGGCATATCTTCCGGGATGAAAACGGGAACTACAGGACGACCGAATCTGAGATAAACAGGGCCTTCGTGTGCTGCTGCGGCTAAAGTTGCTGCTTTGGTCTGGTTGTAATCGCAAGGGTTGATGACGGTCATACCGGGAAGCATTTTCATCATTCCGATGTCTTCCAAAACCTGATGCGTTGCGCCATCTTCGCCCAAAGTAACGCCGGCGTGAGAAGCAGCGATTTTCACATTTTTATTGGAATAAGCGATCGACTGACGGATCTGATCATAAACTCTGGATGTTGCAAAATTGGCGAAAGTACCGGCGAAAGGAATTTTGCCATTGATTGTAAGACCTGCTGCCAAGCCCATCATATTGGCCTCTGCAATTCCTGTCTGGAAAAATCTTTCCGGTGCTTTTTCTATGAATTTCTCCATTTTGAGAGAGCCGATCAAATCTGCGCAAAGTGCGACCACATTCGGGTTGGTATCAGCTAATTCTGCCAAACCGGCTCCGAAGCCTGAGCGTGTATCTTTTTTTTCTGTGTATGTGTATTTCATTTTTATAAAATTGATGGTTGATATATTATAACTGATAAATGATGGTCGATAAATGATTTTCTGCGATCTTTTAAATTAAATAAGGAATAAGAAGTCATTTATCATTAATAATTTATCATTAATAATTAATAGTCAGCTGGTGCTTCAAGATATAGTTGTTTGAAGGCTGTGTCCAACTGCTCATCATTTGGCGCTTTTCCGTGCCAGGAGTGGCTTCCCATCATATAATCTATGCCGCTTCCCATCTCTGTATGAAGTAAGATTGCGACTGGTTTTCCGTTTCCGGTTTCGGATTTGGCTTTATTAAGGATTCCAATGACAGCTTCCAGATCGTTGCCATTTTTCTCTTCCAAAACCAACCATCCGAAGGCTTCTAACTTCCCTCTAAGGTCACCAAGGGAAAGTACATCGTCTGTATCACCGTCAATCTGTCTTCTGTTGTAATCCACCGTTGCGATGATATTATCTACTTTTTTGGCTGCGCCGTACATGAGAGCTTCCCAATTTTGACCTTCCTGCAATTCGCCATCACCGTGAAGTGTGTAAACTAAAGAATCATCTCCATTTAGTTTTTTACCTTGAGCTGCACCTAAAGCAACTGAAAGGCCTTGACCTAGAGATCCTGATGCTACTCTGATTCCCGGCAGACCTTCGTGCGTAGTCGGGTGACCCTGCAATCTGGAATTCAGTTTTCTGAAAGTTGCTAATTCTGCGACCGGAAAGAATCCGAATCTTGCCAAAGTACTGTAAAACACAGGCGAAATATGACCATTGGAAAGGAAGAATAAATCCTCATCCTGACCCTCCATCGTGAAAGGTAATTTGTAGTTCAAAACATTCCCATAAAGTGCTACGAAATATTCTGTGCAGCCAAGAGATCCTCCCGGATGACCGCTGTTGACAGCGTGAACCATTCTAAGAATGTCTCTTCTGATCTGCGTTGAAAGGCTTTTCAACTCTTCAATAGATTTACTCATTATTTTAGATTTACTTTGGTTGCGAAATTACAATTTTTAAATGAGTTGAGAAAAGCCGGCCCAATAAAAAAGATTGCGAAAGACAGTCTTTATGTTCTGATTATTTTGAAAAATAAATGGCCAAATGTGAAGTCAGCTCAAACCAGCAGAATTTTATTAATTTTATTAATCAGAATCAAATCTTGTTTTCTGACTTGGAAGCTAATCTCCACAGCAAAAAACTCCGATGATAACACCGGAGTTTTGTATATTTTTTGTTAGTAACAGACTAGTTAAGATAAAAATTATAGCCTACTATCACTGCACCTACAGATTCTTTGCCTGGTACAGGACGGTCGTTGTAATAGCCTCTGTCATATTTACCGGAGATACTTTGGTAACCTACGTACAATTCGCCTGTTGGCATGTTGTACATAAATTTCGGAAGTGCATAAAGACCACCATTCACATACTCATTAGTAGAGATTGCATAACCAAGGTCTAAACCTACAGCAATGGGAGCACCACTGAAAGAATATTTTCCTGATACTGCTACCGGTATAAATCCGAAATCATCACCTTTGATACTTCCACCTGGGTAGTCGTAGCTTTTACCGATGAAATGCGAATATCCCGTTGCAACTCCTAAGTCAAAGCTTTTTGCGATATTCCATCTGTATGCGGCATCTAAACCTAAAGTAAAAGGAGAGTTACCAGTTGTAGGTGCACCAATGTGCGCTCCTAATTTGAAACCTTCCTGCGCCTGGGTAAACCCAAAAACTGCAATAGCTGCAGCTATTAAAATCTTTTTCATAGTTTAAAATTTTATTCAGACAGTACTTACCAATTTCTGTACCAAACAAATTTATTTTCGTTCTATACTGTTATAAGCCATAATAATTTTCTTCACTACAGGGTGCCGTACCACATCTTCTTCCGTCAAATGCACAAAACCGATTTCTTCCACGTCTTTGAGAATTGTCATAGATTCTTTGAGGCCCGACTGTTGATTTTTTGGCAAATCTATCTGGCTGGGATCTCCTGTGATGATAAATTTGGCGTTCATTCCCATTCTTGTGAGGAACATTTTCATCTGAGAATGTGTTGTATTCTGAGCTTCGTCCAGAATTACAAAAGCTTCGTCCAATGTCCTTCCTCTCATAAAAGCCAGTGGTGCTACTTCTATAATTCTTTTTTCCATGTAACCTTCCAGCTTTTCATGAGGGATCATATCCCGCAAAGCGTCATATAAAGGCTGCATATACGGATCCAGTTTTTCCTTGAGATCACCGGGAAGGAAACCGAGACTTTCTCCGGCTTCTACAGCCGGTCTTGTTAAAATGATTCTCTTGACTTCCTTATCACGGAGTGCTCTGACGGCGAGTGCGACGCTGGTATAGGTTTTCCCCGTTCCCGCAGGACCTATGGCGAAAACCATATCTTTTTTCTCAGACACTTTCACCAGCTTTTTGAGGTTGGTTGTTTTAGCCTTAATCACTTTTCCGTTGACGCCTTTTACAATGATATCCTGATCGAAAATCAGTTGTTTCTCGGCATCATCTTTTAGCTTGAGTAGCGACTCCAGCTGTTTTATTTCTAAGGAATTGTGTTTGGAAATATAATCGGAGACATCATCGAGTTTCTTTTTCAGAAGATCCAGAGTTTCTCTGTTTCCCATTGCAAATACGACGTTATCTCTGCCGGTAATTTTAAGTGTAGGAAAGCTGGATTTTATCAGATTGAAATTTTGATTCTGAACACCATAAAACGTTTTGGTGTTTATGCCTTCAAGTTCATAATTGATTTCGAACATAAATAATATTAGTAGTTAGTATAACAAATATATGAATAGATTTGACATGTTATGACCCTTTAAAAATTGAATTATATTAAATTTGCAATAAATAAAAGAATTATGTCAGCCATCACTCTCACTTCAGATTACGGACTTGTAGACCATCGCGTCGCAAGTATGAAAGGTAAAATATTAAGCTGGAGCGAGGACGTAAAGGTAGTTGACATCACTCATAACATCACACCCTACAACCTGTTGCAGACCGCTTACATCGTGCGCAATGCCTACAATTTTTTCCCAGAAGGCAGCATCCACATCATTGCTGTTGACAGTTTTTACCATAAATCCAGGAAGAATATCATTACCAAAATTAATGGTCACTATTTCATTTCTGCCGACAATGGAATTACCAATCTGATGTTTTTCGACATCAAACCTGAAGCCATTTATGAAATTACGCTCAATAACCGTTTTGATGACAAAGTGATTTTTCCTGCAACGGAGATTTTTGTACCAGCAGCGATGCATCTTTACAAAGGTGGTTTGCCGGAAGTTATAGGCAGGAAAATCAAAACCATAAAAGACGTCTCTTTTCCTCGAGCTATCTATAATGAAGCTGAAAAAATGATCATCGGCGAAGTGATGTACATTGATAATTTCGGAAATGTAGTGTCTAATATTGGGAGAAAATTCTTTGAAAAACACGCTTCTGTGTCAGAGAACTTTACAGTTAAATTCAGGAATATTGTGTTGTCAAAAATATATGATCAATATACTGATGTTGTGACAGACTGGGAGAGAGAACAGGAATTCCACGGGAAATCTTCTGTGATCTTCAATGATTCTGACCTTTTGGAAATTGCCATTTACAAAGGTAATGTTTCCAACGGTGCCTCTTCTCTTTTCGGGATGAGTACCGGTGAAAAAATCTATGTAGAATTTGATTAAAAAAAAGATCCGGCTACAAACCGGATCTCTAATTATTTATATAAAACTGATTATTGTTTTATCAGATTCTTGCTGAAAGTGTCATTCGCCGTTTTTACTTTTACGATATAATTTCCTGTTTTAAGTCTGGAAACGTCGAAGGTATTTTTTGACAAACTCTCTGTATCGTACTGTTTTACAAGCTTCCCGGAAAGATCATAGACCTCAACAGAACCGATTTTCGAAATGCCTTTCAAAGTAAATTGATTTTTCGCAGGGTTTGGAGATAATGCAACGTCTTTAGAATTCACCACATCATCTACGGCCAGTACCGTACAGCTGAAGTTGGCTTTGAAGCCGGCATTGGTTCCGGAATTATCAGATCTGAAAGTGATCGTAATCGCTCCAGAATCGTGCGTAGACTCATATGAAGCAGGAATCGTGGTTCCTGTCAGCTTGGCTGCTCCGGAGAATACAGGAGAGTTTGCAAGTCCATTTCTGATGGTGATGTAATCTGTACCATTTTCCAAATCAAATGCCGTAAAATTGATCTTTAATTTTTGATTCGGAGAATCGGGATAGAATGTTTTTGTCCAGTTTTCGTCATTAGAATAGGTATTATTTTCTCCGCCTGAATCTGTTATATTTTTTCCACACCATGAGCCATCGGTAATGAATAACTGAGAAAGCTGATAAGTTGCGGCACACTCAGTTCCTACTTCTAACTTGTAAAAAGAGTTGGAATCCAGGCCTGTAAAATTTAAAACCTTATTAGCAGTAGAACCTGAGTAAACTACGGAGCCGTCTGTGGTTTTTACCAATCTGTATTTCCAAGAAGAAGCAGTATTATCGACTATCGTTCCAGTCGCAGTATTTGAAGTCAATCCTGTTACAGTCAGTCCTGTCACAGTTATATTGCAGGAGTTGATGCAATCTGACCCAAGACAAGGCTTAGAATCAATGGTCTGTCTTATAAGATCGCCTGGCTGCTGCCCAAAACCGTTTGCAAAACTGATCCCGACAGATCCAACTAAATGACAATAACTCATTATAGTTCCTTTCGTAGTGGTAGGCAAAGGACCGTCACAGCCTTCATCATTACCTGAGGCTGGCCCGCAACCGTCAATTGCTGTATTGTTGCCATTCCATGCACATGCGTGGGTGTGCGGAGAGCCAAGATTGTGACCTAGTTCGTGAGTCATCGCTTCGATGTTCCAGGAGTAAGTGGGCACTGCAATATTCTGATTATTGACGCCACAGTACGAATATTTATAAATTCCACATAATGCATTGACATACGCTACGCTGGTAGTAGCCGGATTTCTGATGAGTTGCGCCAAATCTCCGTTGAAAGTAGTTCTTGTGGTCCGGAATTGATTAAGTATTGCTCCCGGCTGACCGGAATAAGGATCTACCGTAGTCCAGACAAACGTAGAACTTAGAGCAATGTTTACACTCTCATTATCGTACAGCGTTTTTATATTGTTGAACAACGCCGTCAGCCAATTGATAGCAGAAGTCACATTGGATCCGTTCTGGGTGTACGGTCCATATCCGATTTCAAAATAAATCCTGACACAGCTGGCTGTTAGTTTGGATTGTTTTTTATTGGGGTCAAACGTAATTTTCTTCCCTGCGTTCTCAGGAAGTTCCTCGGCACCGCAAGTGAAGGGATTTTTTTCTTTTAATTTCTGATCATTATAGGAAACGAAATCAGAAGAGTTTTTTGTTTTTCCGAGTACGACATTTCCTATATTAAGAGATGACGCAACGCCCACCACATCATTATCAAAGAAACTAAATGCAACGACGGAGCTATTATCTCCTTTTACGATGCCCTGATAATAGACACCAGGCGTATACGCTTTTACTCCCTTATCTGTATCTACCTGAAAATCTGGAGTTAGAATATTATTCCTCACCAGTTCAACAGTCAATTCTCTGCCTTCAAATGGGAATGTAAGTTCCATTGCCTCAGGCTTTTGAGTTACAATCGTCTGTAATTCCTGAGTTTTCAGCTGCATCACCGTCACGTCTGCTGCTTCACTTTGATAAATTCGGGCATTTTTTGAAGCCACATCTTTTGTGAAGGGGCTAAATTTGACAAAACTTCTGTTTTTAGATTTCTGATCCGCTACTTTCTGAGCTACTGGCTTCAAATCCTGTGAAAATCCAAAACAAAAGATCCCAGCCGAAAAAAGCAGTGGTAAAATTTTCTTCATAATCATATCATTAAATATATAATACAAAAAAAGCGTTTTTTTTCCATATCAGACGCAATATATCACACTTTAACATTTAAATGATATTTAATTTTTTTCGCCTGAAATGAATCATCATCAAGTATTTAGAAATAATTTACTTCCATAATTAAAAAAAGCTGATTATTATAGCAAATAAATAACCCCAGGAATATTTTGACTCTAGTATTATCATTATATAATTTTTATTGATTAATTAAAACCATAATTATTTTCCTGCAGGCATTTTAATGAATATTAAGTAATTTCCTTCTATTCTGAAGAATAGAGCTTTATACGGTAAATCGATGGTATACACCAAAAAAAACATCACCCGACAGTGTGCTTCTACTTCTGCCAATAAAAAGTATCTTTGCAAAAAAATTCCCCGATGCTGTATACGGTTGTCAAAGCGATTCACATTATTTTTATGGTCAGTTATTTTGCCGGAATTTTCTATTTGGTAAGGCTTTTTGTATATTATAAGGATACAGACGAATTTGATGAAGTGAAACAGCAGATTCTCCGCAATCAATATACTTTTATGGCCGTAAGACTATGGAATATTATAACAGTTCCTGCAGGTGTTCTGATGCTGCTTTCGGGGCTTACAATGATTTTCCTGAACTCCGGACTGATGAAAATGCCTTGGTTTCACCTGAAACTGACATTCCTCATTGGCTTGGGAATCTATCACTTCTGGTGCTGGAAAAAGGTGAAAGAACTGAAAACCCTGAACGGCCGGATCTTAGCAACCAGCAATATCAAACTGAGACAGTTCAACGAGATTGCGACCTTCATTTTATTTGCCGTCGTCTTTACCGTAATTCTCAAATATTACGTTATAGAATACTGGTGGCAACTGCTTTTAGGATTTTTTGGAATCATCATTCTCATAAGTTCAATCGTCAAACTGGTGAATAGGAATAAGACTAAAGGTTCACAGAAAAAGAATCAAGAATAAAAACGGCGTCAAGAGCCTCAGCCTGATAAATCTTCTACCACATTAATGTGAAAGCATTGTCATCCTGAGACTCTCGAAGAACATAAAAAAAACAAAAACCATCAACTATAAACCATCAACTGACAACTAATATATGACAGCAATATTCAAAAAAGAACTTTGGAATTTTTTCGGAAACTGGAGCGCGTGGCTTATTATTGCGGCTTTCAGCATCATTTCAGCACTATTCCTCTTCTTCTTCGAGAATGATTTTAATATTTTCGATATCGGAAGTGCTACAATACAGAGTTTTTTCGTGCTTTCGCCGTGGCTTTTTATGTTTATCATTCCGGCAATCAGTATGAGAACGTTGGCAGAGGAGCAGCAGTCCGGAACTTTATTCTGGCTTTTTTCCCAGCCTGTCAAAATCACTGAAATCGTTGGCGGGAAGTTCCTGTCTGTCTGGCTCGTCGGGATTCTGTGCCTTTTGCCATCGTTGGTTTATTACTATACCGTTTACGTTTTAGGCGTTCCGGAAGGTAATATAGATGGCAGTATGACCTTCGGAAGTTACATCGGCCTGATCATTTTGATTGCTGCATTTTCAGCGGTCGGGATTTTGGCATCTTCGCTGTCATCCAACCAGATTACAGCGTATCTGTTAGGCGTTTTCATCTGTTTCATTTCCTATTTCGGCATCGAGCAATTGGCGAGTTATAAGTTATTGGGAAATGCAGATTATATTTTGCAGAATATCGGCTTTTATCAGCATTTTTTGGCTTTTACACGCGGACAGATTGATACGAGAGACGTTTTCTATTTCCTGTTTGTCATATTTGTAGGATTGGGATTGGCGAGCTGGTCTGTCTGGAGAAAAAAATAAAATTAAGAGACAAAGCAAGGTGAGATTCAAGTTTTCCGGGATGTTGAAACTATAGCCCGACTTGAGTGGAAATCTTTTTTGTAGCTTAAAAAGCAAAGGCCAAAAGATAGACTTCATCCAACTACTGCATTAGGTTTGTGCACAGAAAGTCGGAAAAGCGGTCCAAATTAAAAAATATAAAAAATTCATTATCATTAAGATGAATAAAAAAAATAAGATCACAATTATCATAATAGCCGTTCTACTCATCATCGGGATGAGCGGATTGGTTTACAAACGTTTTGACCTCACGGCGGAAAAACGGTACACACTTTCGGATTCTACCATTAAAGTTCTGGAAAATGTAGATAAGCCAATGACGATAGAAGTCTATCTGGAAGGCGATTTCCCGGCTTCTTTCAAACAGCTTCAGAATGAAACCAAATTTATGCTGGACGAATTCCGAAAGATCAACCCAAAAATAGATTACAAATTCCGCGATCCTATTGCAGAAAAAATCCCACAGGACACACTGGCCGCGATGGGAATGCAACCCTCAATCCTTCCCGATATGAAGGAAGGGAAAATCTCCGAAATTGTAATGTTTCCGTACGCTGCCATCAAGTATAACGGTTTTGGGACCTCGGTGCCGCTCATTATTCAGCAGTCCGGAATAGACGCTGCGACTCAGCTCAGCAAATCGATTGAAAATCTGGAATATAACTTTGCCTCCACCATCAAAGGAATGAGCGAAGAAAGAGCGAAGAATGTAGGATTTCTTATCAACCAGCAGGAATTGGGTCCGGATGAATTCCGGGGTTTTATGGATGTGGCAATGGAAAACTACAACGTGGGACCCGTAATCCCGGAAAACAAAACTGAACTTTCTCTCGCCGACGTTCCAAAACTGAAACAGATGGACGCTCTTGTGATAGCAAAACCAAGAAAAGCTTTTACTGATAATGAGAAAATAATCCTCGACCAATATATTATGAACGGCGGAAAAACGCTTTGGATGATAGATGCCGTCAATGCTGAAATGGACACGCTTTTCCAGGCCAAAAAAATAATGGCTTATCCGTTGGATCTCAATCTGACCGATTTTATGTTCAATTACGGACTTAGAATCAATCCGGCTTTGACCAAGGATATGAAAAAGTCGGCTTTGATAAGAATCGTTTCTGGTGAAGTAGCTGGAAATCCGCAGTACAGCAGTTTTCTGTGGCCATATTTTCCGCTGGGAATTGCTGAAACCAAGAATCCAATTACGAAAAACATCAATCCTGTAAAATTCGAATTTCCGACTTCCATTGATACTTTGGGAAGACCCAATATCAAAACAAAAGTACTTTTCGAATCTAGTGAAAGGACGATGAGCAAAACGGTTCCAAATTATGTAGCACTTTCAGAAATCGTGCGCGCAGACAGCATCGGAGAGATGGAACGCCCCTCTGCACCCAAGATTTTTGCTGTCGCACTGGAAGGGAAATTCACCTCCGCCTACTCTACCAGAAGCGAAAAAAACAGCTATCCCGGTTTCAAAGCCTCGAGTCCTGAAAATAAAATGCTGGTGATTGCCGATGGTGATATTGCGAGAAATCAAATCTGGAAAGGGAAACCGCTTCCTCTGGGTCAGGATCTTCTTACCAAAGAAAATTATGGCAATGCGCAGTTCCTCAGAAACGCTTTGGACTATCTTTTGGATGACAGCAATATGATGGAACTCCGCAACAGAACTATCGAAATCCGCCTGCTGGACAGGGAACGCGTGGATGCCGAGCGTTCTAAATGGCAATGGATCAATTTACTGTTGCCGCTGGGAATTTTAGGAATTCTGGGTGCCGGATTTTATTTTATCAGGAAGAAAAGATTTTCCTAGTGTAATCAATTGACTTCCAAGTCGTTAAATGGTTCAATTTAAAAATCGACCCTAAAGGGAACTAGTGATCACTTAGCGCCATTTAGCATTGGGACAATGGCGGAAATCGTTGACGTATTTTAATAAAATTATTGAATTTAATAATAATGAAAAACCTTTTTTTAGCTTTAATTTCCGGAGTTCTGCTCGCCATTTCCTGGCCGACTTATGGGATTCCGTTTTTCATATTTTTCGCTTTTGTTCCTTTATTAATGATGGAACACAACATAGAGAAGTTCAGTTCTATAAAAAAGAAAAGTCTGGTTGTTTTTGGTTTATCCTATCTCACCTTTGTCATTTGGAATGCCGTTACGACCGGTTGGCTTTACAACTCCAAACTCCCGGATGGCAGCAATTCGCTCCTTGCGGTTTTGTTTCCGGTGTTGACGAATGCCTTTTTTATGTCGATCATTTTCCACTTTTATCGACTTTACAAAAGAAGTCAGGGAACTTATTTCGGATTGGTATTTTTTGTGGTGATCTGGATGGCTTTTGAAAAGCTGCACCTGGTTTGGGAGTTCACCTGGCCTTGGCTGAATCTCGGAAATGTTTTCGCAGATTATCATCAATTCATCCAATGGTACGACACTTTGGGGTCTACAGGTGGCAGTTTCTGGATTTTGATTTGCAACGTGCTCGCATTTTATACTATAAGGATTTGGGAAGCGGGAAGAGTCAGAAAATCGTTAATTGTGAATGCATCAATTCTCGCAGGTTTTATTGTCTTGCCGATGCTGATTTCATTAATTAAATACTATAATTATTCGCCCAAATCTGTCGGAACACTGAATGTGACAATGCTGCAGCCGGCTTTGGATCCTTACCTGGAGAAATATCAAAAAGACAGCTTGACGATTGAGAGTGATCTGCTTTCTATTGCCGCAAACAATTCCAAATTCATTTATCCGTCTTCTCCTACGACAGAGACTGTAAAACCTGAAAACATCGACCTTTACCTTGCGCCGGAAACATCTCTTCCTGGGCCAGGGTCAATCAGTGAGAGAGGACTTCACAATAGCTTGATTATTAATAATATAAAAGCGTTTCTGTCGCAACATCCAAAATCGGTTTTCGCAGGCGGAATTTCCAGCCATTACGTTTACAGTGAAAATGAGGAAAAGCCTGTTACAGCAAGTTATTTTGAAAGACAGGGCATTTGGGTGGATGAGTATAATTCGGCGATACAGGTACTCCCGAATGGTCAGCCGGAAGTCTATCACAAAGCAATGTTGGTTCCCGGTGTTGAGATTTTCCCTTACATCAATTTCTTCAAACCAATTTTAGGCGACGTAATGCTGAATTTGGGTGGTACAACACGTTCTCTCGGCATTTCTGAGGAACGAAAAGTGTTTTCCAATCCTTTCAACAAATCAGTGATTGCACCCATCATCTGCTACGAAAGTGTCTATGGCGAATATGTGACCGATTACGTAAAAAAGGGCGCAAACCTTCTAACCATCGTCACCAACGATTCCTGGTGGGGATTTTCGCAAGGTCATAAACAATTGTTGGCTTACGCAAAACTCCGCGCGATAGAAACCCGACGAGAAATTGCTAGAGCGGCAAACAGCGGAACAAGCGCACACATCAATTCCAGAGGCGATGTTGTGGATGATTTACCTTACGGCGCAAAAGGCGCTTTGATAGCAAAAGTAAACCTCATCGATCACGAAACTTTCTATACAAAAAGTGGCGATTTTCTTTCCCGACTTTCACTGTTCGTGATCGGGGCTTTGTTGCTTTTTATTCCGGGGAGAAAGTATTTGACGAGGAAGAAATAAGTTGGAGTGTTTTAGAGTCGGAGCTTTGAGTGTTTGAGAATTTTGTAAAGATTAAATTCTCAAACTCTAAAACTCTAGAACCCTCCAACTCAGAGATTCGGAAGATATCTTTCCTTAATAATATTCAAATGATGAATGTTGTGGCCAACCGTTAGTTTTCCAATAGTTTCTACTTTTATTTCATTACCGTTTACGATTCCGATTAATTGTAAAGCTTCTGCTGGAAGCGTTTTAAAGAATTTGATCGATGATTTTCTGGTCAGTTTATATTCCTTGATCAAACTTTTCAGAGTTCGGGTATCAGCGTAAGAATTATTGGCCCAAGATTCTTCATCAAATCCAGAAACCAAAGATTGGTCTTTTCTGGAAAATCGCATTGCGCGATAAGCAAAGACTTTTTCTGTATCTATCAGATGTTGCAAAAGGGTTTTCAGCGTCCATTTTCCATCAGCATAAGCAAAGTTGCCTTGCTCTTCGGAAAGTGATTCGTAAATTTCCAGGGTTTCTGCGCATACAGTTTTCATTTCCTCGATCCAATTTTCTGACGGAACAAGGTCGAGATAACGCTGGATGTATTTTTCGAAATCGGTCATGAGTTGGTGATTCAGTTAGATAGTTTTTTAGTAAATAGTTGTGAGACTGAGCTTTTTTAAGCCCTTTTTATGATGATGAAATCATTTATCAATAAATATTCATCTTTATGATTCCACTTCCCACTCATAGAAATTGACCTCATCGTATTTTTTGAAACCTGTGCTTGGATACAATTGGTTTCCAATCATATTTTCCTTCCCTGTTTCCAAATACATTCCGCAGGAATCTGATGTTCTGCAAAGTTCTTTTGCAGCCTCAATGAGTGCTTTGGAATAACCATTCTCACGGAAATCCGGATTGATATATAAGTCGTTCAAAAGCCAGTAACGTTTCATTCTCGTAGATGAAAACAAGGGATAAAGCTGTACAAATCCACCTAATTTCCCTTCCTCTTCCACCATAAAAATTTCGGAATCTTTTTTTTCCAATCTGTCGGATAGGAATTGCTCTGCGCCGGGAATATCAGAAGGTTTTTGGTAGAACATTCTGTATTCGTCAAATAATTGTGCTAATTGCGAAAGGTCGTCAATTGTTGCTTTTCTAGTATTATTCTTCATTTTCATCTAAATTTTCATCGTCGTCCTGGTATTGCTCAAGATAATAGCTGAAGGTGAAATCTTCTACTTCCTCCTCCACATCTTCCAAAGTTGTCAAAAGATCCTCAAAAGTTTCCAGTTGTTCTACGCCCATATTTACAAATTCTATGCTCATAGGAAGTTCCAGACCGCCAGAAATTACATCTGAAAGCGCATCCAGATTGTCTCCGAAATGCTCCGGTAATTCAACTTTTGATTTTAACTGTTCATAAAAATCCTCGTAGTCGCCAATGTTTGTAAAATCGATTATTATCTCTTTCATTTTTATTTTTATTGATTATTTAATTAATATATCCTTCGAGAGCTTCAGTATGACTATCGGTCTGAGGCGAAGTTTATCCTGAGCTTGACGGAGGGAAGCCTTCTCTATTAGAAATACTCTACTTCCGACTACTGCTTATCAAAACTTTTATAATGATTCTTCGTCAGCCAAACTTTCCCATTTTTGGTAAAGACAATCCGGTCTGCGTTACGGTTTCCGCAATTATAATTAACGTCGGCTTCATAATATTGTTCGCCTTTTGGAAGCTGCTTTTCACGGTTGCTGAATTTGTCGCCACCAATTGCTTTTCCAGGTAAGACATCGCAAAGATTGCCTTTTGATGCTACCCAACCTTGCTTTTTAGCTTCAGATTTTGTAATGTAATACTCAGGCAGCTTTTGATGGGCTTTCACAAACGCAATGACAGTTTCTGCATCCGTCAACTCTTTAACATTGGTCTCAGATCCGCCATTATCGTAAGGTTTATCAACTGAATGTTCTTTATTTAAAGATGCATTATTTTCGGATGCTGTTGTCTGGGAAGTTTCCTGATGGCGTTGATCTTTCTTCTCAATCCTGTAATTCGTGATGAGGTACATCATCAATATTCCTGCAAAAGCACCAACGAGGAAGAATAAAAGGGTTTTTATTTTTGGATTCATTGTGAAAAAATTCTAGGCTAAAATAATGAAAACCTCGATTTTTAAAGAATAAAAATCAAATAATAAAAATTATTTATCCTTATCCTAAATTTTCTATATTTGGCGACAAAGATAAAATATGGAAACTGCCATTATGGACAACCTAAAAATGATAGCCGAAACGGCAAAAGATTTCGCTGAAAAAAATATCCGCCCAAATATTATGGATTGGGACGAGAGCCAGACTTTCCCGAAAGAACTCTTCCACCAGTTGGGCGAATTAGGATTTATGGGAATCGTAATCCCTGAAGAATACGGAGGTTCCGGCCTTGGATATCAGGAATATGTGACCATTCTGGATGAGATCTCGCAAGTAGATCCATCTATCGGGCTGTCATTAGCAGCTCATAACTCATTGTGTACCAATCATATTTATGAATTCGGGAACGAGGAACAAAGACAAAGATGGATTCCACAATTGGCTTCCGGAAAAGTGATTGGCGCCTGGGGACTTACGGAGCACAACACAGGTTCTGACTCCGGCGGAATGTCTACCACAGCAGTAAAAGATGGCGACGACTGGATCATCAGCGGTGCAAAAAACTTCATCACGCACGCAATTTCCGGTGATATTGCAGTTGTAATGACAAGAACTGGAGAAATTGGCGCCAAAAATAATTCTACAGCTTTTGTTTTGGAAAAAGGAATGGCTGGATTTTCATCTGGCAAAAAAGAAAATAAACTGGGAATGCGTGCCTCAGAAACTGCAGAACTCATTATGGACAGCGTCCGCGTTCCGGATGCCAACAGATTGGGCGAAGTGGGAAGCGGATTCAAACAGGCGATGAAAATCCTTGATGGTGGCCGTATCTCTATTGCTGCCTTGAGTTTGGGAATTGCAAGAGGCGCATACAAAGCTGCTTTGAAATATGCTCAGGAGAGACATCAGTTTGGTAAAGCCATCTCTGGCTTTCAGGCTGTCAACTTTATGCTGGCTGATATGGCGACAGAAATCGACGCTTCCGAATTGTTGATCAGAAGAGCATCGGACCTCAAAAATGCAAAACAGAAAATGACCCGCGAAGGTGCAATGGCAAAGCTATTTGCTTCCGAAGCTTGTGTTAGAATTTCTAACAATGCGCTACAGATTTTCGGCGGATATGGTTATACCAAAGATTTCCCGGCGGAGAAATTCTACAGGGATTCTAAATTGTGTACGATTGGCGAAGGAACTTCTGAAATCCAGAGATTGGTGATTGGAAGAGACATTACTTCTTAAGATTAAGCAATCTATAAATTAAAACATTAAGCCCTTTCAAAAATTTATAACTTTGAAAGGGTTTTTAAATTATAGCCGATGAATCCAGATATTATTTCTTACAATCAAAAATTAGAATCGGACGACGAGAAAATCGCCACTATTCTTTCCGGCGCAATTTGCAGATATCTTCCCGAAGCCGAGAACAAAATCTGGCATGCGCATCCGGTTTGGTTTATTGATGGAAATCCGATTGTGGGTTACAGCAAACAGAAAAAAGGAATTCGACTGATGTTTTGGAGCGGAAAATCTTTCGATGAAGAAAAACTTAATGTGGATGGCGAAAAATTCCAGGATGCTTCTGTTTTTTATAATGATCTGAATGAAATTGATGACGAGAATTTGAAACGCTGGCTGGAGAAATCCAGAGAAATTCAATGGGATTATAAAAATATTGCGAAGCGCAAAGGAGTTTTGGATCGGTTGAAGTGAAGTAGAAAATTATAAAGAAATAGTATTACAACCAAAATCCAGTTGTCATTCAGGAGAAATCTAAACGTACTTTTATCAATTCTGGTTGGGATTTCTCCGGAATGACAAAATCCTGTTTATTAGTTAAAATTCTTTTGTGACTTTTGTGGTTAATAAAAAATAAATGCTGTCTTTAAGGATGGCATTTTTTATATTTGTTCAAATTTTAGAAATACCTATGGAAAAGATAGACAGCCTGAACCAAGTTGCCGAATTTCACAAAACCTTCAATGCGCCCATTCTAGACACACCACAAATCCCGTCAAAAGAGCGTGCTGCACTGAGAGTAAGCCTGCTGCAGGAGGAACTGGACGAACTCAAAAAAGCGATTGAAGACAACGATTTGATAGAAGTTGCCGATGCACTTTGCGACCTTCAGTATGTTTTGAGCGGTGCAGTTTTGGAGTTTGGACTGGGCGAAAAATTCGTGGAATTATTCAATGAAGTTCAGCGCTCTAATATGTCCAAAGCTTGTGATAACGAAGTTCAGGCACAGGAAACAGTAGAATTTTATAAAGACAAAGGCACGGATGCCTATTATGAGAAGTCCGGCGACAAATACAACGTTCACCGCGTTGCCGACAACAAGGTTCTTAAGAACAAATACTACTCTGCTGCCGATTTAGAAAAAATTATAAATGAAAATTAAAATTGTTAACTAATACAATTGGTTTCTGATTGCTTTGCTTAGTTTTACGACTTTGCGTACTTTAAATATTTTCAATAAAGGTCAAAAAAATCTTTGCGCTCTTTGCGCTAAAATTTTTCAATAAAAAAAACAAAATGAAAAAAATCTCAATTTTATTAGGAATCATTGCCCTCATTACACTTAGCTCCTGCACACAACGTGTGATCGTAAACCGACAGGTGGAATCCAAGAACGACGGCAAAATGCTTTTGGGAACACAGACGCTTGCACAGTTCCGCGAAGACCCATACAAAACCTGGTTTGATGAGGAGTATAACCGCTATCAGATAGATCAGCCCAGCCTGGCCGAACTAAAAAAAGAGAAACTGAACACCTACACGCTGGTCGTTTTCGTAGGAACCTGGTGCGAAGACAGCCACCGCGAATTTCCAAGACTGATCAAAATCCTGGAAACTCTGAAATACAACACAGACAAAATGCAGATCATCGCCGTAAACCGCAAAAAGGAATCTCCGGCTGGTGAAGAAGGGCTTTACAACGTTACAAGAGTGCCTACAATCATCGTCAAAAAATACGGAAAAGAGATCGGAAGAATCACAGAAATGCCGGAAACCGGATTTTTGGAAAAGGATTTGCTTAACATTCTGAAAAAAGACAACTCCAGCTTATTTAAGTAGTTGTCATCATTCTAAACCATTATCAATGACTAAATTTACAGGTCTGCTTTCTTTCATATTCGGAATTATTCTGACGGTTTTTCTATTTCTATCTTGGAGATCCTGCAACAAAAAAGAAGACGCTGCACTCATCAATCAGGATTACTATCTCATTACCAATCAGATTCAGAAAATGAATAAAATGGTAGTTTTGGAACAGGATTTTTCCAGCTTTCAGACGCACAAAAGTTCTGCCGCAAGCATTGCCGGTTATGACATTTTGCCGAGGGAAATGGTTCTTTACACCACAGCCAAAGCACAAGTCACCTATGATTTGAAAAAGATGAAAATAGATGTCGATACCGTCAACAAAAGACTCATTCTTCAGGAGATTCCACAGCCGGAAATCAAGATCTTCCCCGATGTGAAAATCCATTTTATGGATGACTATGCAATCAACCGATTTACCCAAAAAGATATCAACGGTGTGATGGAATCTGCCAAAAAAAATATGGCAAAAAGCGTGAACCAGGCAAATTTGAAAAAGCAAAGTGAGAAACAACTGAAAGATAATCTGAATGATATTTTCGTTTTGGCAAAAGCATTGCATTACTCCATTGTGGACAAGACCAATACTTTTCCTGCCACCGAATTATAAAATCAATTGTTATGGAACAAGATAAAAAAACAGAAAACAACAATTCTGCAGAAAACAAAAAACAGAATGAGGATTTTCGGGATATTCCCGCAGCATCAGACAAGCAAAACCCGCCAGATATAGATAAATCCGACGTCGAAAAAAGCTCAAAAATCAATAAAGACGGAAAAACAGATAATACAGAAAAGTAATTATCCTTACGAATATCACAACAAGCCTTTCAATTTATTTTGAAAGGCTTGTTTATTTAACAGAATTAACATATATTTAATATTCGAAATCAGACTGTGATAATTCTGGTTCAGAAGTGTTCTTTTAAATTCGTCTCATCAAAACATTACAGCTATGTCTTATATTGTTGTAGGGCTTTTTCCCACTCAGCTAGAGGCTGATAAGGTCATTTTAAAATTGGAAAACGCTGGTTACAATGACTACAATCTGTCTCATTCCCATCAGGAAATCGTGCAAAAAGTAGACATTGAGAAGAAAAATGGTTTTTGGAACTGGTTATTCGATGATAATCACATAGACAAAGCCCATTTTACATACGCAAGTATAGACCACACACAATCACCGTGCATCTGCAGACCGAGCAGGACGCGCACATCGTGAAAGACATCCTGGACAGCAATGGCGCCGTAAATGTAGAAGAGAAAACCCAGGATTATATCGCCGAAAATTATGCAGAACATGACTATGTGATTTCAGAGAGCAAAAACGCAAAAATCATCGCAAAAGCCAGAAATAATCTATTTTTTACCAACGACAGAAAGGCACATCACCACCACGAGAAAAGAATTGCCGATGAGATAGATGGCCTGGGAATCACAAAATTTAAGTAATATTTTTAAAATTTGGGCAGCTTTATCCGTCCTCCACTCCCACTCTTTTTTTGCACACATTTCGCCAGTTAGGCAGAGGTTTGGTCATACAAAAAAAAGGAGTTCCGTTCAGGCCGGGCTGCAGGATTCCACGGTTGAATCCGGCTAGCAGTAAGACTCACAATCAAAGAAACCTTGCAGATGTCTGGAAGGTTTTTGTTTGGCATAAAAATCCAAAATATTAAAATATTGTTAAAAAATGATCAAATCGTAATTGTGTCATGATTTTTGTTTGGTTGAACGCAGATAAGTTTAACCACCAAAAAAATATTATTATGTCTTACACCATTATTGGGATCTTCCCAAATCAATCAGAAAGCAGAGACGTCATTACAAAACTGGAGGAAGCAGGATTATACGAATACTCTCTGGCCAACTCCGAAATAGAAGCTCTGGACAACGTAGATACAGTAGAAAAAGTAGATACCAACAAAAAAGCAAGCTTCTTCGACTGGCTGTTTGACAGAGATGTTGTAGAAACAGACCGCTACGAATACGCCAGCATAGACAGCCGCACCATCACCGTCTACGCAGAAACTGAAGATGACGCCAATGCTGCCAAGAAAATTCTGGACGAAAATGGTGCTATCGACGTAGAAGAAAAAACAAGAGGCTATCTTGCAGAAAAATATCCAGATACCCACAACGAATATCCAATCTCAGAGTCCACAAGAGCAAGAATCATCGCCAAAGCGAAAAACGATTTATACTTTACAGACAACAGAGGATCCGCCTACACCCCAGAAAAAGGAATGTCAGACGAGATGGATTCCCAAGGCAGAAAAGACTAATCCGGATGAATTTTAATTTTATATTTTACGTGACAAGAGCCGAATAATTTCGGCTCTTGTTTTTTTATGATAAAGCAAAGCACTCAATTATAAAATACAAAGTTGCGGTATGGCTGAAAATTCGTAAATTTGCACACATTATTTTTCAACCATTATGCTAAAAATTACACTTCCTGATGGCAGCATCAGAGAATACGAAGGAGCAGTTACGCCGCTTCAAGTTGCACTAAGTATCAGTGACGGTTTGGCAAGAAACACGATTTCTGCCGTCGTAAACGGAAAACAGACAGAAGTAGAAACCCCGATCACGGAGGATTCTACCTTGCAGCTATTGACGTGGAATGACGATATGGGGAAAAAAGCATTCTGGCACTCTTCTGCCCACTTGCTGGCGCAGGCTATTATGGAGTTTTATCCGGAAGCCAAGTTGACAATCGGGCCTGCAATCGCGAACGGATTCTACTATGATGTCGATTTCGGCGGAGAGCCTTTATCTGAAAAAGACTTCGAAAAGCTGGAAAAGAAAATCCTGGAAAATGCTAAGAAAAATTCGACGTTCAACCTGCGTGAAGTTTCCAAAGCTGACGCATTAAAAGAATATGCAGACAATCCTTTCAAAACAGAATTGATTGAAAATCTGCCTGATGGCGAAATCACTTTTGTGACGCACGACAATTTCACAGACCTTTGTAGAGGTGGTCACATCCCTTCAACAGGCATTGTAAAAGCTGTGAAAATATTAAACGCAGCCGGCGCATACTGGAGAGGCGACGAGAAAAACCCACAACTTACAAGAGTTTACGGCGTTTCTTTCCCTAAACAAAAAGAGCTGACAGAATATCTTGAAAGACTTGAAGAAGCAAAAAGAAGAGACCACAGAAAACTGGGGAAAGAATTGGGAATCTTTGCATTCTCAGAAAAAGTTGGTGCCGGACTTCCACTTTGGTTGCCAAAAGGTGCCGCGCTTAGAAAAAAATTAGAAGAATTTCTTTCGAAAGCTCAGAAAAAACAAGGTTACGAATTCGTGATTTCTCCACACATTGGAGCGAAAGAATTGTACGTCACTTCCGGACATTGGGACAAATATGGCGCTGACAGTTTTCAGCCCATCAAAACACCAAATGAAGGTGAAGAATTTTTATTAAAACCAATGAACTGCCCGCACCACTGCGAGATTTATAAGGCTCAACAATGGTCTTACAAAGATTTGCCGAAACGTTATGCAGAATTCGGGACAGTTTACAGATATGAGCAGTCTGGAGAATTACACGGCTTGACAAGAGTTCGTGGATTTACTCAGGATGATGCGCACCTTTTCTGTACACCAGACCAGTTGTTGCAGGAATTTGAAAAAGTGATTGACCTTGTACTTTATGTTTTCGGTTCACTTGGATTTGCTGATTTTACGGCTCAAATTTCATTAAGAGACAAAGAAAACAGAGATAAATACATCGGTTCTGATGAGAACTGGGAAAAAGCTGAAAACGCAATCGTAACCGCTGCAAAAGCAAAAGGCCTGAAAACCGTAACTGAATATGGCGAAGCCGCTTTCTACGGTCCGAAGCTTGACTTTATGGTGAAAGATGCCTTGGGAAGAAGCTGGCAGTTGGGAACAATCCAGGTGGATTACAATTTACCGGAAAGATTTGACCTTTGGTACAACGGAAGCGACAATGAGAAACACAGACCAGTAATGATTCACAGAGCGCCGTTTGGCTCTATGGAACGATTCATTGCAATATTAATTGAGAATACAGCGGGCGATTTCCCACTTTGGCTGAGTCCGGAACAGTTTACTATTTTGCCAATCAGTGAAAAATATTCAGATTATGCAAAAAAAGTTTCAGAATCATTGGAAATTCACGATATTTGCGGATTGATAGACGACAGAAACGAGAAAACGGGTAAGAAAATCCGTGATGCCGAATTGAAAAAGTTACCATTTATGTTGATTGTAGGTGAGAACGAGGAAAATAACGGTACGATTTCTGTAAGAAGAAGAGGCGAAGGCGATTTGGGAGAAATGACAGTAGATGCATTCATCTCTTATTTCAAAGAGCAGGCAAAACCCGCATTTGAACTGGGAGCAAACCAATAAGCTGACAACAAATTATTAATTTTAAAATTTAAAACCATAGCACTAAAAAGAAACAACAGCAGAGGCCCGATGAGACGTCCCGTACAGGAGGATCTCCATCAGATCAACGGAAAAATCCGTGCAAACGAAGTACGTCTTGTAGGCGACAACGTAGAGCCGGGCGTTTATCAGTTATCACGAGCTTTAGAAATTGCAAGAGAACAAGAGTTGGATCTTGTTGTAATTTCTGATAAAGCTGAGCCTTACATTTCTCGTATACTTGATTATAAAAAATTCTTGTACGAGCAAAAGAAGAAAACCAAAGAGCTAAAAGCGAAGCAGATAAAAGTAGTTGTAAAAGAGATCAGATTTGGTCCTCAGACTGATGATCACGATTATGACTTCAAGAAAAAGCACGCTGAGAAATTCCTGGAAGAAGGTTCTAAACTGAAAACTTATGTTTTTTTCAAAGGCCGTTCTATTATCTTCAAAGATCAGGGAGAGATTCTTCTTTTGAAACTTGCCCAGGATCTGGAGCACGTTGGGAAAGTAGATCAGCTTCCTAAGCTTGAAGGGAAAAGGATGATTATGATGATGAGCCCTAAGAAGCCTGCAAAATAATTTATACCATTAAATTGAAATAAAAAAACCTCAAAATACTTTTTGAGGTTTTTACATTTTGCATTAATGAAAAATCATAGATCTATTTTAGAGCGGCAGTTTCAGAATTTTTTTGTAATTTTGCAAACTATTATTCGTGTATAGATTCATTAATAATAAAAACAGATATTGATAACAAAACATAAAAAGCAAAACAATGCCAAAATTAAAAACAAAATCAGGTGCTAAAAAGCGTTTTGCTCTTACCGGAACCGGAAAGATCAAAAGAAAAGGTGCTTTCAAAAGCCACATCTTGACAAAGAAAGAAACTAAGCAAAAGAGAAATCTGACGCAAACTTCTTACGTTGCAGAAGTGGACAAGAAAAGTGTTCTACGTCAATTAGCGTTAAGATAGTTTTTATAAATCCAATTCGGTTTATAGGAATTAAACAATTCAACAATTAACCCTGAAACGGTGCCCCAAAGAGTTCTATTTATTTAGTTCCGCCCTTTTCAAAAAAACAATTTAAATTATGCCAAGATCAGTAAATTCTGTAGCGTCCAGAGCGCGTAGAAAAAGAGTATTAAAAAAGGCTAAAGGTTTTTTCGGTAGAAGAAAGAACGTTTGGACAGTAGCAAAAAATGCGGTAGAAAAAGCAATGTCTTATGCTTACCGTGGTAGAAAAGAGAAAAAAAGAAGTTTCAGAAGTCTTTGGGTAATGCGTATCAACGCCGGAGCCAGAGAGCACGGATTGACTTACTCTCAGTTTATGGGAGCTCTTAAGAAAAACAACATCGAGCTAAACAGAAAAGTTCTTGCAGATCTTGCAATGAATCATCCTGAAGCTTTCAAAGCTGTTGTAGATCAAGTAAAATAATTACAAATCTTTGTTATCAATATAAAATCCTGAGAAATTCTCAGGATTTTTCTATTTTTGCTGAAAATTAACTTAATAATGTTGCAAAAATATATTGTTTCAGTATTTCTGTTGTCAACCTTTTATTTTACCAAGGCACAGACTTTTATCCAAATTTATCAGGACAGAGCCAATCTGGTTTCACAGAGCAATGTCAACACTTATCTTCAGGAGTTCGAAGCGTTAGGCGTCAAGAGAACCGGAACAGTACAAAATACAAATGCTTTCAACTGGATCAAAAATAAATATACCGCTCTCGGCTACAAGACCATAGATTTTCAGGAACATTCCTGGACAGCCAGCGGATTTTCTTCCAAAAACCTAATCGTCACCAAAACAGGAACACTTTATCCAAATAAATTTGTGATCGTTTGCGGCCACTTCGACTCTGTCAACGGGCCGGGAACCAATGACAATGGCAGCGGAACATCCATTATTTTGGAAATTGCAAGGATTTTAAAAAATGTGCCCACAGAATATTCTATCAAATTTATCCATTTTTCGGGTGAAGAGCAGGGACTTTTGGGAAGCTCGAGATACGTCTCTCAGATCGTCAACGGAACAAGTCCCAAAATGGACATCAAAGTGGTGGTAAACCTGGATCAGGTGGGCGGATTGGCCACTAAAGCCAATACGAAAATCTACTGCGACAAAGATCTCAGCAGCCCAACTTCCAACAATGCTGCAGCGGCAACAGCAGTTCAGGAACTGGCAAACTGCACCACACTTTATTCTCCGCTAGGTGTAGATTTTGATCCAGCGGAGAGTACAGATTATGTTCCTTTTCAGCAAAATGGAGAAATCATCACCGGCTATTGGGAATATGAAGGCGGCTACAACAATCCATATGTACACACGGCTAATGATCTTTATATCAATATGGATCCTGTTTATGTTTATAATGTCGGCAAAGCGGCTGTAGGTGCAATCCAGCATTTTTCCGTCGCTTCCACCACCATTTTGGCGACAGAAGATAATTCGAAACTACTGGAATCTGTAGAGTTTTATCCCAATCCTGCCAAGAACGTTCTGAATCTTAGAATACCAGATCACTTTTCCAAAAATTTCGCTTTTGAAATCACAGATATGAGCGGCCGTCAGATTTTGATTAATAAAACCAATTCAAAGCAAATTGACATCTCAAGCCTCAAAGCAGGCATTTATCTCGGAACAGTCACAGCGGACAACAAAACAATCACCAAAAAGCTGATCATCGATTAAATGTAAGAATCACGACATTTACAGCTCACGGATATTCCGAAAAGTGAGGTTGATCCGCGGTTTCATAGGTCTGGTAGATTTGGCAATCCGATGTTCCCAATTGGTCTGCAGATCGCCCTTCATAATGAGCAGTGAGCCGTGCTGAAGCGGCAGACTATATTTGTTCTGATGATTGTCCTTCTTTCGAAAATCAAAATGCCGCACCTGCCCAAAACTTACCGATGCAATCACAGGACGGTTTCCTAGCTCACTCTCTTTGTCACGATGCCAGGCTACAGAATCGTTCCCGTCTCTGTAAAAATTGAGCAAGACAGAATTAAACTGATGACCCGTCAGTTTCTGAATTTTATATTTCAATCCCAGAAGTTCCGGCGTCCAGGCATTCACGCTGAATTCATTTCCGCCCAGATGGTAGGACTTTTCATCGTCGCCATACCAGGCTGTCAACCGCGGTGTGAGCACTTCTTTATCAAACATTTTCTGCACATTCTGTTTCCAGGGAACGGTTTGGATGAGATTTTTTTCAATTTCCGTGGCTCTTTCCTCAGACAAAAAATGTTCTGTGTAATCCAATAATTCGGTCGGAAATTGGTAATATTCACCTGCATCGAATAAACTAAGCTGCATTTCTGTACTGTACATTTTAAAATTATTTGGAATTTGAAACTTTACTGTCCAACTCTTTTATGTCTTTTCTGATTTCCAAAAACATCTCTTTCAGATTATAATTATCAAAATTATCGGGCTCAAAATCTTCAGGGAAAATTCCCGATGCGTACTGCCAAATCTCTACAATATCGCCCAGTGGAATCTCATAAGGTTTGTAAAAAGAATTATCCGCTGCAACCTCGATAGATTTTTTATTTTGACCTTTGAACCGTTTATAAGAAATCCCGTCATTCAGCGTCACGAAAATGTAACTTTTGTTGGCTTTCAAATCCCCAATATCTTCCACATACTTTCCGATGATGAAAGAACCGTCTTTGAAAGGCGGCATAGAATCGCCTTGCGCCGGGAAAGCTCGGTACTTCCCATTCGTCAAAAATGGCAGTGAAATCCTCTGAAGACTTTCGATATATTCCGGGTCGCTGTATCCGGACAGATAGCCCATAGAAGCTTTTTGAGGGATGATCTCGATGCTGTTGTTGCCTAGCTTATCTACGATGATTGGCAGTACAATTCTGTTGTCCGGCAGATTCATCATTTCTTCCAAAGGATATTTCCGGATATCCACTGTCAAAAGCAAATCAATGCTGGTATGAAAGAACTTTGATATGGTGATGAGAATCTCGTAAGGTGGCTCAGAACGTCCGTCTTCATACTTGGAATACCGGACTCTGCTCATCCCGAGACTTTCTGCAAAGCTTTGCTGGGATAAGTTTTTTTTAGTTCTTAAAAACCTGATGTTATCTGAAAATATTGACATTGATACAAATTGTATCTGCAAATATAATAAAAATGATACAAAATGCATCTAATTTTGTCATGTGAATCGAGCAATTGTACATATGGACATGGACACCTTTTTTGTGTCCTGTGAAAGACTGAACCACTCCGAACTCAATGGAATCCCTTTGATAATCGGCGGTGGCGACCGTGGCGTGGTAGCATCATGCTCGTATGAAGCACGAAAATTCGGTGTGCGTTCTGCAATGCCGATAAGGATGGCGCTACGACTTTGTCCTGATGCAAAAGTGGTGAAAGGCGATTATGAACTTTATTCAAAACTATCACATTTGGTGACCGAAGTGATTCAGGACAAAGTACCACTGATGGAAAAAGCAAGTATTGATGAGTTTTATCTGGATCTTTCCGGAATGGACAAATTTTTCGGCTGCTACCAATGGAGTCAGGAAATTGCAGCTTCTGTGACCAAAGAAACCGGCTTGCCGATCAGTTTTGCTTTATCTAATAATAAAACGGTGTCAAAAATCGGAACCGGCGAGGCAAAACCTAAAGGAAAACTTCAAATCGTAGAAACAGAAATAAAGCCCTTCCTGAATCCGCTTTCCGTCAAAAAAATCCCGATGGTTGGCGACAAAACTTTCCAGCTTCTCTCTAGAATTGGAGTTCGAACGATTCACACGCTTTCCGAAATGCCGGTTTTGGTTCTCCAGCAAATGATTGGCGTCAACGGAAAGGAACTTTGGAAAAAAGCGAACGGCATTGACGAGAATCCCGTCGTTCCTTACTCCGAAAAGAAATCGATTTCCTCAGAACGGACTTTTGCGACAGATTCCATTGATATTTTAGAAATAAAAAGGATTATTTCGGGAATGGCGGAAAAATTAGCCTATCAATTAAGGCAGGAAAAATGGCTGACTTCCACGGTCGTCATCAAAATCCGATATTCCAATTTTGATACGGAAACCAAGCAACACAGGATTGCTTACACGGCTGCAGACCATACTTTGTCCAGAGTCGCGCTGGAACTTTTCAACAAAGTTTATACAAGGAGAATGCGCATCAGACTGGTTGGTTTACGTTTTACAGACCTGGTGCACGGCAATCATCAGATGAATCTGTTTGAAGATACGGAGGAGCAGATGAATCTCTATCAGACGATGGATTATCTCAAAAACAGATTTGGAAAAGATGCACTTGGACGCGCTTCCGGATACGATTTCGGCAAATAATTTTTTAAAATTTTTAATTAAATGTATCTCAACTGTCATTCTTATCACAGCCTTCGCTACGGCACTTTATCGGTTCAAAATCTGGTAGATCAAGCCGTCGAACTTGGAATTAAAGCATTGGTTTTAACCGATATCAATACGGTGACGGCGATTTATGATTTTAAAAAAGAATGTGAAAAAGCAGGAATTAAACCGATTGCCGGCATTGAGGTGAGAAAAGAAAATAAACTCTTATATATTGCCATTGCGAAGGAATTCAGCGGGATTGGAGAAGTGAATCAGGTTTTGACTGCGCATAATTGCGACGGCGTAGAACTTTATGAAACGGCTCCGAATTACAATCAGGTATTCGTCATTTATCCAATTCAAAATATTCCTGAAACTATAAAAGAAAATGAATTCATTGGAATCCGTGAAGAGGAATTGAATCTGTTGATTCGGCCTGAGTTCAAAGATAAAATCAATAAAATGGTGATTCTTCATCCTGTCACTTTCAGTACTAAAAAGGAATATAATCTTCATAAAATACTGAGAGCAATTGATAAAAATAATTTAATTTCTAAACTTTCTGAAGCTGAAATCTGTAGAAAATCGGAACATTTCAAACCGGAAATTGATTTAATAAAATCATTCGAACAATATCCAGAAATCATTAATAACACAAAAAAAATCCTTGCTGAATGCAGCTTTGATTTTACCTACAAAGAGCGCGGAAGTACCGAAAATAAGAACAAAAAATATTTTACAAAATCTTTTGAAGAGGATATGAAGCTTCTGACAGATCTGGCATATGAAGGTCTGGAAAAAAGATATGAAAAAAATAATGAAGCCGCCAGAAACAGAGTAGAAAAAGAGCTGAAAGTAATTGGTGATTTGAAATTCTCGGCGTATTTTCTGATAACGTGGGACATCATCCGTCACAGCAATGAGATGGGTTTTATGCACGTCGGGCGAGGAAGTGGCGCCAATTCTATAGTCAGTTATTGCCTTGGAATTACGGATATTTGTCCGATAGAACTTGATCTTTATTTTGAACGGTTTCTTAATCTCAACCGGACTTCTCCACCAGATTTTGACATCGACTGGAGCTGGCAAAACCGAGACGCTATCATTCAATATATTTTTACTAAATATGGAAAAAACCACGTCGCTTTTTGCGGAACCAATGTGGAATTCAAATATAAATCGATTTTTCGGGAAGTGGGAAAAGCATTTGGTTTGCCCAAAGAAGAGCTGGACAATTTGGCTGGTAAACCGATGGAAAACCACGACCAAAACTATATTGTAAAGTTGGTTCAGGAATATGGACAATTAATGGAAAAATTTCCGAATCAACGAAGTATGCACGCTTGCGGCATTTTGATTTCCGAAGAACCCATCACCAATTATACCGCTTTGGAAATGCCACCAAAAGGTTTTCCTATTGTTCAGTTTAATATGAATGTTGCGGAAGATATTGGTCTGGAAAAGTTTGACATCCTTTCGCAGCGAGGACTTGGAACCATAAATGACACGGTAGAATTAATCAAAAAAAACAGAGGAATTGAGGTTGATATTCGGGACACTTCTATCTCAAAAGACGAATCTGTTTGCAACGACTATTTAGCGATTGGCAAAACAATCGGCTGTTTTTATATCGAAAGTCCAGCAATGCGTGGTTTATTGCGACGATTGAAATGTGACAATTACAGAACTTTGGTCGCCGCTTCCTCCATCATTCGTCCTGGCGTTGCGCAAAGTGGGATGATGCGGGAATATATTTTCCGGCACAATCATCCGAATCAGTTTGAATATTTTCATCCTGTCTTTGAGAAAAACCTGAAGGAAACTTACGGGATTATGGTCTATCAGGAAGATGTGATTAAAATTGCGCAATATTTTGGTGGACTTTCTCATGCCGATGGTGACATTTTGAGACGAGCGATGAGTGGAAAGGAACGCTCAATTCAAAAATTGAATGAAGTTAAAACTAATTTCTTTAAATCTTGTATGGAAGACCAAGGACATTCGGAGCAAATGACTGCGGAAGCGTTCAGGCAAATCGAGTCTTTTGCAGGCTATTCTTTCTGTAAGGCGCACTCAGCTTCCTATGCGGTGGAAAGTTACCAGAGTTTGTATTTGAAGGTGTATTATCCGTTGGAATTTATGGTTTCGGTCATCAATAATCAAGGTGGTTTTTACCGGACGGAAGTTTACATCCACGAAGCGAGAATGTCTGGTGCTGATGTCCAAAATCCGTGTGTCAACAACAGCGACTATCAGACGATTCTCAAAGGAAAAGAAATCTATCTGGGTTTTATGCTTTTGCAATCTCTGGAAATCAAAATCGCTCAAATAATTTCCAAAGAACGGGATAAAAACGGCGAATATCAATCTTTGGAGAACTTCATCAAGCGCATTCCGATTGGGATTGAGACCATTCAAACCTTGATTTTCATTGGCGCTTTCAGATTTACGGGAAAAGCGAAGAATGAACTTTTGGTGGAAGCGCGATTGTTATTAATCAATTATAAAGTTGAGAACAGAAATATTGCACTTTTTGAAGAACCAGCAACTGATTTTAAACTTCCTGAACTGAAAAGAGAACAGTTCGAAGATGCTTTTGACGAAGTTGAAATTATAGGTTTTCCGGTTTCCTGCAGTCCGTTTGATTTGTTGCAGACCAAATTCCGAGGTCATGTTTTTGTGAAAGACTTGCTGAAGTTTCATAAAAGCCAGGTGAAAATGTTGGCTTATCTGATTTCCAGGAAACACGTTCCGACGAAAAAAGGTGCGATGTTTTTCGGAACCTGGGTTGATGTAAATGGCGATTACTTTGACACCGCCCATTTTCCGGATACCTTAAAACAGTATGATTTTCAAGGTGGCGGTTGTTATCTTCTGCTGGGAACGGTGGAAGTCGACTATCATTTCCCGACCATCACGATTCATAAAATGGCGAAGATGCCGATGATTCCGGATCCTCGATATGCTTATGATAAAGAAAAGCAATACGATATCCACAAGCAGATCAGAGAAGATGTGAGTATGACTTCCCGACAACCTTATCCGCAGGCACATGAGATTAATCTGCCGAGGCAGAAGTTTAATTAATTAAATTTTATATCTTACCCTAAAATTGATTTTATGAAGAATATTTGGCAGATTATATTTTGTATTGCTGTTTCACTATGCCTTTCCTGCAAAGAAAATACAGGTTATAAAGATAATTCTGAACTTCAGACCAAATTACTGGCATTCACAAAAGTTTGTAATAAAGAAGCGAAAGCTAATGTGAAATCTCCTGAGAAAATCAAGGAAATCAAAGCTAAATATAAAAAGAAAGTAGATTCTATAAATATGGTCGAAAACTGGACCGGCAGAATTACAATGCTGGATCTGGATGAGCACGACGCCTATTCCAAAGACACTGTAATTATGAGAATTGGTATTGAAAACATTTATGACACAGGCGATCAGGATTACTTTTCATTTGCGCAAGTCAAAGCTATTTCCAAGAAAAGTGATCTGTTCAAAAAACTGTGTAAGATAGAAAACGGTTCAGAAGTCAAATTCAGCGGAAGACTGCTTTCAGCTAATCTGCATGATATGACAGCCGGCTATGAATTCAGCAACTTCAATATCGAAACTGATTTTACGGATATTACCACTAAATAAAAAACTAAACGATCTCGGAACTCAATCCTTTGTCCAGCAAGGCCTGATGCATTGGTTTGAGTTTTTCTAATGCACCTGTTTTCACAGTACATTTACCTTTGTAGTGGATTAGCATTGTGCACTGCTCGGCTTGTTCAGGCGTATGCTCGCAGATATCAATCAGGCACATAATTACGAAATCAAAAGTGTTGACATCGTCATTGTGAACCACCAGTTTGTACACTTCATCTTCCAGCTCCATCACCAATACTTCCTCTTCGTACTGGCGTTTTGGCTCGTCATAAGACTTATTATTATAGATTTTCATCTTAATAAAATTTAATTATTCCGTGATTTCGTCGGCGATATCTTCCAAAAACGGTTTGTTATATAAAAGCTCTACCAATTCTACACTTTTGTTCTGCATTTTCAGGATCTTGAAGTGGTAATAGCCATAATCGAACTCCTGATTCTCTTCCGGAATATCCTGCAATTCATTCAGAATAAATCCTGCAAGCGTGTTGTATTCGCCTTCTTCAGACGGCGGAATATTCTTAGGAAGCTGCTCATTGATCTCGTCCAAAGGTTGAGTCGCTTTTACCCAATAGATATTTTCCCCTACTTTATCTACAATTTTTTCTTCTTCATCCTCCTCATCCTGGATCTCTCCTACGAGTTCCTCAAGAATATCTTCGAGGGTGATGATCCCTTCCGTTCCTCCAAACTCATCAATAACGATGGCTAAATGCTGTTTCTTCAGCTGGAAAACTTTCAGAAGATCTGATATTTTTTTACTTCCAACCACAAAGAATGCTTCTCTCATAAAGCCCCGCAGACTGTCGTGCGTCACGTGTCCTTTACTTTTGATGTATTCTCTGATGATCTCTTTCGTGTAGAAAATACCGATAATATTATCAATAGAACCTTCGTAAACCGGGATACGGGAATAGCCGCTATCCATAATCTGGTTGATGATATCTTCAGGATCATCATTGATATCGATAGACGAGATATTCTGACGCGTGATCATAATCTGCTTGGCATTGTGATCTGTAAAATCAAAAGCATTTTTGATGATCTCGTAGTTTTCCTCTTCAATTTCTCCGCTGTCTGCCGATTGTTTTACCAATAACTGCAACTCTTCTGTGGAGTGAATATCGTGTTCCGAAGCCGGAAATATTTTGATTAATTTAAGGAATGCGTTGGATAATGAGTTCATCAACCAGATAAACGGTCTGAAGACATTATAAAACACATGTAAAGGATAAGCGATGAAAAGTGTCGTCGCTTCTGACTTTCTGATAGCAATTGACTTTGGAACCAATTCTCCAAAGACGATGTGCATTATCGTAATTAATAAGAAACTACAAACTACAGAAATCGTGGTAACCGTTGCGGCGGCCAATTCTATATTCAGCGTGTGGAAGGTAGCTTCTATGATGTGATGCAGTGCGCTCTCTCCTACCCAACCTAAAGCAAGGGAAGCGAGTGTGATCCCCAACTGTGTTGCAGAGAGGTAGGCATCAAGATTTTTGATGATGTTTTCGGCTTTTTTGGCCATTGTGTTTCCCTCAGCGGCTTTCACCTGGATTTGGGAATAACGTACTTTTACTATTGAGAATTCGGCGGCCACAAAGAAGCCATTCAGAAGAACTAGAAATAATGCAATGAGAAGTTTGACTAAACTATCGGGGTCCATTTAATGTTGTTATATACAATCTGTGCAAAGATAGATATTTTTTTTAACTTCGATTTATGATGCGAGTCAGTAGATGATTGAAAATCTAGTACGATATTATGAACGGTTCTAAAGGCCTTTTCTAATGAGAATATTTCCGACGGTCTGCGGGGGGCGGTCTGGCCAAGTCGTGGAGGCAGTTGCGTGACCGGGCGGCGGCGGTCTGGTGGAATGACGCGGGCGGTTGCGCGTGATATCATATAAGGATGCGTGCAGAAAGCTTTAGGAATATAGGAAATTGGCACTTCTCTGGAACGCTGAAAATTGATATTGACAGACCTTCTGAGAATCATTCTTAAAAAGTTGACATGTTATCCCAAACTTGGAATCTGCAGCCCGACCTGAGTGGAGCTCATTTTTTGCGGATGGACCAACTTGATTCCAAAACTGAAAGGTCTGGCAAAAAAAAGCGGGAACGGAGGGCGGAGAAAGCTGCCCAAATCTTTAAACTTTAATGGCCGTAAATAATAAAAAGCACTGAAGTTTGACCCTCAATGCTTTTTATAACTAACTACTAACTTTAACTTTATCTTTATTAACTGTTTTTGAGCGCTTCGGCTCCGGAAACAATTTCCAATATCTCGTTGGTGATGGCTGCCTGTCTTGCTTTGTTGTAGAAGATCCTAAGATCTGTTCTAAGGGCATCTGCATTGTCGGTCGCCTTGTGCATTGCTGTCATCCTTGCTCCGTGTTCTGATGCTACGGAATCCAGAATGGCTTTGAAGATCTGAGTCTTGATAGATTTTGGAATCAAAACGTCAAGAATTTCTTTTCTGCCAGGTTCGAAGATGTAATCTACATTGATCTCTGAAACGGCAGTTGTGTCCTGTGATACAGAAGAGATCGGCAAAACCTGCTCTGTCACTACTTCCTGCGTTGCTGCATTGATGAATCTGTTGTATACAACATAGACTTTATCAAATTTGCCTGCTTTGAAGTCCGACATTACTTTCTCTGTCATATTGGAAACGTGATCGAAAGAAAGATTGTCGAAAAGTGAACTGTGATTTTCGTAAACTGTTTTGCTTCTTCGTACTGCGTCGAAGGCTTTTTTCCCTACTGTCAAAACTTCGATTTCCGTATTTTCGTTTGCAGAAAACTGGATATTAAGTTCTTTGATCACAGATGAGTTGAAAGCACCAGCCAAACCTCTGTTGGAAGTTACGGTGATGAAAAGTACTTTTTTCACTTCTCTTTCTAATGCAAATTCTGAAATATTTTCTGCATCAGACGCTGCACTTACATTCTGTATGATCTCCTGAAGTTTTTCAGAATAAGGTCTCAGCATTACGATTGCATCCTGCGCTTTCTTCAGTTTCGCTGCGGAAACCATTTTCATAGCGCTAGTAATCTGCATCGTAGAAGATATAGATGTAATCCTGCCTCGTATTTCTTTTAAGTTTGCCATTTTATTTAAACAGTTTTTAGTGTCTGGTATTTGGTGTTTAGTTTCAGAAATATCTAAAAACCAAACACTAAATACTAAAAACGAATCTTAATTATATTTCGCAGAAAGTTCTGTAGCTACTTGCTTCAAAACGCCGGTCAACTGGTCATCAATTTTTCCGGATTTAAGCGCTGCCATTACTTCTGGATGTTTGTTTCTTAAGAAATCTACATATTCTACCTGGAATTCTTTTACCTTTTTGATAGGAATATTTCTCAATAGATTTTCTGTACCTGCATAGATCATCGCTACTTGTGTTTCCACAGGAAGCGGAGAATTTACCGGCTGCTTAAGAAGTTCTACGTTTCTTTCTCCTTTTGAGATTACTGCCATAGTAGCAGCATCCAAATCAGAACCGAATTTTGCAAACGCCTCTAATTCTTTATATTGAGCCTGATCCAACTTAAGTGTACCAGAAACTTTTTTCATTGATTTGATCTGTGCATTACCACCAACTCTGGAAACCGAGATACCAACGTTGATCGCCGGACGAACGCCTGAGTTGAAAAGGTCTGTCTCCAAGAAGATCTGACCGTCTGTAATCGAAATTACGTTGGTCGGGATATATGCAGAAACGTCACCAGCCTGAGTTTCGATAATTGGAAGTGCTGTCAAAGATCCGCCACCTTTTACCAAAGGTCTTAGAGATTCCGGCAAGTCATTCATCTGAGCTGCAATTGTATCATCTTTGATGATTTTTGCTGCTCTTTCCAATAATCTTGAGTGAAGATAGAAAACGTCTCCTGGATAAGCCTCACGTCCCGGTGGTCTTCTCAATAGTAGAGAAAGCTCACGGTAAGCAACCGCTTGCTTTGAAAGATCATCATAAACGATCAAAGCAGCACGACCAGAGTCTCTGAAGAATTCTCCGATAGATGCACCAGCCATTGCAGAATAAACCTGCATTGGAACCGGGTCAGAAGCATTAGCTGCAACAATTACCGTGTAAGCAAGCGCCCCTTTGTCCTCTAATGTTTTAACGATCTGTGCTACAGTTGAAGCTTTTTGCCCAATTGCAACATATATACAATATACCGGTTGCCCAGCATCATAAAATTCTCTTTGATTGATAATGGTATCGATAGCCACAACTGTTTTACCAGTTTGTCTGTCACCAATGATCAACTCTCTTTGTCCTCTTCCTACAGGAATCATTGAGTCGATAGCAACGATACCAGTTTGAAGTGGTTCTGTTACCGGCTGACGGAAGATAACTCCCGGCGCTTTTCTTTCCAATGGCATCTCGTAAAGCTCTCCAGTGATAGGTCCTTTACCGTCGATAGGATTACCAAGAGTATCTACAACTCTACCTAGCATTCCTTCACCCACTTTGATGGAAGAGATTCTGTTTGTTCTTTTTACAGTATCACCTTCTTTTACCAATTTGGATTCGCCAAGAAGTGCAACCCCAACATTATCTTCTTCAAGGTTAAGAACGATACCTTCAACTCCAGCCTGGAATCTTACCAATTCTCCGTACTGTACGTTTTCTAAACCGTAAACACGAGCAATACCATCCCCTATCGTAAGAACAGTACCAACTTCTTCTACGTTAGATTGAGTATCGAAATTTGCTAATTGCTGCTTCAGTATCGCTGATACTTCTGCCGGATTTATTTCTGCCATTATATGGTTGTTTTTTCTTAATTAAGTTGAAATTCTTTTTTGATATTGCCCAGCTTGGTTCTTACTGATGCATCGATCTGCTGATCTCCCACTCTCAGGATATAGCCTCCCAAGATCTCTGGTTTTACGGTAGTTACTAAATCATAATTAGAAACATTTACCATTTTGGAATCCGTAATGATTTTCTGAATATTTTCCTGTGATAAAGGCGAAGCTGTTACCAAAGAGATACGTTGCGTACCATTGATATCTTCTACTTTATTGATGAATTCCTGAGCGATATTTCTAAGCTGAGATTCTCTGCCTTGTTTGATGACCAATCGGATGATGTTCTTAGAAACCTGAGAGAAATCTTTGAAAATCTCCAAAGCAATCGCTTCTTTCTTTTTTGCATCGATGATTGGCGTGTTCACAAACTGATTCAGTTCTTTGGAAGAAGACATTATTTTTACAATATCCTTCATCTCAGCGAAAACAGCATCTGTGTTACCAGACTCCTGCGTGAAATCCAATAGACCCTGAGCGTATCTTTTAGCTACTTTAGATGTTAACATCTTTATTAGTTAAGGTTAGATTTGTTAAGAAGATTTTCTACTAAAGCGTTTTGCGCGCCATCGTTGTCCAATTTCTCTTTAAGGATATTTTCAGCGATGCTAACAGACAACGTTCCGATTTGAGTTTTGATGTCAGCCATAGCAGCATTTTTCTCAGTCTGGATAGATTGTCTAGCGGCTTCGATCATTTTTTCGCCTTCAACTTTAGCACTGTCTTTAGCTTGATTTACGATTTTATCTTTCATATCTCTAGCTTCTTTCAAGATACCATCTCTCTCAGCTCTGGCTTCACGAAGGATTCTTTCGTTATCCTCTTTCAACTGAGCCATTTCCTGCTTAGCCAATTTAGCTTGATTAAGAGCATCTATGATAGATGTTTCTCTCTCGTCTATTGATTTAAGAATTGGTTTCCAGGCAAACTTTCCTAGTAAGAAAAGCAAAGCTAAAAAAATGATGGACTGGATGATAAACAATCCTGATGAAAACTGATGAAGTAATTCCATTATATCGTTAGATTAATTTTTTTTGAAAATTTTTAAATATAAAACATTGCTACAGCCAACCGCTGTAACAATGTTTGTTTTTTGGCTTATGATGCGAACAACGCAGCGAAAGCAACACCTTCTACAAGTGCAGCAGCAATAAGCATAGCAGTTTGGATCTTTCCAGATTGCTCTGGTTGTCTAGCGATCGCTTCAAGAGCAGCAGCACCAATTTTTCCAAGACCGATACCTACACCTAGTACAATAAGACCTGCACCAATAATTCTAGGAATTTCCATAATGTATATAATTTAAAAATTGTTTTATTCTAATTTAATTAATGAGCGTGATTATGATCGTGCTCATGTTCTTCTACCGCCATTCCGATAAACAAAGCGGAAAGCATCGTGAAAATATAAGCCTGCAAAAATGCCACTAGTACTTCCAGTAAATAAATAACCAATGTCAGGAACGGGAATGCAACACCTGCGATCCAGTTTTCGAAAATATAAATAGATCCGATCAACGTCATTACAACGATGTGACCAGCCGTCATATTCGCAAAAAGACGAATCATTAATGCAAATGGTTTTGTCAAAGTCCCCAACAATTCGATTGGCATCATAATAAACTTCATTGGTACAGGCACGCCCGGCATCCAGAAGATATGTTTCCAGTAATCTTTCGATCCTGAGAAAGTGGTGATCAAATAAGTTAAGATTGCCAGGAAGAATGTAATTGCAATATTACCTGTTACGTTGATCCCGAAAGGCATCAAACCTAAAACGTTTAAGAATAAGATGAAGAAAAATACAGTTAACAAATAACCCATAAATCTCTTATACTTATGTCCGATGTTTGGAATAGCAATATCGTCTCTGATGAAAATAATCAATGGTTCAAGGAATTTTGCAGCACCTGATGGCACCAAAGATTTCTTGTAAGATCTAGCCATTCCTCCGAATAACACCAGCATCAAAACTGCTACTAAGAAAATCACCAAAACACTTTTTGTGATCGACAAATCCAGAACTCTTTTCTCAGTTGGGTGATGATCTTTATCTAAAGTCAAAGTTCCTTTAGCATCTGTTCTGTAGATTTTTTCGTGGTGAAGCGTATAGAATTTACCATCACTTTCTACCGGAGAACCGTGGATGAATTCGTGGCCGTCTACACCTTCTGTATTACTCATGAAGGTATGAAAACCTTCGTCGTAAATAATAACAGGCAATGGGAAACCGATGTGGTGACCGTCTTTTACCATCAATGCGACATCGTGAGCATCCAAAATGTGATGATCTACAAATTCCTTAACTACATTTGCTCTCTCATCTTTTTCAGAAAGTGCAGGCGTTTCAGTTACAGATTTACCATGCTGATTTTCAACAGTCTCGTGTTGAGCGAAAGCCGTTGTAAATAAGAATAAACTGTAAAATAAAATTGCTGTTTTCTTTAGCATCGATAGATTTTTTTTTCGTTTTGCAAAAATAGACTATTTTTTCTCTTTTGAAGAATTAATTTACTGTTTTTTGTCATAATTAATTAACTGTATTGCATAATAGGTAAGCAGTGCAGTGAGAACAAAATACGGAATGATAAAATGAAATTTAAAATTCGGAACTGCCTCAAAATGAAGCTTATTCCTGATCATATACATCAATCCGAACTTCACCAAAATCAGTCCTATCACAGACATTCCTACAAATTGTGGAAAAGTTCTGTGGATGATCAAAAGCAGCGTTATCATCATCATAAAAATCACACTCAGGAATAGATAAAACTTGATAATCATCACTTCATCCAGATGGAAAACGAACTTCCAAACTGCAAAATGAATAATGAATGTCAGGAAAAAAAGGACACTGATGACGATATTACTTTTGTTCTTCATTTTCTTCTTTATTTAAAACTTCGAGTCTTTTCAAAGTGGTGTATAACGACAGGCAAAGTCCGCTGAGCCCAATGACCAAAACCAAAACATTGGAGCCGGTTTCGAAATACAGATCCAACTGGTGTCCGCCCCAAAATGAAATCCCGATGATGAACAGCATTTGGAAAACTACGGAAGAATATTTCCCATATTTCCGCAATGCATTTGAAGGATTATTTTGCTTGTCTTCCAAAATTTGATTTTTGCAAAAGTAAACATTTTAAGTTTGAAGTCAGGGTTTGGATGATGGAAGTTTATGTGTTGAAGTTTAGAAACGTAAATCAAATCTATCCAATTACGGACAATAATCCCATTGTAAATCTAAACCGCAGGGCGGTAACCTGTTAATAGAAACCCAATCATCAAAGCAAGGAAAGCTCCGTAGGAGCGACCTGTTAATAGTATGAGGAAAATCGAAAATCTGTTTATTTTGAAATATATCTGTGAAAATTATTGATCGTTAAGTAATTAAACATTCTGAATACATACGATCTACATTCTCATTATAAATGAATGTCTTTACAGGTAGCTCCTCTTAAGCTTAAATACATTGGCAAATTAATTTCTATTAACAGGTCGCCTGTACAAGGCCTTATTTGTAATTAAAAATCCCTAAATCGAACCGACTTTAAAAAACAAACATTATACATTCAGACAAGATTCCTTTTATCTTGAATCTGCAGCCCGACTTGAACGGAAATCCTTTTTTGCGTGGACTCAATTTCTAATTAAACTGAAGTCGTCTGCAAAAAAGATTGGGAGTGGAAGGCGGATAAAGCTGCCCAAATAAAATAAATGATAAATGATGATCGATAAGTGACAGCTAAGACTATTTCCTTTGCGTAAATTTTCTTATTTTTGCAACCTTAATATTACAAAAGTTATGTTCAACAGTTTACAAGATAAGCTAGATAAGGCGCTTCATAATATTTCCGGCCGCGGAAAGATCTCGGAAATCAACGTTGCTGAAACTGTAAAAGAAATCCGACGTGCACTCGTAGATGCCGATGTGAACTACAAAGTTGCAAAGGATCTTACGAAACGTGTGCAGGATAAAGCGCTGGGACAAAACGTTCTGACGTCTCTTACGCCGGGACAGTTGATGACGAAAATCGTGCACGACGAGTTGGTGGAATTGATGGGTGGAAGTCAGGAAGGCATTAACCTTTCCGGGAAACCAAGCGTTATTTTGATTGCCGGGCTACAAGGTTCCGGGAAAACGACGTTCTCTGGGAAATTGGCCAATTATCTGAAACAAAAACGCAGCAAAAAACCACTTTTGGTCGCTTGTGACGTTTACAGACCTGCGGCAATCGATCAGTTGAAAGTTTTGGGTGGACAGATCAATGTTGAAGTTTACACGGAACTTGAAAATAAAAATCCAACTTCTATCGCAGAAAACGCTATCAATTATGCAAAATCAAATGGTTTTGATACGGTGATTGTGGATACAGCCGGACGTTTGGCAATTGATGAGCAGATGATGATCGAGATAAAGTCTGTTCATAGCACAATCCAACCGAATGAGACTTTGTTTGTTGTAGATTCTATGACGGGTCAGGATGCGGTGAATACAGCGAAAACCTTCAACGATGTCTTGAACTTCGACGGTGTGGTTCTTACGAAATTGGATGGTGATACGCGAGGTGGAGCGGCTTTGACGATTCGTTCTGTTGTAGAGAAGCCAATCAAATTTATCTCAACTGGAGAAAAAATGGAGGCTTTGGATCTTTTCTATCCGGAAAGGATGGCGGACAGAATCCTTGGAATGGGAGATGTCGTTTCCTTGGTGGAAAGAGCTCAGGAACAATTTGATGAAGAGGAAGCGAAAAAACTTCATAAGAAGATTGCCAAAAATGAATTTGGTTTTGATGATTTCCTGAAACAGATTCATCAAATCAAAAAGATGGGTAACATGAAGGACTTGATGGGAATGATCCCAGGAGTCGGAAAAGCAATCAAAGATGTGGACATCAATGATGATGCTTTTAAACATATTGAAGCGATTATCCAGTCTATGACGCCAGATGAGAGAAGACGTCCGTCTATCATCAACACACCTAGAAAGCAGAGAATTGCTAAAGGTGCCGGAAGAAAAATTGAAGACGTCAATGCATTAATGAAACAATTTGACCAAATGGGAAAAATGATGAAGATGATGCAAGGCCCACAAGGGAAGCAAATGATGCAAATGATGAGCAAAATGCCGAATATGCCAGGAATGGGCGGTGGGTTGTTTGGGAAATAGCTTCAAAATTATTATAAAATATAAAACTCCATTTCATAATTTGAGATGGAGTTTTATTTTGTTGAAAATTCTATCTGTTTTTCAGAAGAATCCACATCTGTTTTATAAGTGGATTACCGGTTCTGGAATTTTTCCATTTAAGTACTGCCCAATAACTGTTTGTAGGTAATACTTTACCTGATTCATCCTTTCCGTTCCAGCTATAGTTAGAAGTAGTTGGGGAGTGCTGGAATACTTTACTTCCAAATTTATTATAGACAAGAATTTCCAAATCTGAGTATCCTGCCATTTTTGAGTAATCCCAAACGTCATTCACGCCATCTCCATTGGGTGAAAGAAAATTGGTAAGTGTTATACTTTCTTCTAAGACAAGAAGTTTAATTTCTTTTACAATAAAACATCCTGATGGCGAAGAAATCTTGACAAACGCTTTTAAAAGATTCGTTTCAAAAGACTCAGGAATTTGTATCAATTTTTTCAGGTCAGCATCTTCATAAAAATCATATTTTTCTGTCCCCTGATTTATAATTGATTCTGTAAGGTTATATTTTCCAAGTCCACCGGATTCAGAAATTGGATACAGCTCAGAAATTATTTCTGCTTTAGGTTTTTCGTTCACGACAATAGTCGCTTTTACCGTTTCGCACAAACTTGAAGTTGCGGTACAAATTCTGTAAACAAATCTGTCATCGCCTGTAAAATCGATATTTGGGAGATAAGTTAATTTCAGATTATCTACAGAAACTCTCCCATTAAAAGGTTGGGCAAGTATCTCCAATCTAGTAATGGTTTGGCTTTCATTTGGTGGAGAAAACTTGACTAAAATTGATAAGTCATCACAAATTTTTCCAAAATCCTTATCTACAACTGTGTAAGGGCAATGAGCGATATTAAAACTATTGGTTTTAAAAGTAATTCCTGAGTAAGTTAAAACGCAGGAATATATTCCTTCATCTAATGGAATATATGTCGCTGAATTAGCTCCAGGAATATCAACACCATCCTTCTGCCATTGTATTTTATCGAAATCTGTATTGTTAAGTTTTAATATTAGGCCTTCTTCGATACAGTTTCCATTAAGCGTTACATATGGATCATTGCTATAGCTAACTACACTACCTGCATAGCCCGAGTACGTCGAGGAATATGCTTTGGTCGTACCACCAATAAAATCAATATTTAAACTTTTGTCTGATTCTACAGTCAAATTCCCTTTAGAATTCTGAATGGTATGATAAACCCATCCTGGTTTGCCAATAATGTCAGTTCCTCCCAAAACTTGTACACCATTAATTTTTAAGTTGGTATTTTTTTCAGTTTTAATAGAAAGTTTGCTTCTCATTTCTTGACCACCGATATCATCTATAAATGGTATTGTAACATTTTTTACTTGATATTCTTTATCTAAGGGATATGAAAAAAGCATGGCACTTGTTTTTTGTACCTTGTATTCATAACCCCTAGGATCAATTGGCTTGTCATAAAAAGTAGCTAAAAGCTGATAACAATATATGGGTTTAGATGCTTTAATATACATTGATGACGTTGGTATAGGTCTGCCTTCTTCGTTAGTAAAAGACGGTTCCAATCCATCAATAAATTTTTTATCAAGCTGGTAGGGTCCAATATAATGTTCTCCCTTATTTAGAGTGAAAAGCGGACTGGTTTCATCGTTAAAAAAAACCTGTGTATTATCTTCTGTCGCAACAATTATTGATTTTTCAGTAAAATATTTACCATCAGCCATCCCGTTGACTATCAGATACTCTTTACCCAATTTGGCAAGTGGCATACTTTGATCTATATTGACGCTTCCACCTTCAACAGCTGCATCCTGACTAAGTAGGTTTCCATTATTTAAAATGATTGGTTTATCTGAAATAATAGATGCACCAATAAGATGCGGATCAGAATAATCATTAAAAGAAGTTGTAGTATTGTCCTTCTTTAATGCTGCAACGATATATGATTGATTTTTATTTAACGTTATATTAATTTCACTGTTTTTAGAACCATCTGTAAAAGTCAACCCGGTATCGTAGCCGGATATTTTAATTTTTGTGTTGTCAGAATACGCCGTTATACTAGCCTGATAGTTCATAGGACCAGAATTAAAACTACCATTGAGGATATTTTGATCATTGACAATAAAAAATGACTTTCCTAATGCACTTTTTCCTTTAGAAGAAATAATTTCGGTATTTATACCGACATATTTAAGATTTGCATAAAAACTATTTTCTCCTACCAAGTGTAATCCCTTATCCAGCGGGACCATTGTATCTCCTACGAAGGAAGTATAAACAGATTGTATGCTATTTGCAAGTACCAAATCGTATTCTATTGGATTTGATTTATCAAGCGTTACAGTATCTATTAAATCACTACCGTTATAAATATACACTTTAAACGGCGTAGTCTTATCTGTAGAAAGTGATACAATGGAACTATCTATACTTGCACCTGTACTATAAATAGGAGGAAACCAATGTTCTAAATCCAACTGGGCTTTTAAGAATGCCTGAAGAAAGAGAAAAGCAATTAGTAAGAATATTTTTTTCATATATAAATTCAATTTCTACTGAAAGTGAAATACGATCATGATAACTAAATGAAGAATTAATTCAAATATACAAACTTATATTGTCTGTCAATCCATCAAAAAAGCAAAAACCGACTCAAAAAATTGAGTCGGTTTTTATGTAAATAGATTTAACTAAAAATTATCTAGCCCAGAATGGAGTAAATTTATTTTTAGAAAAAACATCAGCCGCCGTCATGTTCGGAACATTATTACCGTTCGATGCATATTCTGAAGTAGGGTATATCAATCTGTTTGGCTTTACTGTACCAGTAGCAATAGTTGGTAGTGGTGTTACAGGATATCCAGTTCTAGTATAATCAAAGAATGATTGTTCTGGATTAATACCAGTTAAAGCAATCCATTTCTGAGTCATAATAGCTTCAATTTTATTGTCATTAGAACCAGTCCAGCCTAATTTTGGAACTGCGTTTATACTAGTGATATAAGTTGCAGCACCTGTTGCTCCTAGATAAGTATAGGAAGCTGTAATTCCAGTTTCAAAATGCACTTGTGCACCTGCAACAACTGCAGGATATCTAAGTGCAGCTTCTGCAAGTAAAAATTCTGTTTCAGCTCTAGATAATAAGACACCGGATTTTGCTGAAGCAGCTGCAACAATATTTGCAGGGGTTGTTGATGTAACTGCGGGATTATTTCCTACAATTAGCCCTAGACCAAATCTAGATACTGTGTTTGCTGTTCTACCAGCTTCAGCACCTGGCTGACCTGGAGTAGCGCCTTGTCTTACACCTTCTACAGTTGGTTCTGTAGCAGCATTACCTGCAGGTGGAGTTATCAATGTAAACATTCTGCCTCTTCTACCATCTTTTATCCCATTGAATTTCTGATAAACATCTCTAGGATCGTTATAAGGTGCCCAAGTTACAGTAGTGCCCACAGTTGTAGGTATATTTCTTAAATTACCATTCAAAGATAAAGCAATATGCTCAGAGGCAGTATATAAGTTATAGCCTTGGTTACCAGTTACAGGTCTAGCTCCAGAACTAAGAACGATCCAATAATTGGTAAACGGATTTTGCTTTGTATCACTTGCAGAAGAATATCCAGGATTTACAGTTACATCAGTAAGTGGAAATGTTGCACCTGCAAGAGTAGCTAATTTTTGATCTCTGTATGTAGCCATTTCGCCTGTTACATTAGACATTCTAACCAAATATCTTAATTTAATAGCATTCGCAAAAGAAGTCCATTTTGCCATATCTCCAGCAAAAACAATGTCTGCACTACCAGGACTAGTTCCTGCACCAGAAGTGATCAATTGAACTGCGCCTTCCAATTCTGCAATTGAAGCTTTATAAATATCTTCGCCTTTATCGTATTTTGGAGTTCGATTCAGATCTCTTTTGAAAGCTTCTGAGTAAGGCATATCTCCGTATAAGTCCGTTAGAATCTGCACATAATAAGCTTTCATAATCATTGACATTGCTTTAAATTTAGCATATTGACCTGTTGTGTCATTAAAATCAATAATTGTCTGAAAATTGGTGACATTACGAAACAGTGTATCCCAAATCGTGGCATTATAACCCGATGTAACGTTAGGTGTGTAATCATCAATAAACGGAGTACCAAATGCGTAAGAATTACCTGCTAAACTATTCATTTGTACGCCAGCAAAAGCATTCAAATTTCTAGCCTGAATAGCATGAGATCCAGTTACAGCACCGGGGAAAACATAGTTTGGAGTGAGCAAATTAGCATCTGCCCTATCCGGATCGACATTCGTATCTAAAAAATCATTACACGATATACTACCAAACAAAGTAGCCGATAATGCCATTAATATTAATTTATTTTTCATTTTTTTAATTTTAGAAAGTTGCATTTAATTTAAATCCAAATACTCTTGTAGTCGGATATTGGTTTGTGTCAGCAATTCCAGATAAGTTACCAGTTCTATTAGAAGTTTCTGGATCTGCAAAGTTTCTATTACTCTTCGCATAAATTGCGATTGGATTTCTTGCATATAAACTTAAAGTTATTCCATTAACAAATGTAGACTGTAAAACTGATTTTGGAAGATCATAACTCAATGCAATTTCTCTTACTTTAAAGAAAGTTGCATCTACGATTAGATTTTCTCCCGTTCTTCTGAAGTTATTACCTGTCCAATAAGTCACAACACCTGAATAGTCAGCCGAGTAGACTGCAGTAGTATTGGTAACATATTGTCCACCTACTAATTGAACTGAATTTGGCACAACATAGCCGTCTTCTCTTGGCTGATTTGCAGTCTGTTCAAGACCACCTGTAAATGCTAACAAACCTTTGGTAAATGAAACAAATTGTCCTCCTTTTCTATAGTCCATAACTGCAGAAAGCGATAATCCTTTATACTTGAAAGATGTAGTAAGTCCCATTGTGTAATCAGGATTTACATTACCTAAAACCGATAGAGCAGAATTAACGAGAGGCACACCGTTTGCACCTACAACAATATTACCATTAGGATCTTTCACATATGTTGAACCAACAAAAGAATAAAGATTCTCTCCTACTACAGCAGATACACCAATTGCAGGTGAAGTATATGTAAACATTGCCAATTGAGAAGCACCGTTACTTAGAGACTCTAACACAGTTTCTGACTTGGAGAAATATGCATGCAAATTCCATGTAAAATTCTGCGTTTTAATAGGTGTAAGTCCCAAATCAATATCAAACCCTTTAGTTTTTGAGCTTCCAATATTGCTAGTGTATGTTGATAACCCTGAAGTACTTGAAGGAGATGATGAAACAATTAAATCATCTGTTGTTGATTGATAAACTGAACCTTCCAAAGTAATTCGATCATTGAAAAATCCTAACATTGCGTTCAATTCAATACTTGAAAAATATTCAGGCTTTACAGTTGCATTTGTTAGCGATGTATTTAAAGTATAAGAAGGAACATTAAAAGGGAATCCTGAAGCTACATTTGCTGTAGGGTTTACTGAGTAAACTCCTAAATTAGCATTACCTACCCTTGAATAACTTGGTGCGATTTTCATATAAGTCAATACATTACCTCCAAAATCAAAAGCTTTTGTAGGAATGAAAGATAAACCTGCAGAATAATACGGATATGGTTTATTATCAAATTGTCCAGCTATGTTTGTAGAAAATAATGAACTTTGCTCATATCTATATGTTCCATTCAAAAATAGAAAATCTTTATATGCTAAATCTAAGTTGCCAAAAAATGCAAAACTTCTAATTTTACGATTATAATTGTCCATAGTTCCTCCATCCTCTTTCGCAGCAGTATCTGTAGGAAGAGCAAGTGAGCTAACGTTATTAACACTATACCATCCCGGAATTATTAATCCCGATCCTCCTACGGATCTAGCGTTATATTCTCTATCTTGAATATTATTACCTAAGTTAACTTTTAGATTTAGGTCATCAGTTAAATCATAATCAAAATTCAACATCAAATCTCCATAATATCTTCTATCTGTATAATTTCTGTTATAGTAATAAGAAGCAACACCAGTAGGTATCGCGACATTTGGGTCAGCATAAGTTATTACATCTTTAAACCCATTATTATGATTTTCTTCTTCGGTTTTAGATATACTAAGATTTCCTGTATAACTTACATTGATGTTCTTATTAAAATCATATTGCAAAGAAACAATACCATTTATATATTCTCGAGTGGAATTCAATCTTTCGTTTTGAATACTCCAATAAGGATTTACAGCATAAGGTGTCAGATAGCCCGCGAAACCTGAATTTCTATAAACTCTAAAGTCGTTTGTTGTTGGCGTTTGTAAAATATCGTCGTACAATCCTCCGTTTGTTTGATTTACAACCCTACTAAGATAATTAAATTGTCCATCAATTCTTAATTTATCAAATTTTTTACCGCCTTTGAATAAGAAATTATTTTGTTTAAGTTTATCACCAGCAACTACAAAATCATTATCCAATCTATTCATTGATAGAAATGCATAGGAATCTGGTCCACCAACATTAATACTTAAACCATTTTGAAAACTAACACCGTTTTCAAAGAATTTAGAGAAATGATCTTTAACAGGTGCATATCTACCCATAATATATTGACCATTGGCTTGAGGAAGACCAGTTGGTACCATCTGCCCACCCAAAGCCCCACTGTAGGAAGGTCCCCAAGAAGTATTTTCCCACGGTACATAGTTTGTACCACCATAATCTTCAGAACTCCAACTTTCATCTTGCACGCCTTTACCATATTGTCTTTGAACTATAGGTAATTTAAACGCCTGGCTTACTTCAATAGCAGAAGTTAAGTTAAATGTAACTTTTTCAGATTTGCTTCCTCTTTTAGTTGTTACAATAATAACTCCATTTACACCTTGGGATCCATAAAGTGCAGACCCTTGTAAACCTTTAATAACGTTCACGCTTTCAATAGCTTCTGGAGGTAAAGCTCCGAGAATAGCTGCTGTTGAAATAGAGTTATCAATAACGACTAAAGCTTGATTATCGCCTGTTACAGATTTTGCGCCTCTCAATACGATGTTGTAATCAGGACTTACTGAACTATTAGTATTTGTAATTTTTAGTCCAGATACTTTACCTGTTAACGCTTGTATTGCACTAGGTGCAGCAGCTTGATTTAATTCCTTAGCACCAACTACCTGTTGTGCACTGGTTGTAGCATCAGCTGTCTTTTTAATACCCAAAGCGCCAGTTATTACAACTTCTTCAATTTGGGTTGTTTTTACAGTATCTCTTACCGTTTGCGCCGAAACCATTGCAAAAGACGACGAAAGAACCACTGCTAAAACGCTTGTTGTTAATTTTTTCATATCAAATCAAATTTTTCAATAAACAAAAATGCAAAACTTTATTAATATATACAACACAAATTGTTAAAAATTTGTTAATTGTATTATGTAAAGTTTACTAATTCTATAACTTTGACAAGTAATTTTTATTATGCCATTACTAAAAAAATTTTCAAAGTCGCTTTTAGAAGCGGGATGCGACGAGGTTGGAAGAGGATGCTTGTCGGGGCCGGTAGTAGCAGCAGCAGTTATTGTTAACAAAAATTTTAAGCAAAATTTAGTTAATGATTCTAAAACGTTAAATTTTAAAACCCGCCAGAATCTAGACCTATATATAAGAGAAAATGCTGTAGATTTCGCCATTGCAGAACTTTCTCCGGAGTTTATAGACAAGCACAACATCCTTAACGCCAGCATCCACGCAATGCATTTAGCTTTGGATCAGCTGAAAAGCAGACCGGAACTCATCCTTGTAGACGGTAACAGATTCCATCCCTACAACTTTACACCGCACCACTGCATCATAAAAGGCGACAGCAAGTTTCTTTCAATAGCCGCCGCATCTATCATCGCAAAAAATTACCGTGATAACCTGATGATCAAGCTCCACGACGAATTTCCGGAGTATGGGTGGAACACCAATTTCGGATATTGTACAAAAACACATCAAAAAGGTTTGAAAAAATTTGGAACTACAATCCACCACAGGAAATCTTTCCGTCTGGATTATGATGTTGAGATAGATTAAAATTCTTAAAACTATTTTGTAAATTGCTTCCTAAACCTATTATATAAGGATGCAAAACACATACACCGTCATCAACGCTTCTGCCGGCTCCGGCAAGACATACCGCCTGGTGCAGAGTTTACTGATGATCTGTCTTCGCTTTCCAAACCAGTCAGATGCGATCCGAACCATTCTGGCACTCACTTTCACCAACAAAGCGGCCAAAGAAATGAAGGAGAGAATCCTGTTCTATCTCGGCGAATTTGTGAAAGACCATTATTCCGAAAATCGCGACCTGAAGAATGTTCAGGAGGCATTGGCGTTGCAAGGCTACAAAATTACGCTGGATGATTTGCACTACCGCTCACAGAAGGTTCTGGATTATATTCTGCACCACTACTCTACTTTGAATATCGGAACTATTGATAAATTCAACTCCAGGCTCGTAAAGAGTTTTTCGTATGAACTGGGATTGGCTCAGAACTTCAATCTGGAAATTCAGCCGGAACCCTATCTGATCGAAGCTGTCGACAAGATGCTGGACGAAATCGGTGAGGACGAAACGGTTTCCGACGCTTTTATGGATTTCATTAATTATAATCTGGACAACAATGAACGTGTAAACCTCAATCAGACCCTTTATAATTCGGCAAAGAAATTTGTGAGCGATGTCCATTATCAGCCACTTCAGTCCAACAAAGATTTTGAATGGGAAGCTTATGAAAATAAGAAAAACGAGCTGCGAGAAACCCTTAAAAACTTAAAATCAGAATCACTTGAAATTACCAAGAAAGCTTTAGATCTGATCAAAAACAGGAATATTGAGATTGAGGATTTTGCGGGCGGCAAAAGCGGAATCGGCGGATTTTTCCAAAACATCCTGGAGTTTCATAAAATTAAGGATAAAAAATTCCCTTTTCCTACCACATCGGAAGATTCGAAATTGGAAACTTTCCTCAAAGGCGCTTCTACAAAAGGAAAAAACAAGCAGGCAGACATTCAGGATATTTTGCCACAGCTGATATCGTGGAGGCGGACAATTATAGACCTGCATATCACTTCTCAGAAAAAAGAGAGGATTCTGCAGGCAATTCTCCCTTTAAAAGTAAACGCCGATATTCAGAAAAAACTATTGGAAATCGAGGAAGAGAACGATTTAGTTCTGCTGTCGAAGTTTAATATTCTGATCAATGAAAATCTTAAAAATGAGCCTTCCGCTTTTATTTACGAAAAAGTCGGGACGCAGTTTCAGCATTATTTCTTTGACGAATTCCAGGATACTTCTACAATGCAATGGCAGAATTTCCTGCCTCTCAGAGACAACAGCATCACGTCTGACGACACCAGTTTCACCATCGTAGGCGACCCAAAACAGAGCATCTACCGGTTTCGCGGCGGCGAGAGTGAACTGATGCTGAACATTATCAATCAAAAAGAAATCACACCAAAATTTGCAACGGCGGAAATCCTGGGCTTCAACTGGCGAAGTGCCCGGAATATTGTTGATTTTAACAATAAACTGTACGGCTTTATGTCGGGAGATCTCAATGAGCAGCATCAGAACATTTTTGGAATCAACGCCCTGCAGGAATCCAAATCAGAACTGGGCGGCCGGGTAAAAATCCATCTGCTGGAGAACTCTACCAAAGATAACTTCTACGGGGAGACAGTTGCGAAAATGCAGAATGACATCCAGGAAAGTCTGGATAACGGCTTTGACTTTTCCGACATTACGATCCTTTGCCGCGGCAACTCTGACATCTTCAACTATTCCCAGCTTTTGGGAAACCTGAAAGTCAGTTATAAAGGAAAAGACACCTACATCAAAACGATTTCCGAGAAAGGCCTGACCCTCGATTTGGCATTTACCATAAAAGCTTTGGTTGAGTTTTTGAAATGGAATCTGGTTCCGAAAAACCGTCAGTTTTTGGTCAAAATGATGTATTTCCTGAATGTTTCGGGAAGAATTACAATGATGGATTTCACTTCGGAAATTAAAGAGATTTTGAAGTTTGAAAATAAAAAAGACATTGAGGATTTTATCAACGAAAAATATAATGTAACGCTGATTCAGAAAGACATTCCGCAGCTTAATCTTTATAATTTTATCGAATATTACGTCCACGAATTCTCGGTTGAAAATAAAGAAACCGATTTCTTGCTGAATTTTCTGGAAATGCTTCATAATTACACGCAGAACACGGGCGCAACCCTGAAAGAATTTCTGAAATATTGGGATGATGAAGCGTCGAAAATCAGTATTCAGGCGAGTGAAAATGTGGATGCGATACAAATTATGACGATTCATAAAGCGAAAGGTCTGGAATTCCCCATCGTTTTTATCCCGATGCGGAACGAAAACAGTGACAAAAAATTCTCGGAATGGTTTGACCTCGGGAGTGAGGATGCACTGAAAACCGTGATTTTGAATCAGTTTTCTCCCGAGTTGGAAAGGTATGATGAAGAACTGGCAGGTTTTAATCTGATTAATTCTTACCGAAATAAAATCGACCGATTCTGTATACAATATGTAGCGACCACGCGGCCTGTGGAACAACTTTTTTTCTATCTTGAAAAGCCGAATAAATCTGCCAATCACCTGGAATTATTTGACTTCGCGAGCCAATTTCAACCTGTAGAAAATGGCGAATTACTGGATTCTTTTGATGTTTATGAAGTCTCTACAGAATCATTAAAAAAGCAAAAAATTAAGGAGAAAAAAGAATACGTATCCGAGAATATCACTTCGATTTCCCAAAAAACGGAGAAAGCGTCGAACATTGAGATTGCGACCTCATCCAAAAATTACCAAAATCGTGTCGAACACGTGAGAATGGGTATTTTCACGCACGAAATCCTATCCAAAATCAAAACAAAAAAAGATGTTCTTAAAGTTTTAAATTCTTACCTATTAGAAGGTACGATTACAGCTGAGGAAAAAGCATCGATTCTGGAACGTATTGACAACACAGTTAATAATCCTGATTATGCGTCTTATTTTGAGGAAAACCTGATTATCATTAATGAAAGAGATATGCTTTCTTTGGAAGACGGCAATTCCAAAACTTACCGCCCGGATAGATTAATTAAAACGGTGAACGGCTTTATCATCGTAGATTTCAAAACAGGAAGTGAGAAGGAAAAAGACCAGAAACAGGTTGAACTCTATCAGGAAAAACTGGAAAAATTTGGAAAAAAAGTTTTGAAAACGGATGTGATTTATATTTAAACTTAAAGAAATAGACTGATAGAATAAACAAAAAAAATCCCAAGAAATAGATCTTGGGATTTTGTCTTTTTACTTTTTAACGGCGGTTACAACCTGGCCTTCCATTTTTGTAATATTATCAAAAATCTGTTTGAACGCCGGATAATATTCTTTCGGATAAACGGGATCTTCTACCGTTGTGGTCGTTTCTACAGTCAGTTTGTTGCCTTCCTGCGTCACTTTGTAAACATACTGAATTGCGCTGTCTTCTGTCCGGAATTTTTTAGATTTCGGTACGTTTTCAAAAACATAGCCGTCCGGCAGAGTGATTGTTACTTTTTTAATTTTGTCATAACCTGTGTACAGTTCTATCGGCGATCTGCGTTCGTCTGTCTGATCAAACTCGTGGGATTTGTTGAATAAAAAGAGAAGCGGATTGAAAACCAGCTTGTTCCCGATGCCATCTACAAAACTATCGGAATCAAAATCGAAACTGGTCTGGAAATCACCTTTCTCCGTAACGCCAGATTTGATGTTTGTGTAAGGGAATTTGTATCTTTCTTTATAATAGGTGTTTTGATATTCGGTCTTGTTTTCGTCGTGCCTTTCATTGTTCATCATTGCATAAAGCATGGTATCTCTATCGGAAAAACTACCGCCAAAAGTGCCGTCCGGATTCAGTTTGGCGTCTACGGTAAGATAAGTCACACTTTTTTGAGGACACAGCACATTGATCTGTTTGGCCTCGGTTTTCGTCATCACAAATCCGTAATAATTGAGCGCTGCAGGACGGATGATGTTTGGTGTTGTCATCTTGGAAGTGGCATCATACAGTGTAAATTTCCCATCAAAATCTACAGAAGCCAAAACATAGTTCAGCATTCCGATACTGGGCGAATAACTGGTAAGAATTCCGCGGCCCACTGTAGAAAGAAGAACGGGTTCTGCATTTAAGTTGGCGCTTCTCATTAATAAAATCAAGAGAAGATTGATCTCTGCAGAATTACCCAGTTTTGTGCTGATGAGATTCTTGAGCCCTTTGTCCGTGAAAGCAGAATATTCCCCGTCCCAGCTGTATTTGCTTTGGGTAAATTTCAGCACTGCGGCCGCTCTTTCCGCTTCATTTTTGATAGATTTGATCTCCTCGGGCAGAATTTCTTTTACGAGGTTATTCCGTTTCAGCTCATCGCCAAAATTCTCATCGTCATACAGCTGCTTTCTGATATCCTGCCAGCTCACACCATAAGATTTGAAACCACCGCTCATCGAACCATCGTGAAGATTGCCACCAGTCATAGGAAAATTGGTAGAATTGAGTTCAAAACGGACAGAAGTTCTGTAATTTTCGATATTGTTGACATATTTTTCGTCTTTGTAAGCTGCAATATTTTTGTAAGCAAAACGGTAAGTTCTGCTGTCTGAGCCATAAAGCATTTTGTCTGCAACTTCCTGCTTAAACGGTTTCAGTTCGCCTTTGTAATTGACGTTGTATCCGTAATATATTGGTGCATCAAATACGTATTCGAAATAGCGTATCGGCACTTCATCCTCTATCATCACCTTTGGAATCACGTACATAAACGGCGATAATATGGAGTATTTATATTCTACGACAGAGCCATCCTTTACATTTTCGAAGGCAAATTTGGTGACACTGTAGTTTTTGTTTTCTTTGGATTTGTATTTGGAATTTTTATCTACTTGTGTTGCGGCAATTTTGCCATCTACCAAATTGTAAGTATTCACTTTCAAAGAGGTAATCTTTTCATTGGTATTATTGCTTCCCTGGCGCGTATAGATCTCCTCTTCCAGAAACTTTTTAGCATCATCTTTTTTATAAATCTTGACTCTGCTGATGACGTCCAGATGCAGCTCTCCTTCCGTAATATAATAATGGTAGGTTTTGTAGAGCACCTCAGCAGGCTCAGCAGCATTTTTGGAATAGGAAGTGGTTTTCAGATCTTCTATGTCCAGTTTTGGAAGATCGAGAAATTTGTACTGTGCAAAAATGGGCAATGCCAGAGTGACAGTTAATAATTGTAAAATTTTAGTTTTCATTGGTTGGTTATAATGCGGTAATCAGAATTTTGGTATGGTCTACCTTATTGGTTTTTTTTCGGAAATTGATATAATCTGCAATTTTATCGGCAGGAAAGGTTCCTTTCTTCAGCAGGAACTTTCTTCTGACAAGTAATTTTTTATCCTGCGGAATAAACTCCATAGAAAAGCTTCCGAATTCGGATTCTATTTTTACGGGTGCAATTGTTTCGGAAAACTTGTGTGTTGCCGGGATGGTGTATTCTATTTCGTAATCGTCCGTGAAACCGAAAGGGATTTCTATCGGTAATTTTCTGTCTGTATTTTCCAGATAAAAATCGGAATCGATAAAAGGAATGGCTTTAAAGTAAATGTCGGAACCCAGAGATTTGGAGTAGTTGACTGCTTTGAAGTTCAAATCAAAATCGATCTGCGCATTATTTCTGTCATTGGTCACATTTTGAAGGTCTATAGCAGAAAACTGAAGATTGTCATAAAGGTGTTTCAGCGCATCCTTTTGCTCTGCAGGCGTTAATGATAAAATGGGCATCAGCAGATCGTAACTGCCGCCCATATAGGAAAACTTAGAAAGAACGTCCAATGTATTGTCAGCAGAAATCGTGGCTTTTATCCGCAGGATCTCTCTGTTGTTTTCTGCCAGTGATTTTGGAGTATCCAGGATTTCTACAGTGTTATCCTTCACCATCATCACGTTTCTGTCCATTGTTCTGTAGCCCAGATGGTCAAATGCAATTTTCTGCGAGGTATTCTCCAGCCAGATATTTCCTTTCTCCGTCGGTACGCAGAGAATCACGTGATTGCCATCCATTTTCGGAAAATCCTTATCAAAAATCTTTGGCGTAGCATCCATATAAATGACAGAATAATAGGATGGAATGCCGGCTGCTTTCAACAGTACACGCATATAATTGGTGAGTGCCTTGCAGTCGCCATAGCCTTTCTTCCGCACAGCATCCGCAGACATCGGCTGCCATCCGCCAATGCCTATCGAGATATTGACATAACGCGTTTTGCTCTGCATATACTGGTAGATCGTTTTCACTTTTTCCTCCGTAGAACCTTTTAAGTTAAGTGAATTAACTTCCTGCTGAATCTCGGGTGTAATCTGAGAAACTGGATCCAGAAGTGTATTGTACCATTTCCCGAAATCTGCCCAGCTTGTAAAATTGCCCTTTTTCCCCTCAAGACTAAATTGATCCAGCGCAAATTCCGATTTCGGCAGGACGACGGACATACTTGGAGAATACTTCTCATCATTGATCGCAGGTACGTTTTTGTAAGCTACAAAAAGATGGTTATCATCACCGGAAACCTCAGTTTTTGCGTAAGAATTTTCTGTGATTTTCTTTCTCAGTTTGATGCCCGATTTGTTGAGGATCTCTATCCCGGAATTCTCTATAGAAACATTAAAATCATAAAATGGAGAAATAGTCGGTAAAAACACAGTATTGCTTGTACTTGCCTTATACTGAATCTCGAGCGTGTAAGGATACGACATACCTACAATATTGGTGTACAAAACGCGGTCGTCACCATACAGCTCAGACTGCCCGCTATGACTGACATCCTGCAGGTCGCTCTTGGAATAGGTCTTGGTCACCTTGCCTTCGCTGTTATAAATCTTAATTTTAACATCGCCGATGCGCAGTGTTTTGTTGAATGGGATATAAACACGGGAATACTTTTCGCCCGCTTTGTTGAGGATCGTCAGAACTTCTGTATCTGTGATGTCCAGGTCATCTACAGAATTGACAGTATATTGGGAAAAGTTTTTTCGTACGACAGCATTGGCATCTTTTTTAAGTTCTTCCGGAATCTCTGAGACAGCATAATTCTGTGAAAACATCTTTACAGATATCAACACACACAGGGTTATTAGTTTTTTCATGGTTTGAGGAAGAATTAGTTGGCTGCCGGCACAAAAACTCTCTGCGCCAATTCCTGATCAAAAAGGTATAATGCAGAAGGATTGTCTTTCACCATTTTGATTTTAGTTACCAAAAGCGAAGCGCTTGCCTCCTCCTCTACCTGCTCATTGATGAACCATTGCAGAAAACTGGTTGTTGCAAAATCGCTCTCATCATTGGCCGCCTTCACGATGTTGAAGATACTTCTGGTTACCAGCCTCTCGTGATCCAGGGCTTTTTCGAAAATCTCCTGTGCGTTTGAGAATTCGTGCGGAGGTTTTGGTATCTCGTTGAGGATAATCTTTCCTCCTATATCGTTGACGTAATCGAACATTTTATCAGCATGCATCAGTTCCTCTTTGGACTGTACCCGGAAATAGTTTCCGATGCCTTCCAGATCCTGAGCGTAGAACCACGCACTCATAGATAAATAAAGCTGCGCAGCATACTGTTCTTTTGTAATTTGTTCATTTACGAGATTTATAATCGTCTCACTTACCATAACCTTATATATTTTTCTCAAATATAAAGAAAAAGAGCCGTTAAAAAATAACGACTCTTCCTGAAATTAACCACAAAATAAAAACTTACTTAACTACTGCTGCGTGAGCCCGCTTTCTGTCTTTAAAATTCTCCTTTCTCTCTGCCATTCTTTTGGCTTTCATTTCCTGGAATTTTTTAAACTGTTCAGGCGTCAATATTTTTTGCATTGCTTCTTCATTTTGCTTCATCTTCTGCATTCTGTCAACTTTTTTAGCTGCAAATTCCTGTTTCTTTTCGGCAGATTTAGATTCGTGCAATGCTTTCAACTGAGCTACTTGCGCATCTGTAAGATTCAGTTCCTGCTTCATTTTCTGCATATATTCTGCTTTCTTCTGCATGTGATCTCCGTTTGCAGGTTTAGTCTGTTGTGCAAATCCGAAAACTCCTAATCCAAGAAATGCTGCGCTTAATATTAATTTTTTCATTTTAATTGATTTTTTATATTATTAATTATATCTGTTTGTTTGATGTCTGGTTTAATATAAAGTTAATTGCTTAATTTATAAAATTTTGTTAAATTTACAACAACTTATCTGGCTGTAAATCTGGCGCCGGAATTTCTGCTGTTATTTTGGGATGACGGCGCAGAATTTCTTTGATTGCCGTTGCTTCTGATCTCCATGTTTCTCTCCGAATTCTGGTTTTGTCTTACGCCATTATTTTGATTCGGTCTTACACTGCTGTTCTGATTTCGAATCCCATTATTCTGAATTGCCGGTGATTGAGATCTGATATTTGTATTTCCGTTTCGGATTCCATTTGCATTTCCCGCACCATTGTTTCCGCCGGATCTTACACCATTGTTTCCATTATTTCTGTTGCCACCGAAGTTATTACCATTTGCACCGCTTCTTACCGACTGATTTCTGACGCCGTCATTTCTGTTGGGCTGGATCATATTCTGGTTTCTTCCCGTATTTCTGAAACCTTCCTTAAAATTACCTCTGTTGACCTTGTAAACATTAATATTAACATTTCTGTAAACCGGTCGTACGGGATATCGTCTGGCGTAGAAATTAGTAAAACGGTTTCTGTAAAAAACAAACGGACTTGCGCCTCTGAAATAAACATTCTGGTAGACTACAAAAACTCTTGGACCCAAGATATTCTGTAAAGCATAAAATCTGTCATAGTACCATCTGTCCGGGTTATATCTGTAATAGGAATTCCACGCACCATAAGAAGCGAACCTGTTATTCAGCATCATAATCTGATCTACCTGAAAAGGACTAAGCCTGTTCTGCATAAAAAACTGATCCCAATTCACAGAATAGACTGCCTTCTGATAATCGTTATAGTAGCCCTGGTAGTACTGATCCGGGTAATAATCTGTCGGATAATTGTAGTAGTAATCTTCGGGATAATCATAGGAATTATCGTAGTATTCGTATCCGTTATATTCATTTGGATAAGTGTCATAATGATCCTGGGCAAAAACCAAAGTTCCCAAAACTAAAGCAAGGCTTAAAAATATCTTTTTCATTTGTTCTGAATTTTATTTAATTGTGAAAGTCATTTTCCATTCCTGTGATATAGCTTTCTGTCTTTTGGATATGGGATAAGATTAAAAGTTAAAGTCTGAAGAATTATTATCATTAAAATCGAGAAGAAACAAGGCAATCCATACTGATAGTCAGCACCATAATTTTATTTCCTTAAAATCAAAAAACCTTTCAGAAATCTATCTGAAAGGTTTTACAATCTTTTTTATTGAAGTTTAATAGCGTCCGCTTCCTTCTATCCAGCCGGCAATTTTATGGTTGAAGTCTGTCTCATCTTTCAGATCTTCCAGCTTCAGATGCATTCTGTAACGCCAGTAATGCGGGAAAACCGCAGGATTATTGATTCTCTCCTCATCCATATTCGGATTCATCAGATTTTGATCTGTCGCCAGAAATTCCTGAATCGGGAAGATCGCAAGCATCGCTTCTGTGTAAAGATGCTGTTTCATTATCATCTCTGAAAGTTCTGGCGTCAGATCCCAAGGTGCAGTTCCGTATTGTCCCAGTTGTCTGTTGAAGTATTTCTGGGTCAGATTCCTGTCCTCATGCCACCATTGTCTCAAGGTAGAACTGTCGTGGGAAGATGCTGTGACCACATTCAGGTAACTCACATTTCTGGGATCGTACCATGCAATATCGTCCGAAGGCATTCTCTGCACTTTGAGCGCGGTGATCGCCAGCTTGTCCATGACTACAGGCACCGAATCCGGCACCATTCCGAGATCTTCTCCGCAGATCAGCATGGTGGTAGAATTCAGCAGAGCGGGCAATTTTTCCATCGCCTTCTGATACCAAAGGCCATCCTGACGCTTGAAGAAGTAATCGTTATAAAGATCTCCCAGTTTGGCTTTCTCCCAATCCGGCAGGTATTTGTAGGAAGACGTTTTCGATATATTAAAACGCGGATGGTAAACAACACCGTTTTCAGTGTCTTCTGTCAGGAATAAAACATTGCCCGCTAGCGAGATCAGTTTTTCCTCAGCCCAATCCCATTTTTCTTTTTTGAAGTAATCGGAAAGTTTTCTTTGAGTATCAAATTCTGCTTTAAAAGTATATGTTCCGTTCTGATGGTTATCAAAGAAATGATTCTGCACTTTTTCCTTAAGCTCGCCAAAATTCTCCCAAAGTATCGGATCATTTACAAATGGCTTGATGTATCTGTCAGAATCAAAAGGAATCTGCCGGTCAGAAAATTCTCTTTCCGTAACAGGTACAGCAGGATAGAAATAGCCGAGCAGACCTTGTGTAGCAGAGATCGGCATCCTCCAGATTCTGAAAAATCCAAGAATATGATCGATCCGCATGGCATCGAAATAACGTTCCAACACTTTGAAACGTTTTTTCCACCATTGGTAGCCGTCCGCTTTCATCACTTCCCAATTGTAGGTCGGAAACTCCCAGTTTTGTCCAAGATCTGAAAATTGATCCGGCGGTGCACCAGCCTGGAAATCCATACCGAAAAGTTCCGGCTCTGTCCACGCTTCTACGGAATAACGGTAGATGCCAATTGGCAAATCGCCCTTCACCGAAAGTCCTAGTTTATGCAAATACTCCACAGCGTCCTGCAACTGCAGATGCAGCTGATACTGGACCCAGGCGTGAAGCATAAGCACCGAATATTCCTTATGCTTTGGCGCATATAAAGTAGCTACTTTGCCTGCCACAAATTTCTTATGCGTTTTCCAGTCATTGAAATTGGGCGTTTTGTATTTGTCTCTCAGAACACAGAAAGCAGCATAAGGCATCAGCCACTCTTCATTGTCCTTAATGAATTTTTTAAAGTTTTTATCTTTGAGAATGGCTTCCTGGTTTTCATTAAAAACCGCCGTTACAAATTTCCACTTTCCGGAAATCATTTGCTCGTAATCTATGAGATTTACTGCATTCAGTTCCGCCTTTTTATCTGCGTATTCTTTTACTAAGTTCTTCGGTAAAGCATATTCCAGTTTTTCAACAGAAAGATATTGCGGATGAAGTGCATATACGGAAATCGCAGCATACGGGTAAGAATCTGTCCAGGTATAATTGGCCGTTGTATCGTTGATTGGCAAGATCTGGATCACGGACAGTTTTGCATCATTGGCCCAATCTCCAAGCTTTTTGATATCGGAAAATTCACCGACACCAAAACCTTCTTCAGTTCTCAGAGAAAAAACAGGCACTGCAACACCTGCAGAATGCCAAAGTGTGTCATTGTTGAATCTGAAATAATGATCTGCTCTCACATACAGAAGATCTTTCGTAGGATTTCCGAAAACCCAGCGGTTCTCACCTGGTTCTATGTAGAAAATATGACCTGTGCTTTTGTCTTTGATAGCGTATTTGTACAGTACAGTCTGATGGGTAGGAATTTCAACGCCGGTTTCCCAAACACCATAATCGGTTTCCCTTAGTTCTACTGATTTCTCGGCATTCCAGTTTCCCAAAGCATCTACATTTCCGATGATTACCAGTTGCCAGTTGGGATTGTAAAGCGGCGCTTCTATCCTGAATAGATGTGTTTGCTTTTTCACCACCGAAAGTTTGTCCGGTTTAAAACCCTGCAGACGGTTGTGAAGAATTTTGTTGGTCAGATAATTCTCGGGAAAATTCTTAAGATTCCAGCTGTCAAAAATTACAAATTCTTTAAAACTGTTTGGGAGATTGAGTTTGTGGCTCGGAATCTCCTCATCCAAAACATTTCCCTGTTCGTTCAACAAAAGGTATTTGTACTCAATTGATTTTGAAAAATAATCAATTTCTGTGGTCCAGTTATTATTTTCGGAATAGTTTAAAGGATGATCTCTGTGATCGTTTTTATCGTCGAAAAGTCGAAGAATAAGCCGCTCGCCAACTTTCGTTCCGAAATTAATACTAAAATATAGTTTCATTATTAAGGTCTATTAATATGGACGCAATTTAATGAAATAATGAATTATATATATTATTCGTTCAAAAAAATCATTTTTTCGTAATTCTGCGGACAAATGCAGGAATTTGTTTTTCCAAGGCGGACATCAGTCCTGTGGTATTCCGGGCTTTAGCATAGCGGGAAACTGAGGCATCCTGCAGCGAAAACAGTAGAAAATCATTGATTTTATCTTTTGGAATTTCTGCTTCTGTGAAATAATTATCTTCAATCTTACTTCGTATCCAGCGGATATCATCCTGGGTATCTTCGTACTTATAGAGCCTTTTTTGACGTTTTGATTTACCGCTGACTACATCGTAGATAGCCTGAACATTCACTATGGGCGGGATTCCGATGAGCGGTGCAAGGATATCGTTCATAGCATCAGCCGGTTTTTCCCTGGATTTTTCCGGCGCTTTTGGGAGGCCTATCGACTGCCTAAGTTCCTCTTCCGGATCTCGGATCTTTAGGTGGCTGGCATCTGTATTGATATTGCCTGTAATCCTGATTTTTGAGACGTTCACTTCCTCTATTTCGATCGGTATTCTAAGAAGTCTTACTGTCAGAAAATAATCATTTTTGATGATCACGTTTCCACGCTCGTAATTTTCTTTGACGAATCGGATCTCGTCGCCCGTCTTTGCATTGATAGAAAACTCACCAACATCGTTGCTCAAAACTTTCTGATCAGAAGTAATATTGACAATTAAAGTAGCGGGAAGCCGCGCAGATCCCTCGGTAACAACAACGCCGGAAATCGTCTGCGAACTTATCACTATGGAAATGACGAGAAAGTAAGCGAATAGAAATTTCTTCAATCAGGATTAATTTTAACCAAAAATAGGCCTTTATTAAAACAAAAAATACGGTTTAACTTTCGTTAACCGTATTTTTAAGTATTTTAAGATGTATTTCTGTTATAACAATTGATAACTTGTTCCGTCTCTTCCGTCTTTCAGCTCGATTCCTTTTTCAAGAAGCTGATCCCGGATCTGATCGGAAAGATCAAAATTTCTGGATTTTCTGGCCTGATTTCTCAAATCGATTAAAACCTGCAAAGTCTGGTCGAGCTTATCGTTATTAGATTCCTCAATCATTTCCAATCCTAAAACATCAAAAACAATGGCGTTCAGGAATTGTTTTAAATCTTCATAATCATTGGTCGAAATACTTTCTTTCCCCAGCTTGGAAGCAGAAATAAACTTCACCGCTTCGAATAAATGGGAAATCAAAACCGGACTGTTGAAATCGTCTGACAGAGCTTCCACCACTTTTTCTTTCCAGTTTTTATAATCAAAGGAAGATGTTTCTACACCTTCTGTCGGAACTTGTGTATTAAGGATTTTCACGGCTTCCATCAATCTGTTAAAGCCTTTCTCGCTGGCCAACATTGCGTCATTGGAAATATCCAAAACACTTCTGTAGTGCGCCTGCAAAAAGCAGAATCTCAACACACTTGGGTGGAAAGCTTTCCCAAAAAAATCATTATTTCCAGTGATTAATTCAACTGGTAAAATATAATTACCCGAAGCTTTACTCATTCTTTGTCCGTTCATTGTCAGCATATTGGCGTGCATCCAATATTTCACCGGTTCTACGCCATTGCAGGCTTTTCCCTGAGCGATTTCACATTCGTGGTGCGGGAATTTCAAATCCATTCCACCACCGTGGATATCGAACTGATCGCCCAGATATTTTGTGCTCATTGCGGTACATTCAAGATGCCATCCCGGGAAACCTTCGCCCCAAGGCGACGGCCATTTCATGATATGTTCGGGAGATGCTTTTTTCCAAAGGGCAAAATCCTGTGGATTTTTCTTTTCAAATTGCCCGTCCAAATCTCTTGTGTTGGCGAATAATTCCTCAATATTTCTGCGGGAAAGTTCGCCATAATTAAGACCTCTTGCATTGTATTCCAAAACATCAAAATAGACAGAACCGTTGCTTTCGTAAGCAAAACCCTTTTCAATTAAATCTTTTGCCAATTCCAATTGTTCGATGATATGGCCGGTTGCAGTCGGTTCAATAGTCGGCGGAAGCAAATTGAATTTCTTCAAAACTTCGTGAAAATCAACGGTGTATTTCTGTACAATTTCCATCGGCTCCAGCTTTTCCAGTCTGGATTGTTTGATGAACCGGTCATTATTAATATCGCCATCGTCCGTCAAATGTCCAGCATCTGTTATATTTCTGACATATCGGACTTTATAACCAAGAAACTGAAGGCTTCTGTAAATAAAATCGAAGGACAAAAAAGTTCTCACATTTCCCAAATGCACGTTGCTGTAAACCGTAGGTCCACAAACGTACATTCCTATATTACCTTCTAATATGGGTTTGAAAACTTCTTTTTCGCCAGAAAGCGAGTTGTATATTTTTAGTTGCATTGTTTTTATGAATGATAAATTATAATTGATAAAAGATTAAATATTTGACGCAGAAAAACAGCAACAGACAATTGTTGTAATGAAAATTTGATGCGTCAGTTTTTTATATTTTATCATTATTAATCAAATTTTGCGTGACTTCCTACATAATGAAGAAACTCTTGCCTTGTAATTGGATTCGTTCTGAAAATACCACTCAATTCTGCTGTAATTGTAGAACTTGCAGTGTCTTTTATTCCTCTACAATTGACGCAGAGATGTTTAGCATCGATTATACAGGCGACATTATTCGTTCCTAGAGCTTCTTTCAGCGCATCAACGATCTGCATTGTCAAACGCTCCTGAACCTGCGGTCGTTTCGCGTAATAATCTACAATTCTATTAATTTTTGACAAACCAATCACTTCTCCGCTAGAGATATAGGCAACGTGCGCTTTCCCGATAATCGGCAGGAAATGATGCTCGCAGAAAGAATAAACTGTAATATCTTTCTCTACCAACATCTGACGGTATTTGTATTGGTTTTTGAAGGTAGAAATACCCGGCTTATTTTCCGGAAGCAAACCGCCAAAGATCTCTTTGACATACATTTTCGCTACCCGCTTGGGTGAATCTTTAAGAGAATCATCGGTCATATCGAGACCCAAAGTATGCATGATATCGCCAAAAAGGCCTTCAATCTTCTTAATTTTTTCTTCAGCGCTGAGATCAAAAGCATCTTCTCTCAGAGGCGTGTGATCTTTTCCTGTAAACAGATCATCATCATTGTCATGAATGTGTTCCATAATATCATTGGTAATAAGTAGCAAAAATAAACAAAATTTATCTACTCCGTCGAGAGTAAATCTAAAGATTTGATTATAAAAAGAATAGATTTAGAAAGCGTCTAAAAAACTAAAAAAAAATTGAAATGATTTGATTTTTTATATATTTGCACCAAATTAACATAATTAAAAATAAAATACTATGTCAGACATTGCATCAAGAGTAAAAGCTATCATCGCTGATAAGCTTGACGTTGAAGAAACAGAAGTGACTCCAGAAGCTAGCTTCACAAACGATTTAGGAGCTGATTCTTTGGATACTGTTGAACTTATCATGGAATTCGAAAAAGAATTCAACATTCAGATTCCAGATGATCAAGCAGAGAAAATTACAACTGTTGGTCACGCTATTGCTTACATCGAGGAAGTTGTAAATAAATAATATTTATTCAAGACAAAAAAAATTTATGGAATTAAAGAGAGTAGTTGTAACCGGCTTCGGCGCTATTACACCCGTTGGAAATAACGCGAAGGAATACTGGGAAAGCCTTAAAATAGGAGCAAGTGGCGCTGCCCCGATTACTCTTTTTGATTCCACTAATTTTAAAACTAAATTTGCCTGCGAGGTAAAAAACTTTGATGCCCTTAATTATTTTGATAAGAAGGAGGCAAAAAAGATGGACAGAAATTCGCAGTTTGGTCAGATAGCTGCGAGAGAGGCTATTGCGCACGGCAGACTGATAGAAGACAATGTCGACAAACATCGTGTAGGTGTCATCTGGGGATCAGGAATCGGCGGACTGGAAACTTTTGAACAGGAAGTTTTGGGCTGGGCGGCTTCTAACAACATCCCGAGATTCAATCCTTTCTTTATTCCAAAAATGATTGCGGACATTACGCCGGGAAATATTTCTATTGAATACGGTTTCCACGGGCCTAATTACACAACCGTTTCTGCTTGTGCTTCTTCTGCCAATGCTTTGATAGATGCTAAAATGCTTATTAACTTAGGCAAAGCTGACGTTATTGTATGTGGAGGTTCAGAAGCTGCTGTTACAGCGAGCGGAATGGGAGGCTTCAATGCGATGCACGCACTTTCTACAAGAAATGATGACCCAAAAACGGCGTCCCGACCTTTTGACAAAGACAGAGATGGATTTGTGTTAGGCGAAGGTGCTGGATGTGTGATCCTTGAAGAATACGAGCACGCAAAAAAACGAGGTGCAACAATTTATGCAGAATTGTCCGGTGGCGGAATGAGTGCTGATGCTTATCACATGACAGCCCCTCACCCTGAAGGACTTGGTGCCTATCTGGTAATGAAAAACTGCCTGGAAGATGCCGGTGTAACTGCCGATGAAGTAGACCATATCAACATGCATGGTACATCTACTCCACTGGGAGACATCGCAGAATCCAACGCTATTGCAAAATTATTCGGAGAACACGCTTTTGATATTCAGATCAATTCTACAAAATCTATGACTGGTCACCTTCTGGGAGCGGCTGGCGTTATAGAAGCTATTGCTGCGTTACACACAATCATCCACGGTATTGTACCACCAACTATTAATCATTACACGGACGACGAAAACATCGACCCGAGATTGAATTTTACATTCAATAATGCAGTAGAGAAAAATGTGGAAATTGCGATGAGCAATACGTTTGGTTTCGGAGGTCACAACGCCTGCGTTCTTTTCAAAAAAATATAAAATGTTTTTATGGAGTTGAAAAATTATTTTTCTAAATTCCTTCCTAAAAACAGAGCACAAAAACTTTCGGAAAACGATATTCTTTTTCGCAAAAATATTTCCGACATCGTAGGCTACAACATCCACGATCTGGAAATTTTTAAAGAAGCATTTTCTCTGAAGTCTTCTTCAAAAATTACGAGTAAAAAAAATTACGAACGTCTTGAGTTTTTAGGGGATTCTGTTTTAGGAACCATTATTTCTTGTCATCTTTTTCAGACTTACCCGAATGAAAATGAGGGATTTCTCACGCAGATGAAGTCCAAAATTGTCAACAGGAAAAACCTAAACAAGCTGGGCGATGATCTCAAACTTACCTCGCTTCTGCAGGCAGATACAAGCCAGACGATCCTCAGTGAAAATATCTCGGGAAATCTTTTGGAAGCTCTTATCGGTGCCCTTTACCTTGATATTGATTACGAATTTTGCCAGAAAATAGTTCTGGACCGGATTCTAACCCCTTCTACCATCAACAAGCTGGAGAATAAAATCATCAGTTACAAAGGCCTGCTGCTGGAATGGAGTCAGAAGAAAAAAATCCCGATCAAGTATGAGACCTGTGAGGAACTGCAGCCCAACAAAGTTGCTGTTTTCCGCTGTCACGTATGGCTCCACAATGAGAGAATTGCCAATGCCGTAGAAACATCGAAGAAAAAAGCGGAAGAAAAAGCAGCTCAACGCGCATTCTACGTTCTAAGTAAGAAAGAAAACATTATTGAACATCAGAAAACAGTATCTTAAACTAGAAGAGGATCTTACAGAGATCAACGTCGGATTGATTAGACTTGCAAAACCAATCCCAGAACACGAATTGTTTTTTTTGATTAATAAAATAAATACTTTCACCTTCAGAAGAGTTGACGATATTCACGTAAAAGGCGAATTCTTCGATCATTCTTTTTCCCGATATCAGGCCTACGACAGATCTTCCAAGAACTGCTACAGCTTCATCTCCAACAAATCTATTGTCTCTGTCCAGAAGAAAGCTCAAAATCAGCTTTTTTCAGATGAATCAAATATTAAATTTTTACTAAATCTGCATCAAGATGCGGATTACATTTTAACTAATTCCGATATGTTTGCGGAATTTTCATTAATTTTGCTTCCGGAAAATTTCGTATTCCAGATTCAGGAATATCCATTGAGTTCTGAAGAAGAACTTTATCAATTAATTCAATATTATGAATAAAAACCTTAAGAAAACAAAAATCATTGCAACCCTAGGCCCAGCGTCCTCCAGTAAGGAGACTATGATCCAGATGATCCAAGCCGGCGTTGATGTATTCAGAATAAACTTCTCACACGCCGATTACGAATTGGTGATGAAAAATGTCAATATTATCCGCGAGATCAACAAAGAATATGGGTACTCGGTATCTATTTTGGGAGATCTTCAGGGTCCAAAACTAAGAGTTGGTGTTGTAAAAGAGGGATCATTCCTTAATCCGGGAGACATTCTTACCTTCACCAATGAAAAACTTGAAGGCGACGCTACAAAAGTTTATATGACTTATGAGAAATTCCCTCAGGATGTAAAAGTTGGTGAGAGAATCCTTATTGATGACGGTAAACTGGTTTTTGAAGTGATCGAAACTAATAATGTAGACACGGTAAGAGCTAAGACGATCCAAGGCGGACCGCTAAGTTCTAAAAAAGGTGTCAACCTTCCTAATACAGACGTCTCTTTGCCTGCATTGACAGAGAAAGATATCGAAGATGCCAACTTTATGCTGGATCACGAATTTGACTGGATTGCATTGTCATTTGTACGTCACGCTCAGGATATCATCGACCTTAAAGAATTGATGGCCAAACACCCGACCAACAAGACCAAGACGCCGATCATTGCAAAAATAGAGAAACCGGAAGGTGTAAAAAATATCGACGAAATCCTTTTGGAATGCGACTGTCTGATGGTTGCAAGAGGAGATTTGGGAGTTGAAGTTCCTATGGAACAGGTACCGGTAATCCAGAAAAATCTTGTAAATAAAGCAAGACTTTATGCAAAACCAGTAATCATTGCTACGCAGATGATGGAAACAATGATCAATATCCTCACGCCTACAAGAGCAGAGGTGAATGACGTTGCCAACTCCGTTCTGGATGGTGCAGATGCTGTGATGCTTTCCGGAGAGACATCTGTTGGAAAATATCCGGTAGAAGTAGTACGGAATATGGCGAAAATTGTGAAAAACATCGAGAAAACGCCACTTTACGGGAAATTGAATCACGTTATCGAAGAAAAAATCAACTGTGTAGACGAGCGCTTTATTACTGATAAAGTTTGCCGTTCTGCAGTAGACATTGCAAAATCGACAGGTGCAGAAGCGATCGTTACCTTGACCTCTTCGGGATACACCGCGTTCCAGATTTCTGCTCACAGACCATCTTCGCATATCATCGTTTTCAGTAACAACAAACGTGTGATCACAATGCTGAATCTGCTTTGGGGTGTAAGAGCATTCTATTATGATATGGAAAAATCTACAGATGAAACTGTAATCCAGGTGAATATGCTGACGCATAACTTCGGATTTGTAGAGCAAGGTGATTTTGTCATCAACCTAAATGCAATGCCGGTTCACAATGGCGGTAAAACCAATACTTTGAGATTATCTACGATATAATATTCAATTTTAATAAAACAAAAAGACACCAGGTAATTGGTGTCTTTTTTATTTTAAATCATTAGATAAATACTATTCCTTAATGATTTTCTTCGATACGTTTCCGCTTTTCGTTTTGACAGTGATGATATAAACAGCGTTTGGAAATCTGTTGAGATCAATGGTTTGGTTTCTTGAATGCTTCAGATTTTCAAGAACTAGTTTTCCATTCATATCAAAAAGCGCAATTCTTTCTATATCATCCGGAGAATTGACAGTTACAATATCTCTTGTTTTGGTAGGGAAGATTTTAACCTCGTTTTTATTAGATTGATCTGCAGCCAGAGTCAGTTTCTTGGTGCCGGTTGCAACCCATGCGAAATCCTGTGTAGAAGCGGTTCCTTCCTGATTGACCAATGTATTTTTATTACTGACTTCTATTCTGTACACACCGTTTGCTGAAGGATTATTAATAATGATCTGTTCTACATTATCTACTGTGTTGTCTCCCTGCGTTGCATTGGCGTTGGGATTGGCTATATCCAGTCTCCAAGGGTAATAAGTAGTCCCGGAGCCAACTTCCACAACTCTGAGATCCAAATCATTTACCAGTCTTGATGCATGGTTCTGCTGAAGATCTATATCTGTGGTGAAAAATGCAATGGCAGGATCTACCCACGAGATGCTGACCATCAAAGGCTCATTGGCAGATGCAATGATTTCCTTGGTGAATGTCACTCCGGACTGCAAATTTGTGCGCTCCAGGTAGGAATCCTGATTCAGCTTATTCACCAAAACCTGTGCAGCTTTTTTGCCATCCACAAGTCCCCATCCGTACCAGACGTCCGGGCCGGGTCTTCCCGCTTCGTTGGCTGTATGGGTAAGAAGCGCTTTCATCTCATCTGCTTTGAAGATAAAATTAGAATCATCCAGAATATTTCTTTGGATCTCCGTAAGAGCTCCTGCAATACCTGTCACAATCGGTGCTGCATAGGAAGTGCCAAAATTAAGCACATATTGATTTGTCGCATTGGGACTTGTATTGGTATAATTGGCCATAATCATATCTACGCCCACAGCAGTAAGATCCGGCTTCACAGCACCGTCTTTTCTTGGCCCTGCACTACTGAATGCTGCTTTTGTAACATCAGAAGACTGCGTGTATTTGTTATTGGCAGTAGTCAGCTGGTTTACTGCTCCTACTACAATAATATTTTTGGCTAAAGATCCGTAACCAATGCAGTTGTAACCCAGACTGCAGTTGGCAGGAGGAATCTCGTCGCCGGCCGCAAAAGGGACATAGGTGCCTGTTGCAGGATTATATTTGTATTTTGGAGAATTGGCGGCAGGTCCTATACCGTAATAATTTCCCGTAGATTTTACAATGATTTGTTGCGGCTGCGCATATACGATTTTATCAAAATTATAATCATTTTCATAATAGGCTCCCGAGTAGGTATCCTGATGGTTGAGTTCATAATTTCCAATCCAGTAATATGAAGTGCCAGATAGTTGCCAGCCGACATTCACACCATAAGAATGGTTGGAAATATTAAGACCCGGCAAAGTCGCCAGCTTCTGATAATTGTTTCCTAAAGCTGTGGTTGCAAACATATAATTGTCCGTTGTAGCCTGCAGCAGAATACCTTTAGCCGCAGATTTGGGATAGGATACACTGCTTTGAATAAAGTTGCCTGTCGCAAGACCGTTTCCTATGAGCAAACTGTTTACGTTGGTCCCGTGAAAATGTTTCGCTTCGGTGGTGGCTTCCCTGTTGACGGCTCTGTTTGTAAATTGTTCGTGCGTATCCTGAATTCTTCCGGCATCAAAAACCGTTATTTTTACACCATTTCCTGTAACTGCGGACGCGCCGGAAACAGCTCCATTCTGAAGGTCATCAATATTGGCGGTAGCATTTGCCCTTGTTTCCTCAACTGAATAAAACAGTGGAATTTCACCCGCAAAACCGGCAAGATTTTTCTTAAGACTGTCTTTAACTTTGGGAGAATAACGACTGTCATTTTTCAAAAAAAACCGATCCAGCTTTCTTTCATTATCCAGCCGTTGCTTTTTAAATTCCTGAGCATTAGAAAAATAAAATGAAAACAACAATCCGGCACTTAGTACAACTTTTTGCATCCTAAAACTTTTTGCAAAGATAAAGATTTACTTACTTTAAATCTGTATTACAAGCATTTATCTTACTTCTGAAACATAGGCAGGATTTTCTCAAAAAGAAGTTTCAGATTTCCCACATCCTGATCTGTGCAGTAACCGTATTTCAGGATCCTGATTTTATCAAAACTTTGCAATCCGAAAAAAATAAAGCGGCTTATATCAACAGGTTCTATTCCCAGCGAGATAAAGTAAGCGTCTGTGAAATTTTCCCTTATCCATTCTGCGAAATCGGTCTCCGTCCATTGATTATCAATTTTACCAAATGTAAATCCCGATCCTACAGGCTGCACAAATTCTCCCGGTTTTGGTTTCATTAATGATGCGCTGGATGGCAATTTAAAATAGACTTTCAGATCATTATTGAGTGCTACTTTTTTCCTGTTTTCATTAAATAATCCGGCGTCTGTTGCCAAGTTGCCGCTCAGTTTTTTCTGAACTACAACTTCCTCAATCTCTGTAACTAGTTTTACAAGATTCACCATCAATTGGTCATTATTCCTGACCAATAAAACCTTCCTATCGTAACCTTCCTTTATGAAACGGAGCTCATCTCCAGGATTGGCATCAAGCACAAATTCGCCGTTGGAATTGGAATACACTTTTTCATCAGACTGAATATTGACCACCAAAACCCGACTGAGACTGGCGGAATCGGACGAAACCTTCCCTGTGATCCGCTGGGAAAAGGAGTTTTGGAAAACGAAGAAAAAACAGGAAAATAGAAATATCTTCAAAGGCAATTTTTTCCAAAAATAAATTTAATTCCGGCTGTCAGATTACTTTTAACCAGGATTAACTTTTTTGTGAACAATTAACAAAATCGGAATTCCAAAGCATTTTATTTCTCTGTTTAAAACCTTAACTTTACGCAAAATTACAATGTAGATGTACTTAGTTTTCGATACAGAAACCACAGGTTTACCCAAAAATTTCAACGCACCGCTCTCAGATTCAGACAACTGGCCAAGGATGGTTCAGATTGCCTGGCAGATCCACGATGATAATGGGAATCTGATAGAAAACCAGGATTACATCATCAAACCAGAAGGTTATGACATCCCTTTCAACGCAGCAAGAATCCACGGAATCACTACAAAAATTGCGAATGAAGAAGGCCGCGACTTGGAAGAAGTTCTGGTCGAATTTTCTAAAGCTCTGGAAAATATCAGAGTCGTTTCCGGACACAACGTTGAGTTTGATTATAATATCGTAGGTGCAGAATTTTTCAGAAAGCAAATCACCGACAATCTTCAGGAAAAGCCGAAAGCAGACACGATGATCTTGGGAACAGATTATTGCCAATTGGCTGGCGGACGAAGCGGAAAATTTAAGTCGCCAAAACTGGAAGAACTTTACGAAAAACTATACGGACACAAGTTTGATGAAGCGCACAACGCGGCGGCTGATGTCAACGCCACGGCTCAGGTTTTCTTTGAAATGATGAGAATCGGTGTGATTCCAACCGATGTTTTGAAAATTACTGAAACGCAGCTAAAAGAATTTCAAACCTACAATCCAAATCCGATCAAACCTTTCGGAATCGTCATCAGAAGACAGGTTGCGAGCTTCAACAACAAGAAAAAACAAGCCGATTTTGGCAGTATTGATGAGATAGACCTTGGAAAATATTTCAACTTCGACAATCACAGTGTTTTCTCGACGCTTACAGCTACTACCAATATTAACGACCTTATTAGAAAAGCGACAGATGAGAATTATGCTGCTGTAGGACTCGTGGATATTGGAAATATGATGGGCGCTTTCAAATTTGTTTCCGCCGTAGAAGATACCAATTCCGGGAAATTAAAAAAGCATAAAGAATATTTAGCAAAAAAACAGGAAGCAGAAGAAAAAGGAGAAGCCTTCAATGATCATGAACCAAATACAGATCAGCTGATCCCGATTGTTGGCTGTGAATTTTTCATCTCAAACCGTTATGAACAGAAGCAATTTACAAAAGATGATCCGGACAGACGGACACAGATGGTTTTGCTGGCAAAGGATTTCAATGGTTATAAAAACCTGATCAAACTTTCCAGTATTGGTTTTCAGAAAGGATTTTATTTTGGCGTTCCGAGGATCAGCAGAGAATTGATCTCTCAATACAAAGAAGGATTGATTGCGCTGACTTCCGGAATCAACGGCGATATTCCGAACACAATTTTGAACATCGGAGAGCAGAAAGGTGAAGAACTGTTCCAATGGTGGAAAGAGGAGTTTGGTGATGATTTTTATATTCAGATCCAGAATCACAAATTGCCGGAAGAAGAGCATTTGAATGAAGTTCTGCTCCAGTTTGCAGATAAGTATAACGTCAAAATCCTGGCTCAGAATGAAACTTATTATACCAATAAAGATGACGCCAATATTCAGGATATTTTAGGCTGCATCAAAGATGGTGAGAAACAGTCTACACCCATTGGGAAAGGCTTTGGAAAGAGAAAAGGTTTAACAACCCATGAATATTACATCAAGAGTCAGGATGAACTAAAGGAGGCTTTTCTAGCCTATCCGGATGCTTTTGAAGCTTATGACGAGTTTTTGGCGAAGTTCAAACCTTATACTCTGAAACGTGACGTTCTGCTTCCGAAGTTTGATATCCCGGCAGAATTTATTGATCCTGAAGATGAAGCGGACGGCGGAAAACGCGGTGAGATGGCCTATCTAAGACATTTGACTTATGAAGGTGCGAAAAAACGTTATCCGGAAATTACACCGGAAATACAGGAAAGACTAGATTTTGAGCTGGAAGTTATTGCCAACACAGGTTATCCCGGTTATTTCCTGATTGTTCAGGATTTCTGCAATGAGGCACGGAATATGGGCGTTTCAGTTGGTCCCGGCCGTGGATCAGCAGCCGGATCGGCAGTGGCTTACTGTATCAAAATCACGAATGTAGATCCCATTAAATACGATCTACTTTTTGAGAGATTTCTGAATCCGGAAAGGGTTTCTATGCCCGATATCGACATCGATTTTGATGATGAAGGGCGCGATAAAGTCATCAAATGGGTGGTTGATAAATATGGTCAGGAACAGGTGGCACAGATCATTACTTATTCAGTATTAGGAGGAAAATCGGCGATTAAAGATGCTGGTCGGGTTCTCGATTTATCAATTCCGGAAACCAATATGATTGCGAAACTGATCCCCCCAAGTCCCGGGATGAACATTGCCAAAGCACTCTCAAAATACGATAAACTGAAACCTGAAGACCAGCAGTTAGTTGATGAGATGAAAGCCATTCTTTCGAATTCAGAAGATTCCAGATTTTCTGTTTTGGAAAGTGCCAAGAAAATGGAAGGCTGCATCCGAAATACAGGAATCCACGCTTGTGGAGTGATCATCACACCAGAGCCTGTGAGCAATCTGGTACCTATTACGATTGCTTCGAAAGATGCCGATATTTTAGTTTCTCAGTTTGACAACTCAGTGGCGGAAAACGCCGGTCTCCTGAAAATGGATTTTCTTGGATTAAGGACTTTGACCATTATTAAAGACGCAGTAAAACTCGTTAAAGAGCGTCACGGCGTTGATATAGATCCGGACGAAATCCCGCTGGATGATACGAAAACCTATCAATTATTTAAGGAAGGAAGAACGATCGGAATTTTCCAGTATGAAAGTCCGGGAATGCAAAAATATATGCGCGAACTGAAACCAACAGTTTTTGCCGATTTGATTGCAATGAACGCGCTTTATCGCCCGGGTCCGATTAAATATATCCCGAATTTCATTAATCGTAAACACGGAACAGAAGAAATTATTTATGACTTGGAGGAAACCAAAGAATACCTGGAGGAAACCTACGGAATCACGGTTTATCAGGAGCAGGTAATGCTTTTGTCTCAGAAATTAGCCAACTTTACAAAAGGTGAAGCTGATACTCTGAGAAAAGCGATGGGTAAAAAACAGATTGAAGTTCTCAACAAAATGTACCCGAAATTCATCGAGGGTGGAAGGAAAAACAACCTGGATGAAGAGAGATTAGAAAAGATCTGGAATGACTGGAAAGCCTTTGCAGAATATGCTTTCAACAAATCGCACTCAACTTGTTATGCCTGGATTGCATATCAAACCGCTTATCTGAAAGCCAATTATCCGGCTGAATATATGGCGAGTGTAATGAGTAATAACATTAACAATACAGCTTCTATAACCATGTTTATGGAGGATTGCAAAGCCATTGGCGTCGATGTTTTGGGACCGGATGTGAATGAATCTCAGTATAAATTCTCTGTAAATGAGAAAGGACAAATACGTTTTGGACTAGGTGCTATCAAAGGAATTGGTGAAAGTCCGAGTGAAGCAATCGTAACATTCAGGAAAGATGGAAGATATAAGAATATCTATGATTTCTTTGAGAGAATCCCGCCTTCGCAAGTGAATAAAAGAGTGGCAGAAAGTCTTGTAACTGCTGGTGCTTTTGACGAATTGGACACTTATCACCGTGGTCAGTATTTTGACATCGATGCTGCGGGAAGGACCAATATTGAGAGACTTTCGCGGTACGGACAAAGTTTTCAGGACAGTAAAAATGAGATGGAGAATTCCCTTTTTGCAGATTTTGCAGAGGAAGTCCAGATTGAGCAGCCAAAACTTCTGCCTTGTGCGGAATGGCCGAATATGCATAAACTTAATAAAGAAAAGGAAATCATTGGATTCTACCTCTCTGCGCATCCTTTGGACGAGTTCAAATACCAGTTCAAATTTATGCAGGGTGTCTTGTCCAAAAAAGCAATTCTTGAGGAGAAAAAGGAAGAAATTACGACTTTGGATGAAGTGATTCCAATTCTCGAAACCGATAATACACCCGATGAGGAAGTACCAGACATCCTTATTTCTGACGAAGCAGGCCTGGAAGATGAGATCATCGAGGAAACAACGAAAAAAGCGGAACCGAAAGGTAATTTTAATTTCCTGAATCTGGACGAAGTGGAAGCGTTTAAGGATCTTGCATTTCCGCCAAAAGCACCTGAACTTTTTGAAGAAAAGAAAAGCTGGAAAGACAAAATGAATGAAAAAGATAATACTAAAGAGTACACCGTCTCCGGGCTGATTACAGAATACCGCGTCGCAGACGGCTTCCGCAGCGGAGAAAAGGTAGCTTTTGTATTACTGGAAGACTATACCGGCTCCTACTCTTTCCGATTGGGAGACCGGGATTATATGCGATTGAAGGACAAATTGGAAGTTCAGAGATTTGTGATTATGAAACTCAAATTCTCACAGGGTAAAGACGGACGGGTCTTCGTGAATGTCAACGACGTTCTGGAGCTGAAGGAAGCTTTTGACAAGTTTGCCAGAAGCCTTTCTATTGTGGTCCCTCTGGATTCTTTGCGCAGAACCGACATCGAATTTTTCCGGGACAAACTGATCCAGAATCAGGGCGAGCAGAAGCTTAATTTCTTTATCAAAAATCCGGAAGACCAGTCAGTTTTGGAAGTAGTTTCTATGTCGCATCATATTAATATCAATGAAGACCTTTTGGAGGTGATTCACCAGATCCACAATTATGAAGTATTTCTGAATTGATATCAAAATAAGTTCTAAAATTGATAATTAGTAAATAAAACTTCCGAATACTGTATTTACAATAGAAATAATCTACTTTTTCAAGGAAAGTAGATTATTTTCTTTAAAGGCGGTTAAATCACAGATAAATATTTATCAAATATGATAAAAATTTTAATTATCATCAATTAAATTTATTTTTTATTAAATTATAATTATTACATTTGCCATATTAATATAAATTAAATAATTATGAAGAAACTTTTACTCACGTGCTTTATGGCATTTGGAATTGCTGCAAATGCACAATTCTCTCAAAATTTTGATGCAGCTACAACCACCCCTGCAGGATGGGCAGTTATCAACGGAGGCGGACCCTCCACTTTTGTGTTTGGACCTGGAGCCCCAGGATCTACGCTTACTTCACCAAACTCTGCTCAGATCAATTATGATACTGCTGCTCACGACGATTATTTGGTGACGCCGGCTATTACAGTAACTGCAGGATTGAATGACCGTGTAACCTATTTCGTAAAAAATCAGGATCCTCTTTTTGTTGAAAATTATGATGTAAAGGTTTCTACTACAACTGCTACAGCAGCAGCATTTACGACTTTTATCAAAGCGAATGCTCCAGCTCCAAGTGCTTGGACACAAGTTTCTCTTGATTTGACACCATATGTAGGACAGACCATTTACCTTGGTTTCCACGCTACTTCCGCAGACAAATTCAGATTGCTGTTTGATAACATCAATAATGACACGGCGCCTACTGTAGCTCCAAATTGTGCATCTCCTGCTACACCAGCAAATAATACAACCGGAGCAAACAGCACTAACACAACATTGGCGTGGACAGCACCATCCGGAGGAGGACCGGTATCCTACTACGAATTGTATATGGATACAAACGCAAATCCAACAACAAAAATCGGTAATTATGTAAATCCAACTGCTACATTCAGCACAGCTACCAGCAATCCACTAGTAGATGGAACTAAATATTACTGGAAAGTAGTTGCAGTAAATGCTGCAGGATCTTCTGCAGGATGTACTTCTGTTTACAATTTTACAACAGCAACAATTGTTGCAACTGGTTGTACCACTTCTCCTAATGGATTTTACGGCGCACTGGTTCCTACAACTTGTAATGGAACGACTGCATCTACACGTACTACTGCTTGGGCTGGAGAATACTCTACAGTTGCTGTAGTTGCTGGAAACACTTACAAATTTGAAACACTACTTAAGCCAGGTTACTACATTACTATTGCAACCGATGCAGCCACTCCAGTTGTTTTGAAGCACGGCGTAAACCCTGTTTCATATGCAGCAACTACTACTGGAACAGTTAGATTCTATTCACATACCGATGCAACATGTACCGGACTGACAACTTCTGCAACCACCCACACAAGAAGTGCTACATGTATGGGAGTAACTCTGCAAGTGTCAGACGTAAACAAATCCGATTTGTCTGTATATCCAAATCCATTCACAGATGTTCTGAAGATCTCTGATGTAAAAGGTGTTAAATCCGTTTCTGTAAATGATATCTCAGGTAGAGAAGTTAAATCTCTTGCACCTTCTGCAGAGCTTAATCTTTCTAATCTGAAAGCAGGTTTATACATCGTCAATCTTAAAATGGAAGACGGTAGCGTAAAATCTTTCAAAACAATCAAAAAGTAAGAGATAATTAACTACTCTAACTATGAAGCCGCTCTGTTTACAGGGCGGCTTTTTTGATTAATCAAGGATTGATGGATTTTAATGTTAATATTCTTTTTTAATTTAGATAATTATTTTATATTCGTATCAGTTTTAATAAATTTATAATATTATGAAAAAAATTCTATTCTCTTGCCTATTGGCACTTAGTATCGGGGCAAATGCTCAGATCGACTATACGCAGGATTTCGAAGGTGATGCTGCAGGAATGATCCAGTTTGGAGGTGGCGGCTTTAATACAGTGAATTACTGTAGCGCAATTACTTCCGGATCATTGACGTACAGTGCAAGTGTGACACAAACAGGATGGCTGGCAAACCTATTGGAAGTAGCCGATGCTACAGGACAAACCAACAATGGTCAAAAAATTGACGTCACTTTTAGCTACAAGAAAGCTGCTAATCTTACGGGAACTCTCTTCGCTGCTTACGCTGTGTTAGATGAAGTTTCTAACTTATGGTCAATCGTTACTGTAGGAAGCGGAGTTCCATTAACCGCTACTGCAGTTACAACTTGCGGAACCGTTACCGGTTCTATTCCTGCAGGAACATTTGACCCTTCTAAAACTTACGCTGTGGGAACATGGATGGCCAGAACAGGAACTTCTACAGGAGCTCTTTACATAGATGACCTTATTATAAAACAAGCTGCAGTCACTACTGTACCAGCTTGCGCAGCTTTCACTTCTCCTACAAATGGTGCCAGCGTACCAGGAGGTACTTACGGACTTGCATGGACATCTTCTCCTACTGCAAGCTCATATAAAATTACAGTTGGTACTACACCGGGTGCTTCAAATGTTGTGAATACAACGGTTTACGGAAATTCTTTGAATGTAGCTCTACCAAGAAATGCAACGTACTATGCTAAAGTGACAGCTACCAACACAGTAGGTGATGCTGCAGGATGTCAGGAAATTACTTTCACAACAAACAACACTGTTGGACATTGTGGCCCTATTACTTCCAGCGCACCAACAGTAATTGCTCCAATCAGATCTGTTACTTTTGCAGGTGTTACAAATACATCCGACGCAACTCCTGCCGGCCTGGGTGCTTTCCCAGCTCATCAGGACTTCCAGAATATCATTTTCCCTGTAAAAAACAACGTTACAACATCACCATTAGCTATTGTAGGCTCAAACAACGCCACTGCAGCAAACGGATGGGGTATGTCCGTTTTCATCGACTGGAACAATGACGGTGACTTCAATGATGTGGGAGAATCTTATTTCAACACATTTGCCACAAAAGTGAGCACATCCGGAATTCCTACAACAGTTCCACTTACAGGAAACATTACAATCCCTGCAGGTACTGCTTTAGGTAAAAGAACAATGAGAATCAAATACAACTTCCAAAGTACTGCTGCAACAGACATCAATCCTGCATTGGCAGACGGATGTGCACAGATGACTAACGGTCAGGTAGAAGATTACACGCTGGATTACCAAGACGCTCTTGCAGTTTCTGATGTGAACAAAAACAGCATTTCTGTTTTCCCTAACCCATTCACAGAAGTTCTTAAGATCTCTGACGTGAAAGGTGTTAAATCTGTATCAGTTAACGATATCTCAGGAAGACAGGTGAAAACTCTTGCTCCTTCTGCAGAACTTAACCTATCCAGCCTGAAAGCAGGATTGTACATCGTAACTCTTCAAATGGAAGACGGAAGCGTAAAAACTTTCAAAGCAATCAAAAAATAATTCTTTAGAATTATAAATAATAAGGAAGCCCACTCAATCGAGTGGGCTTTTTTTTGTGCATAATAACGATGAACACCATCCCGACAACAAATTAACAAAACGAAATATCCGCAGAGGATTTCTGAAGGCTCTACACCCTTTCTGATACCGATGTCCTTGCAGTTATGAATGATATCATCAAAGCCATGATCGGAATTTGACAGAAGGCGAGATCGTAAAACAAGTAACTTCTTTAATGTTACGATTACTCTGTCCAACGAGGGGAAGAGAGAGAGAGAGAGACGGAGACGGTCTGCAGGAATTCCCGATCTAGGCGATTCCTAAAAACAGATCAAAAGCATCATTCCTGATTTGAAAGCTTGTCTTATATGCTGAGCCTGAATCTATCACAGAAAAATATTTTTCATTAAAATAAATAAGTCACTTCTTAAAAATTAAACCACAAAAAAAGTCCCGCAAATGTTGCGGGACTTCATGATTATAATGATTTTGATCTTACCAGATTTTTACTCTTTCCTCCGGTTTCTTGTAAAGTTTATCACCTTGCTTCACGTCAAAAGCTTTGTAGAACGCTTCGGTATTTACCAATGGTCCAAAACTTCTGAAATAGCCCGGAGAGTGCGGATCTGTCTTCACTTGATTGGTCATAAACTTCTCTGTAGAAAGCGTTCTCCAGACAGTTGCCCAGCTCAGGAAGAATCTCTGATCCGGAGAGTAGCCGTCAATCTTACCAGGATTACCTTTGTCTTTAAGATACATCTGAAGGGCATCATAAGCGATGTTGACCCCACCAAGATCGGCAATATTTTCACCGTTTGTAAAAGTTCCGTTGACCTTCACATCTTTCACCGGCTCGTACTTATCATACTGCGCCGCAAGGCTTTTGGTTGCTTTCTCAAAGTTCGTTTTGTCCTCTGCAGTCCACCAGTCCGTCAGGTTACCTTCGCCATCAAACTGCGCTCCGCTATCATCAAAACCGTGGGTCATCTCGTGGCCGATTACCGCTCCGATACCTCCGAAGTTCACCGCTGCATCTGCATCAGCATTGAAGAATGGCGGCTGAAGAATAGCTGCCGGGAACACGATCTCATTGTTGACAGGATTATAATAGGCATTCACAGTTTGCGGAGACATTCCCCATTCTGTCTTATCCACCGGCTTTCCAATTTTTTCCAACTCCTTCTGATAATGCCAGCTAGACACGTTCTGAAGATTATTGTAAAGCGTTCCGCCGTCTTTTTCAGATTTCAAAGTCAGTTTAGAATAATCTTTCCATGTATCCGGATAGGCAATTTTGACTGTGAATTTGTTTAATTTATCTAATGCTTTGGTTTTAGTTACAGAAGACATCCAAGTCAATCCGTTGATGTGTACCGCAAAACTTTTCTTAAGATAATCTACGTAAGTCAGCATCTGAGCTTTGGCCTCAGGCGTGAAGTATTTCTCAACGTAAACCTTTCCGAAAGCCTCGCCTACGACACCGTTGATCAAACCGAGCGCTCTTTTGTTGAGTGCTCTCTGCTCTTGCTGCCCCTGAAGATATTTGCTGTAGAAGTTGAACCTCATATCGTCCAGTTTCTGATTGAGATAGCCTGCGCTGCCGGAAACCAGGTTGAACTTAAGATAATCCTTGATCAGAGGAATATTCTTCTCGGTAAGAAAAGTGTCTAGATTCTTGTAATATCCAAGCTCTCCGATGATAACTTTATCTGTTTTTACACCTACCTCAGCAAGATATTTAGGAAGATCTACATTTTTAACTAATGCTTTTAGTTCCGGTAAAGTTTTTGGGTTGTACTGCAAAGTAGCGTCGCGGATCTGCTCATTGGTAAGCAGTGTCTTAGCTATTTTCTTCTCAAAATCCACGATCTGACCAGCAACGGCAGCAGAGTTTTTGTAACCGATCTCAGTAAGGACCTGCGCTACATATTTTTTGTACTCCTCGATGGTTTCTGTATTCTTCGGAGAATCTTTCTGGTAATAATCTCTTCCAAGACCCAAAGATGCATCGCCCAGATAGACGGCATTCATCTTAGAATTCTTCAAATCCCCATCTACGCCCCATTCATAGAACGAGTTATCGCCTCTTTTTGTAGCGTCGATAAGATATTTCTGCAGGTCTGCAAGGTTTTTGATCCCGTCTATCTTGGCAAGATCACTTTTAATTGGGTTCAGGCCATCAGCATTACGCTTGTTCATATCCATATAAGTCTGGTACAGCGCCTGGATCTTCTGACCTTCGGTGCCGTTTTCGTAATTCTCTTTCAGGATATTGTCCAGTAGGCCCAGTGAGTTCATATCAGTTGTCTCTCTCAGCTGTGTGAAAGATCCCCAGCTTGGTTTGTCTGCAGGAATCTTGGCTGTCTTCATCCACGTGCCATTGACATAATTATAAAAATCATCCTGCGGACGCACGGAAGTGTCCATGTAAGTAAGTTCCAAAGCCTTCTGCTTGGACTGAGCAGAAACAGTGCTTACGAAAGAAGCCAACATTAATGCTGTAAGTGAGATCTTTTTCATTTCTTGATAATAATATTTGTTTAATTTGTAGTCACAATGATCAGTTTGTTACAGATTTCTCATTTAAAACCTAGAAAATGTACAACTGTGACCTGTGCTCCAAATATATCTATAACTGGCTTAAAGCTAAAGTATTAATTGCAAAAATACTTAGCAATCGTTTTGTTTTTAATTAAATTGAAGCTGTACTTAGGATTTTAATAGATAGAATGATATTTTTACGTCACAATTCACTTCAATTTTTAGAAAATGCACCATAATTTATTATTGATCTTGGCTTTATTGTTTTCAGTTTTCATGATGGTAATGGTTGCCAGAAAAATGAAGATCGCCTACCCGATATTCCTCGTCATTGCAGGATTGTTGATCAGCCTTCTGCCAGGCATTCCGGAGATAGAACTGGATCCCGATCTGGTTTTCCTGATTTTTCTGCCGCCACTATTATATGAAGCCGCATGGTACACCTCCTGGAACGACTTCTGGAAATGGAAACGGCCGATCTCACTGTTGGCGTTCGGCCTGGTCTTTGCGACCTCTGTGATTGTAGCTTATCTCTCTCAGGCAATGATTCCCGGCTTCACATTGGCATTGGGTTTCCTTCTGGGCGGGATTATTTCGCCTCCAGACGCCGTTGCAGCAACGTCTGTGCTAAAAGGTTTGCCGATCCCAAAAAGAATCGTCAGCATCCTGGAAGGCGAAAGCCTTGTGAACGACGCTTCTTCTCTTATTGTGTTCCGGTTTGCATTAGCAGCAATCCTTACCGGCAGTTTCTCTATGAATGTGGCAGTCGAGCAGTTCTTCCTTGTTGCGGGAATGGGCATCGTCTGCGGACTGGCTGGCGGCATCATTATGTATGTAATCCACCGTTTTCTCCCAACCACATCTGCGATGGACGCTGCCCTTACGATCATGACACCCTACATTCTTTATCTTGGCGCAGAGCAATTTGATTTTTCCGGCGTTATGGCAGTAGTCACCGGCGGGCTTTTCATCTCTTACAGGTCGCACGAAATTTTCAAAAATGGCAATACGCGGCTCAATATGCTGGGCGTTTGGACTACCGTTATTTTTGTGATGAATGCCATGGTCTTCATTCTAATAGGATTATCTCTGCCCTCCATCATCCACGGACTGGAAGAAGCATCATTGATTCAAGGTATTAAATACGGCGTTATAATAAGTGCCGTAGTTATTCTGATCCGTTTTATGTGGATCTTCCCTGCTGCATTCGTCCCAAGATGGCTGTTCAGATCTGTCAGAAAAGAGCAGCATCCCGGCTGGAAGGGACCCTTGATAATAGGTTGGGCGGGAATGCGCGGTGTAGTTTCTCTGGCTACGGCACTATCAATCCCTTATCTATTACCAGATGGGTCGCCGTTTCCGCACCGTAATTTGATCTTATTAGTCACATTTGTAGTTATTTTTATAACGCTGGTAGTCCAAGGACTTACTCTTCCCTTCATCGTAAAAAAACTAAAGATAGAGGCGATGGATGTGGTACTGCCGCAGGAACAGCAGGAGGCACAAATCCAGATCAGGCTGAACAGGCTGGCTTTGAGCCATATTAACAACAGTCATAAAGACTTTTTGCAAAGAAGTAATCTTCTGAAGAATTATCAGATGCAGATCTCCCTAGAAACAGAAAACACAGAAAATCAACTTGACCTGATGGAGTGCAATAATTGTACATCGCAGGAAATTGACAACTTTGAAACCATCCTGAAGGAAATCTACGACAAACAGCGGGTAGAGATCTTCCAGATGAGGAAGGAGAAATACTATGAAGATGAGGAAATACGAAAAGCCGAATTACAATTGGATCTGAATGATCTGAAGCTGGATCCTGATTTTCATTCTTAGATGACACAGCAATCACAAAAACTCTTTCTTTATTTGGGAAGGGTTTTTTCTTTTTTAATCCTTAGCAAGACAAAATAAAAAATCCTACAATAAGAATTGTAGGATTTGCGATCCGGACGGGACTCGAACCCGCGACCTCCGCCGTGACAGGGCGGCATTCTAACCAGCTGAACTACCGGATCAATTTTATTAAAGTTAAAATTGTAAAACTTATGCGATCCGGACGGGACTCGAACCCGCGACCTCCGCCGTGACAGGGCGGCATTCTAACCAGCTGAACTACCGGATCTCTTCACAACAACTAAGAAAACTATCGTCGTTTATTGTGGTTGCAAAAATACAACAATAATTCACAACTGCAAATTTTAAACAAAAAAAAACGCCTTTCAATCGGAAAAGCGTTCATTCTCAATTATATTAATTTTTTATAGGTACGCACTTAGCTTCTCTGCGATCACCTCTTTTGGCGAAACGCCTACAATTTTATCTACGACTTCTCCGTTTTTGAAAATCAAAACTGTCGGGATATTTCTGATTCCGTAATCTACAGAGATCTGCTGATTGTTGTCCACATCTACTTTCCCTACAATTGCTCTACCTTCAAAATCGTTTGCTACTTCTTCAATGATTGGTCCCAGCATTCTGCATGGTCCACACCAAGCTGCCCAAAAGTCAACTAAAACTGGTTTATCTGAATTTAATACTGTCTCCTGAAAGGATTGATCTGTAATTTCTACTGCCATGATTTCTTGTTCTTAATTAATTTTGTTATACAAATTTACAAAATTTATATTCTATTTATTCTGTTGATTATCTATGTAAACTATCGGCTTTTTCTATAACGAACTGGCTGCCTATCTCTTCCAGCGCACTTACCAGCGCACCTATTTCAGACCTCTTTGTGTAATGGCTGAAGGAAATCCGCAGTGGTGTACAGTTGTCCAGATCGTCTTCTGACAGGACTGCCATCAATACCATAGAAGGCTTGGACGCTCCGGAGCTACAGGCGCTTCCCTGCGAAATGGCGATACCTTTCATATCCAGCTGGAGTCCTATCAGTGGATTTTTATAAGGCAGCAAAACATTCAGAACGGTGTAAAGACTCTCGTCATCTGCACTTCTTCCGTTAAATTTAATTCCGGAAATTTTCTCCTTCAATTGCTGGATTGCGTAATGCTTGATATCGAGAATATGATTTTTATAATCCTCCATTTTGTCCATAGAAATTTCCCAGGCTTTTCCCAGACCTGCGATACCTGTTACGTTTTCGGTACCAGCTCTCAGGCTTCTCTCCTGTGGTCCACCAGTGATAATACCTTTCAAACCGGAAGATTTTCTCACGAATGCAAAGCCGGCACCTTTTGGACCGTGGAATTTATGAGCACTGCACGAAGCAAAATCTAACGGAATTTTAGAAAAATCCAAATCGACGTGCGCCATTGTTTGGACGGTGTCGGAATGAAAAAGGGTATTATTTTCTTTGCAAAGATGAGCAACCTTCTCTATATCAAGGACATTCCCAATCTCGTTGTTGGCGTGCATCAGTGTTACCAAAGTTTTTTTGTCTGATGATTTCAGCGCTTCTTCTAGTTTATTCAAATCGAAATCACCATTGGAATCCGGTCTCAGATAAACCAACTCTACGCCTTTCAGTTTTTTCATTTCAAGGCATGTTTCGGCTACACATTTGTGTTCCAAAGCTGAAGTAATGATTCTTTCTACACCAAGGTAATTGACAGCGGATTTGATAATCATATTGTTGGATTCTGTGCCACAAGAGGTAAAAACAATCTCTCCCGGTGTCACTTTCAAAGATTCTGCGATCTTTCGCCTTACTTCTTCCAAAACGGTTTTGGCCTCCTGTCCCAAGCTGTGCGTGGACGACGGATTGCCGTAATTGAATCTTAAAACATTCACCATACAGTCTATCACCTCATCGTCGAGAGGCGTAGTTGCAGCATTATCCAGATAAATTCTTTCCATTTTAAATTAGATTTGAAGCCGAAAAAGGTTCGAAAAATTAAGGTACTAAATTAGTGAAAAAATCGGTAATGCGATTCATTGGCAAATTTAAACATCGGTTTGTCTCCCGAAGTATCTCCAAAAGCGATGATTTTATCGTATTTCTTGCCTCCAAGTTCTGCTTCTATCCTGCAGACTTTTTCGTCTTTGTTGCAGTTTTTTCCGATAAAACGTCCTGTAAAAATATCGTTTTCAAACTCTGCTTTTGTAGCCAGCAAAGTCATATTAAGCTCCTCAGCAAAAGGCCTGACCCAGATATCCAGAGATGCAGAAACGATGTAGGACTGTGTATTTTCCCTGTCTATATTTTTAATAAAATCCAATGCATTTTCCCTGATCAAAGCAGGATAATTCTGGTCAAAAAAAAGTTTTGCCTTTTTATCGATGCTGTATCTGGATTCTCCCTTTAACATTGATGAAATAAAACTTTTCTTCACAGCTTCGGCACTGGCTAATTTTAATTTTAATAATATAAAAAGTGGAATGTGCTTTAGAAATTGCAAAGAATATCTCGAAGGATTATAAAACTTCAAAAATAGAAACATCGTGTCTTTGTAAGTCAACGTGCCGTCGAAATCGAATAGATATAATTTTTTCATCAGTTTTAAATTATTTTACAGCTTCAGTTTCTTAAAAATAAACTCAGGAATATTTCTGATAATCAGCATTATGATTGCCCAAATTGGTAGAACGTACGCAACATTATTTTTATTTTTGAAAGCTTTATAAATACCTTCGGCGGCTTTTTTCGGAGAAGCCGTCAGCGCCGGATTCAATGGTAAACCTTCTGTCATTTTGGTGTCCATAAAACCTGGCTTCACCGTCAGAACGTGAACTTTTTTATCAAAAAGATAATTTCTAAGTCCACTCAAGTAAGCTGTCAAAGCTGCTTTTGCACTTCCGTAGATGAAATTACTCTGTCTGCCTCTTTCGCCGGCTACGGATGATAAAACGATCATTGTACCAGTTCTTTTGGATTCCATTTTTTTGGCAAAGAAGTTGAGGACAGGCACTAATTTGGCATAATTGACATCAATGATTCTTTCTGTATTTTCGTCATCATACAGACCATCTTCCGTACTCATACCAAGATAGCCGGATGCGCAGAACAGCAGATCGGAATTGATATTTTCTAAAGTTTTATAGTCGATTTCCTTCATCAAATCCAAAGGAATAATTTCGGAATGCTGAAAGAACTTCACCTGAATATGACCGGCAAATTTTTCTGTCGTTTCCGGATTGGAACTCAGGAGATAAATGGTTGGAAATTTTTCGCCTTTTGCCAAACATTCTTCTACAAATGCCTGTGCAACCTCGGAATTGGAACCTAGTATTATCATAGTTTTGGTTGTTGGCTGTTAGTCGTTAGTTGCTGGCAGTTTTATTCTATCCACCATCAACAAAAAACCATCAACCATTATTAATAATTCTTTTATGCTGAAGCGAAACAAACTTCGGGGAATCTACATTTTGGAGATAATTTGTGAGCGATGAACGGCTCATACTGTCTTTGGTAAGATAAATTCTACCACCGAAATTTTCTACAATTGTATCGAGCTGATCAACTAATTTTCTTAAACCTTTATTCACTTTAAAATCAAGAGCCAAAGTATAACCTTCAACCGGAAATGAGTTGTAAGCCTGTGGATTGTGCTTTCCAAAAAGCTTGAGAACCGCTAAAAATGATCCGTTGCCACTTTTTGCAATCGTCTCCAGAATCTGCCGCATTCCTTCCTTCCCGTTTTCTTTTGGAATGACCATTTGGTACTGAATAAAGCCACTTTTTCCGTAGATTTTGTTCCAGTCATTGATGATATCCAGCGGATAGAAAAACGTCTCGTAATCTATAAAACTGTTGACCTGTTTTTTGGTCTGTTTGTTATAATAGAGAAAATTGAAAATTTTAATACTTAAAGAATTTAGAACGAATCCGGGGAAGTAAAACGGAACTGATGGCTTTGGTTTTTCTTTCAGCTTCAGAGTTTTCTTTTGAAGGTTGGAAGGTAATTCTGCTTTCAGAGCGTGCTCGCCTCTCATCAAAATAGAACGGCCAAGATTTTTTCCTTTCTGAAAACAATCGATCCAGGCTACGTTGTAGGTCCAGTCTTCACTTTCATCAAACAATTGGAAAACCTCATCCAGATTTTCTGCTTTGATGCTTTCCTGCCGGATGTAGGATGATTCTATATTTTTCAGTTTGAATTTGGCCGAGATGATAATTCCGGTAAGTCCCATTCCGCCAATAGTGGCCCAGAATTTATCTGCGTTTTGCTCTCTGGAACAGGTAATGACTTCAGCATTTTCATTAATCAAATTAAACTCGACCACATATTCTGAAAAGCAACCTTCTGCGTGGTGATTTTTACCGTGAACATCGGAAGCAATTGCGCCACCGACAGAAATATATTTGGTTCCGGGCGTAACGTAGAGAAAGTAGCCCTGCGGAACAGAGACTTCCAAAACTTCGGAGAGAAGAACGCCGGATTCACATTCTATAATGCCGTTGAGCCTGTCGAATGAGATAAATTTATTAAGCCTTTTGGTGGAAAAAATATGCTCGCCTAGAGAAGCGTCGCCATAGCAGCGGCCATTTCCTCTTGCAATGACTTCATTATTTTCCTTTACAAATTGTTTTATTTTAGAAACAGAATCTTCTGACCTTATTTCTTTTTCTACCACAGGGAAATTGCCCCAATTGGTAACTTTTTGCACAAAATTAGGTTTCATCTGTAAGTGTGTTATTTTTTAATATCAATTGTAGTCCCATTATTCTCTTCATCATTGTTTTTGTGTTTAAGATCTTTTTTATTTAAAATAGATCTGTAAAAGAAATACGATCACCCAAAGTACGATTGTGATCTGAATATAGCGGTCTTTATAAACAATCTTGGTCGGAGATTCTGTCTTATTGTAAACCAGCGTTTGCTGCAGATATCTCAGAAATGCAAATACAACAAAAATAACAGTATAAAAAACCCGCGGGTGAAATCTTGCCTGGACTTCCGGTGACAGTGTAAACATCAGATAGCAGATAATTGCAAGTGTACAGCTGATAGACAGGGCAATGTCTGCAAACTGAACGTTGTAGCCATCCAGAGCTTTTCTGGTTTTTCCGGAAATCTGTGCGTTGATTAATTCGCCACGTCTTTTTCCAATGGCTAAAACCAATGCCAAGACAAAGGTTAATAGTATCGCCCAGTTAGTCACTATAATTCCTGTGACGTAACCACCGGCCAGGACTCTGAGTACAAAACCTATGGCAATAATACAGATATCTACGATGGCGACCTGTTTCAACTTAAAAGTGTAAAAAAGATTCATTACAAAATAGAATCCGATGATCACCGCAAATTTCCAAAAATTGGTCTGGAAGATGTAATTGCCGATGAATACTGAAGCTATTGTTAAAACAACCAGCAATGCAAACAATACTTCTGCACTTCGTTTGGAGACTGCGCCGCTGGCGAGTGGACGATTCTTCTTCTCAGGATGTTTTCGGTCCGATTCTATATCAAAATAATCATTAATAATATAAATAGAACTTGCGGTAAATGAAAAGACAAAAAATGCGAAAATACTCTGATAGAACAGGTGTGAGTTGGTAATATTTCCCGAAAAAAATAAAGGTGCAAAAACAAATAAATTCTTAACCCATTGTTCTACCCTTATTAATTTTAAATAATTTTTCATCAATTGTTTTAATAATCTTGCAAAAGTAGCATTAAAATAAAAAAACCGCAAATTGCGGTTTATTATTTATTGGAAAATCAACGGTTTATTAATTCGATCCTGACTGTGCAGCTTCGTTGATCATTTTTTCATTTGCAGTAATAGCAAACTCAACACGTCTGTTCTGCGCTCTGCCAGCATCTGTATCGTTGGAAGCAACAGGACTGGATTCACCAAGACCCTCTGTGAACAATCTAGATGAAGAAATGCCTTTTGCCATAAAATAGTTTTTTACTGCGGCAGCTCTCTGACCAGAAATCCTCAAGTTTACATCATCTGTACCTACACTGTCTGTATGTCCGTAGATATTAATATTAGTATCTGGATTATTTTTAAGCACCGTCACCAATTTATCAAGATTGGTCTTTGCTATTGCTGTCAAAGTAGATGAATTGAAATCAAAATTAACTGTATTTTCATTCAGTGTCACTTTGATACCTTCTCCTACTCTTTCCACTTCAGCACCTGGCAATACTTCTTTGATTTCCTTAGCCTGCTTATCCATTTTATTACCGATAACGCCGCCGGCAACGCCACCAACTACACCGCCAAGAACTGCGCCTAAAGGTGCATTCCCACCTTTTCCGAGGTTGTTTCCTAAAATCCCTCCAAGTACCGCACCAGCAGCTGTACCAATGGCAGCTCCTTTCTGGGTATTGTTAGCATTCTGTACAGTTTCGCAACTTGTCAGCAACATAGATGTTGCAATAAAGAATGCTGCTATATTTAATTTATTAAGTCTCATTGTAATTTATTATAATTATTTAGTACGTACAAAGTTATATCTGATACTCATTGATTTTCCGTGTGCATTTACAGACTGCATCAATGTGAATGTGGATTCTGTAGGATTTTCAAGAATCAATTGGTAGCCTTGAGAAACTTTCTTAGCTTTTTCGCCTTCACCCACTTTTTTAATAGATACAACGTTGTTTTTATCTACACTGAAGGTGATAGCCTGTGTTCTGTCCGGGCAAGCAGTACTGCCGTGGATTGTATATGTTCCTGTATAGTTATTGGGAATCAATGTCCAAGAACTTCCTACGAAACAACTGATCATAACACCTTCGTCAAAAGGTTTTACGATGTATGATCTGTCATAATCGATATTCGCGATATCCCACTGTCCTTTAAGCTTCATAACATCAGAACGTAATGCCTGAGCCTGACCTGCAGAAACACCGGATTTGGATGCACAAGAAGTGGCAAGAAGAGATCCTCCTATCAGTCCTAAAAAAAGTAATTTTTTCATAGTTTTAAAATTAATACAGAGATATCATAAAAAACTGTGCCAAATAGAAAATAAAAAATCTGAGAAATTCTCAGATTTTTTGATAATAGGAAAAAATATACTATTAAAGCTTACTTTTATCAATCGATTTATTTAATTTTTTCTTTTCAGCCTTTTTATTTTGCTTGACGGAAGAGGTCGATTTATAAAAATTGGTATATGCATACTCTGCTGCTTTTGCAACATCGATCACGCCCGCTGATCTCGATAATTTATCAAAACCATTGGCTGTACTGGCATTGGAAGTTTTGACGAGCGCTTCTATGATCTGATCCGGTTTCAGGTTTGGCATGTAAGCTAATAATACTGCCGATGCACCTGCAACAACTGGCGACGCCATAGAAGTACCCTGAAGGTATTCATATTTGCCATCTGGAACGGTAGAATATATTTTATCTCCCGGCGCAAAAACGTCTACCATTTTCGCATCATAGTTGGAGAAGCTCGCCTTCAGCATACCGGCATCATTGGTGTTTGCACCCACAACAATCATATTATTAATGAAAGGTTTCTCGTCTGCTGCAGATTTAAAATTGGTTGGGAAATACTGGTGTTCTGCAATATCTTCATTTTCATTACCTGCTGCTTTTACCAGTAAAACGCCTTTGCTTTCTGCATATTTAAATGCATCCCACACTACATTTTTACCCGGCGAAACCGGTTTGCCGAAACTCATATTAAGGATCTTGGCACCGTTGTCTACTGCATATCGCACTGCATTGGCTACATCTTTATCGCGCTCATCACCATCCGGCACGGCTCTTACAGTCATTATTTTTGCAACTCTGGATGCCACGCCATATTGGTTCTCAGCACCATTTGCCAATCCGGCGATGATGCCCGCAACGTGCGTCCCGTGTTTACCATCCGGACCTTCATAATGGTTGTTACCATATTTCTTTTCAGAATAATCATCGTAGTTATCACCTACGATAGACGCTCTCGGGTCAAAATCCAGGTTGAAACCCTGCTCAGCCTGTGGTGTAAAATAATCGAGGGCTTCTTTCATCTGATCTTTGAGGTATTTCTCTACTTCAGCAGAAGATTTTCCTGCAACCTGCGGATCGCTGGCAACCTGTGCCAGAACCTGCATGGCCATTGCCTCTTTCTGATCTGCCGGTTTTATGGATGCCAGCGTTTCTTTAGTAAGATTTCTGCCATTCAGCAGTTTTACCATATCCGGAATCGCATTATTGATTGCGGTATAAAGCTGGACGCTCTGTTTGGCTTCTTCGCTTTTTTTACTGAAGATATCCTTCGACTTCATATACATCGCAAATTCCTCAGGCATTTTGGTCTGATTCTCTTTATTTTTAGCAGAATCTTCGCCTTCGAAAAGTGGTTTGTATTTTTTCACGACTCTTGTGACTTCCATATTGTCTACACTGATATCGCCATTTTTGCCACCTAAAAAGTTCCATCCGTATACATCGTCGATGTAGCCGTTTCCGTCGTCATCTTTTCCGTTGTTGGGTACTTCGTTGGGATTTTTCCACATGTTTTTCACCAATCCGGGATGATCTACTTCTACACCGCTATCTAAAACGCCTACGATCACTGTTTTTGGTTTCAAACCTTTTGATTCCAGGAATTTGTAAGCATTTTCGGTATTCACACCATACACTTTTGTAGTTGCAAAGTCTTTGTGATACCAGGTTTTGAGGTCTTTATCGTTTTCCGGAGCAACAACTGCCTGCGCAGCCATCATCGCAAATCCACCGTAGAAGGCAGCTGCTATTAATATTTTTTTCATATTTAAATATTATTAATTGATTTTGATATTTCTAAGATAAGTCAGACTTTCCGGTCCGATGTTACAGATCAGATCCAAAATGGAGAGATCTTTTATAAAACCGCTTTTATCGGAAAAGCTTTGATAATACTCAGGAAAGCTGGTTTCTGATTCTGTTTTTGCTGAGAATTTTGTTCTGTAATCCAGGGCATCCGGATTTTTGAAATACTCGTCTGTCAGCGTAAAGTCTTTTTCTGTTTTGAGGATACTGAGCACCGTTTTCAATGCTTTGAGATTGAATTCTAATAAGGAATCCACTTTTTCCCCGAAGATTGTTTTGAGCTTATCTTCGTAATATTCGAAGTATGGCGTGCTCTGATACGCAGTTTTGATGGATTTCCAGTGCAGCTTTTGCCAATCTTCCACGTAGGAGATCGTGGTGTCTTTGAACTCTCTTTTTCCGGTGTGTTTGATCGGAATGATGAGCTTCAGTTTTCCGTTGGCTCCATATATTGCTGTACGGTTTCTGTAGGTCTGTTTTGGAAAATTCTCAAATTGTTCAAATGCAATTTCATTTTCCGGATCCAGAAAGACGGAGAACCACGAAATGGGTGGCAAATAGAATATGGGTAATAGAATCTTGTTGTTCATATTGTCTAAACTAAAAAACTTTGTTGAAGCTTGTAAAACCTCAACAAAGTGTTGTATTTTTATCTGGATGACCAATCCCTAGCCCCGATAGAAACGGCATCCTTTTTTGCTTTTTGGGCGAAATGTCAATTGACAGTAAATGTTCTGAAAGCAAAAAAGATATAGTGGATAGCGGGATCAGCTCCTTATTGTTTTAATCTTCTTCTTTTTTCTTTTTGAATAGATTGGCGAAGAAATCCCAACCGAAAAACAGCACCAGAATCAGCACGGCCACCCACCAGTAGGAGGTTTTGTTGGCTTCACCAGTATTGGTTGCTTTGAACATCCTGTCCCAGCGGATCTTCTTTCCTGGCGCCTGATAGGTGGAATTGGCATCCGCAAACAGGCCTTCGACGCTCATCCAGGTAAACATTGGGCGGCCGACGATATTTTCTTCCGGTACGACTCCGAAATATCTTGCATCCAGAGAGGCATCGCGGTTGTCACCTATCATCATATAGTAATTCTGTTTGATGGTGTACTGACTGGTTTCCTGACCGTTGATATAGATTTTTCCATTTTTGTTTTCCAGTTTGTTGTGCTCATATTCTGAGATGATCCATTTGTACTGGGGCAGTGTTTCCTGATCCAGCTTTACAATGTCGCCTTTTTTAGGAATTCTGAGCGGGCCGTACCAATCCTGATTCCAAGGCTTGTTGATCGGGTAAATGGAGTTGGTGGTATCGATATTTTTGGTGTAGGCTGTCCTGTCTGCATTCAGTTTGAATCTGACGGACCCTTCTCCTTTTTTCTCGACCATTTCTGTCATTTCGATCACTTCCGGAAGCGCTTTGATATCCTTGGCTGTCTGATCTGTAAGACCCTGGAAGGCATAAACAAATCCTTCATTAGTCTGATTTTCCTGAACGGGAAGGAATCCGTAAGCTTTGTATAACTGAGGAATATCTAGCTGCGATGCCGTTTTTACGATATAGCCGTGCTGCTGATACTCGTCGCCGAGAATTTTTTCCGGTGCATTGTTGACGAACAATCTGCCTGCGCGGAACTCAATCACATCTCCAGGAATGCCGACGCATCTTTTGACGTAAGGATCTTTTCTATCTATAGCTGTATGAACGGAATCCTGTGGATAATTAAAAACCACGATGTCGTATCTTTCAATCTCATCATAGCCAGGAATTCTTAAATAAGGCAATTTGACGGCATCGACGTACGATTTCGGATCGTCTTTTGGGTTTCCTTTCTGGCCTGTGTCAAACATGGTGCCCTGCAAAAACGGCAACGCGACTGGTCTCATCGGCATTCTGTAACCGTAAGCCCATTTGTTTACGAATAAGAAATCTCCTACAAGAAGTGTTCTCTCCATAGATCCTGTCGGTATCCCGAAAGGCTGAGTTATAAAGGCGTGAATAATGGTTGCAAAAACAACAGCAAAAGTGACTGATCCTAAGAATGTTTCTTTCTTTTTTCCTTCTTCTTCCTCTTCTTCAGTTTCAATCTGGGGATCTTTGCTGTAATTTACAGTGGCCATAAATATGAATGGCAAAATCACTGTCAACAAGCCATTAACAGAACCTCTCTTCCCAAATTTCTTCATCAGGAAAATATGAAATGCAGACATCATTATCGGTCCAACAATTGGCAGATAAGAGAGAATTGCCCACCATTTCGGATGGTTTGTCTCCTTTAATATAATAAAATAGTTGTAGAAAGGAATAAAAGAAAACAAGGGATTGTAACCCATTTTCTTGAACAACTTCCACGTTGTAAGTCCCATCAGTAAACTGATTATCAGAACATAAACGGTATAAGTAATGATGTAATTCATATTTTTTCTTTTGGCAATTGGCTGTAAGCTTTTTGCTGATTTCTATAATTAGTTTTTGATATGCATGATTTGTTACATAACTTATAATCCCAGAACATCTTTCATTGCGAAAACACCTTCTTTGCCAATGATCCATTCTGCAGCGATTACGGCGCCCAGTGCAAATCCGTTTCTGTTGTAGGCGGTATGTTTGATTTCAATTTCATCTACTTCAGATCTGTAAAAAACGCTGTGTGTGCCGGGAACTTCATTTTCGCGGATGGCAAAAATCCCCAGTTCTTTTTCCTTGGTTTCATCCAGTTTCCAGGCTTCGAAGTCTGAGTTGTGGATAATTCCTTCTGCAAGAGAAATCGCTGTTCCGCTGGGTGCATCCAGTTTGTGAATGTGGTGGATTTCTTCCAGCTGGCAATTATATTCATCAAATCTGGCCATCATTTTTGCCAGATTTTCATTGAGTGCAAAAAACAGATTGACACCCAGGCTGAAATTTGATCCGTATAAAAAAGCCGTATTATTTTCCTGTGCGATGCTTTCAATTTCAGGTTTTCTGTCCAGCCAGCCCGTTGTTCCGCAGATGACAGGGATTTTATTTTCCAGGCAGGTTTTGATGTTTTGGAATGCCACTTCCGGATTGGAAAATTCTATCACCACATCTGCACCCTTCAGGTTTTCTACAGTTGGCGTCTCGCGCAGTCTTGCAACGATCTCGTGACCACGTTTCTGAGAAATTTCATCGATGATTTTTCCCATTTTTCCGTAACCTACCAATGCTATTTTCATTCTTCTAATTATTTTGAACGCAAAGTGCGAAAAGTTTTCTTTAATACCACTTTCAAGTCTCACAAATACATGTAACTCAATAAAGCTGGTGAAATTTTTAAAATCTAAAATTGAGACTCAATCCCGCTCTGGCGTATGAGTTGGTAAACTGATCATTGATGATTGTAGGCATTACTGCAAGATCCGGATCGTGACGGCCTTCATACAAATGCGCATCTACAACGGCGTCTACAATATTCAATATGTAAATCAAGGCAGAAATTCCGATGGCGTAATCGCGCTGTCTCTTGGATCTGTCCTGTGCATTTCCCAAAACATTTTTATCGATGCCATTGATTCCTGAAAACTCGTGCGGAAGGCCATTGAGTTCGGAAACGAATGCATTTCGATAGCGCTTGTATTGCTTGTCATTCCACAATGCAACGCCAATACCAGTACCGACCGCACCCCAAACGATAGGGATTTTCCAGTATTTTTTGTTGTAGAACTGTCCCAGTCCGGGTAAGACTGCTGAATATAATCCGGCTTTTGCAGGGCTCAGTTTGGTCAGTTTTATGGGTGCATTTTTCTGCTCAATATCTCCGATGATCTGTGCCTCAGACTGCGGTTTGGCAGCCGGAATACTGTCTTTCGGATGATTTTCTACGCGGATCGTATCATTAGGATTGACTTGTGAAAAGGCAAAACCAAAGATCAATAACAAAAAAACCGTGATTAATTTCTGCATTTATCTGATGTGTGCAAGAATGCTTTCCAGCTCTTCTTCATTTTTAAAATCGAGGACAATCTTTCCTTTTTTACCATTCGCTGCTGTTTTAATTTCTACTTTGACATTCAAAATATCTGATAGATTTTTCTGCGCTTTTTTGAAATGGTTGGGAATGATGGATTGTTTGGCCACTTTTTCTGTGTCCTGAGCGTTCTTCATAAGGCCGGCCAATTGCTCCGCCTGTCTCACGTTCAGTTGTTCCTTGATGATTCTGTCAAACAAAATCTGGCGTTTTTCTTCAGAATCCAGACCCATAATAGCACGGCCGTGACCGGCAGAAATCTGACCGCTTCGCACCCCTTTCTGGATATCCGGCGATAACTTCAGAAGGCGGACACTGTTTGTAATCGTACTTCTCTCTTTACCAACCCGTTGGCTCAGATTTTCCTGTGTCATTCCTACCTCATCCAATAATCTTTGGTAAGTCAGCGCCACTTCGATTGGATCAAGATCCTCTCTCTGGATATTTTCCACCAAAGCCATTTCCAGTAATTCCTGATCATTGACCAGTCGGATGTAGGCCGGAATAGTTTCCAGCCCGGCGATTTTGGAAGCCCGGAAACGTCTTTCTCCGGAAATAATTTCGAATTTTTCGCCGTCTTTTCTAAGTGTAATTGGCTGAATGATGCCTAAACTTTTGATAGATTCTGCAAGGTCATTCAGTGCTTTTTCGTCGAAATAAGTTCTCGGCTGATTGGCGTTGGCGTAGATATCATCTATAGAAATCTCTACAATGTTGCCAACGAGAGATTTTGCACCTTCATCTGAAGCGGAGTTGATATTGGATTTGCTTTCGGCATTCAAAATTGCGCCGAGACCGCGACCCATTGCTCTTGTTTTGTCTTTCATCTTTATATAAATGATGGTTGATTAAATGATAAGCGCTTACTTATTATTTCCAAAAACCATTTTAATTTTTGATTAATTTTTCGTTTCTCAGAAGCACTTCTTCTGCCAACTGAATGTACTGGATGGCGCCTTTGCTTTCCGCGTCATAGCTTAGAATACTTTCGCCGAAACTCGGTGCTTCACTCAGTCTTACATTTCTGCTGATGATGGTTTCAAAAACCATCTCCGGGAAATGCGAATTGACCTCCTCCACTACCTGGTTGGACAGTCTCAGGCGGCTGTCGTACATTGTCAGCAGCAGACCTTCAATATCCAAATCCGGATTGTGGATTTTCTGAACATTTTTTATCGTATTAAGCAATTTACCAAGACCTTCCAAAGCAAAATATTCGCATTGGATCGGGATAATTACAGAATCTGCAGCGGTTAAAGCATTGATAGTAATCAAACCTAAACTTGGCGCACAGTCTATAATAATATAGTCGTAATCGTCTTTGATAGATTTCAGTGCTTCGCGCATCATATATTCGCGGTTTTCACGATCTACAAGTTCTATTTCTGCAGCAACCAAATCTATATGAGACGGAATAATGTCTACGTTTGGCGACGTGGTAGGCAGGATACATTTGGATGCTTCTGCGCTGTGCTCCAGCAAATGATAGGTAGAAAAATTGATCTCCTCAACACCCAAACCAGAACTTGCATTTGCCTGCGGATCTGCATCTATCAAGAGAATTCTCTTTTCCAATACGCCCAGAGCAGATGCCAGATTGACGGCTGTCGTAGTTTTTCCAACGCCACCTTTCTGATTTGCAACACCTATAATTTTTGCCATAAACATTAATTTAATCGTCAAAAATACGATTTTTTAGTACTTATAAAGTTTTGAAAAACCGCCGATGCCGTTAAAGTACTGTTAATTAAACGGTTGCCTTAAAAAAAAATTATCCACATTTCATTTCAAAATGTGGATAATTATAAAAAACCTGATGTTTAATATTTACATGGTCTTGATTTTCAAGCTATTCTATTTTCATGGAAATAGGCATTCTGAAAGACGATCTTACAGCTTTGCCTTTGAGTTGTGCAGGCGTCCATTTTGTTTTGATAGACTTCACCGTTCTCTCTGCTTCGGCGTTGAAATCTGAGTTGGAACCTGATATTTTTAAGTTGGTAATACTGCCGTCTTTTTCTACAATAAATGTGATGATACCAGAAACCAATCCAGATTTATCTACAGATTCTGTATCAAAGTTCTGTGCTACCTTTTCTCTGAAAGCATTGATTCCGCCTTTGAAGTCTGCCGCTACATCAGCTTCATTTTGGTTGATCAGCTTATTAGGATCTTCTACTTTTACCGGCGGAACGTAAGGCGGAGCAACTACCGGCGGACCAACTTTGATGGCCGGTGGTGCTACAGTCAGCGTCGTTTCCGGGCCGGCAGAAGTTGTAGAACTCAGTGCTGCATTTTTCTTATCGTCATCGGTAGGAAGCGGTTTATTTTTTTTCACTTCTCTTACAGGTGTGAAAATTTCTGACTCAACGGTTTTAACACTTGTTGGCGCTATTGGCTGTGGTATTACAACGTCCGGAATATCTACGTCTCTCAGAATCACTGTTCCGCCATTTTCGATGACTTTCGCAATTTCCTGTGGTGAAAATGCGGAAACAATCAAAGGTATTACTGATAGTGCAGCAAAAAATGCTACACCCACGACAAGTGCTTTTGTAAGCTGACCGGAATATTCATTTCTGAGAGCATAAGCACCGTAAGCTTTATTTCTATTGGCGAAAACGATTTCGTCCAGATTATCTTTTCCGAATAAAGTTGATAGATTTTTCATGACAAATAAAGAGTATTAAATTAAGTAATTAACAATGTATTTTCGAATACTTTGAACAAGCATCAAATTATATTCCATTTATTAAATTAAAATTCAAATAAATTATGAATAACATAGGTATTTTATAAAATCATTTGTGGAAAAATTGCAGTTGTCAAAAATTGATGTAATTTAATCCTATGAAATTTCTCTTCATCATCCTTATCCTTGCTAATGTGCTCGCCAAAGCTCAAAACGGCTTTGTGCTAGCCGATAATGCGGACAAGGCGGTGATTAAGTTCAAAATGGTGAATAACCTGATTCTGATTCCAATGACCGTCAATGGTGTGGAACTGACCTTTATGCTGGATTCCGGGATAGCTGAAACACTACTTTTCAGTCTCGAGAACAAGGATGTAGACTTTAAAAATGTTGAAAAAATCACCTTTAGAGGTTTGGGAGAAACCGTCAGTATAGAGGCTTTGAAATCTGTAAAAAACGACATCACCATTGGCGGAAAATTTCTGGATCATTCGCACACCATCTTTCTGGTTTTGGATGAAGGCTTTAATATTTCTCAGGACATCGGCGTTCCTGTGAATGGCATTATCGGCTACCACTTTTTTAGAAATCACCCGATCGAAATTAATTATATCAAAGAAATCATTACTGTTTATAAAGATAAATCCAAATTTCCTAAGAAGATAAAACGGTTTTCCGACTTTCCGATGACTGTAGAACTCAATAAACCTTACATTGATGCTGATGTGGAAATGAAACATGATAAGCAAAGCTCCAAACTTCTGCTGGATCTCGGCAACACAGATTCTGTATGGTTGTTTCCGGCTCTGATCAAGGATTTTATGTACAACAGGCCCAATATTGATGATTTTCTGGGCCGTGGTTTCAGTGGCGATATTTTCGGAAAGCGCAGCAGGATCAACTCGCTTTCTATTGGTAATTTTAAATTGAAAAAGCCGATCGCGTCTATGCCTGATGAGTTTTCTATCCAGCATCTGAAACTGGTGAAGGACAGAAAAGGATCTGTCGGTTCTGAAATCTTAAGGAGATTCACTGTAATTCTGGATTATCCGGATCAAAAAATTTACCTAAAACCCAACAGATCTCTTGACGACCCGTTTCTCATTGACGGCAGCGGCCTGGAGGTAAAGCAGGAAGGACTTTTGTGGGAAAAGGAGCAAGTGCAGGTGCGGACTGCAAAAGTGAGTCAAGACTTCAAAGGAACAAATGTGATCAACGACAATCCTGACAGCTTCCAGTATAAATTCACGCTTAAGCCTATATTTATCGTTTCCGGAACGAGGAAAGATTCTCCAGCTCAGAAAGCAGGTATTCTTAAAAATGACGAACTGGTCAAAATCGACAATAAAAACACCAAAGATATGACGCTGAACAATATACAACGCATCCTGAAAACGGATGTCAGCAGGAAAATCAACCTAGAAATAAAGAGGAACGGCCATCCCATAAAAGTCGAATTACTGCTGGAAGATCCCATTCCTTACATTGAGGAATGATTTTAGTAATGAGTCTATTGAAAACTGACACTAAAACTATGAGCGAAACACTGAACAGCATAAGAAACAGACCCAGATTCAAACTATACACCGATTTGTCTCTGGAAGAATATGAATCTAACTTGCGAGATTACCTCAACAGCCATCACGACCAGTTTTTCGGCAATATCAACAAGGAAGTGGCTACGATCTTTGTGCGCACAGATGTAGAAAACTACTGGAAGCCGTGCCTGTCACTCAGAATAGAGAAGGAAGATGGGAAAACGGCGATCCGTGGCATTTTCGGGCCAAGTTCTGCGGTATGGACTTTTTTTATGTTTCTGTATTTTCTTTTCACTATTTCGTGGATGACGCTTTTCACCTTATTTTATGTTGAAAATAGGATTAATACCAATAATTATCCTTGGGCTTTGCCTTGTTCTTTTGTAGTTTTAGCACTGATTGCACTGACGTATCTGGCAGTGAGACTGGGCCAATCAAAAGCACGATATGAGATGGAGGCTTTGAGGAAATTTGCGGAAGAATCTACACTTCACACGGAGAAGCAGGATTAGTTTTTTAGTTTTCTCTTTTCCAAAAAATGCTTGAAGCTGAGTCCTGCTTTCATTACCAAGTATTGAAAAGGCTTTTGTTTCCTATAATATTTGTTGATGAAAATAGACATTGCTCCAAAAAAACGGTCGAGGTAAACTTGGTCTTTTACAGTGCTCTCACCTTTGTAATGAAGAATGGAAGATTTGCCGTAGTAGAAATTTCTGTAGCCGTGGCTCAGGATAGTAAAACAGAGATCGATGTCTTCGCCGTACATAAAATAGCGTTCGTCGAATCCGCCTACTTCTTCATAAACCGTTTTTTTAATCAGTAGATTTGCGCCGGTCATTACTTCAACTTCCGCGGTATCATACTCTCCTACATCATTTCTGTAATAAGTTTTGGAATCGTTGTTAAATCTTGTAAAGAGTTTTTCAAAAGAATTCATCAGAGCAGGAACGGATCTTTTGCTTTCCGGTAAAAAGTGGCCATCGGCGTCATGCATCCTTAATCCTAAAGCTCCAAACTTGTCCGTCTTATCAGCAAATGCAAGAACTTCGCTGAAGTAGCCGCCTTCTATTTCTGTGTCCGGATTAAGGATATAAACGTATTCTCCTTTTGCAGATCTCACGCCGATATTGTTTGCTTTTGAAAAGCCAAGATTGTCTTTTAATTCAATAAAATTGACGGAAGGAAAATCCTTAATCAAAACCTTCCAGTCTGTATCAGGCGAATGATTATCAACAACGATAATCTCATAGTCAAATCCCTGAAAATACTTCTCAATAGAAAGAATACAGTTTCGCAGCAGATCTGACACCTGATAATGGACAATAATGACACTTACTTTCATCAGCCGGCTTCGTTGTAAACAGTTCTGTTGGTGATAGATCTTCCCAGAGATATTTCGTCCGCATATTCCAGCTCATCGCCCACAGATATTCCTCTCGCTATGCTGGAGAAAACAACGGGAAACGTTTTGAATTTTTTATAGATATAATATGCAGTCGTATCGCCTTCCATAGTTGCACTGAGGGCAAAAATGAGTTCTTTCACAGTGCCGTCGTTCAGCTTTCTTTCTATACTTCCGATGCGCAACTGACTGGGGCCAATCCCTTCCATCGGTGAAATCTTGCCGCCGAGCACCAGATATTTCCCACGGAATTTCCCTGTATTTTCTATTGCCATCACATCTCTCACATCTTCTACGATGCAGAGCAGCTCGTCATTGCGTTTATGATCATTGCAGATATCACAAATTTCGGAATCCGAGAAATTGTGACATTCTTTGCAGTATTTGATATCTGTCACCAAATTCTGGATAGATGATCCTAGAGAAATCCCCTGAGATGCCGGCTGACGAAGCAAATGCAATGCAAGACGCAACGCAGATTTTTTCCCAATGCCAGGCAAACCGGATATTTCTTCTACAGCTTTTGATAAAACTTTACTTGGATAATCCATAATGAAAGGGCTCAGAATCCTGAAATAGAATATCTAATCTTTAATGATTTTCTCGTAGGTTTGGAAATAGAAATCGTGATCGTTTTTCTCATCTTTGGGGTGGAATTCCTCATCTGTCTTCTGCCAGATTTTAAGATCTATTTTTGGGAAGAAAGTATCGGCCTCAAAGTCCTGATCTACGTAGGTGATGACCAGTCTGTCTGCCAGCTCCATGGTCTGGTTGTAGATCTCGCCACCACCGATTATAAAGACCTCTTCGTCTATCTTTTTGGCAAACTTCACAGCCTCTTTCAGTTTTGAAACAATGAGAATTTCTTCAGAAAACCAGTTTTCCTTTCTGCTGACAACGATATTGGTACGGTTTGGCAAAGGCTTGCCAATGCTTTCGTACGTTTTCCTTCCCATGACGATGGGATGGTTTTCAGTCATTGTTTTGAAATGTTTCAGATCTTTCGGAAGGCGCCAAAGCAATTGATTATCCTTTCCTAAGGCGTTGTTTTTTCCTATAGCGGCAATTATCGTAATCATAATATTTACAAAACTACATTTTTATGTTTAATTAAGAAAAATTTATGAGATGTTAGTTTTCATAATTTTGTATTTTTGGCAAAGTTTCAGTCGTTTGAAGCCACAATGACTTCAAAATTGCCGGCCATATTATAAACAATTGAAACATAAAATATTAATATTAAAATAAATCCGGGTAAAATCGGGGAAGATACATTCTACATGAAAAAGATTTTTTTAGCATCTGCTTTTGCCCTTCTGTTACTGGCAAGCTGTACCAATGACAAGGATATTCTCAACTCGTTGAATGACTACAACATCAGCCAGCAAAGCAAAGGTTATCATTTTGGTGACAAATTACAAATCCCACAGGATGTTCTGGAATATGCGGAAGCTATCACCATCAGCTATGGTGATAAGGAAAGCAGCAGTCTCACGATAGACCCGAAGTTTTTCTCATTAGGCGAAAATGATGTCACTTTTAATATTAAAACCAAAAGCGGCGAAGTCCTGCAGCAGGATGCGACAATCAATGTTTTTGCAAAAGCTAAAGCAGTTGCTCTGTCCTATGAGATCGTAAATCAGTATCCGCACAGTGCAGACAGCTTTACCGAAGGTTTTGAAGTCCACGACAATACCGTGTACGAAAGTGTAGGGCTGGAAGGGAAGTCAAAACTGATGAAATATACGCTCGGAACTACCAAACCATTGCAGGAAGTTCTACAGCCAACAGATATTTTTTCTGAAGGAATTACTGTTTTTGGAAACAAAATTTATCAACTGACGTATAAAACCAAGAAAGGATTCATCTACGATTCTAATATGAAACTGGAAAAGGAATTTGGGTATCCTGAAGAGATTGCGGAAGGTTGGGGAATGACCAATGACGGCAAAAACCTGATTGTTTCTGACGGTTCCAAGACCATCTATTTCCTTAATCCTGAAAATCCTTCTCAGATTGTAAAAACGATCGCTGTCGCCAGTGACAAGGAAGGTTATGATCAAATCAACGAGCTGGAATATCACAACGGCTTTATATATTCTAATGTTTGGCAAAAACCAATCGTTCTGAAAATAAATCCTGCTAATGGAGAAGTAGTCGGAATCATTGATCTTACAAATATTACTAAGCAAAATACAACCGGTGATGATGATGTCCTGAATGGCATCGCTTTTAAAGGTGAAAATATGCTGGTTACCGGCAAAAACTGGAGCAGAATTTATGAACTTTCTGTAAGATAATCATACTTAGTATACAATCGAAAAAAAGAGCTTTCTGACGGAAGCTCTTTTTTTATTGTGCGAAAATTCACTGATTTTTATTCAGTTTTCAGACGGAATTTTATGTAAGTGATGGTTTTTCCTTTTGAGGAAAAAAGTTCTTCGTAATAAGTCCGGACGTCTCTAAGTAGCGGCGTGTCCGGCTCGTATTCGGGAGCGCCGTAAATATCGTGATGTGCACTGAGAATGTCGTGTCCCAACCCTTGCAAAAGTCCCAGTGTGTAGCCGTGCAGATATTCGGAATCTGTTTTCAGGTGCATTATGCCTTCTTTTTTGAGGATCTTGCTGTACATTGCCAGGAAGTCGGGATTGGTAAGCCTGTGTTTTGTTCTGCGGTATTTGATCTGCGGATCGGGAAACGTAATCCAGATTTCGGAGACTTCATTTTCAGCGAAGAGATGATCTATCAATTCTATCTGAGTCCTGAGAAAAGCCACATTGTGAAGGCCATCAGCGATAGCTTCTTTGGCTCCAAACCAGAACCTGGCACCTTTGATATCGACGCCGATAAAATTCTTGTCCGGAAAAGCCTTGGCCAGCCCAACGGAATATTCGCCTTTCCCGCACCCTAACTCCAGAACGATAGGATTGCTGTTACCGAAAAACTCGTTCCATTTTCCTTTATGCTCAAAACTGTCGATTGCCTGCGCGCGCGTTGGCTGTATGACGTTTGGTAATATATTATTCTCTCGGAATCTTGCAGCTTTGTTCTTGCCCATTATGATTGATAAGTGGTTTTTATGATTTTAAACGCCACAAAACTATACAATTTATTTTAAAATTAAAGAGCGAAACAAATGACCTGGCAGAAGACGAGAAATAAACACGAGTTACATCTCTGAAGTGGCCTGCATTAGATGCGAATTATTGAGCCTTCTGAGGTAGATCGGCAGGTATTTCTCAATGTACGTTTTCGCAGCTTCGTAATTGCTGGCTTCCAGGTAGTCTGTGATATTATCTGAGCTGTAGATGAACTGCAGAAAGTTGGGAATGAGCTCTTTCGGGATTTTCATTCTTACAAAATAATCGTCTCCGAAATAATCCTGAAGATTCTTGATATTTCTACTCATCCTCTCGTACTGCATGGCACGTTCTTTTTTCTTCTTCTCCCCGGAGATCAAATCAAAAATACTGTCTATACTGAAATTAAGACCCTGGTTGAATCCTAAAATTGGGATCTCGGGTGAGGTACCGTCGCCCTTTGGTTCTGGCAAGCCAATCATCTTTCTGAGTTCAAAAGCTTTTTCAGACCCTTTCAGCATGGCCACGTCTCTGCGTAGATTGCCGGTAGGTTTGAAGGAACTCAGGATCACTTCCTGAATATCATAATATGCAATCTGAAGTTCTACAAAATTCTTTCTCCTGTCCAGCATTTCGGTGGTCATCTCGACATCTTTTCTTTCTGTGGCAATGGAGGTGAATCTGAGGATATCGCCCACTTTTGCAGCAATTCTGAACTCGCCGTTGTAATTGGCCAGAACACTTTTGTGCGCGTTGATATTGGTCACATAGACCTGGTTGAGATAAAGGCTTGACTTATCTCTTATAAAAATCTCGCCTTCAAAATCCTGACCGTAAAAAACTGCTAAGGAAAACATTAGCAAAAGTGTAAAAATCTTCTTCATATAATCCGGCAAATTTAGACAGAATAAAATCTAATCTGATTACAAAAGAAAGGCCGATATGGTTAAATTTTTATTAAAAGTTATCTGCTTTTTGTTAAGCACTTCTAATTATAATGTCTTTTAGAAAAATAATGTTAAAAAACATCTGTTATCAATCAGAATTTCTGTTCTTCAGAAGAATCCATCCTGTCAGGATATCCGGTTCTGCGCCTTCAAAATCCTGCCACTTTAGAAGGTACCAATAAGTACCGGTAGAGAGGCGTACGCCATTTTGTTTGCCATTCCATGTAAAATTATTAGCGACCGAACTGCCTTCAAAAATCAATTTGCCTGCTCTGGTAAAAATATGGAATGTCGGATTGAGCTTGCTATTCAGAATAGACATATCTATCTCGTCATTTTTACCATCATCATTGGGCGTAATTACATTGGCCATTACAATTGCTGTAAAGACCTGGGTAACGGGATTACAGTCATCTGCAGATCTGACATAGACTCTATACGTTCCTTTTCCCTCTTTTAGCGGAAGCACATTTGATGAGCTATATTCTGAAGGCTCTGGTAAATAAGCGGGATCGCCATTTTTTTTCACAAAATACAAATAAGGCGGTCGTCCTTTGGAAATATTAATCGTGGCGGAGGTAGCGCCCTTTACATCTATACCGATGACAGATGGCAGCTCATAGGTATTCAGCAAAATCTGCGCTGGTTTTTTCAGGTTATTGCAATCATAACTGTTGGTCACAACTACATAAACGGCAGAGCCAGGTTTTGCGCGGTAATGTTCCAACTGTGTATCCGGAATCAGAATTGCCAGAGCAGAATCTGAATAATAGGAATAAGTTTTATAAGGATCTGTATTGACAGCTGTAAAATTACTCTTCAGATTATAGTCGGCGTTTCCGTCAAAGTCAAGACATTCTTTGATTTCTACAGTTTGCAGCACGATCTGTTGTATATTAACCGTTACGGTAACCTGTTCAGAATCTGGAAATGAACCAATAGCTTGAAAATAGTACTTAAAAGTTACTGTCTTCAAGTCGGTATTTTCAGGATCAAAAATAATTGTTTTAGATAAGGGATCAAAATAGGCCCGTCCTTCTTCCGGTCGCTGTATAATATTGACGCTTGCCCAATCAATAGGTTTCTGGGGATCGTACGAAAACGCCACAGGTATCCCGGTAATCTTACAGTTTCCAGTGGCGAGAACTTTGTTCGTAAACTGCGGGCATCTGTTGTAGATAAAAACATCAGTCCTGAAGGTGCCGCAATCTGCCTTTGAAATTATGCAGTAATAGTTACCAGCACCATACAGCTCGGGATTTATAAAAAAAGATTTAGGGCCAGATGTTATTAGCGTTCCGTTAAGATACCACTCATAAGAATCATAACCGTCATCTACCTGCAGCTTCTGACCGGTAATACAGTCTCCTGTTTTAATAATTTGAGGCACCGAGCTGAAGCCACCAAAGAAGCCACCAAATCCAACTGCTTTATTACCACCTGCAAGTCCTGCCGTAACTGCTTTTGTAGAATAGATTGAGATATTGCCTTTCACATTATTTTTACTAAACATCACCCAATCTGATGTTCCCGATACCGGATGAGGACCGTATAAACCATTTAGTATTTCACCATTCATCGTCACTTGAGCACCGCTTTTTGTGATGATGTTGATATTGGTTTCAAAGTCATCCTTAGTTCCAATCTGGTCCACTTCGGGCAATTCCACAATTTGGTTGGGAAGCAGGCAGTTTATCGCAGGAACCATGTTCATACCACCTGATGCAAACTGAAGCGCAGGATCCGATGTGCCCGCCAAAAGTTGATAAACATAGACGTCTTCTGTGCTTTTGACGTACATATTATACACACCATTTCCCTGATCTTTATAAAACCGCGAGGCGTACAAAATCTCATATTTACCCTTATTGATGGTATAAGTAACAGGATTGTCGTTTACTGTAATCTTTGTGCCATCTTTGGTCGCCATTACAATTACTCTTTCTATATCCAGACCACCTCCGCCAGGAACATCCAGCTTTCCATTGCCTTTTGCGATGATATATTCCCTTCCCAACCGGTTTACGGGTACCGCCTGATCCATCAGAATATCGCTTCCACTGTAATTATTTATGTAATTTCCATTGAAATTACCGTTTGTAACAGTTATTGGCTTGTCAGAATGTATACTGGCACCAACCAATCCCAGATGATTTGCCTCTGGATCGTCTATGCCGCTGATTGTATCGGATGGGCGGTATGGTACAACAGCCATATAGGATTCACCCTTATTAAGCCTTATATTGAGTTCCGGAGATTGTGTATTGTTAAGGAATAAAATATTGGGATCATAGCCATTGACACGTATGGAGGTATTATTTTCCGTAGCCAAAATACTGATCTGTGTATTTTGGTTAAGAATTCCCTTGATTGGCACTCGGGATAGTGGAGCCATCACTGCTATAAAATCTGTCCCAAGACCAGCAAAGCCTTTAGAATTGATAATCTCGGCATGAGGACCTCTTAGGATCCTGAGATTGGCAAAAAATTTGCGACTGCCTACAAGATGCAGCCCTTTTTTTGCTGAAAGAAAAACGTCGGAAGGATCGGTAGTGGTGATGGCATTTTTTGGAAGGGTGATATATTTTGGTGCGCCTTTCCTGATGCTAACTTTCTCCAACTCGGCTTCTCCGGCATAGACAGTCACTTCAAAATTATCGGCAGAATCTGTGGACAGGTACAGGAAGTCGCCGTTCAAAGTGTTATCGTAATCCTGATTCAAATTTATGTAACTGTCAAACATTGGGGCGAACCAATGCTCGGTGTCCATCTGACAAAATGCTTTTATGGAAAATGCAAGTAATATTAAAATCTGTAAAACTTTCTTCATAATAATAGATTGCTTTATTATTACAAATTTAGAAAAAGTGATTAGATTACATAGATATTTTTAATTGCGGTTCTTAAGCAAAACCCAGCCGGTCATCTGTACCCGTTTTGGATTTCCGGTCTCATTCCACTCCAGAATGTACCAGTACGATGACGTCTGCAAAGCTTTGCCATTCAGTTTTCCATCCCAGATATACCTATTGTTTTTATCGCCTTTGAATACCAGGAGGCCATTTCTATTGTAGATTTCCAGTCGTGGCTCTGACTTTGTCATAAGGTCAGAATAATCTATAAAGTCATTCACACCATCCTCATTTGGCGTAATGACGTTTTTAATATTGATGATCGAAAAGTATGCTGTCAAAGATCCACATGCATCCATTACTTCTGCTGTATGATCTCCTTTTGGAATATTATCAAAAATATTGGAAGACTGATAAGGACCATTATCCACTCTGTAACGGTATGGCGGAATGCCGTTGGCCGCAAGTACCGTGACCTTATCACCTTCGATAAGCGTATTGTTTATTATAAGATCCTCAGGTTCTGATATTTTCACGTGTTGTTTGTAAACGCAGCCATTGAAACCCAATTCTACCCAATATTCTCTTGCCCGAACGTTCTTTATAACCTGAATGGTATCGCCGGTATTCCACTTGTAGGAGGTAAACTTAAGACCCGTAGACACATCCAGTCCCGTCCCGGCATCCAAATCTATACGATCTCCTTTGCAAATCAAGGTATCTGTCAAAACTGTCGATTTTTTTGGCTGTCTGAACCTGAAACTGATCCGGGCCACATTATCACACAGTCCGGGTTGGTTAAAACGGACATAATATACAGGAGAAGAATTGGTCTTATTCAAAATTACTTTTGGATCCACACGCTTTGACGGATCTTTTGTGTTTGCTCCTGCCTGGGAATTGTAAAAGTTCAATATTCCGGTGTTGCCTGCCGGGATCAAAGCACTGATATAGTCGGAGGATGACATATCTATTTCTTTTGCATCTTTCAGTTCATTATCACAAATATCAAACGGGATATTGCTGACGCTATTATCATAGCTGCTCAAGAGGTTCCGTTTAAATGTTACTTTGGTCAGTAACGGCGGACACTGCCCTGGCTTGACCCATAGGTAAATGTCTTTTGAATCTCCTTTAAACTTGATACTACTAATTGATTTCGTGAAATCCGGATGGTTAATATCAGCAGGAGGATTCTCAAAATACTGAATATTGAAACCATAATCCTGTGATATATTCGAAATAATCTGCTGAGAATACAGATTGAAATAGACTTCTGCATCACCATCTAAATCTTCATCACAAATATTACTGAAAACAGTAGTGCCCACAAGAGGGAGAATCTGCTGTTCCACCTTCAGCTGTCCTTTCAGTATACAGCCTGTATCCAGAAGGATTTCTACTTCATAAAAACCGGGATCTTTGTACAGAACTTCATATTTCGGAATATTTTTGCCCCTCACTATTTCTACACCGTCTTTGTACCAGATGTACATATCGGCGTTCCCCTGAATAGTGTCTGGCGTTGCATCTATGATATGACTTCCGGACGTACACAGCGCAGTACCGTCACTCAGGACAAGATCTGCACCAAGATCTTTGATTCCTACAAAACTTCCGGCTTTCAGAAAAACTGCAGAATCGTGAGTGGGAGTACCCTCATCAGCAATAACTAGTTTAATGTGATATTTCTTACCAATTTCCACATTTGCAATAGCTGTTAAGACTTTGGTCTGACCATTGAAATTTGTTGGAGAAGTAGAAGTCGAAATTTGGGGATTGAAACTACCGAAGTATTCTTCATTTTTTGGAAGGCAAAATCTACCACCTGCCCCTCTTACATTTACAACAGAGACAGGATCATTGGTACCAGGCACCAAGGCAATATTGGTATATGGATCCGGACTGCCATCTTGCTTGATAAGAAATGCAAAGATATCGGAATATGGACAGCCGGATAAGCTTTTATCTTTATCATATTCCTCAGAAAGGAACATATATTCGAAACTTATTTTATTGCTGGTGTAGGAAATAAAGTCGAATTCGAGGTAGGTTGCGTTGGTATTTGAAACCCCCAGGATATCCGAGAGATCGGAATCTCCGCCCCAAGCGGTACCTATTTCGTCTTGCCGGAAAGTATTCCCGCCGCGCGCATCCTGCGCATTTCCTGTTGATAAAACAACACCTTTATCAATATCAAAACTACTGGAGCCTTTATCAAAATAGCCATAGCTGAGAACAGTGCCTGCGTCATCACCTTTTACCTTCACTCCGGAAATAGAAATACAGCCGGAGCTCTTTGCACCCAAAAATTCCTCCACGAGCTGCTGCGCTGTGTAGCTAGATGTATCAACATTTATATATTGCGCTTTGGCATCATTAATAAAAATCAAACTCAGAGTAAAAAGCAGAAAGCGGAAAAATTTAGAAAATTTCATTCAACAGATTATGGAGTGCAAATTTACTTCTAATTATGACATAAAAAATCCTGCTATAAAAAATATAGCAGGATTTAATTTATTTATTTCGGATCTTGATTAAGCTAAAGCAACTCTTACGAATCCTGTCACTTTCAGATCACCGTTTACAGACTTCACATAGTCAGCAACACTGATTCCTGCATCCTTGATGAATGACTGGTGTACCAATGTGTTGTCTTTGTAGAATCTCTGCATTTTACCTTTAAGGATGTTGTCGATGATGTTGGCAGGTTTCCCTTCTTTAGTCAACAATTCTCTTTCGATTTCCAATTCTTTGTCGATAGTTTCCTGAGAAACCATAGTCTCGTCCAAAGCGATTGGGTTCATAGCAGCTACCTGCATAGAAACAGATTTTGCAGCTTCGTCTGCACCGTCTACTTTTGCAGAAAGTGAAGTGATAGCAGCAATTTTGTTCCCAGCGTGGATGTACGCTCCTAAGAATGCACCCTGAATACTTTCAAAAGCACCGATCTCGATTTTTTCTCCGATAACGCCAGTTTGCTGGATCAATTTTTCAGCAACAGTCTGTCCGTGGAAGTCAGATGCCAAAAACTCCTCTTTGTTGGAATAGGCAACAGCCTGCTCAGCCAATTCGTAAGCCAATTCTACGAAAGAATCATTCTTTGCAACGAAGTCTGTCTCACAGTTAAGAGAAATAATAGCTCCCAAAGTGTTGTCCTCATTTACTCTTGCGATCACTGCACCTTCAGAAGAATCTCTGTCTGCTCTGTTTGCAGCAACTTTCTGACCTTTTTTTCTAAGGATGTCGATTGCTTTTTCGAAATCTCCTTCAGCTTCTGTAAGAGCTTTCTTGCAATCCATCATTCCTGCACCTGTGGTGTTTCTTAGTTTTGCTACATCTGCAGCTACTGGTGTATACATAATGAAATTATTTTTTTATTATTTTGTTTGATTGTACGTTTTCACGTTTTTCAGCGTGCAAATATAGTGATTTTTATAAAAAAATAATACACATTGATATTCTTAATCCAGATTTTAGCGCAACATCATTTTCTTTCAGGAACAGAAAGGGCTTTTATTTATTTGCTATAATTTCGCGGCAATTCACAAGATTTAATTTATTTTTACGTTTCAGATCAATAACACATCTTACACTATATAATGAAGAAGATATTTTTACTTTTAATTTTTCTTATCTCTATCCCGGTTTTTTCACAAAGCGTTTTCGAAGCAAAAAGAACGACTGACAGAGCGGTTGTAGAAAAATTCATCCGCAACAATCCAAAGCATCCAGCCGTAAAAGAACTGCAGCAGAGAGCGCTTTCTCTTAAATATGCAGGCACCTCGGCTATCGCAAAACCGGCGATCACGGCCATGACAGAGAACAAGATTGCAAAAACATCCAAAGTAGGAACCACAGCCGCAAGAGGCGAGCCGTCTGCACAGGCCAAAAATACGGCAGCGATGCTCACCAGCCTCTTCAACAATGACCCTAATAAAAAGGAAGCCATTGTACAGTTTGTCAACAAATCCAAATGTGTGCTCGTCATCAAGATCAGCGGCAAAAAATTCTATAACCTTACAGTGCCGGCAAACGGGCAAAACTTCATCCTTGTAGATAAAGGATCTTACAGTGTGACTACATCTATCTGCGACGCCGTTTACAACCAGACCAAAGCGCTTACAAAAGATGTCATCATCACCCTGAAAGGCGGAAGATAGCAGGATCAAACATTTTTTAAAAATCTATTATTGAAATTACTTTCCCTCTTGTTTGTCATCACCTCCGCACTGCTCTTTTCCCAGAAAATGATAGGTTCGGACTCTTTGTACACGAGAGATGTGCAGGAACTGTTGGGAGATGATTACGGTTCAATTTATCTTTACAAAAACAAAGATCTCAGTTTCACAAAATATGATTCGCTGGGAACACAGCTGGGTAAACTGATGCTCACCTTTCCTTATAAGATCCAGAGCGTTAATAATCCGCTGAATATTGTCTTGTTTTCTGAGAATGCACAGGAAATCAAATTCATAGATCAGAATCTGAACGAAATTCAGAAAATCAATCTAAGTCCTGCATTCGGGTTCATAAAAGCAGTTTATGCTGAGGATCTTCAATATGCATGGATGGTTGATGAAAGCAACAAAACACTGATCCAGTACAATTTCCGGAGCAGTTCTGTGATCAGTTCTTTTCCTTTTAATGTCAATCTCCAGGCTATGAAGGATTTTGTAGTTTACAACAACAGAATCTACATTCTACGGGAAAATACCTTTGAGGTCTACACCACAAATGCCACTCTACTCTATTCCACAGCCATTTCCAACGCCAGAAAACTACGCAGAAACAACAATGACATTCTGATTTTTGGAGCCCAGAGCGTACAAAATTTTGACGGGAAAGATCTGACTGACCTTTTCATAAATGAGCGCGCAAAAATTGTGGATAAAAATAACGCCGGATTTTTGGCTCTCATAAAAGACAAGCTTTATCTTTACAAAAAATAAATGATCACCGATGAATGAATGATCTTATGATCTTAAGGTTTGTCTCTATTATCATTTATCATTCATAACTTATCAATCATATTAAGAATGCACATCGCAGTTACAGGAAACATTGGCGCCGGAAAAACAACCTTGACTACAATGCTTTCAAAGCATTACAACTGGGAAGCACAATTTGAAGATGTAGACCACAATCCTTACCTGGATGATTTTTACGGTGATATGTCCAAGTGGAGTTTTGCACTCCAGATTTACTTTTTGGGTAGCAGATTCCGACAGGTAAAAGAAATCCGCGAAAGTGGCAAGAACGTGATCCAGGACAGAACCATCTACGAAGATGCCCATATTTTCGCGGAGAATCTGGCGGAAATGAAGCTGCTTTCTGAGAGGGATTTCAATAATTACCTGTCTGTTTTCAGATTGATGAAGGACTTCGTTTCGGCACCAGATTTGCTGATCTATCTGCGTGCAGATGTTCCCACTTTGGTGAGGCAGATATCAAAAAGAGGACGCGAGTACGAAGCCGGAATCAGTATAGATTACCTTTCAAAACTGAATAACAAGTACCAGAGCTGGATAGAAAATTATAAAGAAGGAAAACTTCTGATAATTGATGTAGACAACCTGGACTTTGTAGAAAAGCCGGAAGATTTCGGATATATATTGGAAAGAATTGATGCAGAACTGAACGGTTTGTTTTAAATTATTTTTGGCGAAGTAGTTGAACAAATCTTAAAATTACAATCGCCAAAGTTTTAATTGAAGCATCATTGTCATGATAAAAGTAATCCACAACAACAGCTGTCCAAAGTCCAAAGCTATTTTGGAATATCTGGACGAGAATGATATCAAATTTCAGATCATCGATATCAAAAAAGATCCTCTCAGTCTTTTTGAACTGAGAACTCTATTCAAAAAACTGAACAAGAATCCAAGCCGTATTCTAAGACATTCGACAGAACTTTACAAAAAATATTTTTCTGACACAGACAATGTGGATGACGAGCAGGCTCTTGAAGTAATCTCTAAGAATCCGGAACTGATACAGTGTCCGATTCTCATCAAAGGAAAGATTGCAATGCCCGGAAACCCGCTGGAAAATGTAAAATTTTTCATAGAAAATTAAGTTCAAAACTATATTATAAAGAGACGGAGGTGAATTATCAATATCAGATATTTCACCTTTGTTTTTTTATGAATTATTTTTAAAATAATTTGCCTATCCGGAAAATATTCCTTTATTTTGCACTCTCAAATATTCATTAGTCAAAAGAACATCGAGATATGTCAAGAATTTGCCAAATAACAGGTAAGCGTGCAATGGTAGGAAACAACGTTTCCCACGCTAATAACAAAACGAAAAGACGTTTTGAAATTAATTTACTAGAGAAGAAATTTTTTCTTCCTGAGCAAGATAAACACGTTACTCTAAAGGTAACTGCTCACGGATTGAGAATTATCAACAAGATTGGTATAGAGGAAGCGCTTGAAAGAGCTACTAGAAACGGATTTATTAAAAACACTACTAAGTAATGGCTAAAAAAGGTAACAGAGTTCAGGTAATTCTAGAATGTACTGAGCACAGAGAAAGCGGAGTAGCAGGAATGTCAAGATACATTACTACAAAAAATAAAAAGAACACTACAGAAAGATTGGAACTTAAAAAATTCAATCCGGTTCTTAAGAAGTATACTGTACACAAAGAAATTAAGTAATTTATAAAGATATTTTACAATGGCAAAAAAAGTAGTAGCAACGCTTCAGGGTGGTGCAGGATCAAAAAAAATGACCAAAGTTATCAAAATGGTGAAGTCTTCTAAGTCTGAAGCTTACGTTTTTGAAGAAAAAGTAATGAACGCTGACGAAGTTGAAGCTTATCTTAAAAAATAATCATTCAACCGAATACAATATAGAAAACTACTCTTTTTAAGGGTAGTTTTTTTGTTATATTTGTTTCCGGTAAAATTATTTATCGATTATCATTAATCATTTACATATCAAATGAGTTGGTTTAAAAAAATATTCAAAAAAGAAGACAAAGAAACACTTGATAAAGGATTGGAAAAATCCAGCCAGGGATTCTTTGATAAAATATCAAGGGCAGTTGTCGGTAAAAATACCGTAGATGATGAGGTCTTGGATGATCTGGAGGAAGTTCTTATCGCCTCGGATGTCGGCGCAGAAACCACGATCAAAATTATCAAAAGAATAGAAGCCCGCGTTGCAACAGATAAATATGTCAATGTAAGCGAACTGGATAATATCCTTAGAGAAGAGATCTCTGGACTTCTTTTGGAAAATCCTCATCTTGATACAGATAATATAGACGCCAGCAAAAAGCCTTATGTCATTATGGTTGTCGGCGTAAACGGCGTTGGCAAAACAACTACAATCGGGAAATTGGCACATCAGTTCAAAAGTCAGGGGCTGAAGGTTGTCCTTGGCGCAGCAGATACTTTCCGGGCTGCGGCAGTAGATCAGCTTGTGATCTGGAGTGAGCGCGTGGGCGTTCCTATCATCAAACAGGAAATGGGCTCAGATCCTGCTTCTGTAGCGTTTGACACCGTGCAGTCAGCGGTTGCACAGGACGCAGACGTGGTGATCATCGACACAGCAGGAAGACTACATAATAAAGTAAACCTTATGAATGAGCTTTCCAAAATAAAACGGGTGATGCAGAAAGTGATTCCTGATGCGCCACACGAAGTTTTATTGGTTCTGGATGGCTCGACAGGGCAAAATGCTTTTGAGCAGGCCAAACAATTTACGGCAGCTACAGAAGTTACCGCATTGGCAGTGACAAAGTTAGACGGAACTGCGAAAGGCGGCGTCGTCATTGGGATTTCTGATCAGCTTCAGATCCCCGTAAAATATATTGGTGTGGGCGAAAAGATCCAGGATCTTCAGATTTTTAATGGTATGGAATTTGTTAATTCATTCTTCAGAAAGAGATAACAACATCACAAAACATTAACATTAAAAAATTAAACTATGGGTATTTTAACTTGGATTATCTTCGGTCTTATCGCTGGGGCAATCGCAAAAGCAATCCATCCCGGGAATGATCCTGGAGGTTGGGTAGTAACAATTATTATCGGAATTCTTGGCGCAATGCTGGGAGGCTGGTTGGGTTCTATGCTGCTAGGTGTAGACGTAAGTGGATTCAACTTTTCAAGTTTCCTTGTTGCCATCGGCGGATCTGTTCTACTATTATTCTTATACAGAATGGTAACCAATAAATAGAACATCACAACGATACAGTGAATTTATTAAAAATGCATCAGATTTTCTGATGCATTTTTTGCTATTGTTCAATATAAATCTCATATATTTGAATTAAAATTAATTATAAGTATATGAAGAAAATCTTTACTTCTCTTCTTTCACTTGGAATGATAACAGGAGCTCTTGCACAATGGAGCCCTACTTCTATGAAAGGAGAACAGCTGCGGCCAACAAAGGCAACGAAGTTTTACACTTTGGACATTGGCGCAATCAGGTCACAACTCTCTCAGGCTCAATTGACTGGCAGGAACAGCAAACCGGTACTAATCAACCTTCCAACTTTAGATGGTAAAATAGAGCAATTTGCAGTTTACAGTCTTCCTGTTGTTTCCAAGGAAATGGCAGACCGCTACCAGCTTGGTTCCTACACTGGGGTCAAAGTAGATGATCCAACCGTTTATGTGAGATTCAGTATCTCTCCGTATGACTTCCAGTCTATGATGTTTAGAAACGGAGAATATGAATTCATAGAACCTCAGAACAAAGACAAATCTGTTTACGGCGTATTTCCAAAAACTGAAAAACGTTCCGGAGGCAAAGCTTTTGAATGTCAAACATCAGAAGATCTTATGAGCCAGGAGCAAATGAAAATTCTTGCCAACTCTACAGACTTCACGCACAATGTAACAGACTTCAGCAGATCCAGCGATAAAAAATACAGAACTTACAGACTTGCAATTTCTGTAACAGGAGAATACACCGCGTATTTCGGAGGTGTTCCACAGGCTGTAGCAGCTATCAATGCTACTATGACAAGAGTTAATGGTGTATTCGAAAAAGATTTCGCTATTCATATGAATGTTCAGGATTTCCCTCAGCTGATCTATACAGATGCTGCTACGGATCCTTATTCTCCTGCAACAACCGGTGCTGGAGGTGCTTGGAATCTTGAGGTGCAGCAGACCATGACAAACGTCATCGGAAATGCAGCCTATGATATTGGCCACTTATTCGGAAGATCAGGAGGCGGAGGTAGTGCGGGCGATATCGGAAATGTTTGTAGAAATCCTTCGGGAGCTTCTGACGCAGAGGCAAAAGGTTCAGGATTTACCTCGCCGGGTTCAGGCGGACCAGAAGGCGATAACTTTGACATCGATTATGTAGCGCACGAAATGGGCCACCAATTTGGTGCAGATCATACTTTCTCGCACGCTATCCAAACGGCTCCTTATAACACAGCACATATGGAACCTGGTTCTGGATCTACCATTATGGGTTACGCAGGTATTACAAGTGCAGACGTCCAGCCACACTCCGATGCTTACTTCCACGTAAGAAGTATCGAGCAGGTTCAAACTTATGTGAATACCCAGAGTTGCGATGTGAGTACAACCATCGCAAACAATCCTCCAGTAGTAGCTGTTTTGCCAAATAAAACCATTCCTAAAGGAACTGCCTTCGTTTTAACTGCATCTGCAACTGACGCTGAAAACGATCCATTGACTTACAATTGGGAAGAATATGACAGATCTACTTCTGCAATCACAACAGTAACAGGAAACAATACTGCAGGTCCAAAGTTCAGATCTTTAAACAGTTCTGCTCTGCCTTACAGATATTTCCCAAGATTGAGTAATGTTTTAGCAGGAACTCTGTCCAGCGCTACAGCTTGGGAAGCAGTATCGAATGTTGCAAGAACAATGAATTTCCGCGTGACTGTACGAGACAACAATGCTGATGTTACAAAACAACAGACGCAAATCGGATCTCAGCAAATTACAGTGGGAAGTGACGGCCCATTCAAGGTATCCTCTACTAAGGTTTACAACAATGCTGCGGGTGCATTTACGTGGGATGTTGTAGGAACAAACGCTGCTCCTTATAATGTTGCCAATGTAAAAATAGACTACACAATAGATAATGGTACCACTTGGACAGTCTTATCAGCCTCTACTCCAAATGACGGAACAGAAAACTTAAGCTTCTCCGGTATTCCTACCAACACTGTAGCTACAATGAGAGTTTCTGCTATCGACAATGTTTTCTATGCGGTAGGCAAAGTGACAGTTTCCGCAATGGTAAACTGCGATGGTACTGCACCTGCAGGCTTGGCAACTTCTGCCATCACACAGACCGGAGCAAAAGTAGATTGGGATGCTATCGCAAATGCGACGTATATCCTGAGATACAAAAAAGCGTCTGAGACCACTTGGACAGAAGTTAATAATCTTGCTACCAACACCTACACAATCGCTGGTTTGACGCTTAATACTCCTTACAACGTGAGTGTTGCTGCGATCTGTACAGGAACTGTTGGCGCTTATGCCACTGCAGACTTCACCACAGCCGGTATCAATTACTGTACAGCTGGTGCAACGTCTACAAGTTTTGAAAAAATATCCAACGTAACTTTTGCCAATATTGCTAATACTTCTACTTCTACAGTAGGTTACGAAGATTTCACAGCTGTTACAGCCAACATTTCAAAAGGACAGTCATATCCTTTCTCTGCAACTTTCACAGGTACATCGTATGCCAATGATCAGGTTCTTGTCTGGATTGATTTCAATCAGGATGGAGATTTTGAAGATGCTGGAGAATTAGTTTTAACAACAGCTAAGAAAGTGTCGCCTTGGACAGGAAATATTGCCATTCCGGCATCAGCACTGAGTGGTAAAACAAGAATGAGAGTTCGTCTTCACGATTCATCTCTTACGCCTAATGCTACACCTTGCGGAACTTCAACTTATGGACAGGTAGAAGATTACTCTGTAAACATCGGCCAGCTGGCAGCTGCAGATGTTAAGAAAAACAACATCAGTGTTTATCCAAATCCTGCTGTAGATGTAATCAACATCTCTAATGTTTCTTCCAAAACCAAGTTCGAAATATACAGCGTTGCCGGGCAACTGGTAAACCAAGGAACAACTGACGGTAAAGTAAATGTTTCTAAATTGACTAAAGGTGTTTACATCTTATCAATAGAATCCAACGGTGAGAAATCTCAGACTAAATTCATCAAGAATTAAGATTAAGATCTCAATCCGATAAAAAGAAATCCCCGAATAATATATTCGGGGATTTTTGTTTTTTTTTAATTTAAAAATTTAACTGAGTTGTGAAAGGAAATTATCAGTCTCAGCCTGAAGATTATCGCGGTCTGCATTATTGTAAATTACAAAATCTGCCAGTTTTATTTTATCTTTTTCCGGCATCTGCTTCTGCATAATAGCCTCTATTTCTCTATAGGTTTTACCGTCACGGTCCATCGTCCTTTTGATCCTGAGATTGTCTTCAGCAGTTACCAGAAGTGATTTGTAACATTGCTCGTTCAGCTGTAATTCAAACAGCAATGCCGTCTCTTTAAAAATAAATTCCGAAGTCTGTGCAGCAACCCATCTTCCAAAATCAATTCTCACCGCAGGATGAATCAGGTGATTGAGTTGTTCCAGAAGTACGGTGTCATTGAAGACTTTCTCTGCCACATATTTTCTGTTATATTTCCCGCCTGAATAGCTGTTTTCACCTAAAAGCAAAATAATCTGCTCTTTCAACTGCGGATCCTGATTGACAATATTTTTCGCCTGATCATCCGAATAATAAACCGGAAAGCCTTTCTGCTCCAGCAATTTTGCAACAGATGATTTCCCCGAGCCAATACCGCCGGTCAAACCTATGATCCTGGGAGGAGGAACATCCTCCTGATTTTGATTTATATCTTGTATTTCCATAATTTAATAGCCAAAAACTTCATTAAAACTAAAGGTCTGATCCAGCTTCACGCCTCTATCAGTCATTTTCAGACTCGCCAGCTCATTGTGCGCATCGTGTTCAAAAAACAAAAGGTAGTCATTATCCACACATTGCTTCAGGAATTTTCCCTTTTCTTCCATAGTCAGCATCGGTCTCGTATCATAACCCATCACATAAACCTGTGGAATGTGACCTGCTGTGGGAATAAGATCCGCTGCAAAGACAATTGTTTTTTCCTGATACTGAAGCACGGGAAGCATCTGTTTTTCTGTATGCCCGTCTACAAAGATGACATCCATTTTCAGATCCGGCGCAAAACCGTAATTGCCGTTTTGAGGCAGTGGTAAAAAATTCAGCTGACCGCTTTCCTGCATCGGTAATATATTTTCTTTGAGGAAACTTGCCTTCTCTCTAGGATTGGGTTCTGTGGCCCATTTCCAGTGGTTTTCATTGGTCCAGAACTGCGCATTTTTAAACGCTGGCCTGTAACCGGTTTTATCGTCGTTCCACTCCACGGCACCACCACAATGGTCAAAGTGCAGATGCGTCAGAAAGACATCCGTAATATCATCTTTTACAAAACCGAATTTCTTCAGATTCTTATCAAGACTATCATCTCCCCAGAGTGAATAGTGTCCAAAGAATTTCTCGTCCTGTTTGTCGCCAAGTCCGCAATCGATCAGGATCAGTTTCTTGCCGTCTTCTACCAGCAGAGAACGTGTTCCCAGCTCTATGAGATTTTTGTCATCAGCAGGATTTGTCTTTTCCCAAAGCGTTTTTGGAACCACGCCGAACATGGCACCCCCGTCTAACTTGAATTTTCCGCACTGGATTGGATATAGTTTCATTGTATTTTTAAAAATTAATCAGATATTATCAGTTGGGAATAAGCAGAATGATAGCACTGCTTTCCATTCTCAATATTTGCTAAGATAATGAAACTTTTTTACTTGAGGCTGCGCATAACAGCAGCAACTTTACCGGAATTTTCATCATCAGCCTTTTCGAGATTACCGATAATATTCTCATAATCGGATTCGTTTCTGTTTTGACTCATTTTTTGGGTGATGAAAATATCGCCGGGCCAGATCTTGATTCCGAAAGCGCCCTTCATTTCTTTTTCAACGAGTTCATTCCCCATTTTTTCTACAAACATGGGGCATTTCTGCGGTTTCTCATATTTGTCTGTCAACTTTTCCAAATGGCTGTAAAGCTCATCATCGTTCATTAATTCTATCTTTCCTGAGATCTGAACCGCTTCATAATTCCAGGTGGAGACATTGGTTTTCTCGTACCAGGAAGATGAAATATAGGAATGGGCGCCCAGAAAATCACATAGAACCTCGTCGCCATTCTGCAGTACTTTCGCCTGGGGATTGGCCCGGGAGATATGAGTTTCCAGATACCATTCTGCACCGCCATCATTCATCAGAAACATAGAATGTGTGGCAGCTAACTTTCCTTGGCCGGATATCAGCATTGCAAAAGCATTTTCACTAATTATTTTTTTCATTAATGAAAGATCTTCGCTTCTGTAGATTTTCGGGATAAACATTAGAATAAAGTATTGGGGTCTTTGGGTCTTGCAATGCCCAGATGTTTGTAAGCCTTGTCCGTCACTTCACGTCCGCGCGGTGTTCGTATAATAAAGCCTTCCTGAATTAAAAAAGGTTCATAAACTTCCTCCAAAGTTTCAGGATTTTCGGCGATAGATGTTGCTAACGCCGAAATCCCTACCGGTTTTCCCCGGAAGTTTTCTATCATAACCCGCATTATTTTGTTGTCCATATCATCAAGGCCAAACTCGTCGACATTTAGGGAATTAAGTGCAAATTTGGTGATATTGATTTCTATTTCTCCGTTTCCTTTAATTTCAGCAAAATCCCGGACTCTTCTCAACAGCGCATTGGCAATTCTGGGTGTCCCACGGCTTCTTCTTGCAATTTCCAATGCGGCATCTTCGTAGATGGTGACGCCCAAAACTCTCGCACTACGCTCGATAATCATTCCCAAAAGTTCTATGGTATAATACTCCAGCCTACTCTGGATGCCGAATCGGGCGAGCATAGGCTTTGTCAGCATTCCGGAACGCGTTGTGGCACCAACTAAGGTAAAAGGATTGAGCCCTATCTGGACAGACCGCGCATTGGGTCCCGTTTCCAGCATAATATCAATCTTATAATCTTCCATTGCGGAGTACAGATATTCCTCTACAATCGGGGAAAGGCGGTGAATTTCATCGATAAAAAGGACATCATTTTCCTCAAGATTTGTCAGCAATCCGGCCAGACTTCCCGGCTTATCCAAAACAGGTCCTGAGGTAATTTTGCATCCAACGCCCAACTCGTTGGCGATGATATGTGCGAGTGTTGTCTTCCCAAGACCCGGTGGGCCGTGCAGTAAAACATGATCCAAGGCGCCACCGCGGTTTTTGGCTGCAGCGACGAATACTTCCAGATTGTCCAGTGTTTTTCTTTGTCCGGCAAAATCCTGGAAACTCTGCGGACGGATCTTTTCTTCCTGAATCAAATCGTCATTGGAATAGTTTTCTTTATCGGGATGTAAAAAATCGGGCATTGCGGATGATTGATATTAAAATATTGAAAAGTAAAAACCGGAAAATTAAGTTCGGCAGTTTACAGTCAAAGGTACTGAAAAAATAGAGGAGTTAAGGTTTGAACTTTTCAGTTTCGGAGATGATATTCTTTAACTGAATTTTTTCCTGCGAAGTCATTTTTCTCTGGAAAATACCATCTTTAAAATCTTTTTTAAAATATTGTGGAAAAACGCCGTAATAATAATAAAGCTTGAGATCAGAAATACTGAGAGCCGGAAAATGTACTTTACTGACAGGATCCCTGGACGCGTTGAAGCTCAGATTGCCTATTTTAAATTGCTTTATCGTGGAATTCTGAGCGAGATGCTGCGGTTGGCACAACTGAACCCAGCGGAAATCTGACATTCTTTTTCCCATTCCCAATTTTTGTACAAATCCTGGAAATGTAAAGTTGACAGTGATAAAAACTGATAGAAAGAGGGCTAATAAAACAGCTCTGTCTACCGATAAATTTTTTATAATTAATAAAAGTGCAACAATGTAGACGTCCAGAAAAAATCTGTATTGCGCTGAAAACAAGAGTATAATTATCGTTTTTAAAATTAAACAAAATAATAAGACAGTGTAAAATCTGCTCTTTTCCCGGATCGCAAAGTATGCAATAAAAATGAGAGAAACGATAATTCCGGCATTCAAAACTGACTTGTAACCTACCGTAAACCAGTGGTAGATTTTATCAAAAAAGTTGAAATCTATAATCTGCTGATAAGAATATTTCATATCGTAGGATTTCATCAATCCAATCTGTGAGGAGTAAGTCAGAATTTCCTGACTAGGCTTCCAGGGTAAATTAAGATCAAAAAAAGTAACCGGAAAAACCGGAAAGCCGAAAAGCCAGAGATTTTTGATCATCAATAATATTCCAAATACTGCGAGTGGAATAATATATTTAAAGTTCAATTTTCTTTGACGAAACTGATTTAGCAGCACAAAAAGCGGCAGCCAGAACACAATAGGTTTGATGCAAAAAGCGAATACTGAAAGGCATAAAATAAGGGTGCTTTTATTTTGATTCAGCAGCTCGCTAATGACAATTAGTGTGATGATTAAGATTGGTAAATCCGGACTTGGCTGCTGGACAAATATTAAAAATAACGGAACAAAAATCAGTAAAAAATGCTGTCTGCGCTCGTAGATATAAATCAGGAAAAGAATTAATAAGTAGGCATTAATCTTCAAAAACGGATCTGAAAGGTGCGAAAATGTTGCCTGATAGATATGCCAAAAGGAACTTTGTCCCAGCAGCAGATCCAGATTTGAAATCCCTTTTACAAAGCCAACTTCAGACAGAAAAGAGATCGTAGGAACATAATAGCCGAAATGGTCAAAAAGATGAGGCGGAAATGACGCTGCAAAAATGATGATGATAAAAAAGAAATAAAACCAAAAATCTGTCTGGAATTGCAGCTTATTTTTTGACTTGATAAACAGGATAATTCCTACAAGTCCAAGGCCTAAAAACACAAGCTCCACAGCGAGATTGAGAGGTAAAAAAAAGGCTAATCCTGTTGCAGTGAGCGTAATACCAATCATTCCCAGGAAGGAAATAAGTACGAAGGTTTGCGTCCTGATTTTCAGAACATTACTGATTATAACTCCGTTTCCGAAATTGATCAGCAAAAGTATACAGACTGTGATTAGGATTATAAACATAAAAAAAGATTGCTTAAAAATAAGCAATCTTTCTGTGTTAAATATATATAAGAAGAAAATTTACTTCTGTACACGACCCGTCTTTCTGTCGTTTGCTCTACCGATAGTATAACCTGTAGCTCCACCTGCCACACCACCTATAACAGCTCCAAGTCCAGGATTTTTTCTGGAAATGATTGCTCCCGCAGCTGCTCCACCTACAGTACCAATTACGGTACCTTTTGCAGCACTACTCCATCCTTTTTTCTGGGTTGCAGTAGTTCCTGTAGAACCTGATGATCCGGAATTAGACGCTGTGGAGCCTGATGATGAGCCACCGCCACCGCCTGAACTGCCAGATGATGAGCTTCTGGTAGAAGATCTTTTAGTGACTCTGTTATTGGCTGCCACTCTTTCTTTTTCTTTTTCCTCAGCTACTTTGTTGAGACTATCTTTTTGTTTTTCAAAACTAATTTTTTCTTTTTCTATCGCAAGTTTCTGTTTTTCCAAATCAATTTGCCTAGATTGGTAATCTAACTTTTGCTGTTCCAGAGATGCAGTCTGTATTTTTTCATCCTTATTACAAGATGTCAAAATCAATGTTGCTGCAAATCCTGTTAAAAATAACTTTTTCATAATTGTATATTTTTTTCACAAAAAGTGAATACTTAGCTACATTTTCAATTATGAGTCCAAACCATATCATGAAGCTGTTAAAGTTTGTTAAAATGAAAAAATCCGTCTTGAATCATCAAGGCGGATTTTACAGTTTTATAAGGAATTTATTTTAGAAAAGTTCTTTTCTGATAATGTTCTGAGAGCGCTCTGGCCCTACGGAAACCAAATAAACATTGATACCAAGGTGCTTTTCTATAAACTCTATATATTTTTTAGCGTTTACCGGCAACTCGTCATAACTTCTTACTTTCGTCAAATCTTCATCCCAGCCTTCCAGCTCTTCGTAGATAGGCTCATAATTGTAAAGTTTTGTTGTAGAAGATGTGAAGTAATCTATGATTTTACCGTCTTCAGTCTTATATTTTGTAGCAATTTTTATTGGAGAGATTCCGGACAATACATCCAGCTTTGTGATAACCAGATTGTTGATTCCGTTTATCATTGTTGCGTGCTTCAGTGAAACCAGATCCAACCATCCTGTTCTTCTTGGTCTTCCTGTCGTTGCACCGAATTCGAAACCGATCTGACGGATTTTTTCGCCCAATTCGTTATCCAGCTCTGTCGGGAAAGGACCTTCTCCCACTCTGGTGGTGTACGCTTTTGCAACACCGATGAGATTTTGCAGACTTGTAGGCGGAACACCTGCACCGGAGCAAACGCCACCCGTGGTAGGTGAAGATGAAGTAACATACGGGTAAGTCCCGAAATCTATATCGAGCATTGCGGCCTGTGCACCTTCAAACAAAATATTTTTGCCATCGTGAATAGCCTGGTTTAGCTCTACTTCTGTATCTACAATTCTGTCTTTCAATTTCTCACCCAAAGCTAGAAATTCATTATAAATATCATCAAATTCTAAAGTTGGTTTTTCAAAGTACTTTTCGAAAAGAGAATTTTTTATTTTAAGATTTTTGCGGATTTTCTCTGCTAAAACCTCCGGATTCAGAAGATCTACCATACGGATTCCGACTCTTGCAATCTTGTCTTCATAGCAAGGTCCGATGCCTTTTTTTGTAGTTCCTATGTGCGTGCCCTCTTCTTCCTCTTCGCGGTAGGTATCAAGTAATATATGGTAAGGCATAATGACGTGCGCTCTTCTGGAGATAAAAACATGATCGGTTCTCATCCCTTTTTCTTCTATCTGACCTATTTCTTTCAGGAAGGCTTTTGGGTTTACCACTACGCCATTTGCAATGATGCATTTTCCTTTGCACTGGAGAACACCGGAAGGCAAAAGATGCAGCACAAATTTTTCATCACCTACATACACCGTATGGCCGGCGTTGTCTCCGCCCTGAAAACGAACGACATAGTCTGATTTTGCCGATAAAACATCTGTTATTTTCCCTTTTCCTTCGTCTCCATACTGAAGACCTACAACTACGTAAGTTGACATACTTTTTACTTTTTTTAGATTATTGACAAAGTTAAATCTTAAATATTCCCTGACAAAATCGATTGCACAAAAAACCCTCTTACTAATGAAAATAAGAGGGCAAAAACACAAATGATGAAAAAAATTATAAATGCATTTGAAATAATTGCTTATCTCACATTTACAATACAATTTTCGGTGCAAAAATCGTACAATTTATCATAACAATCCTAATAAAAATGAAACTATTTTTACAATCAATAATTATTTTCTATAAACATTAGATTCTCTAAAAAAAAATAACACTTAACACGGATTTACTAATTTAATATACACCTCAGCACGAATAAAAAGTTTGAGCCAATTCCGGTTATAAAAAATAAACTACGGACAATCATTTTAAACAGAAAATAGAAAATATTAAAGTAATCGCAACAAATACACTTACCTTATTTAACTTAAAAACAAAATTGGTTTCATATTCGGATTTACATAGTTACTTTTGTAATATAATTTTAATCAAAATCATAAAATAAATAAAATAATGTGTGGAATTGTATGTGTGTTTGACACCAAACAAAAAAATGAAGTGATAAGACCTCAGGTTCTGGAAATGTCCAAAAAACTGAGACACCGCGGCCCGGATTGGTCTGGCATCTACCAACACGACAATGTCATTTTTTCTCACGAAAGATTGTCTATTGTAGATCCTACATCCGGAAAACAGCCATTGTTCACTAAAGATAATAAAGTTGCATTAGCCGTGAATGGCGAGATATATAACCACCAGGAACTGAGAGCTGAGTTTCCAGATTATGACTTTCTAACCCAGTCAGATTGTGAAGTAATTCTCGCTCTGTACAGAAGAGACGGCAAAAACTTTCTGGAAAAGCTAAACGGCATCTTCGCATTTGCACTGTACGACGAAGAAAATGACGCCTACCTCATCGGAAGAGACCATATGGGAATCGTTCCTTTATATATGGGTTGGGACAAAAACGGAAGTTTCTACATTGCTTCAGAGTTAAAATCTCTTGAAGGTGTATGTAACAAAATTGAGGAATTCCTGCCCGGGCATTTCCTTTACAGCAAAGACGGACAGCAGCTTCAGCAATGGTACAAAAGAGACTGGACAGAATTTGACCATGTAAAAGATAACGAAACCGACATCGCTGCCATCAGAAAAGGACTGGAAGAAGCCGTTCACAGACAGTTGATGAGTGATGTGCCTTACGGTGTTTTACTTTCAGGTGGTTTGGATTCTTCTATCATCGCAGCTGTTACCGCAAAGTACGCAAGACAGAGAATTGAAAGTGGCGACACCCAGGAAGCCTGGTATCCAAGACTGCACAGTTTCGCTGTTGGATTGGAAGGCTCTCCGGATTTGGCTGCGGCCAGAAAAGCAGCAGACCACATTGGCTCCGTGCACCACGAAATTAAATACACAGTTCAGGAAGGGTTGGACGCAATAAAAGATGTCATTTATCACTTGGAAACGTATGATGTAACCACGATCCGAGCATCCACGCCGATGTACCTTTTGGCAAGAGTTATCAAATCGATGGGAATCAAAATGGTACTGTCCGGAGAAGGCTCAGATGAATTGTTCGGAGGTTATTTATATTTCCACAAAGCACCTTCTGGACAGGCTTTTCACGAAGAGACTGTGAGAAAACTAGGAAAACTGCACCTTTACGATTGTCTAAGAGCAAACAAATCCCTGATGGCCTGGGGAATCGAAGGCAGAGTGCCGTTCCTTGACAAAGAATTTATGGACATCGCAATGACCATCAACCCGAAAGATAAAATGATCACGCCGGAAAGAATGGAAAAATGGGTTCTTAGAAAAGCCTTCGAAGATCTATTGCCGGAAAGTATTGCCTGGAGACAGAAAGAGCAGTTCAGTGACGGTGTAGGCTACTCCTGGATTGATACTTTGAAACAAGTTGCAGAAGATGAAGTGACGGACGATATGATGGCAAATGCTAAATTCAGATTCCCGATCAACATCCCAATGAGCAAAGAAGAATACAGATACAGAACGATCTTCGAAAGTCATTTCCCAAGTGATTCTGCAGCAAGTTGTGTTCCTTCTGTTCCATCTGTGGCTTGTTCTACGCCAGTTGCATTGGAATGGGATGAAGCTTTCAAAAACGCCAACGACCCAAGCGGAAGAGCGGTAAAAGTGCACGAGACAGCTTATTAAGAAGTTTATTAAAACTTCATAAACTAACTATAATGAAAAACCACAAGTCTAGGCTTGTGGTCTTTTTTTTAACTTTATTATCTGCAAAGCAAAGTCTATTTTCTTATTTCTTTTAATTATAGCTACAATTTTAAGGTCTCAAAATTATTTTATTTTTTTGTTGCAGGTAATAAATCAAAATGTGGATCTGAAAATCTCAAAATGTATGATCCATCATCAAAAATAACTGCAGAATTCCCACATTCTTTTTTCTTGTAAAAATTAATTTTTTAAGAAAAAGTTCATCATCAATAATAATTGTTTCGTCCCTAAGCTTCAGTTTGTTTATTGCTTTTCCAGGTTCCCCATTTACAGGATGCAACCCATCCCAAGGACTGATAATAGTGCTCAAAACCCAAGCTTGTGGACCAAAACCAGTACAAACAACTAAACCAGGATCTATGGGAATTGCAATATGCAAAATAGCTCCAATGGGTTACTTGAATTCCATAAAGCCGTATCGTTTCCCATAATTTGGATATACTGCAGGATGGAATTGGCTTAACTCCGGTTTTTGAATAATAGTGTTAATGTTTTTTCTAAAGTAATCAAAAAACTCTGCCTGTGTATATTTTTGACCATTTGGTTTGATGGGCATATTGTTTATTTTAACAGGAAACAAATCCATATTAACCCTAGGTGCATTCGCATTCACGATGTTTTGAATTTGGACAGATGTAAATAATCCTTGAGTATTTAGTTGATATAATTTGTTTTTAACACTTACCGGTATTGGTTGTTCGTCCACAGTTTTCCAATTTGGCAATTCCTGACATTCTATATCCAACAACGCATCAGGATTCTGCTTAAGAAGAACGTCCAAAGCTTTAATCCTTACAAAGATCTGTTCTTTATTTATTGTATCTGCATTATCCTGAAGGAATTTTTTAGCAAAATTGAACATACGAGACACTTCTTCCCAAAGGATATGAACACCATAGTTGTCAGTATTTACCATTAGGTGATTGATGACAACTTTCATGAGATTAATATCAATCTCTTTAAAGTTGTTTAATTTCAAATAATTAAATATTGATATGTTATAACCCGGCTGTTCATATAAGAATTGGGTTTGTTCATTGTTTAATCTGCCCAAAAAGCTTGTGTATTTTTTTTGATCCTGAACGTTTTCTGATGGTATGTTTGGTATTCCTGGTGTATTATTTCCCGATCCCATCACCTCCGGAACCGCCATTGTTGCCTCCGTTTCCATAGCCATTATTTCCGTAACCTCCTGTACCAGTATCACCTTCTGAACCAGACAAAGTACTTCCCCCTCCACTGCTGCCACAAGCAGCACATATGCATTCAGCGCTTTGAATATTCCAAAGACCGGTATTATCTTGTATTACATAGGCATAACATCCTAAAATAAAAGTTTCATGTCGCCCTACTCGAGTAGAGGTATTTAGTAAATTCCCATCGAAATCATAGAATTCTACTTTTCCTATAAAGCCACTGTAACTATAAAAAGGTTTACCATCTGCAGGGATATATTTTGTTATGAAGTAAGATTTTATACCGTCGTGCTGAATAATATTGAGATTCATAACGAAATAAGAAGGCATGACATTCTCATCACGATTGATAACGATACTTGTAATTCTACCATTGTCATTTAATTGCATAACTAAAACATGATCTTTGTCCAGATCCAATTTCTGATATGCCTTTTCCCAAAACATTGGAATTTGACTGTATCTGAGTTTTTACTTTTTCGACACTTGGTAAAAGTTCGGGAATTTCCAATAGTTTTTTATACTCAATTTTCGCAGAATATTTTTGCTGTCTTGAATTTTGCATCGCTTCCTGTTATTCTCTGCACCCAAAGACTAAGAAAGTAGACAGCAAGATAAATAAAAGAGCAAATAATGTTTAGATTTTTTTTCATTAATGTTTTATTTAAATTTCTTCAAATTAAAACAAAATTACCGACAAAACATTACGATAAACTATAATCTGACAGTTTATTTCACAAACAAATCCTAATTCTAGTAAAAAATCCACAAAAAATACCGACGCAAGCAATCGTAAACGCTGATGAACAGGCCAAATGCTTTACCCCTTGATTTATATTTAATATTTTAGATAAATACATATTAAAATATTTTGTAATTTTTACTTTTCATACCAATATTTATTTTATTTTTATCTGATTAATGAAATTTAATTTTTAACCAAAACAACAGCACAAATGAGAAAATTCATTCTTACTATCCCAGAAAAAACTGTTACGGATACCTACACCTCAACCATTACCAGTGCACTAATCCCGCTCAAGGATTACAAACTGAACCTGACAGACGACGAGAAGCCCGGCATGCGCACCATGGCAGAAGGCCGCGAAGGCTACGCCAGACTCATCTCCCGCATCAGCGCACAGTTTCCAGATTCCCTGGGAAGGAGCGACGACCCGAAGGAACTTGCCAAATTGCTGGATTATTACAACAACCTGGAAGGTGGCAGGATGGCCATCTTACAGAATCTTGAAACCCTGGAAGAAATGCAGCTGGGCGCTTCAGCAGATATTATGACTCTCACAGACCGCTACAAAAATAATCTGCAGCTGTCCCGCGAGAATGACGCCGCGCTGGATCTCGCCATGCGCGAAGTCGACAGCTGGAACAGCCGGTTTGGCGGTAACAAAAATAAAACAGAGACTCCGCCAACCGAATAACTGTATTTTTAAATAATCAAATAGAAACCCGCCTTGAAGATCCGAGGCGGGTTTGCTTTTTACAGACACAAATTATCAGATTAATAAAAATAATAACATTTAACTCAACCCAAATTACAATTAAGGCCGTTTTACCTTGTAATTTACTAGGTCGACCTACCTCGAAGGTAGGTCGACCTGTGATTTTTGTAGGCTGACCTATGCTTTTGGTAGGTTGACCTGTGTTTTTGGTAGGTCGGCCTATGAATGTAGTAGGTTGACCTATACTTTTGGTAGGTTTGCCTGCGTTTTTGGTAGGTTGACCTATGATTTCAGTAGTTCGACCTATGAATTTGGTAACTCAAGCTACTGATTTGGTAGGTTGACTTATCAATTACTCAACCTGTCATATTTAAAAACTATAGTAAATTCACCATCCGATTTGTCATCCTGTAAGGATCTCACCACACTTTGCAGAGATGCATACAGCATGACAAATTAGATGGGAAAAATTGTGGTTATTTTACAGGCCACTCCTACGGAGCTTCGCCTATTCTGACTGATTATTCTATTAACAGGTCGCCGCGCTACGGCTTCAATTCATTTTGCGAACCGAAATTAATTATAAAAAGCAATTTCAAACATAAAACCACAAGCCTAGACTTGTGGTTTTTTATTCTTGAGTAATAGTTGCTTTTCTTTCTTTTTTCGCCGCTCGTAGATGACTTCGGTAATCTTGCCGCCAATCCAGGAAAACGGAAAAAAGATGAGGAAGATGGAGATCTTGTAGAAAACCGGATGGTAGGGATAGATGATGATATCCAGCATCGCGATAAACAGCATGATAAATCCTATCAGTATGGCATACGCTACCTTGGCATATTTTACAATAATGGCCGTCACGACCCCTCCAAAAGTCACACCCAATCCGCCGAAGAACAGCAGTGCTACAAAGAAGGAATCTTTGTGCTGCACAGATCTCAGCAGGGTTTCCCAGTGTTCAAAGGGCGCAAATTGCTTGTAGGTAATCCACGACGAGTCGATCTTTATCCCCAGTGTGATAATAAGTGCAGCGGCAGTGAGCCCTGCCAGAACGCCCAGTGTATTCCTACAGAAATTCATGAGTTAGTCTTTGAATGCGATCATAGAGATTTCGACATCCACATTTTTGGGCAGGCAGGATACCTGTACCGTTTCCCTTGCAGGGTAGATTTCGTTTTCGAAATAGGAGGCATAGATCTCATTCACCTCAGCAAAGTCGTCCATACTTTTAAGAAAAATCGAAGCTTTCACCGCATTGCTGAAGTCCATATCGGCAGCAGTCAGAATGGCTTTCAGATTTTTCATCACCTGATGGGTTTCTTTCTGGATGCCTTCTACCAGCTTGCCGCTCTCAGGATCTACGGGAATCTGGCCAGAGATGTATAATGTCCCGTTGACCAAAGTTGCCTGAGAATAAGGGCCAATTGCAGCCGGCGCTTCTGATGTATGAATAATCTTCTTCATTTTTTAATATTAAGTGTTACAAAACTATACAAATTTTCATTAAATCCTAAAAAGTACTGTTCGGTTGTGTGAAACTTCTTTCTTTGTACTTCACGGCGTCTTTCAGGATGTTGGCTTTGATCCCGATGAAGAAATCATAAACCTTGTACTGTCCAAACGGTACCCAGTTGAATGTGATCGTAAAACTACGCTGATCTCTGGCAAATCCCAGGCGTGTGTAGCCAAGGGCTTTGTTTACCACATCATAATTGGTACTTCCGTTGATATTCCAGTATGGTGTGAGTTTGATGCTGCCATCCAGACCCACTGTCGCCACTTTGTTTCCTATAATAGAGAGGCCTTTGGTGTATGCATAATTGGCATTCACGTTCAGCGTCCAGGTAGGAGAATAGCGGGAGTAGTTGTCATCATCAAAGAAATAATTCTCATTCCTGATCTCGCCTTTCTTCTTATATTTCTTAGCAGCATCCTCTTTTTTGCCAAAAATGGCCTCGCTCATCGGATAGGATAGCTGCAGGCTGAATCCCTGAAGGCTGAAGCGCCCAAAATTCTCTGTCCGCTCGCCTACTGTGCTGCCGTCTGCAAAGTAAATCTCATATGGTTCTATCGTAAGCTGTGTATTAACATTCAGTTTATTATTAAAGAAAGAAGACTGCCCATTTACGGTGAAGACCGACCATTTGTTGCGCTCTGCAGCGAAGTTGTAGTTCCCCGAGATATTCAGGTTTTCAAAGATCTTCACCTTTTTCACGCCGGTAGAATCGGATTTGGATCGTACCTTCATCTCCAGATTATTATTGATATTAAATCCTACACTCTGCGTAAGGCCTGAGGAAGGTGCGCCGTAAATCCCCTGTTCGAAGATGGAGTACGGTGTCATCTCGCCTCTGGCATTAGCATAATTTTTGAAATAACCCCAACTTCTGTCGCCAAAATCCGGTGCGTAGTTGAAGCTCATACTTGGCGTGATCATATGGCGGATCGCGACGATGGGCGATGTCTTGCTGAAGTTTTTCTGGCCGTACAGTACGGTCTGCAAACTGGTGCTGGCAGAGAAGGTGGAATAGCCGGAAATACCGTTTATAAAATTGTCCTCCACCGCATTGGTTACAGGATTGTATCGTTTTTCCAGCGTTTTGGTAGTCAAAACGTTGTCTGCATTGGCAGCAATGGTGAAGGTAAAATATTTCGCAACCGTTGTATTGGTGGACATAGAAATATTGTTTTTCGCACCCGTTTTCAGGTCGTCCCACATTCCTTTTTTAAACAGCTGATCTTCGGTCGTTGTCACATAATTACTGAAAGCCAGACCTGTGTTTACGTTGATATTCTCCAACAGACCGGTTCGCACGCCTGTCTTTGGTTTGAAAAGGTAAAACTGATTGATAGCCACCGTCATATCCGGCAGACGGAGATCCGTCAATCCCGTTGCAAAATTCTGGGCATAAGCCATACTCGCACTGATTGTCACCGGAAGATTGAGAAAACGTTTGGTAACGTTGACCCTGGAAGTCTGCTGCGTATTCAGCACATTCTGGTTGAAGATGTAATTGTTATTGACTGTATTGTTGTAAAACTTGCTGCTGACAATGTCCACACTGGCATTGAAGGTGAAGTACGGATTGGCCTTGGAATCCTGAGAATGTCGCCACGCAATTCTGAACGTCTTGGTTCTGGAATAGTCGTCCAGCCCTTTGATACCACGCACCGTATAACCATAATCGGCTGCAAAGTTCCCCGAGTATCTGTATTTTTTAAGATAATTGAGTTCCGGTTTCAGGTTCCAGCTTCCTTTGGTGTAGACATCGGCCAAAATTTTCAAATCGAAATGGTCGCCGATTGGCTGGTAATAACCTAAACCATTCAGAAAGAATCCTACGTCCTGACGCTCTCCAAAACTCGGAATCAAAATCCCGGCGGAACGCTTATCTGAAAAGGGCAATATAGCAAATGGCAATATTAATGGGGTCGGCACCTGCTCTATATACATCTGGATAGGTCCTGTGATGATCTGCGCATTATCCTTGGTCTTCAGCAGTTTGATCATCCTTGCAGACATATGATAATCTGCGAGCGAATCTTTTTTCTTGAGGAAGTATTCGTCTGTGGTATACATCGCACGGCTCATCACGAAAACCGAATCGTTGTACTTCTTGGTTTTCTGTGCTACGATCACACCTTCGCTCTCCTCCGTCCTTGCATTGAAGGCTATGGCCTGCTTGGTTTTGATGTTGTAGATAACCTCGCTGTACTCAAATTTTTTGCCGCCCTGTGTTGCTACAGCCGGCGTGATGATCTTTCCTTTCTCATCCTGCTCGCCTCTTGCATAGATCTTCCCGGTTTCCCATTCGAATCTGATGTAGTCTGCATCTATCTGCATATCCTGATAGATAATCTGGGCATTTTTCTGCAGTGTAGTCTGCTTATTGGAGATAGAAGAGCTGTTTTTGTATTCCGCCTTCATCTTTACCACATCTTCCAGCTGTTCTTTTGGGATGATGGTATCTTTTTTTATTCCTAAGGAATCTTTGGTTATATTGATAGAATCCCGAACATCATTTTTTTTATCAGTATTTACGGGCACAGTTTGTGCTAAAATATTGTTAAAAATTAGGATATTTAAAATTAGTAATATACTTTTGAAAATACTTCGAGCCAAGGCAGTCATTCTGAAATTGGGTTCAAAATTAATTAAATTTTAAAGATTAAAATGATTAGGCATACACTTTATAATAAATTTTTTTTTCTGTTAACGTTTTTTATTAGTTTCAGTTGCTTTTATTCGCAGAAAAAATTCACTCTGGTGCTGGATGCAGGCCACGGTGGGAGCGATATAGGAGCCAACAGAAGCTACGGTGACATCGGTACTGTGATGGAAAAAAATGTGACACTGGGCATAGTTCTGAAACTTGGAAGAATGCTTGAAAAAAATAAAGACTATAAAGTCATCTACACCAGAAAAATCGACGAATATCCGTCCTTAACATACCGAACAGACCTGGCCAACAGAAGCAGAGCCGACCTTTTCATCTCCGTCCACGTCAATTCTTCTCCCAGCAAAAGTGCTACAGCACAGGGAACAGAGACATTTGTACAGGGTCCTAATCAAAACAGAGCCAATCTGGACGTCGCAAAAGCTGAAAATGATGTGATCTTTCTGGATGAGCGTGACAAGGAAAATTTTGCCTCTTACAATCCCAGCTCTCCCGAATCCCTTATCGCACTGAAAATCCAGCAAAGCAAATATCTGGAAGCAAGTCTTATCATCGGCGGGATGGTAGAAGATAATTTTGTAAAAAAAGACAAACGACTGTCCAGAGGCGTAAAACAGGAGAACCTGCACGTGCTGAGGATGAATGCGATGCCATCTATATTAATAGAAACAGGATTTGTCAACAACTATGACGATGCGCATTACATCTCTACAGAAGATGGTCAGCAGGCCATTGCGGAGAGTATCTTTAACGCCATTGTGAGCTACAAAAGACTGGTAGACAGAAATATTAAAGAGCCAGAACCTGAAAAACCGGTTGAACAGCCTCTTAAAAATGATTTCAGAATCTTGCTGATGAGCACAGCCACTAAATACAACACACAAGACCCTGCACTCAAAGGTTTGAAATACATTTTGCCAATCAAAGAAAATGGTGCTTACAAATACTATTACGGCACTACCAATTATGCATCGGTGAGAGATACAAATCTGAAAACTGCTAAAGACGCAGGATTCCGAAACAGTATGGCGATCAGCTTTGTTCCCAATCAGAATCTGGGAATTGGATATTACACTATAGAAATATACGCAGGAAGAGATAAGCTGGATTCTAAATCACCAATTCTGAAAGCCATCCCAGATATTATCAGAAATAAAGAAAACGGAACTTTCTATTACACCTTCGGTAAATACAAATCTCTTGAGGACGCTATCAAGGCGCAGAAAGATTTTGAGAACAAAGGAATTGGCAATACGGTGATCGAGAAAAAACTGAAATAGGCAAAATCATTTGCCAGAACTATATAAAGTCTCTACTTTTGCAGTCCACAAAAACCAGGCCTATTCGTCTAGTGGTTAGGACTCAAGATTTTCTTTCTTGCAACAGCGGTTCGATTCCCCTATAGGCTACATTATTATAACAAAGCTCTTCTTAGAAGGGCTTTTGTTGTATTTGAGCCGCAAAATGGTAGTTTGACAAAATACGACCAGCTAATTCCGCAGAAATATTAGCCATAAAAGCCATTCAATATTTTACAGCTAAGTTTGTACAGATCTACCGATCTCAATTCTAATTAATATGCTATTATTTAAGTGAGAATATTGCTCAAAAAAAATCCTTTCCCAATTAAGGAAAAGGATGTAATCATCATTCATCATTTGTTTTAAAAGTTCCTACACTATAAATAGAGAGGCAATTGCTGTGGCATCTGTCGTACTAAGTACTTCGTCATAAGCTGCAGATCCTGCTGCTGCACCGAAAGCGGTAGCCGTGTTGAAACCGGCCTGCACCGTCACGCCTTCTCCGTTATAGACTGCATTGGTAGCTGCAGGCATCTCGCCGCCATTTCCAAGTTCTATCCAACCTTTTTGATTTCTCAATCTTCTAACTTCGGAAGCATGTCTTGCTTCTACAGAGTGGATTTGAAGGGCTGCCGTCAAAACATCTTTGTTAGACATCACGTTTCCTGCCTGCCCTTTGTAAGCCCTTACGCCTGTATCTTCAAAAGCCTGCGCGAGGATCATAAACTGCTTATAATCACCCATTGGATCGAAAGCACCTTTAACTGTAAAATCAAAAGTAGGTTTAGCTGCCGGAGCAGTTCCCAAAGCCGTCAAAGTACTTTTAAGAAATGCAACGTGCGCTGTTTCATGTTTTGAAATCTGATTAAAAATAACTCTGTCTGAAGACGGAATCAATCCAGCTTTTGCAAGACCTTCTCTATAGTATTCGTCTTCCAGATATTCTAATGTAAGTGCCAGTTGCAAAGCATCGATCAAAGGCGTTGCGAATGCTGAAGAACTGGAGGTTTTAGTTTCTGCATGAGCCGGTGTAGACATCATAGCGCCCAAACCAAGAGGAATAGCTGCTACTGCTGCTTTTTTTCCAAAGCTGGAAATGCTGTTTAATGTTTCTAATCTTGAAGCTTCTGCCGTGAAAAATTTATCGTTTGAGAGCTTATCTAATAATCTGAGAATGTTCATAATAGTAAATTTTGATAATTAATAATGGATTAAATACCTCTCTCTTTCCAGGTAAATGGTGTTTTGAAAAAAGCGCCTGCTGCTGCAACGATGTCTTTTGGTTCTTTCGCAAGATCCAGACCCATCGCATTGATCACGTCGTCACCGGAGAAGTCTGCAGATTTCGGATTGATAAGGTCTCTGATTGCTGCTGCGTGTCTCGCTTCTACAGAAACGATCTTGCCTGCAAGTACCAGATAATCCGGATTTGTAATATATTTTCCTGCACCGTTGTAAGCTGCGACACCTGTATCTTCGAGTGCTTTTGCTGTTGCAAGGATAGAAGTTCTGCTTTTAAAATCTACACCCGGATATTGAAATTCCAATGTCGGAAGTATGGCATTGGGAGCCGCTCCCGTGATGGCCGCTTTGAAAAAATCTCTGTGGATCACCTCATGATTATAAAGATCTGTAAATACCTGCTTTTCTGCTTCGGAGATCCCTGTGTAGAAGCTGTTCACTACTTTTGTGTAGAAATCTGCTTCCAACTGTTCCAATGCGTAAGCATAATTTAAAACGCCTACGTCACCTTTTCCAAGATCGAAAACGCCATTTTCCATGATGGTAAAATCATCATCGTCATTACATCCCACCAATGCAAGACCAGCTATTGCCAGACCCACACCACTGAGTTTCAAAAAGTTTCTTCTGTTGGTATCCAAAGTGGCTGCACCATTGGAAACACTGATTGTTTTTTTCATAATATTATTTTTATATAGTTGGTTAATTTTTAATGATTAATGATATAAAATAAAAATAACACAAGCATACTTGTGTTATTTTATTAATCACTAAGGCATCAGCACCGTGTCGATAACATGAATCGTGCCATTAGATTGGTTCACATCTGCGATAGTTACTTTCGCACTTGTTCCTTTTGCATCTTTCACATAAAGGTTGTTTCCTTTAGTCCAGAAAGTAACATCTTCGCCTTCCACAGTTTTCATCATTGCTTTTCCGTTGCCTGCTTTCACAGCTGCCCAGATTTGTTTAGCATTGTATTTCCCTGCCAACACGTGGTAAGTCAATATTTTGGTCAGCATTTCTTTGTTCTCCGGTTTTACAAGAGATTCTACTGTTCCTGCAGGAAGTTTGGCAAATGCCTCATTGGTTGGAGCCAAAACGGTGAAAGGCCCTTTCCCTTGCAGTGTTTCTACCAATCCTGCGGCTTTTACAGCTGCAACCAGTGTGGTGTGGTCTTTGGAGTTCATTGCATTTTCAACAATATTTTTGGAAGGGTACATTGCTGCTCCGCCCACCATTACTGTTTTCTCCTTCATCTTCATTGTCTGTGCAGCTGCGTTTCCGCTGAATGCGAATGATAATGCGATCATTCCGAAAGCTGCGATTTTTGTTCTTGAATTCATTTTGTTTATTTTTTATATTAATATTTTGTGTTGTAATTAGCAGTTACGACATCGGTTTGCATTTGGATTTAAATAATTGATTATTTATTTTAAATCTCTAATTATCAGCCCATTATTTTTTCGAAATCGGAATAAAATCCAGACAGACAGAATTCATGCAAAATCTCTTTCCTGTAGGATTGGGACCGTCATCAAAGATGTGACCGAGGTGAGAATCGCATCTACCGCAGAGGACTTCTGTTCTGGACATATTGTGGGAATCGTCTTTTTTATATTTTACGCTGTTTTTACGAAGCGGTTCGTAGAATGAAGGCCAGCCACAGGTGGTTGCAAACTTTGCAGTGGAGAGAAAAAGAGCGTTGCCACACACGGCGCAGTAATAGGTTCCTTTGTCATCAAATTCATAGAACTTTCCGGTGAAAGCGGTTTCTGTAGCAGCTTCTCTGGCCACCTGGTATAACTCCGGTTTCAGGATCTTTTTCCATTCTGCGTTGCTCACTTTCAGCGGCGTGGTTTCTGTCTTTGAGTAGTAAGGATTTTTGGTTTTGAAATTTGCGGATTGCGCGCTGATATTGCCGTGCATCAGAGCGACGGAACTTACGAGGAATATTTTTTTAAGCTTTTTCATTGTTGTAAATCTTTACAGCTATTTACGAGATGAGGACCGATCTGGATTTTGATATTATCTTACAAAGTGTTGAGAGTCGAAATTCAGATTGAGGTTGTAAAATTCCTGTAGTTCCTGTCATTTTCAAATAGTTGCCGGCAATGGTTATCTCAATGTGATAGAATGTTGAAATTTATATTGATCTGGCAGCCTCAAACGATGCGAAGCGCGCCCCGGCCTGAGCGGAGCTCTTTTTGCTGCGCCTTTTCGGCGCAGCAAAAAAGCGGGAGCGGAGGACGGATAAAGGCGCCCAAAATAACTGTCGGAAAAGAGATTGTATTGAAATAAAATCAAGAAAATGAAAAAATAAATAATTATATGTAATATTTCATTACATTTGGATCTGTAAACTCTTGATTATTAAAACAACCTATTCTGAGGAAGAACTGTTGGAACTGCTGAGACAAAAGAGCGAAGCGGGTTTCAAACACTTATACAACCACTACTCCGGTGCGTTGTACGGTGTGATTTTCCGGATAGTACAATCAAAGGAATACACAGAGGAAATAATACAGGACGTGTTTGTCAAAATCTGGAATTCTATACACCAGTACGATTCTGTAAAAGGGAGACTCTACACCTGGATGATTAATATTGCGAGGAATACAGCGATAGATTATCTGAAATCCAAAGCTTTTCAAAACGAACTTAAAAACCAGACGCTTCCCGACTTCGTATATAACAGTGCGGCGCTCTCAACAAGTAACCGAACGTCCGACTTTATCGGGTTTTCCGACGTGCTGGCAAATCTGGAGACTGACAAGAGAGAAATGATAGACCTTGCCTATTATCAGGGTTATACTCAAAACGAAATATCCGAAAAACTAAAAATGCCGCTGGGAACCATCAAGACAAAGATGCGGAATGCCCTTATTAAATTAAAGGATCTATTAAAAGATTATCAATAAAGTGAACATAGAAGAATACATATCATCCGGAATCTTGGAATCTTACATTCTAGGTCTTGCTTCTCCCGAGGAAGCAGGCATTTTGGAGTGTGTGATGAAGAACAGTGCCGAGGTGAGAGCTGCATTCGAAGAGGCGCAAAAAACTTTGGAAGATCTGGCCACTGCGCAGGCTATAACACCTCCTGAAGAGCTGGAAACCAAAATCTGGGCCAAAATTCAGGCGGAACAGATTGTTGAGAAAATTCAGCCGCTGACTATTGAAAATACTGTTCATAGAATTGAAAAATCTCCACAAAAAGTCTATCAAGACCAGTCATCCGGCTGGAAGAGATATGCTGTTGCAGCTTCAGTATTGTTTCTTGTAAGCATTGTAGGAAATCTATTTTATCTGAATAACAGTTCCAAAACGCAGAAAGAGATTGCCAAACTGCAGACTGAAAGACAGTCGCAAGATCTGGCTTTGCAGACTTCGCAGGAAAAATTATCTATACTTACCAATCCGAATATCGTGACTGTGCCACTGAAAGGCGTTGAAAAACATCCTCAGTCGCAAGCAATGGTTTACTGGGACAACGCGTCCAAAGACGTATATCTGAACGCACAAAATCTGCCAAAAGCGCCGGAAGGGATGCAGTATCAGCTTTGGGCCATCGTAGACGGCAAACCTGTAAGCGCAGGAATGTACTCTGCTGACAAAGACACAAGAATTATTCTTTCCAATATCCCGAAAGCGCAAGCCTTTGCGATAACCCTTGAGAAACAGGGCGGTAGCGATGCGCCGACGATGGAAAATATGTTTGTGATGGGCACTGTATAGAGCCGATTCCCAAAAATTTTAAAAAAAATCCCACAAAAGTTTTTATTTTTAAAAATAATTTATATTTTTGCACCGCAATAAGGGAAAAACAAAGGAACTATTCTTTATCCATAGAGCATAGACGATCATTTTACACTTCCCAAACAGCAAAATAAAATTTTTAAATTTTTTCAAAAAAAAGTTTGCAAATTAGAATTTAGTTTTTATCTTTGCACCCACATTTGAACGTTATGGCAAATCATAAATCAGCACTTAAAAGAATCAGACAAAACGAAGTAAGAAGACTTCGTAACAAATACAACCACAAGACTGCAAGAACAGCTTTGAAGTCCCTTAGAACAGAAGAGAACAAAGCAGTAGCAGTAGAGCAATTACCAAGAGTAATCTCTTTACTTGACAGATTAGCTAAGAAAAACATTATTCACAAGAATAAGGCAGCTAATTTAAAAAGCAAATTGACTAAGAGAGTAAACAGCTTAGTTTAATATAAAGTCCTTGGCCCGTTCGTCTATCGGTTAGGACCTCAGGTTTTCATCCTGGTAAGAGGGGTTCGACTCCCCTACGGGCTACTTAAAAATCCTTAGAATTTTCTAAGGATTTTTTGTTATACAATATTGCCAATCATTCCGGTTGCAGATCATTCCAAAGCGCTCAGCTACCTTTTAGTTAAATATTTGTTTATATTTGGATAAACTAAAAGTCCATAGACTCATGATTTCGGTGTATCAATTAAAACCAAAGTTCCAGCAGCTGCTCACTCCTATTCTGCTCTTTCTGAATAATCATAAAATAACGGCTAACCAAATTACCATCAGCTCTGTGATTCTGTCGGCCATTATCGGTATTTTATTTTGGTTTGCGGACGATTCGAAATGGCTCTTTCTTAGTTTACCTGTTGGCCTCCTTTTCAGAATGGCACTGAATGCTCTGGACGGAATGATGGCAAGAAAATTCAACCAGACCAGTAAGATGGGCGAAGTTCTGAATGAAGTTGGTGATATCGTTTCTGATGTGATCGTTTTCTTTCCTCTAATCAAATTCCATCCTGAAAGTTTATACCTGATTGTCATCTTTATTTTATTAAGTATTATTAATGAATTTGCTGGTCTTCTGGGGAAAGTAGTAGGCACTCATCGGCGTTATGACGGACCAATGGGAAAAAGTGATCGTGCTCTGCTTCTGGGAATCTACGGACTCACCGCATTTTTCGGGCTGGATACCAGTTCGTTTTCGCAATATATTTTTGCAGCAGTTATTCTGCTTTTACTCATCAGTACATTTACACGTCTAAAGAAATCTCTGAATGAAGCCTGAAGAATCCGTTAAAGAAAACAAATTTGCCGATGTTCCCTTGCGGGTCAAAACGTGGGTTTACATTATTTTGGCCTTTGCACTCGGCATATCTCATTCGCTTGCGACAAAAATTTTCGTGTCTTGGATTTGTTTTCAGGCTTTTTTTGAATTTTTGAGACTTTTCAAAGTAGATAGATTCCGCGTTCTCATTTCTGCAGGGATTGCGATTATTCAATTGTTACTGCTTTTTAATTTTGAAATAGAATTCTACTTACTCTACAGCTCATTTTTGATTGTGAATATTTTAGTCTATTTTGTAATCGCAAAATTACAGTGGCGACAAATAATGGGATTGCTGCTTGGGCTGATCATCTGCCTGCTATCCTATTCCCATCTAGCATTTGTGAGAGACAATGGATCCGGCATCCAATCGATTATATTTCTCGTGGTTGTGACCGAACTGAACGATGTATTTCAATACCTGATGGGCAAATTCTTCGGAAAACATAAAATAGTTCCGAAGATCAGCCCCAATAAAACTCTCGAAGGCCTTGTAGGCGGTATTTTCTTAACCGTGATCCTGAGCATCGTCTTAGGTTTATTTTTATTAAAATCAAGCATTACTGCCAATTTGATTCTCGGTATTATGTTGGGTATTTTCGGATTTCTGGGCGATGTACTGATGTCTTATATTAAAAGGCAGACCGGAGTAAAAGACACGGGGAACCTGCTTCCCGGCCACGGCGGTTTGCTGGACAGGATGGACAGTTTAATTTTTAATGCGCCACTTTTTTTCTGGATGCTCCCGATAATTTTAAAGTTCTGAAACTGATGACCGAAAAATTCAAAAGAGCACTGATACTTTCGGGTGGCGGGACAAGATCTGCCATCTATGTCGGAATGTTTGCCGCACTTGACGAACTTGGACTGGCGCCAGAAGTCCTCATCGCATCTTGCGGCGGAGCATTTGCGGCCACCGTCATCAATGCTTTTCCTGATCATCTTTCCAGGAAGGATTATCTGAAGTCCCAGGAATATTTTGATTTTGTTTCGGGAACCCGACTTACAAATGAAAAAAAGCTTTCCAGGATTGGAATCCTTACTTTGCAGAAGTTTCTTAATAAAAAAAACGCACCCTACATTGAAGATATTTTTAGCAGATATCTGGTTGAAATGAATCAGGATCTTTCCAAAGATTTCCCATCGCTGAAAACTGATTTTTCCAAAGAAATCCCAACTGTTATCATTGGTTCTGAAATTCTTTTTGATCCCAACGAAACCGGACAAAAACGAAATAACAGAAAACTTTATCAAAAGTTAATTCTAACCGATCCCGAAACTGCCAAAAAAATAATTCCCGCCAAAATTATCCTAGATTCAGACCATTTTAAAAATAGCGCCATAGCAGAAACAACCGTCATCAGAACTGATTTTTCTATGCTGGAAAGCACACGAATGTCGGTTTCGGATATGTTTTATGTGGCTCCATTCCGATCAGAAGGAAGATATTTTGCCGGCGGCGCTATAGATTTGATCCCCATAGAGCTGTCAAAACACCTTGCAGACAAAGTTTTTATTGAGAAAAAACAAGCTTATAATCCTGTTGAAGAATCTTTTGTACGTGCAGTTTTAGGATACAGCGGCAATGAAAGACTCCGAGAAATTGAGAGTCAAAATCCGGATTATCAGATTGACACCACCAGCATCAAGCAGGAACTTGACGGTTATTATATTAAAAAAAATATCAATTGGAAAAATTTTGGAATCGATTTGGCTTTACCCCAAACTTACGGACAATTTCGGGAAAATATGGAAAGGCAATGGCAGTACGGATTTGATCAGACCATGAAAAGCCTAACCATCATTCCGAAGGACAAAAATTGGTAATTATTTTAATCTGATTTAATTGAAAAACTATAATCAAAAGAACGTTTTCATTGCAGGCGGAACATCGGGAATAGGTTTTGCTCTTGCGACACTTTATCTCGAAAAGGGCTTTCGAGTGGGTATTTGCGGGCGAGATGTAAGCAAGATTCCAACTTCCGTTTCCGGTCAGCTTCAGAGTTTCTGTGCTGATGTATGTGATCCGGCATCCTTGTCCTCGGCAATAGATTTATTTCTGGACCGCGGTCATTTGGACCTATTCATCAACTGCGCGGGAAGCTATGCGGAAGACGTTGCGGGAAATATCACGTATGAAGAAGCAGAAGAAATGCTGAAAACCAACATCTTAGGCACCGTCAACTGCTTCGAAGCGGCGAGAAAAGCAATGAAAAACAGAAAGGGCAAAATTGCAGTAATAGCCTCGGTTTCCGGTATTTTGGATTATGAAAAATCCAGCCTCTATACCAAAACCAAACGGTCTGTCATCCAGATCGCTGATGCTTACCACAGAGCTTTGAAACCATTCGGAATTAGTGTCACGACCATTGCGCCGGGCTATGTAGACACGCCGAAACTGAGAGCACTGAACAACAATGATCTTCATAAAAAACCTTTTTTGACCGATGTCACATCTGCTGCGGTTCTCATCTCTCAAGCTATTGATCTTGAAAAAAAACTGTTAATTTTCCCTTCAAAAATGAAGTGGATGATGACTGCATTATCACTTCTACCCTCGTCATTACTTAATCTTATTATGTTCAGGAAAGCAAAATGGATGACCAAAGATTAACAATTAAACAAAAAGCCTACGCACTTTTATTGTGTTCTGTTGTATTTGCCGTAGTTTACAACGCTTCTATGTGGCACGTATCATCGCTGCCGAACGTACAGTCCTTTGTTTTTGATTTCGAAAAGAACATCCCGTTTCTCATCTGGACCATTGTCCCGTATATGACGAGCGGTGTTTTTCTGTGTTTGATTTTTCTACTTTGCAAAACAAAAAAACAACTTCATCTCCTTACCAAAAGGATGCTTTTCATCACTGTTGTAGCCGGACTTTGTTTTGTCATTTTTCCGCTGCGATTCCTAATGCCAAAACCAGATGTAAGCCAGTCGTTTTTGGGATTTTCCTTTCATTTTCTGGAGATTTTTGATTCACCTTTCAATCAAAGTCCCTCGTTGCATATTGCCTATGCTTATGTTTTCTGGACCATTTTCAGGACGATCAAAGGAAATATGAGAACTTTCCTGATGCTGTGGCTGATTTTATTGGGCATTTCTACACTGACGACTTATCAGCATCATTTTCTGGATATTCTTACAGGATCTATCTTGGCTCATTTAAGTTTTATCGTTTTCCCGGAAGGTAAAAATGAATTTGAGTTTAGAAATTTCCAGGTCGCAAATTATTATTTCTTGTGTGCATGGTTTCTTGCTTTGATTTCATTATTACTTACACAATTCTACGGAATGTTTTGGCTGGCTTTGCTTTGGCCGGCTTTGGTAATGATGATTGTAGGCTATCAATATCAAAAGAATCACGTCGGTTTTCTGAAAGACCAGTCAGGCAAGATTGCATTCTACAAAAGGATCTTCTATTTACCTTATTTAATTATCTATTGGATTTTTATAATTTCAATAAGGAAAAACAGACGTCCGGTAGAGATTATGCCTAAGCTATTTATATCATCTAGACTGGATATTAATGATCTGAAATACTTTAAACCCAATGAAAAAACTGCCGTTTACGATCTTTCTGCAGAGATAGAGGAAAATCCTGAGATCAGGAAAACTGCCGAATATTTTTCTTTTCCGTACCTGGATATTGGAACATTTGACATTGCAGAAACAAGAAAACTGGTTACGCATATTACCGAAAAGTACAGCCGGCTCGCAGACGACGGAAAAATACTGATCCATTGCACGATGGGATACACCAGATGTACTGTCATAGCCACTTTGGTAATGAAAAATATTCTATCTTTACCTACAGACGAAGCAATAACCAAAATAAAATCGCTGCATAGAAATTATATCATTCATCCTTATGCGGCAGATTTCCTCAAAAAAATAAACTTATGAACAACGGCCATTTTAAAACATTTGACGGCAGCGAAATATTCTACCGCGAATGGAATTTTAGACCCAATCAAAAAAGCATCATTATCATCCACCGCGGACACGAGCATTCTGAAAGACTGAATGACATTGCCACATCCGAACAATTTTCCGGTTACAATATTTTTGCTTTCGATCTTCGGGGTCATGGCCATACAAAAACACAGACATCATCTGTATTTATGGATTATGTAAGAGATCTGGATTATTTTTCCAAGTTTCTAAAATCAGAATATGAGGTGAAGATTTCCGATATTTTTGTAATTGCCAACAGCATCGGCGGCGTAGTCTCTGCGGCTTGGGTTCACGATTTTGCACCTCAGATTGCAGGAATGGCTTTGCTGGCACCGGCTTTTAGGATTAATCTGATTGTGCCTTTGGCCAATGAAATGATCACTTTAGGAACAAAGCTGAAAAAAGGACTGATTATAAAAAGTTATGTCAAATCAAAAATGCTGACACACGATCCCGAGCAGCAAAAAGCTTACGACACAGACCCTCTGATCACAAGATCTATTGATGCAGAACTGCTCATTGATCTTGCAAAAGCAGGAAAACGCCTGGTGGACGATGCTGAAGCGATTGATACACCAACACTCATTCTATCTGCAGAGAAAGACGCAGTTGTTTTTAACAAGGATCAGAAAATGTTCCATGATAAATTGGATACAGATCTGAAAAAACTGGAAGTATTGCCTGACTTCTTTCACGGAATCCTTTTTGAAACAGGGAAAGAATTGGTATACAATAAAATAAAAGATTTTGCCGACCAGTGTTTTGCCAAAACGCAAAAGCAGATTTCCCTTGCTCAGGATGCTTTTTCGGTGAAGGAATATAAGGATCTTGAGAATAATGTTGGCAATAATCTTAATTTTAAGTTTCAGAAATGGTCACTTAGTAGAATTGGAAAAATCAGCAACGGAATGGCGATCGGCCTTAAACACGGTTTCGATTCCGGCGCTTCTTTGGATTACGTCTATCACAATCAGCCGGCGGGAAAATTGGGATTTGGAAAAATGATGGACAAAAATTATCTGGAAGCCATTGGCTGGACAGGAATCCGAATCCGAAAACAACATCTCATTCAGCTCATCGAGCAAAAAATTGAGAGCCTGAAAAAAGAAGGCAGAACAGTGAAAATCCTTGATATAGCAGGCGGAACGGGGAATTACCTATTTGATATCAAAGCGAAATATCCCGATGCGGAAATCGTTATCAATGAATTTGTAAAAGCCAATATCGAAATAGGCGAAAAAGTCATTAAGGAGAAAAAATTCAGCAATATCAGGTTTACCAACTACGACTGTTTTGACCCTGAAACCTATAGAAAGATAGATTTTCAGCCGAATATTACAATTATTTCAGGGATTCTGGAGCTATTTGGAGATAACGAAATGGCGAGCCAAGCCATCAAAGGTGTGATCGGAATATCAGAAAAAAATGCTTCTGTCATTTATACAGGACAACCTTGGCATCCACAGTTGAAAATGATTGCCTATGTCCTTAATAATCACCAGAATAAGGATTGGATTATGCGAAGAAGATCTCAAAAAGAGTTGGACCGCGTGATGGCTTTCAACCAGGTTTCTAAGGAGAATATGCTGATTGACGACTTTGGAATTTTCACCGTCTCATCGGGAAAAATCAATTCAGAAAAGTAATTTAGTTAAATTTTAACTCAAAAAATATGATCAGGAGTAATTAGGATTTTACAATTATTCTAATGAGAAAACCGGCTGGAAGAAACACCACGATTCAATGCAAAGGCACCGCAAAAAGTAGTTCAAGTTGCTGTATACTGCTTTCAGCATCATCTCTAATTTTATATCTTTGAAAAAATATTCTGAATGAAAATTCTCATCATCAACGGCCCCAATCTCAACTTACTCGGAACGCGCGAACCGGAAATTTACGGCTCAGTTTCTATGGAAGATTATCTGTCGGAACTGCAAAATGAATTTGGTGCAGATTATATTTTCTACTACCAATCCAATATAGAAGGCGAACTGATCAACCGTCTGCAGGAGGAAAATTATGAGGCTGTGGTCATCAATCCCGGCGCTTTTACGCATTATTCTTACGCTATTTCTGACTGTCTCAAAAATATAAGATGTCCGAAAATAGAAGTCCATATCAGCAATATCTATAAACGCGAAGAATTTCGGAAAAAGTCTGTAACTGCCGAAAGCTGCGATGCTGTGATTTCCGGTTTCGGGATGAAAGGTTACAGATTGGCACTTCAAAGTTTGAAATAATTTTTAGCACATTTAAGAATAAAAAAGAGAAAATAGAACGCTTACTATTTTCTCTTTTTTAATATTGAGGCAAATGATTTGTTTTTCGAGATGCCTGTGTGGTAAATATTCCTACTCTATTTTAACAAAGAATTTTCCGACAGGATCGCCGTCTGCCATATTATTTTTGGCCAGAATCAGCCAGTATTCGCCTTTTTGTTTTGTATCATACTCGATGGTTGGGCCAAATGGTCCGTCAAAAGTATTATCCGGCATTCTGATCTGATTGATTCTCACATTCATCGGGCTTTCCGTTTTCACGTAGCCTTTAATTTTCGGCTGATTCAGGTTTTCCAGCTTCAGGATAATCTGGTCGTTTGGATTTTTGATTTCAAGATTTAGGCGTATCGGCATTTTGGAAGCGTCTACAGTGATGATATTCTGGTTGGATTCTCTTTCCGTTTTAATGATTGCAGACAGCGTGTCTATTGGTTTTTCGACCGTTGTCACAGTATCTACTTTTGTATCCTTCACTTCGGGATCCTTTTTGCAGGCCACCATAAACAATGGAATCAAGGCCAGATATTTGAGACTATTTTTTGTTTGATTTTTCGATGTCAATCGTTTCATAATATAAGATTTTTGAGAGAAAAGATTCTTTCTGATAAAATTTGATCCTTTCGGTGATTTTGGTTTTCAATTCGGAATTTCCAGTTTTCACTGCGTACTCCAGCAATATTTTTTCGTTATAATTGATTTCATTGGCGTAATAATAAGGATCATTTTCCACATTTTCGATATTGTTGGAAGTAATAATTGCGCCCCAATTGACGTAACTGCAAACCAAAATCAAGCCATAAGAAACCCAGAACATCCGTGTAAAAAGGTAAGCATTGGTCTTACTTTTCTGAATTTTGATTAAGGTGAAAATCAAACCAATCAAGGCCATTGCGAGGAATGCGTAAACGCCCAAACGTTTGTAGGTGAGTCCAAAATTGATAATATACTCAGAATTTTTGATGGATGCTGAAATGACAAGAACTGCATTTAGAACGATCCAAATCCTGGCAGAAATTTTCAGAGATCTTGCTTTTTCATCAAAATTGAAACCGCTTTTAAAATAGAAAAGAATCACAAGAATCGCCATTATGATGGACAGAATTACGGAGTTGACACGTTCGTGCGTGTCTGCGCTCAGATTGTCCTGAGATTTGACAACTTCAAAAAATTGTTCGTAATTGTAGGTGACAATAAAAATCAGAAGTAAAATATTAAGCGCACAAAAAGAAATAAAACCGCTTGTCCTTTCCGAGTCGATATCGAGAAAGGAAAATGTTGGTTTCTGAGCACCCGCCGATCCTGAAAAATTATCCTGCAAAGACTGATTCTGTCTATACATAAATGTTTCCACACCAAAATTCCAGAATATAAAACCGATGTAAAAGCCTGCCACAGCCAGAATAAGCACGTTGAAAATATTAAAATCAAATTGGAGTTCGCTAAAAAAGCGGTCAAAATGCGAACTTCCCGCAGAATAAATAAGAAGAAAAACAGTGATGAAAATTCCCGGAATCAAAACGAAGGTGATCATTTTTTTACTGAAACTGCCGCCTGGTTTCCGGCTTCCGTACCATTGTTCCAGGTGGAAAACCCTTCCCAGAAAGGAAAATAAATTAATCAGGAGAATCTCAATATAAATGAAGGGATTAAGTCTGGGATATTCACCGCGGAATCTAAGCAAAAAAACGGAGCTGAAAACGGCGATAAAAGAAATGGCGTCGCCAAACCAGACAAATGCAAGTGATGAGAAGATGGATGTGGCAAAAAGGGTAAGAAACGAGCGTGTTCTAAACTCAGATCTTGTTTGAATCAGCGTTAAAATGCTCATCACAATACCCAGAATTCCCAGGTTTAGAGCAATGTATTCGTCATAAAAAAGGATGATGACAGCGAAAACGGTGATGAAGATTAAGTGGTGTTTTTTCATAATTTATGATTTTTAAAATTTATTTGAGCGTTGAGTTTAATAGAAAACCGGCGTTTGCTTTTGGTAAACAAAATCTGTGATGTTTTCAAAGTTGTGAGAGAGCAATTTCTCAAAATCCCAATAGTGGAAAGGCCTCATTTGTTTTCCCTTGCGGTACGCCTTCAGATAAATCCTGAAATATTCTGGCAGAATAAGACTTCCCAAAAATATTGCAGCGAGCAGATGCGCATTCATTTTTCCATTTCCCAGAAGCAAAAACTGCATCGCAATCTCTTCCTCGAATCTGGTTCCGCAATCGGTAATCAAATGGTGAACGTCATGATTTTCCATCTTCGGAATCATTGTAAAACCGTGCTTTCTGTAGAATTCGCCGAGTTTTCTCCCCAAAGAATCTTCCTCAAAAGCCAATAATTGCTGTTGGGAAAATGCCCATTGCCTTTTCTTTTTTTTAAAGTATTTTCTATAAATCTTCTGCGTTTTGTCATAGACAAAAAGAAGAAATTGAATGCGGATTTTTTTCATCATTTTTATTTTAGAATCGAGGTTCCGATGTAGAAATAGAGAATTGCGACGGGAATATTGATAAGGAGAATCATCGCAGATCTGATGGATTCACTTCTGTACTTTTGATTTACTAATCCATACACTATCAAGCCAATAAATACGAGTAGATTGATGATAATTCCGAAAATCAAAACAAAATAACCACCAATAGCAAAGCCTTGATTTCCGGAAAAAACATATCCAAAAAGACAAATGTTTCCCAAAATAAACGAAAGCCAAAAAAGCGATTTCCCAATGTTTAAAATTTTAAAGTTTTCCATGATTGTTGATTTTATATTAAATAGATTTCACAGTAAAAATTGTGATCTCTGGTCTGCAATTGAATCTGACTTGGTAAGAATGTCCCAAAGCACGGTTGATGTAGAGCATTCTCCCATCCTCCAGATCGATGATTCCGGAGGTGTATTTTCTGTTTTTAACTGGTAAAATCAACGGTGGCAGAAATGGCGGTCTGGCCTGTCCGCCGTGGGTATGGCCGGCGAGAATCCAGCCTTGGTAACCGTTCCAGACATCCAGATCGCAAACGTCGGGATTGTGGCAAAGGACAAGATTGGCTTCATCGGGATTGATGTTTTTTGTTAAGTTTTCTGGATGGAAATTCGTTCCCCATAATTCCTCAAAACCGAAAATATTGAGTCCGGCAACTTCCGATTTTTCATCTCTTAACATCTGGATTTTGGAATCTGTCAGGATTTTTGAAACCTCATCAGCAACGTATTCTTCTTTCCATTCTGCGCCGTAATCGTGGTTGCCGAGAATGGCGAAAGTGCCCAACGTGCCGTGAACAGCCTCCTTCATTACGATTTTAAGCTGTTCAAATTGTTCCGGATTGTTTTCCCAGCATACAAAATCTCCGGTATAAACTACGATATCGGGTTTGTAAGCTTTTGCTTTTTGGAAGGAATCAATGAGGAAATTATAATCGAAACGATTGCCGACGTGCAAATCTGAAATCTGCATCAGGACTTTATTATGAAGTTTTGAGGGTAGATTTTTAATCGGTAAATCGTGATGGACAAACTCCAACCAGAATGGTTCTATTTGCCACGAATAACAACCAAATGAAATCCCGGCTGTTGCGAGTAATGTTTTGGTTATAAAGTTTCTTCTGTTCATTTTCTTAATTATAAAGTTCTTTGAATTACAAAGTACATTTTCAAAAAAAATCAGGAGTTTTCGTCCCAACAATTTATTTCCCAACCTTAAAGGGCGCAAATTAAAGGTTACCTGCCTAACAATTTTTCCAGATTATTGATATGTTCTGTGAACGCATCTCTTCCCTTTTGCGTCACACGGTAAGATGTTCTCGGTTTTTTGCCGACGAATTCTTTTTTCACTTCTATGTATTCTGCTTTTTCCAGCGCTGTGCTGTGGCTGGCAAGATTGCCGTCTGTGGCGCTGAGAAGGTTTTTCATTTCCGTAAAATCAACCCAATCGTTGACCATAAGAACGGACATAATGCCCAATCTTACACGACTTTCGAATTCTTTGTTGAGTTGATTGATATTTAACATCTGTTGATCAGTTGGTCAGTTGATAAGTTGTGAGTCTATTGATTTAGTAAGTTATTTAACCTGGATTTTCTCGTGGTAACTTTTAATAGATTTTGAGTATCCACCAATTAATTTACTCACCTCTTCGGCATCTAATATTAATCTGTCAAAATCAAGCGGTGATATATAATTAAGGTCTTTTGCTAAAATTAAATAATATTTGACTTCCTCTAATGAACCTTCGGAATGTGATAGAAAATTAATCTTATTTGGTAAAGTCTTTTTCTTAAATCCTTCTGAAATATTAGCCGGAATAGACGCGGCCGCTCTTCGAATCTGACTGGTTAATGCGTAAACTTCTTCTCTAGAAAAAGCATCTGTTACTGAATAAATTCCAAGAACAAACTGATGTGACTTCTGCCAAACCACCAAATCCTTAAAAGATAACATTGTTGCCATAACTTAAAACTAATTACTAAAAAACTGGTTAACTAATAACTAATCATACTTTCTATACATCAAAGTCCCATAAAAAATATGCAGAAACCCGAATCCGATGGCCCAGAAAATCAATCCCCAACCGAGCCAGAATAATGCAATCATTCCAAGAATTACTTCGCAAATCCCAAGATATTTTACATCGCTTAATGTGTATCGTTCTGCATTAATCAAGGCCAAGCCATAGAAAATGAGCATTGACGGCGCAATTAAAGGAAAATAATGGTGATACCAAAGTGCTATGCAAAAAATCCCGCCTGCAACCAATGGAATGGCGAAGTTGAATAATAGCTTCTTCGTAATTGCATCCCATATTTTCAGGTTTTTCTTTTTGCTTTTTCTGGCCGTGAAAATGTAGCCGCTGGAAATAGCCAATACCAGAACAATCAACGCAACAAAGAATAATTCCTTTGCCAAAGCCGGTCCGTAGATGTTGCGATTGCCATCAAAATAATCGATGCCTTCTCTCTGGAAAACGAAATAAACGTAGACGGAACCCAGCAAGGCTACGATCCCCGCAATGACTCCGGACAATCCACTTAATGAAATAAATCTAGAACTGCGTTCCATCATCTGACGGATGTGCGCCAACTCTTCCTGATAATTTTTCGATTCCATAAAAAGAACTTTGAATTACAAAGCTAATCATTATTTTAAAACTTCAAAATTTATTTTGAAGTTTTTTGGAATAAAAAAAGGGAACAGTGACGTTCCCTTTTTAATAAAATTTATTTTTTAATGATTTTAAAAGTGTGAATTACAGAATCCCGGTCTGTAATTTTGATGAGATAATTGCCCGATACAAGATGACCAATATCTAATTTCAGTTCTTTTCCGGAAACATTTTTCTGTACTATGAGTTTTGAACTCACATCGAAAATCTCGTATTTCCTGACTTCTACCGGTGAAGAAATATTTAGGATCCCCGTTGTTACTGGATTTGGGAATATCCTGATATTTTCCAGCTCACTGTAAGCAACGGAAAGATTTTCTTCGCAGTTGATCAGGGCGTCCCAACCAGGATAGGCAGCACTTGAATCTGAGGTGAACTTGAAAGTCAATGCGCCCATAGGATTGGTTGACTTGAATGTCTGAGGCAAACTACTCATACTGGACGCCGAGAATAATATCGGAGAAAGGATGTCGGGACCATTATAAATAGTCAGTTTATCACAACAGCCTTCCAGGTTAAACATTGTGAATTTGGTACTTACCAATTTCCCGGCTGACATTGGATAGATCGTTTTGATCCAATTTTCATTATCAGAATAGTTTCCGTTCTGGCCTCCTGAATCATAGAAATGGGCGTCTCCGCAATAGTTTGGAATGGTGCAGAAAGGAACAGCAGACTTCGTCCAATCACTTGTTCCATTGCTGCAGATAGACCTTACATAGACATCATAACAGGTATTTTCCGTCAAGCCCGAAAGCAGATATGATTTGGTATTCAGAATAATGCCGTGACCGGTTGGCGAACTGCCAGCAGGAATGGCTTCAACTTCCCATTGGGTAGCGTTCGAATTCTCTGTCCAGTTGAATTTCAAAGTATTAAAACTTGAACTTTCCAAGACTAGCTGTGTCGGCTTGTTGGCACAAGGCGGCATCGGCTCGCAGATGATCTGTGCATCCCAGCCGGCTTTGTTATTATTGCCGGACGACGGATAAAAAACAAATGTCAAAGCGCCGGTTGACGGGTCTGTGGAAGCCAGTGTTCCTGGCGGCGGTGTTGAATTATAGTAGCTGTTGTACAAAACGGTACCGGCCGCATTCGCACCATTATAGACTGTAAACTGATCGTACTGATAAATGTCAAATAACTCAAAAATAGCTTTGACCCTATTTCCTGAGCCTGACGGGTAGATTGTTTTCACAAAATATTCGTTGGTAGGATAATTGCTCAAAGCGCCTCCCAAATCATAAAAATGATCACCTGCGCAGTAATTGGCCTGCGTCATCAACAGTTTGGAAATGCCCCATTCCGACTTGCCGCCTGTGCAGACCGATCTGATGTAAACTTTGTAGCCTGTATTCCTCAATAATCCGGTTAAAGTGTACGGACGAGTGGAAATAATGGCTCCGGCGCCAGTTGGTGAACTGCCATCTTTGACCACTTCAATTTCCCATTGCGTTGCATTGGAATTGTCGGTCCAATTAAGTGTTAATGAGTTCTGTCCGGAATTCTGCAGCGTTATGAATGTTGGAGGATTGGGACATGCCGGCATTGGTTCGCAGATTATTTTTGCGTCCCAGCCTGCTTTGTTGTTAGCGTTTCCTGATGAAGAGAAATAGAATGTCAAAGCACCTGTAGAAATATCCGTGGACGCCAATGTTGCAGGTGGCACAGAATTTCCGGAATTGCTGTATAAAGCAGAACCGCTGGAGGTATTTGCCCCATTGTAAACCGTAAACTGATCATATTGATTAATATCAAACATTTCGAAAATAGCTTTTACTCTATTTCCGGTACCGGAAGGATAAATCGTTTTGGTAAAATATTCGTAATTATTAGGATATCCGCTTACAGCACCTCCGGAATCATAGAAATGATCGCCGCCACAGTAATCTCCCTGTGTACAGATTAATTTGGAAACCGTCCAATTGGAATTTCCGCCAGAGCAGATAGATCTGATATAAACTTTATAACAAGTATTGCTTTGTAAACCGGTGATTGTATACGGACGGGTGGAAATCAGCGTTCCGCTTCCCGTAGGTGTATTTCCATCTTTTACCACCTCTATTTCCCATTGCGAGGCATTGGAATTTTCCGGCCAGGTAACCGTAAGGGAGTTCAGATTTGAGGTCTGAAGGGAGATTTCTCCAGGTGCATTGGGACAAGGCGGCATAGGCTCGCAGATCATTTTCGCATCCCAGCCTGCTTTATTGTTGACATTTCCTGATGTAGAAAACGTAAAAGTCAATGCACCGGTTGCAACATCTGTAGAAGCTAAAGTTCCCGGTGGTGTTGAATTACTGGTATTACTAGTGTACAAAACTGAATTATAAGAAGTACTTGCCCCATTATAAACGGTGAATTGATCATATTGATTAACATCAAACATCTCGAAAATAGCTTTCACTCTATCTCCCAACTTTGAAGGATATATGGTTTTTGTAGATGATTCATAATTACTGGAATATCCACCTGAGGCGCCTCCACTGTCATAAAAATGGTCACCACCACAGTAATCTGCCAATGTAGCGAATACCTTGGAAATACCCCATTCAGACGTTCCCGCAGAGCATAAAGATCTTACATAAACCTTATAAAGCGTATTGGACTGTAACCCTGTGATCGTATAAGGTTTTGTACTGATCACCGTTCCCGTGCCAGTTGGGGAATTGCCCTGTTTCACAACTTCTATTTCCCATTGTGCAGCATTTGAAAGATCGGTCCAATTTACAGTCATACTGGTTAGCGCAGCATTCTGCAGTGTGATAGACTTTGGATATTCTGGACATGCAGGAGCCGGTTCGCAGAAGATCTCAGCATCCCAGCCTGACTTTACAGAGCTTCCGTCAGATTTAAAAGCAAAAGTCAAAGCGCCGGAAGGGTGAGTCGATCTGAACACAGAAGGCAATTCTGACATATAGCCGCTACTGAATAAAACTGGATAAGTCCTGTCCGGTCCGTTGTAAGCGGTAAGCTGATCACAACAAGATTCTAACAAAAACTCATTAAAAACCGCTCTTACTCTGTTGCCGGAAACAGATGGATACATAGTTTTTGACCAGTTTTCATTGTCTTTATAATTTCCATTTGGGCCTCCGGTATCATAGAAATGATCACCTGCACAATAATCCGGAGCAGAGCACAATCTTGCAGGCGCAGACCAGTCGGACTTCCCGGCTGAGCAAAGCGACCTTATGTAGACGTCATAACAGGTGTTCTTTGTAAGCCCTGATAAGGTGTATGGTTTTTGAGATGACACAGTGCCGGAACCTGTCGGTGTTGTACCAGCCGGAACTACTTCTAATTCCCACTGTGCAGCATTGGATGTATCTTCCCAGTTAAAGGTCATAGACGTGGAAGTGGAAGCTGTGAGTACAATATTTTTTGGCATTGTGGGACAGGCAGGTTTTGGTTCGCAAAGAATGGTAGCATCCCAGCCTTCATCTCCTGTGCCGTAAGAATAAAAAACAAAAGTCAAAGCACCGGTTGGATGGGTAGATCTGTAAGTGTACGGCAGCTGGCTCATTGATGAACCGCCGAATAATAGTGGCGACCCTTGATTTGGACCATCATAAATATAAAAATAAGAACAGCAGCTTTCCACCTTGAATTTGTTGAATACAGCCGAAACGCGGTCACCTGGATTTTCAGGATAGATCGTTTTTATTAAGTTATCCGATGGCAAATAGTTTCCATTCTCACCGCCTGAATCATAAAAATGGTCACCGCCACAATAATCTGCATTCGTACAGAAATTGCTTCCTTTAATCCAAGGTGAATACGCACCATCATCCGAGCATACAACTCTCACATAGACTTCATAGCACGTATTTTTTATCAGTCCCGTAATCGTATAAGGATTTGATGTAGCGATAACGCCGTGTCCGGTTGGAGTCTGCCCTGTTGGTACGGCTTCAACTTCCCATTTGCCCGATAAGCTGCTGCTATTCCAATTGACAGTGAGGCTGTTTGTGCCCGCACTTACCAGTTGTACAAAAGTAGGACCTGTACAAAACGTGTTGAACGTATTAGCAGGAGAATAGGCACTTTCCCCACAAATATTCTTGCCTTTTACTCTCCAGTAATATTTTGCGCCGGTAGCTAAATTTTGATTGAATCTATTCGTTTGCGAAGTGTACGTTTCCTTCACAGAGAAGTCAGACAGATTGGAGATCTCGAGGATGTATGATTCCGTATTAGAATCTGCAGTCCAGGTGAATTCTGTGTTTGTAAAATTGACAGAAAGATTATTGTTAGTTGGCGTCAATAGATTGGGAGTGGCGACCGTATTGTCAAAAATTGTAATCGTCAATGGATATTCGAAAGAATCTGCACCACTTTCTCCTTTGATAACCAGATTATATTTTCCTTTCTGCACGCCAGATATTCCACTGAAATTAAGGACAAATGTACCTTCACCGGACAATTCTGCAGGAGTAAAGTTTGCTGAAAGCCCATTTGGCAAGTTGAGAGCAGATAAATGAACTTGGTTGGAGAAACCGTTTTTCACATGGAAATCAAAATTCACGGCCAGATCAGCACTTGTATTTTTGCAGATTTTTATATTATTGTCGGCCGTATTAAACCAAAAATCCGTTGTGACAATACCGGACGCAATCAAAGAATAATTTTGGGATTGATTGGCAAGAGTTCCTTTATGCTTGATCTTTAAATTATAAGTTCCAGCAGATGGTGTATTGATTTCTATTTTTTCGACATTATCAAGATCGTTAATACCAGTGGTAGCTGCTGCATTGAGATTCGCAGGATTCAGTTTCCAGGGATAATAATCTACGCCGTCTCTGGAAAGAACGATATCCAGATCATTGACGAGGTTTGGTGTCGCATCGTCTGTCACATTAGAGGGTAAATTTCCAACAGGATCTGTCCAGGAAACAGTTACCACCAGTGGATTTACACCGTCACTGCTTAGAACAACATCCTTCACTTCACCATCAGTCAGTGTATTTTCCTCAATTTTTGCAAAGAGATTTTTATGCTTAATGATGTTAGCCATCTTCTCCGCGTTGATCAGACCCCAGCCAAATTTGTAGTCCGGGCCTGGCGATGTTCCCGCCTCATCAGCAGAATGAATCATCAAGCCTTTGAGCGTAGACGCCTTCATATAGGAGTTATAGATCTGATTGTGGTACTGCTGAAGCAGCAGCAATGTACCGCCTACACTTGGCGATGCCATAGATGTACCATCATAATAATCATAAGAAGTATTCGAATCACTGACTGCAGAGAAAGTATGAACTCCTTTAGCCGAAATATCCGGCTTGATTCTGCCATCATCTGACGGACCCCAACTGCTGAAGTCGGACATTACAACAGAAGATGAATTTGTATAATTCAAAACTTCATCCACAGCTGCAACCGTGATCACATTTTTGCCAAGGGCGTGTCCGGTGATAAGGTCATAACCATTCTTGCCGGTATTGACACCATATACTCTGGAATTTCCTGCCGCACAAACCATCTGAAAATAAGGTGCATTGAAAAGTATTTCATCAAAATCCTTTGAGACCTGATCATACTTACCAAATTTATCTACAGTAACATAGTAAGGATTGTAACCATAAGAATGGTTGGAAATCAGAAGTCCGGCAGCTGCAGCACTGGCGACTTCAGAAATATCATTGTTCCAGTCGTAGGCATTGGCACTACCTTTAAAAGCCATTCCCCTTGCATTCCCATTTTGCACAGCATCTGTTCCAATCATAGTTCCCGCCACGTGAGTTGCGTGCGGATGCAGATAGGGCGAACCGTCCATAAGGGAAATTCTGTTCGAGAAAAGTTCGTGGGTGAGAAGCGGACTTCCAGCATCCCAAACGCCCGCAACCATCCCTTGTCCTTCTATGGAAAGTCCCAGGCTACCGCCGCTATACAGCCGGTCTGCTCTGGACGTTGTACCAGCGCCCCGGTTTTCTGTAATATAATAGATGGGGTTCAGATCTTTTGTAACCCCGACCAATCGTGAATAGGTAGAATCTGTAATGATGATCTTCTGCCAGCGATTCTTCTCTGCCAGCGAGTTGGCTAGATTAAAACTTAAGTCAAATTTTTTCTTTTGAGTTTCTGATAGAGACCTCAAATAATCCACCTTGGTTGACTGTTGGATTTTACTTAGACTTTGCTGATTTTGGGAATAGAAATTTAAATTTGAAAATAGAAATATTAACAAACAGAAGCGGTAGATATTTTTCATGGTAAAAGTTTCCCAAAAATATAAAAAATTCTTAATATTTCTTAATTTTTGTTAAAATAATCACAACGCCCTGATTATGAGATTATATTAATACTTTCTGAAAAATAAATACTGTTTTAATAATGCAATGAATCTACAAATCCACCACTTTTTTGCCTATCTTATAAACCGTTCCCCGGAAACCTGCAACCACCTCATCATTTTGATTTTTCACTGTGATGTCGTAAACAGCCGTTTTTCGGGTATCAGTAAGTAAAACACTTTCGGCAGTCAGCACATCGCCATCTCTTGCGGCTTTTGTAAAATTAATATAACAATTGAGTGCAACGGCAGCGTCACCCGTATTGTTGGAAGAAAAAGCCAGTGCCGAATCTGCAAATGCGAAAGTCACGCCTCCGTGCACGGTTCCCAAACCATTGATCATTTCAGGTTTTACGGGCATTTTTAGCAAGCAGTAATTTTCTTTAATATCGGAAAGTTCTATTCCCAACCATTGGGAAAAACGGTCTTTTCCGTACATATATTCGGCAGTTTCTCTTGGGTTCATAAATGATGATTGATAAATGATGAAAGTTTAAAGATGGACGATAGATAATAAAACGCTCAAACCATCAGATGCTCAAACGCATTCACGCTCTCCTCCCCGACTTACTTCCCTTTGTAATTTGGCAACCGTTTTTCTATAAAAGCGGTGACACCTTCCCGGAAATCTTCTGTCTCAGCGGCATCCTGCTGGATGATTGATTCGTAATCTAACTGTTCTTTAAGTGTGAAATCATAAGATTTATTGAAGGCCTTCTTAGTCAGATAAAGCGCTGTCGTAGCCGAATGCGCGAGCTGCGTCAACACTTCCATCGATTTTTCCACAAATTCTGAATCCGGGAAATAGTCGGCAATCAAACCAATCTTCTTGGCTTCCGCTGCAGGTACTTTTTTTCCGGTGAATGACAGGTAACTGGCCAATTGCTTTCCTACTAATTTTGGTAAAAAGTAAGTGCCTGCCGTATCGGGAATCAAACCAATATTGGCAAATGCGAATGAAAAATAGGCACTTTCGACGGCTAAAGTAAAATCGCAGATGGAAGCCAACATAGCACCAGCGCCCACGGCTGGACCGTTGACCAGCGCAATTACAGGCTTTTTACACTTCACTATTTCCAAAACCAGAGGATTGTAGTATTCGATTACGAAACGCTGGATCGCTCTGTCGTCCTCATCCTCACCAAAACTGAGTGCTTCTTTGAGATTCTGGCCGGCGCAGAAAGCCTTTCCTCTGCCGGCAATTGCAACGCATCGCACGTTCTCATCATCGCTGAAATGGTGAATGGCATGACGCAATTCCGAAAGCATTGTCTTGGTAAGGCTGTTGTAACTTTCCGGCTGATTCAGGTAAATCAGCTGTAGTCTGCCATCATACTGCGCGTCTATTTCTATTTGAGTGTAATTCATGTTGCATAATTATTGTTAGTTGCAATTTAATATATTTTATTGAAAGCATCTGAGAAAGTTCTATTCTTAAAATAACAAAAGCCAGTCATCGCTGACCGGCTTTTGCTTTATACAGTAATATGAAATTATTTGATCATTAATTTCTGGGTGTAGTTCGCTTTCGGGGAAGTTACTTTAAGCATATAAACGCCTTTTGTAAGGTTTACATTGAACTCATTTGTAGATTCACCGGTAAGACCGTTGAAGCCTGAAGTATGTACTACCCTGCCATTCATATCATAAATTGTCACCTTGGCGTTGCCTCCGAGATCTTTTGATTTGATGAAGAAATTACCGTTTGAAGGATTAGGATACACCTTGATATTGTTGGAATTGAAAGCATTCTCGTTGACTGCCAATGCCTGTGTATCTCTGGTACATAATTCTAACGACCAGGTGGTTACTTTGCCTGTAAGATTTCTTACATTATCGGAAACGAATAGATTCCAGATACCTTTTGTGTCATTCCCTTTGAAGATTGATAATGACTCATCCGGTTTTACACTTCCGGCAATTGGCGATGCGCAAACGTATGCAGCACCTTCATCACTGAATGTAGCGGTGATGCCTGAACTGGTACATTTTCTGTTCCACAGCCAAGCACTCTGACCAAGAGGACCTTGAACACCTACTACCAGCTGGCTTGTTCTTGGGTGCTCTACTGTTGGTTTCACACTTATTTTTGTAATGACTTTAGAATCCTGAACATCTATCGGAACCATAATCTGCGGAGATGAGATTGGTCCGTTGGTAGAACCAGTTCCGTCGTTGATATCTACCGGAGCTCCTGCATAGGTATATGTTGTACACACCTCGCCTGCTGCAGAATAGTCTATGACAAAACTAGGACTCATCGCAAAGTAAACATTGTCCACCGCCTCTATCATAAAGTAAGCGTTTGCAGCTTGAGAACCAGCAGGAATTGTCACAGCTTCTTCACCGTCGTTGGCGGTATTAGCGGCAACAGTGGTGAATGTTTTACCACCGTCAAGAGATAATTTGATATTGACGTTAGCAGTGTTGACAGGTGCTGCATTGGTATTGGCAACATTCCATTTGACGCTGTAATTTCCGCTGGAAACAAGGCTTTCACCAAAAGTCGGTGCTGTCACCACAAAAGGTCCGGCAGTAGCACTTACCGTTACAATTACCTCATCTGTAGCAGTCTGAGCACCGGCAGCAGAATTATCTCGTGCTGTCAATGTAAAATTAAGTGTTCTTCCTACGCTGGAAAGTGCTTCCCAACGGGTTGCGCTTACACCGGCCAACACTTTCCCAAATTCTGGGAAGTATCTTACAGGCTCAGATTTTGGCGGGAACATTTTAAAATTCGGGCCACCTGCTTTTGTTGGAGAAGCGTAAGATCCGGAACCAAACTGAGCTGATGCAGTAGCCGAATTATTTTGCTCCCAGACATAAGACATGGGATCATTTTCCGCATCGGTCACAGTTCCTTTCAGTACAAATGGTGTACTGATTGGGATGGTAACATTTGGACCGGCGTTGACAACTGGTGGTGTATTTGTAATTGGTGTGTTTACGGCGCAGGCTTTATTAGCCAGATTGTTCTGAATCTGCAGAATATTTCTGTAAGTAAAAAAGTCATTGGAATTGAACTGCGTATCATAAGCACCGGTAATTCCGGTATAAGCCATAATAGTATTGCCACTGCCGACTTCTACCTGAACGCCTGAACCTTCTGATCCACTGTAGGTATGCGTATGGTTGCCGCCCACCTGATGTCCGATTTCGTGCGCTACATAATCGATATCAAAAATATCACTTACCGGAATGTAATGCGATGTAAATCCGGAGCCTTTACTGCCATTTGTACAGATACAGCCGATGCATCCCGCATTACCGTTTGGACTGGCGTAAACCACTACGTGCCCAATGTCATAATTGGCTGCACCTATCACAGTATTGAGCGTAGACTGCACCTGTGAATTGTAAGAACCTGTGTAAGGATCGGATGCTGCATCAAGATAGATGATTGGCAAGATATCTATAAGGTTGAAATGGACTGCGAGATCTTTCTCATACAGGGCATTCACCCTTGTTACCGTATTGACGATAGCAGTCAAAACTACAGCTTTTTTTTCATCATCCGTAGCAGATTCGGCACCGGCTCTGGTGATATGGTACTGGGAATATTCTGCCTGAGCAGACATTGCCAGTCGGAAAGCTTTGTAAACCTGATTACTGGATCTGCTACTTGTATTTTCCTGATTGCTTTGAAGCACTTCATCCATTGTGGAACAAATAAATTCATCTTTCTGATCCAAAATTCTTGAAGATGACGAGTATGCTGCATAGACGTCATTTCCTGCAGTATAAGCCTCTACAAAGCTGGAACTTCCTGTCCGGAATGTGGAAGATGACACACCCTGATCAGAAACCGTGAACCTTAAATAGGCAGATTTATCCGTCACGCCAATTCCCATATAGGAACGGATGTTTGGGAACATCGCCTGAACTTCCGGTGTGAAATTGGAATATTCCCAAACCAGAAATTTCTCCAGAACGCCTTCTGCATTTGGCATCAGCAGTTCTACACCTTTCTGTCCCGAGAATTTTTCCGGTGCATTTTGTAGTTTTGATTTTAAAAGTGACTTATCCAGAGAGAACAGTTGTTTCTCTTTCAAGCTGGCAAACTCTTCCTTCACCTGCTTACTCGTGTTGCTCACTTTCGTCCATTGGGCAAAGCTCAACAGTGGTAAAGCCAACACAGACATTAGTAAATACTTCTTCATATTAAAAATTTTCCTGCAAATTAACAATTTTTAAGTAATTTTCATAATATTAAGTTAAGATTATTACCGATATCAAATTTATAACGTCCGAATGACACATTTCTCGAAAAACACAGAGGCATAAAAGTACACGCATCATAAAAATTGCCGGCAGATAACCACCGGCAATTCAGATATAGAAATAATACTTTCCTTTACTTTTTTATTAGCTTGTTTGTCAAAGTAATATTAGAGGACGTTTTAGTTTTAACGATATAAACGCCTTTAGCCAGATGGCTCACATCTATTTTAGACTGATTACCGTTGATGGTTTTTACCACTTTACCACCGGCATCAAATATAGTAACGGAGATCACTTTCATCGACTCCATATTTCTGTATTCAAAATAATCCTGAGCCGGATTTGGGTAGATATCCACTTTTGATCTGGAGTCTGCATCTGCCACATTCAAAAAGTCACATTCGGCATTCAGCTCATACAGACCTTCCTGATTCAGCAGCTGAAACCAATCGTAGGTATTGCCTCCCATTGCAATACTTTCCCCCACAACGCCTTCACCCGTTTCATAATGCGCTGTGGTAGACCAGGCATTGGCATCAGACTTTGTACTCATCCAGACTCTCCCCTCAGACATCATTCCGTTCAGGATAATCGGAGTAGCCAATTTGATTTTTACTTTTCTAACGATGAACTCATGCAGAGGCTCATAACCAACATCTTCGTAAGATTCTATCGTGCTGTTTGTGACAGCCAGGATCTGCTGACTTGGGATGTTTCTTCTCGGATCTTCAGGATCTTCGGGGGAAGAAAGCGTGTTGTCATAGAATATAAAATTCACAAAAGTAGGTGGCAGTTTGCTCGCCAAGGTCACCACAACACTGTTGATTTTAATAGACTGATTGGCCGCCAACGGAATATCAACTGCAGCCTTCTGACCACCGTTTCCGATGATGAAAATCCCGTTTTCTTCCTCCGTATCATTGATGACGACGGTATTACAGGTTTCTGCTTTTGCAGCTGCTTTTTTTGATTGAGAACTTCTTGGAGTAGAATCAGAGAAAGATTTTCCGTAGCCTAGGCTTTGAGAATGCACCAGCAGAGATCCAAAGGCGCAGAAAAGGAGTAAGCTTTTTTTCATAATTAATAAATTAAAGATTTAATAAAACAGTTCAGATAAAAAATTAGTCACTTGTCTAATTCTTTAAAGTAAAAGTAGATGTATAAATCACTAGAAAATAACATTATCCTTTCGAAATATCATATTTTAAAAGCAAAATAAAATATATAAAGCATTGATATACAATTATTTATTATTTTTAAATTTTAATTCTGCCTCGCGCAGAAATGCAGACGGCGAAATACCCGTCACACCTTTGAATACCGTAGCAAAAGCGCTGTGCGAAGAAAAACCTGCGTGCTCTGCCAGGTAACTTATCTTATAATTGAGGAATTCCGGACGTTCCAGAATCTGCTTACAGATATAATTGATCCGCAGCTCATTTATATAAGTATTGAAATTTTTCTCCTTATGTTTTTTAATTGTTTCCGAAAGATAAGTCGGATTGGTTTTGAACAGCACTGCGAGACTCGCCACAGAAAGTTTGGAATTGGTAAATTTATCAGAAGCTTCAAACTTCTCCAGTTTTTCAAGAATCGCGGATTCTGCAGCACTGGGAACTGAGAAGGACACTTTCTCCTTTCCCACCTCAACTTCCGGCCCCAGTAAATTATCGTGCTGACTATTATCCAGATTTTTCAGGAAGTTCTGATAAAGCAGTTTTTCCCGCTTTCTTTTCTGATTGATAAAAAAGATGAAAATCCCGGCGGATAAAATCAGGAGCGCACAGAGGATCAAAAGCAGCAGATTATGATTTTCCCGTTCATCAATTTTCCCTATCAGATCCTTCTGCTCTGCATTGACGGCCGTCACAATGGCCTTTTGGTTATTTTCTTTGACATCAGGATCCAGTTTCAGCAATTTCTCAGAATATTCGATATACTTTTTGTTGTTGCCCAGTTTTTTGAAAGACAGAATAAGCTGCCTGTACATGTCAGCTTTCAGCCTGTTGTCCTTAAAATCAGGATCATCCAGAACCGTTTCTAATGAATCGATGGCGCGTTTTGTTTCGTCTCTATTAGTATAAACTTTTGCTAACGTATTGTAAACGAAATATTTAAACTCCTTATTTTCAGTATTTTTTACGGCAATAGCTTTATTAAGGAAATACTCTGCAGAGTCATTTTTTCTGAGATAAGTATTGGCCACGCCGATATTATAGAATATGCGCTGGTATTGGAATATGTTTTTCTTATCCGGACTTCCGTTTTTTTGAAGCGCAGTCAAACCACGCTGGTAATTTTTTTTAGCGAGCGCAAAATTTTCTCTGTCTGCTTCCAGATTGCCATATTCTATGAAAAGCCTTGCAGTGAGATAGTTTTTTTCATAACCGTTTGGCAGCTTTTCGACTTGGATCTTTGAAAGATCGAGGTAAGGTTTTATCTTTTCGGGATAATTCAGAAAAGAATACTGATTGGCTATAGAACCGTAGATTTTGGCCATCAATAAAGGATTATTCAGTTTTTCCGCTATCTCCTTGGCCTTAAAAAGCATTTCGGTTGATTTAGCAAAATCCGGCTTTTTAATTTTGAGATAAGCATCAGCCATCGTCATTCTCACTTTATATTTTTCCTCTTCAGAAATAGCCTGTTCGAGCTTTTTGAGGCTTTGCGAAATGACAGATTCTGGTGAAATTTTACTCTTGTCCAAAGTCTCCGAGCCTGACAGATCTTCCTGATTCTGTTGCTGCGCCCAACAAAAATCAAGTAGAAAAAAGGACATTAAAATAATTAAAAAGCGAGTCAATTTCAGATTTTTCAGAATCAAATTTATAAATAAAAAATTCGATTATAAACATTATCAAATCAGCAATCATAATCCTTTACGATTTGACCAGTTTATCGGATTAAAATTGATCAGCAATCGGAAAAATTGTCCGCATCATTTTATTAATTTTTAAATAATTCGGAAATTTTGTCCTATAATTTTAAATATTCAACAAAAGAACACTTTTTGCGATCAACAATCCGAATTAAATAATTGATAAGCATTAAGATTAGAATTAGAAACTTTAGTCTTAATGTTTTTAATAAAATCAGCATTTTACATATAGGAATTGTACAAATTTTGATGAAACAATTCAATAATTAACCAGCAACTAACAACTATAAATAATATGAACTTACACCAATATACCGTAAAATCACAGGAAGCCATTCAGGCCGCTCAGCAAGTGGCAATGGAATTTGGCAATCAGCAGATAGAACCTCAACATCTTCTGGAAGGAATTTTTCAGACGGATGAAAATATTTCACCTTTCTTACTGAAAAAATCCGAAGCAGATGCCACTTTGGTAAGAGAGCGAAACAGAGAAAATTTGGAAAGACTTCCGAAAGTTCAGGGCGGAAACATTTACCTTTCACAATCAGCAAATAAAGTTTTGCTGGATGCTCCGAACATTGCAAAAAAAATGGGCGACGAATTCGTAACCATTGAACATCTTTGGCTTTCACTTTTAGACACCAATTCCGAAGCTTCCAAAATGTTGAAAGATATGGGCGTGACCAAAAGTCTTTTGGAAGGTGGAATTAAAGAATTAAGAAAAGGAAGCACCGCAAATTCTGCAAGCTCCGAAGAAACATACCAGTCTTTAAAGAAATACGCTAAGAATTTCAACGAACTTGCCGCCGAAGGAAAATTGGATCCGGTAATTGGTCGTGACGAAGAAATCAGAAGAGTTTTGCAGATTCTTTCGAGAAGAACGAAAAATAATCCGATCTTAATTGGTGAACCCGGAGTTGGTAAAACCGCCATTGCAGAAGGAATTGCCCACAGAATTATTTCCGGAGATATTCCTGAAAATCTGCAGGATAAAACCTTGTATTCATTGGATATGGGTGCTTTGATTGCCGGTGCAAAATACAAAGGTGAGTTTGAAGAACGTTTGAAATCTGTTGTAAATGAAGTCATTAAATCAGACGGACAAATCATTCTTTTCATCGACGAAATCCACACTTTGGTTGGAGCCGGCGGTGGTGATGGAGCAATGGATGCTGCTAATATCCTGAAACCTGCTTTGGCAAGAGGAGAATTGAGAGCAATCGGGGCGACAACCTTAAATGAATATCAAAAATATTTTGAAAAAGATAAAGCCTTGGAAAGGCGTTTCCAAAAAGTGATGGTCGAAGAACCGGATACAGAATCTGCAATCTCCATTCTTCGTGGAATTAAAGATAAATATGAAGCGCATCACAAAGTAAGAATCAAAGACGAAGCAATTATTGCGGCGGTGGAAATGTCTCAAAGATATATTTCAGACCGGTTTTTACCGGATAAAGCCATCGATTTAATTGATGAAGCTTCGGCTAAACTGAGAATGGAAATCAATTCAAAACCTGAAGAGCTGGATGTTCTCGACAGAAAACTGATGCAGATGGAAATTGAATTGGCGGCTATTTCAAGAGAGGGAAATCAAACTAAAATCGATCATTTAAAAGAAGATATTTCGAAAATTTCTGAAGAAAGAAACGAAATCAACGCCAAATGGCTGAAAGAAAAACAGAAATCTGAGGATTTAACGTCCATTAAAAAAGATATTGAATCTTTAAAACTCGAAGCCGAAAGAGCGTCAAGAGCCGGAGATTACGCCAAAGTAGCTGAAATTCAGTACGGAAAGATAAAAGAGAAAGAAGATGCTCTACAAAAACTCGAATTGGAGATGCAAAACCATCAGAATGAATTGATTAAAGAAGAAGTAACTGCAGATAACATCTCCGAAGTTATCGGAAAATGGACGGGAATTCCTGTGACAAAGTTGCTTCAATCTGAAAGAGAAAAATTACTTCACCTTGAAACCGAACTTCATCACAGAGTTGTCGGTCAGGAAGAAGCCATTGAAGCGGTTGCGGACGCCATCCGAAGAAACAGAGCCGGATTGAGTGACGAGAAAAAACCAATTGGAAGTTTCTTATTCTTAGGAACAACCGGAGTTGGTAAAACAGAGCTGGCAAAGGCATTAGCTGAGTTTTTATTCGATGATGAAAACAATATGACGAGAATTGATATGAGTGAATATCAGGAAAGACATTCGGTATCTCGTTTAGTCGGCGCGCCTCCGGGATATGTGGGTTATGATGAAGGCGGACAGTTGACGGAAGCGGTGAGAAGGAGACCTTATTCAGTAGTGCTTCTGGACGAAATTGAAAAAGCGCATCCTGATGTTTTCAATACATTATTGCAGGTTTTGGATGATGGTCGTTTGACGGATAACAAAGGCCGTGTTGTGAATTTCAAAAATTCAATTATCATTATGACTTCGAATCTCGGTTCGCATATTATTCAGGAGAATTTTGAAAATATTACGGAAGAAAATCAAGACGAAATTGTTGATAAAACAAAAATTGAGGTTTTTGATTTATTAAAACAAACGCTTCGTCCGGAATTTCTCAACAGGATTGATGAAACGGTTTTATTCCAGCCTTTAAGAAAAAAAGAAATCGGAAAAATCGTTCAGTATCAGCTGAGAGGTTTCAATGATCTGTTGCTGAAAAGAAACATTATTATGACTGCAACACAGGATGCTCTGAATTACCTGACCAACAAAGGTTACGACCCTGTTTTCGGAGCAAGACCTTTGAAAAGAGTGATTCAGCAGGAAGTTTTGAATAAATTATCAAAAGAAATCCTCGCAGGAACCGTGAATGACGGCGACAGAATTACGTTGGATTATTTCGAGGAAACAGGTTTGGTTTTTAGACCGGTGGAATAAGAGTTAAATTTTCTTCATATTAAATACTATTTTAAAACGAAAGAGCGTTTCTGAATCAGAAATGCTCTTTTGCTTTTTAAGATAATTAATGAAAATGATAACCAAAAAATCTCTAATTATTGGGGTACTTATAATTGTATTCTCATTTAAATCAAATAAGCTCAATTATGGAAATACAGAGACTTTATATTTAGGATTTGAAAAAATGGAAGGATATTTTGATGAAAGCCACCCTAATTATCGATGGTTTAGGAAAACATATATCAAATTTAAAAATGACAGTGTTTTCATTGACCAAAGTCCAATCGCAATTAGCAAGAGTGATACAATATATTCCGCAAGCGATGGAGGATTCTACTATTACAAAGGAATTAAGACCGAAAAAGGAAATCAGATAAAAATGACAACAAAGGAAATTTCTTGTGACAATTGTCCAGCTGTAATAAAAAAAGACAATAATGTAAAAAGAGAGAAAAATTTAATTGCTAAAAGAGTTGGGAAAGATTTACAAATTGACAATGAATTATACAGAAGAGTAAAAAACGAAAAACTAAGAAGTGAATTATTAAAATAAAAATATTGGATGAATCATCCACACAAAAACCCCAGCCAAATCAGCTGAGGTTTTTGATTTTATTACAAGTAATCGGCTTTATTTTATACTCACCAACTCAACATCAAAAATAATAGTAGAACCGCCAGGAATAGCATCTCCAGCACTTTGGTCGCCGTAAGCCAAATCTGAAGGAATATAAAATCTGTATTTAGAACCTTTACTCATCAGCTGGATGCCTTCTGTCCAACCTGGGATTACTGCGCCTAAGTTGATATCCATTGGCGCACCTCCATTCTTGTCGGTAGAATCGAAAACAGTTCCGTTCAGCAGTTTTCCGGTGTATTTTACCTGTACAATATCGGACGCTTTTGGTTTTGTTTTCCCGTCGCCTTCCTGAAGAACCTCGTATTGTAAACCTGAAGCAGTGGTTTTTACTTTTGGATTGCTTTTATTTTTAGCCAAAAATTCCAGACCTTTTTTCTTATTATCATTAGACTGTGATCCCGCTTCAGACTGCTTTTTTTGATGCTGTTTCATCATAAAGTCCTGCATAAAACTGTTCATTTCCTCAGCCGGCATCAACTTCTTCTTTGTGCTGTCCAACTCTTCTTTGATACCCTGAGCTAAAAGATCCGGATCTACTTTGAAGCCATCCTGTTTCATATTTTGCGCGATACTCATACCGATATAGTACGAGGCTTTTTGCTCATCTGTATATTTGCTGTCGTCTTTCTTGCCATCTTTATCGGCACACGAAAAACTAAATGCTGCTATGCAAAACAATGCGATAGTCTGTCTTTTCATTTTATTATTTTAATATTTATGATAATGGCTGCAAATCTATTATTAATTATAGAAACTTCCTACTGGAAAGATACTTCTATTACAGGCTTTTCAAATTATCTGCAACCGTATAATCCATAAAAATACCGCCATCCAGATTGATAGACTTTATTTTCTTCTTCACAGGAATATTCAGATTCGTCATCTTCTGGTCTTTCTCCCAAACTGCCGGCGTAAAGTGGCCTTTCTCCGTCGTCCCATCTTCGTAAGTCAAAACCACATCAAACGGAACCGCAAATCCACCGACATTCTCAACCGTTAAAACCAACTGTTTGTCCTGCTGAGCTACCGACGCAATTTTCAAATCAATATAATTATTGGTATAAAACCAGTTGTTGAAAAACCAATTCAGATTCTTCCCGGAACCGGCATTCATTGAATTAAAATAATCCCACGGAATCGGATGTTTACCGTTCCAGTTATCCATATAAGTGTGAAGTGCTTTTTTGAATAACTCATCACCCAGATAATCCTTCAAAGCCAAATAAGACAAAGACGATTTCACATACGCATTATTCCCATAACCTGAGCCTGCAAGCTGAGAACTCATGGTGATAACCGGTTGATCTTCTTCCGCAGAAGCATCGTTGATCCAACGTTTCACCCGGAAATTTTTAAAAAATTCATCCGCTTTTTCCTGCCCGTTTTCAGCAATACCAATCAGATATTCCAAGGTTGTAGCCCAGCCTTCATCCATATAAGCATACCGCGTTTCATTAATTCCCATATAAAAAGGAAAATAAGTATGCGCAATCTCGTGATCCGCCGTCAGTCTTGCGTCTTGAAAATCATCCGGAATACTCGTGTCGTTGATCATCATCGGATACTCCATATCGGCATAACCTTGGACAGCTGTCATCGCAGGGAACGGATATTCGACGCCAGGCCAGTTTTCCGAAAACCATTTCAGGTTGTAACGCATCCATTCCGTATATTTTTCAAAATCTTTTGCGCCAACTTTGTAAGCAGCCTGCACACTCGCTCTCTTAGTTTTCAACTGAACACTAGACGCATCCCAAACGTAATGATTGCTCAGGGCAAAACAAAAATCAACAATATTACCCGCTTTGAATTTCCAGACATTCCACTCATTCTGCTTCGTCACTTTGCCTGATTTCATTTCAGATTCAGTGGCAACATGAATGATTTTATCTGATTTTAAAGATTCTCTAAAACGTTTTAAATATTCAGGATTTAGAACTTCCTCAGGATTCTGGAAATCTCCAGTTGACCAAACCACAAAATTCTTTGGTGCAGAAATCGCAAACGAATAATCATTGAAATCATTATAAAACTCCTGTCTGCCATTATGAGCCAACAAATCCCAGCCGTTATAATCATCATAAACGGAAACTCTAGGGAAAGAATACGCCACATAAAAAGTTTCCGGGTCTATCTGTCCTTCTCTCCCGCTTTCCTTTGCCAATGGATATTCCCAGTCGATTTTGATTTCAGTTTTTGATTTTGCAGCAATCGCTTTCGTCAGTTTTACCGCTTCCACAGTTCCCCAATCGTCGCTGTTAATCTTATATTTTTCGCCGTTAATGGAGAATGATTTGATTTTCAAACCATCCGTCATCGATTCCTTAGAAGCATATCCGGCTCTTGGCGCCTGCGGTTTATTCACATTATTGACAAATCTGATCGCCAAAACATTCAGCTCATCCGGACTGTTGTTGGAATACTGGATGGTCTCAGAACCCGAGACTATTTTTGTCTTTGCATCCACTTTTACCTTCACATCGTAGACCCCTTTGTTCTGCCAGTAGTTTTCCCCAGGCTTTCCGGAAATATCCCGCGTTCCTTTCGCATAAGCATTCTTGATATTCCTCGGCATATAAAGTTCCTGCGCACCCAGCGCTGTTCCCATCAGTAGAAGTCCCAATAATAGTTTTTTCATTTCCCAAAATTTATGTGTCAAAAGTAGAGAAATTTAGGCAGATCATAGATTTACAATCAAACAAATAAACTCCTGTAAAGCCCTTCTAGTACAGCAAACAAAATCAGCCAAACAAACGATTAATTAATTATAATTCAACTTAATAAGCACATCTTTGTATATTTTTTAAAATAAAATAGTGATTATTGAAAAAAATATATAATTTTGATAAAAATATTAAAAATACCACTTTATGAAGAAAACAATTTTTTATCTGGCTTCTGCAGTCCTGTTAACGGCTTGCAATCAAAATTCCGAAACAGAAAATCTGTCTGAAGATAATTCGACAACCACAGTTTCCGCCAGAAGATCCTGCCCTTCGGAAGAAATAAGGTCTGAACTTTTAAAAAATGATGCCGTTGCTAGAGAACGGTTTGCCAACATAGAAACTGCCGTGAACAAATTTCAAGGAAAGGTGTTAGCAGATGGTTCTGTTGATATTCCCGTTGTTGTAAATGTATTGTATAAATCCGCTGCAGAAAATATTTCAGATGCTAGAATCGCAGAACAAATAGCAGTTCTTAATGCTGATTTTGCAGGAACAAATGCCGATGCATCAAAAATCCCAACAGAATTTTCAGCGATCAGTGCAGGAGATACAAAAGTAAGATTTCATCTGGTAAAAACCGTAAGAAAAGCAACCACAAAAACAAAATGGGGAACTAATGATGCTATGAAAAAAGCTTCGTCCGGCGGCATTGATGCTACTACTCCATCCAACTATTTTAACCTTTGGGTGGTTGGAAATATGGGTGGCATTCTTGGGTATGCTACTTTTCCGGAATCAGCAGGTCTATGGAATGACGGCGTAGTGATTGCCGCACCTTATTTTGGCAAAACCGGCGCCGTATCTCCGTATAATTTAGGAAGAACAGCAACTCACGAGGTGGGCCATTATTTGAATCTTAGACATATTTGGGGCGATGCCGCTTGCGGAAATGATCTTGTAGCAGATACGCCTACACAACCATCGGAAAATTATGGTAAACCAACATACCCATTGTACAAATCATGTAGTAGTACTTCACGATCTGTGATGTTTATGAACTATATGGATTATGTGGATGATGGCGCAATGTTTATGTTTTCTGCAGGACAAAAAGCAAGATCACAAGCCGTCTTAACATCTACTGGAGCAAGATCCGGCTTAAGAGTTTATTAATAATACTTCGATTATTATATACAGCTGCTTTTACAATCGTAAAGGCAGCTTTTTTTATTTTCTGAATAAAAAACATCTTCGTTTATGATATATTATTATTTTTACAAATATTAATTTCTCAAAATGAGACAAACAAGTACAATGATAAAAAGCAGCCTTTCACTACTGTTATTAATCTTCGGAATCAGCATTACTGCCCAGAAAAGCATAGACCAAAAAGTTACCGAACTTATTTCCAGAATGACTTTGGAGGAAAAAGCGGGACAACTGGTCCAATACAGCGGCTTCGAATATGCCACAGGACCACAGAACTCCAACTCCAAGAAAGTACTGGAAGAGATAAAACAGGGAAAAGTGGGATCTATGCTAAACGTAACGGGTGCCGAAGAAACCAGAGCTTTCCAAAAATTGGCTCTGGAATCGAGAATGAAAATCCCAATGATATTCGGGCAGGATGTGATTCACGGATTCCGAACAACCTTTCCCATTAACCTTGGTCAGGCAGCAAGCTGGGATCTGGAAATGATAGAAAGATCCGAAAGAATTGCCGCCATCGAAGCCTCTGCATACGGCATCCAATGGACATTTGCACCAATGGTAGACATCGCCAGAGATCCTAGATGGGGACGCGTGATGGAAGGTTCCGGCGAGGACACCTTTCTGGGAACCAAAATCGGATTGGCAAGAATCAAAGGTTTCCAGGGGAAAGGTTTGGGAAACATAGATGCAATAATGGCCTGTGCCAAGCACTTTGCAGCTTACGGTGCCGCAGTCGGCGGACGAGATTACAATTCTGTCGATATGAGTCTTCGTCAACTTCACGAGACTTATCTTCCACCTTTCAAAGCCGCAGCAGAAGCAGGTGTTGCCACTTTTATGAACTCATTCAACGATATCAACGGAATTCCTGCGACGGCAAACAGGTACATCCTGAGAGATTTATTAAAAGGCCAATGGAATTATAACGGTTTCGTAGTATCCGATTGGGGAAGCATCGGAGAAATGATCAAGCACGGCTATGCAAAAGACAACGCCGAAGCAGCAGAAAAAGCCATCCTCGCAGGATCCGATATGGATATGGAAAGCAACATCTATATGGAACAACTTCCCAAATTAGTCAAAGAAGGAAAAGTCGACATTAAATTTGTAGATGATGCGGTTAGAAGAATCTTAATCAAAAAATTTGAATTGGGACTGTTTGATGATCCTTATAAATTTTCAAATTCCGACAGACAAAAACAACAAACTAATAATCTGGAGAACAGAAAGTTCGGGAGAGAATTTGGTTCGAAAAGTATAGTTCTTCTGAAGAACGAAAAGAAAATCCTTCCGCTTTCCAAGTCCACAAAAACTGTTGCCCTAATTGGACCATTCGGGAAAGAAGCGGTGGCAATGCACGGATTCTGGTCTGTTCCTTTCAAAGATGATGCACAGAGAATTGTGACTCAATTTGAGGGGATTAAAAATCAATTAGACAAAAACTCAACTTTACTGTACGCAAAAGGCTGTAACGAAAACGATGACAACAAATCGATGTTTGCAGAAGCCATCGAAACAGCAAAAAAAGCAGATGTCGTGATAATGACTTTAGGCGAAGGACACGCAATGAGTGGCGAAGCGAAAAGCCGAAGCAACCTGCATTTTTCAGGAGTTCAGGAAGAATTACTGAAAGAAATTGCTAAAACCGGAAAACCAATTATTCTGATGATCAACGCCGGAAGACCTTTGGTTTTTGATTGGGCAGCAGATAATATCTCCACAATCGTTTACAGCTGGTGGCTGGGAACAGAAGCCGGAAATTCGATCGCCGATGTCCTGTTCGGAAATGTAAATCCTGGCGGAAAACTGCCGATGACTTTCCCAAGAGCGGAAGGTCAAATCCCAATCTATTACAACCATTACAACACCGGAAGACCGGCTGGAAAGTCTACGGACAGAAATTACGTTTCCGCTTACATCGATTTGGACAATGACCCGAAATTCCCATTTGGATTTGGATTGAGTTACACAGATTTCAAATATTCAAATTTTAATTTGAGTTCAGAAAATCTGAAAGGCAATCAAACTTTGACCATCAATGTGAATGTTGCCAACACTGGAAAATTTGATGGCGAGGAAGTGGTTCAATTGTACATCCGAGACCTTTTCGGGAAGGTGGTTCGTCCTGTCAAAGAACTGAAAGGTTTCCAGAAAATATTTTTGAAGAAAGGCGAAAACAAAAACGTGACTTTTAAACTGACGCCTGAAGATTTGAAATTCTATGATGACGAACTAAACTACGATTGGGAAGCCGGTGAATTTGAAATAATGGTTGGGACTAATTCCAGTGATTTGATGGTGAAGAAGATTGTTTGGGAGAAATAGTTTTTCTAAATTTAAACTATGAAAAACACTATCCAAATATTATTCTTCCTTATTTTAAATTTCACTTTATTTAGTTGTATAAAAAATAGTACAGAAATTAAAATAAATAAAGTTGATTCAACAGAGAAAATTAAAAATAAAGTAATTGATTTTGTTTCTGCTTTGGATAGTTCAGAGATTAAACCAACATTTTCTACAAGTTTGGATTCTGTTTCAGTATTAAATCCAAATCTAAAAATTAGCAGCTCTAATAAAAATAATGGTTTTGTAATTAGTATAAATGAAAATAGAGTTGATGTGAAAAAACTTCTAACTATCAATGATGTTTGGAGTTCAAAAGATTCAGTTAATTACGCTAATAACATATCAGAAGTCAAATATTATAAGCCATTAAACTTATTGTTGCTACAACTCAACAATGATATGTGTACAGGTCTTGGATGTAGTGTCAATTATCAATTAATCTATGATTTATATTCTAAAAAAGTTTTTCCTTTTGGAAGATTTAGAACTGGTTTCGATATGAAACTTTATAAAATTAAAAACAACGTTTATTACTTAAGCAAAACATTTCACGGAAGAAATGCTGAACAAAAAGACACAATCTTTTACAATCTTTATAAAATCGAGCCCAAATCTCTTCCTCAAAAAGATGGAAAACATTTTGCAAGATTTACTTACGAGAACGAAGATTACGACAAAGAAACAAGTTTTATTCAGGAATGGATAAAATAGGGAATCATATAAAAGCAAAAATCCTCTTTCAATAAAGAGGATTTCTATTTGTATTATTTCTTAAAACTAATCTCCACCAAAATCGGAAAATGGTCTGATGGATACAGCAGATTTTCACGTCTGTCATTGATAGTTCTGATAGTTTCGGTCTCAAAACCTTTAACAAAAATATAGTCAATCCTTTCTTTTGGAACGGTGTTGACATCGAACGCTGTGAACGTTCCTTTCGGTCCGTAATGTGGTTTTTTCGAATGGTAATAAGTATTGTCCAGAGATTTCGAAATAATTTTGATCGGCTCTGTCTCGCCTGTCAGATTGAAATCGCCTGTCAAGGTCAAAGGAAGATTTTCCGTATTAAGTTCTTTAATTTTCTCCAAAATTAACTTCGATGAGTTGACCCGGGCAATATTGCCGACATGATCAAAATGCACATTAAATGCGTAAAACATTTTCCCGCTTTTTTTCAACTTGAAAAGTGCATAAGTACAAACCCTGTTGTAAGCCGCATCCCAACCTTTGGAAGGTTTTTCCGGCGTTTCGCTGAGCCAGAATGTTCCGGACTTCAGAACATCCAGTTTATTTTTATCATAAAAAATTGCTGAATATTCGCCTTGGTTTTTACCGTCATCTCGCCCAACGCCTACATAGTCGTAATCTTTCAGACCGGTTTTTATATCCGTCATTTGCTGAGGAACCGCTTCCTGGACACCGAAATAATCGGGATGATAATAATTCATCAGCGCCAAAGCATCTTGTTTTCTGTTGTCCCAGGAATTTTCTTTATCGCTTTCTAATGATAATCGGATGTTGTAAGTCATCACTTTTAAATCCTGAGAAAACAAGAGATTTGAACCGAACAACAAACCGAGAAAAAGTTTTTTCATTTTTAAAATATTTTAATTGAATATGCACTTCGACTCCGCTCAGTGTGACAGCTCGAATACGATTTTAATTTTAAGCATTGTCAGGCTGAGCGGAGTCGAAGCCTTTATTATATTTTTTAATACTAAGACTTTTTATATTCTTCAAAATTCTGAATCCCATTCAGAAAATCTTTGACGGGTAACCTTTTCTTACCCTGGATCTGAACATCTTCCGGATAATAGATTCCGTCTTTCGTATAGAATTTGAATTCTGTTTTTGAAATATCAAAATCTCCAGCGTTGCGTGAGTGAGATTCAACTTCGAATTTACCTTTGAAGATTTTTAGCGATTTTTCTTCGTCGCCAATTTTCATAATAGTGAAAGCAGTGGGATAAGGCGACATTCCTCTGACGAAATTATGAACCGTTTCAGCAGTCTGAGACCAGTCGATTTTCAGGTTTTCTTTGAATATTTTATAAGCGGTTTTCGGATTTTCTTTTTCAGGCTGCGGTTTTTCCTCTATTGAATTATCAGCTAAACCGTCCAACGTTGTAATGATCAATTCCGAGCCGATGTTCATCAGTTTGTCGTGCAGCGTTCCGGCATTATCATCTGGCGTCACTTCCGTTTCGGCCTGAAGAAGAATACTGCCTTCATCTATTTTCTCATTGATGAAAAAAGTGGTGACGCCGGTTTTGGTCTCTCCGTTGATCACCGCATAATTGATTGGTGCGGCACCGCGATAATCTGGAAGTAAAGAGGCGTGCAGATTAAAAGTACCCAATCTTGGAATCGTAAACAGGACCTGAGGCATCATTCTAAACGCGACAACTACAAACACATCGGCGTTCAGAGCTTTCACCGCTTCCAGAAATTCGGGATTCCTAAGCTTTTCGGGCTGAAAGAGATTGAGATTATTTTCTTCTGCAAAAACTTTGACCGGCGATGGCGTGAGTTTCATGCCACGGCCACTGGCTTTGTCCGCAGCTGTCACAACACCTACTACTTTATGATGGGATTTGAAAATGGCTTCCAGAGAAGCTCTGGCAAAATCGGGAGTTCCGAAAAAAACAACATTGAGGGATTTCGTCATTGATTTATAATTGATAGATGATAGTTGATAATTGATTTTTAAGTCGAATCACTTGCAGCCCGGCTTGAACGGAGCTCTTTTTATTTTTTGGCAAAAAAATAAAAAAGCGGGAGTGGAAGACGGATTAAGCTGCCCAAATAATTCTACTGATTAAGCATGTAAGTTTTGTAATTCAGCATTTTGACTTTGCCGATGTCCAAAAGAAAAATCAGTGTTTCTGAGATCTTTTCTTTTGAATGGAATGTGAGGTTTGCGGCCACTTCTTCCAAAGCCATAGGCCTTCTCGCAAGCTGCTCAAAAATGTCTGTGGACAAGGTTTTTTTGGTATTGGTTTTTTTTCTGCAGACAGAGCATTTCCCGCAATTCTCGGCATCGCGCTCACCGAAATAACTGAGAATCAGTTTCATCTTACAAAAATCCTGATCTTTGATAAAGAATTTATTTTCCTCCCATTTCTTCAATTTATTTTTCTGAATATGATTGAAAAGTGTCCAATATTCTCCTGAAAGATGTCTGTCGTTACGAGGTTTCAGAAACTTAATCGAATGCTGGCTGCCATCGAGATATTCCAGATGTCCGGATTTCTGCATCTGCTTCAGCCTTTCCTTAAAATTAACCAAATCAAATCCATTTTTTTTACAAAAAGCCATATCACTGAAATGTACCTTTTGAATGGCCAGGCCAGGCAAATTACGGAACAATAATTCCATAAAATAAGCGTCGGAAGGCGGCAGCTGTTCCAGATCTTCCGAATTGATAAAACTCTGAAGCATGGATGCTGATACGCTGCTTTTATAATAAATGAGCTCCTGATTGTTTAGAAATGTGAGAATATTTTTTATTTTGGCTAATGAAAAACTGGTCAGATTTTTAATTCTGTTGATATCCAATTGGAAAGTCCTTTCAGGCAAATCCGAATCTGCAATCTGAAAAATGGAATACAGATACAGGAGGATTTTCTGATATTCGGTTTTATTGGGAATTTGATTTTTAAAAATATCATCAATATTAGTAAGTTCCTGCTCATTCCACAGCAGCAGAACAATCGCCTCCTGTCCGTTTCTACCGGCACGTCCTATCTCCTGATAATAGTTTTCCAAAGTGGAAGACGGTGAAAAATGGATCACAAAACGCACATTATCTTTATCGATCCCCATTCCGAAAGCATTGGTAGAAACCAAAACGTGGAACTGGCTGCTGATCCACTTTTTCTGCAGATTCTCCTTATCTTTTGCTGTCATCCCAGCGTGGAAGAAATCTGCATTTGGAAAATTATTTTTCTTGAGGTAAAAGGCAAGATCTTCTGCTTCCTTCCTCGTACGCGTGTAAATGATTCCGGAAGATGGGTTCTGTCTCACGAATTCCAGAATACGGCTGTATTTATCAGACGTATTGCCGACGATGATATTGAGATTTTCTCTTCGGAAACTCTGCTTGAAAATCTGAGGATTGTGAAAACCCAGCTTTGTGACAATTTCATCTATCACCTGGCTGGTAGCCGTAGCCGTCAATGCAAGGCAAGGCACATTTTTGAAATCGTGCCGGAACTTTTTGATATTCTGATAACTTGGTCGGAAATCCTGGCCCCACTCCGATATGCAATGCGCCTCGTCTACTGCCATAAATGAGATATGAATCTCTTGGATATTCCTTAGAAATAATTGATTCTGTAGTCTTTCCGGTGAGACGAAAAGAACTTTGGTCAGGCCTTCTTTGCAGCGGCTGTAGACCGTTTCTTCTTCAAACTCATCCAGGTCTGAGCTTAGCAGTTCTGCCTCAATCCCGAGCGACTGTAATGAAAGAAGCTGATCCCGCATTAATGCCAATAATGGTGAGATGACAAGGCAGGTGCCTTCGAGAATAATGGCCGGCAACTGGTAACAGAGCGATTTGCCTCCGCCGGTTGGCAAAAGAGCCAGCGTGTCTTTTCCGTTGATCACAGAAAGGATAATTTGTTCCTGAGAAGAACGAAATTGATCAAACCCCCAAAATTGTTTGAGCGTTTTATAAATAATCTGATTTTGCGATTCTGCGGAAGAAAACATTTGTAAATTTAATCAATTCCTTAAAATAAAAAAACCGTCTCGTAATAAAACGAAACGGTTTTTGATATTAAATGAGGTATATTTTATTTAGCTTCAAAATATACTCTTCTATTTGCTCTGTTTTTCCATTCAGGACATTTATCTGCAGGATCACATTCAGGATATAAAAGGTTTTTTTCTCCTAATCCGAACGCTTCCAGTTTTGCTTTGTCTGCTCCGTTTTCTATCAGATAACTTTTAACATTATTAGCTCTTCTTTCAGAAAGTTTTTGATTGTAAGCATCTGATGCTCTTGTATCTGTACCTCCAATCACTTTAAAAGAACTGTTGTTTGAATTGATAAAACTGATTGCATTATTCAAAATTGGTGTATTTGAAGGAAGAATTCTGTCAGAATTCAGATCAAATTCGATTCCTTTCAAAAGTGCAGTATCATCAGAAACCGCTCCTGTTCCGGAGTTATTCATTGTCAAAGGACACCCGTTGTTTTCTACCGGACCTGGAACTGTAACACACTTATCATTAAGATCTATCACACCATCCAAATCGACATCCAGTGCTACACCAGCGCCGTCTACTCTTGCACCTGCCGGAGTATCAAGCTGTCTGTCCCAGTCATCACAAACGCCGTCATTATCCACATCTCCTTTTTTACAAACTTCGATATCCTGAGTTTTATCGTTAAGAACATCCAATTTGTAATAAATCTCCTGCATTGGATCGTGCCACATCAGGTGAGACTCGTGTTTACCTAGTTTGAAAGTAAGTCCCAAAGTTGTGTTGAAGAAGTTATCAGAAATCTGATCTTCAATCAGGTTATATCCTGTCTGTTTTACACCAGCTCCGTCAAATTCGTCGTCGCCTGTTACAACATACATTACTCTACCTTCAAGATCGATTCTGTTGTTGATTTTAAATTTAAGACCTGCACCAGCCTGCCCAAAAAGAGAACCCAGTTTGAAAGGTTTTACTTCATAGTTAAGCGTTTGGTTATAAACCGGACCAGGATCCTGTCTGTAAGATTTGTAAGACATTGTTCCAATACCAGCGTAACCATGAAGAGCCCATCTGAAAGGCGATTTGTTATCTACTCTTCTTAGTAAATTTGAGAAATTCAAATCTCCTAATATAGAAATTGCGTTATACTGCGTTCTTCCTGCTGGATAATTCCCTGCCAAAGCTTCGTGATCTTTTGTGTTCACCTGACCTTGTCTTGTTTCGCCTCTGTCGTATTGAAGGTTTAAACCGAATGCGTGCGTAATGGCTTTGTCTACACTTACATACGCAGAATATCCGAAAAGGTTTTTACCGTTTCCGTTTTTGATAGAAGTCATATCAGCAGACTGGATAAGTGGTACACCGGCACCAACTGAAATAGACCAGTCATTGAATCTTTTTGAAGATTGTGTAAATGGTGCTACGTTCAGCGATCCTGAATTGGCATCACCAGCTGCAACGGAAGTATTTTCCTGACCCGCTAAGCCCATTGGTAACATTAAGCCTAACGTCACTAATGCGAATAAATTTTGTTTCATATTTGAATGTTTTTGTATTATTATTTATTTTGCGATGAAATAAACTCTTCTGTTTGCTTCATTTTTCCATTCCGGGCATTTTGTTGCCGGGTCGCATTCCGGATATTTAAGATCATCCTTACCTCTTCCTTCTGCAGTTAACACGGATGAAGAAACGCCTTTGTTTACAAGATAAGCAAGTACGGCATTGGCTCTGCTTTGTGACAGTTTTTTGTTGTATGCCGCTGAACCTCTTGTGTCTGTAGCGCCCACCACTGTGAAACTTTCTCCTGCAGCCATTGTTTTAATAATATCAGCTGCATTATTTAGGTCTGAGAAAGAAGTCGGTCTGATGACATCTTTGTTCAGTTCGAATTCGATTCCTTTAAAGTATTTATTCACTTCATCTACAGCTACCTGCTTGTCAACAAGCGGCTTCACAGCTTCTGTAGGACATCCGTTGTTTTCGATAGGTCCAGGAACCGTTACGCATTTGTCATTGAGGTCAATGGTACCGTCAAGATCCAGATCTAATGCAACTCCTGCACCATCTACTCTTGCACCAGCCGGAGTATCCAGCTGTCTGTCCCAGTCGTCGCAAACGCTGTCATTATCACCGTCACCTTTTTCACAGACTTTGAAATCTTTGAATTTATCTTCCATCTCTGCAGTACGTGCGTAGGCTACCTGCAAAGGATCTACCCAACGCAAATGATCCTGATGTTTCCCCAGTTTAAAGGAAATACCTAAGTTGACTATCCATGAATTATCAGAATAGGTATCGTTGATAAGGTTATATCCCGGAGCGGCTTCTCTTGTCCAGCCACCACCATCAAATTCTTCATCACCACTGATAAAATAAAGTGTTCTGAGTTCTATATCAAGTAATCTGGAGATGTTATATTTCAGTCCTACTCCACCAATATAGGTGAAAGATCCTACATTCATCTTTTGCTCTATATAAAGAGGAAATTTGCTAAGTGTATTGTTGTCCTGTAGGAAAGTTTTGTAACCCATCAGCCCAAGTCCTGCGTAGCCATGAAGAGCCCATCTGACATTAGATCTATTGTCTACTCTCCTCATAATATTTGAAAAATTGACATCACCCAGTAAGGCAATCTGATCAAATTTTGTACGGCCCTGCCCTACTCCGGCAAGATCATTGAGATAAGCTTTCTGATTGGTTTCACCTCTCGTGTACATCAAAGACACTCCGAGCGTGTGCGTGATTTGTTTGTCAAGACTTACGTAGCCATTCCAGCCCCAGTTGATATCGCCATCATAAAAAGAAGTCAGATCTGAGTGCGTCATAAATGCAGCACCGCCTCCCAAGGAGACAGACCAATCTTTAAACAGACGGCTTTGATTGTTGAAAGGTTGCGTAGGAATGCTCTCCGATCCGCTTGTGTTATTCTGTGAAAAACCCAGGAATGGGACCCAGAATAATAGAAATAATTTTTTCTTCATAATCATTTGTGTTTAATTACCTTATCTCACTTCAGCAATTAGATCCCTGGCAAAACGCCTTTCATAAAGATTCTTATGATGCGGAATAACCAGCTTTTTTGAGACAAATCTGATATTATTAAATAATACTATATCAATGTCTATAATCCTGTCCTGATAGCTCTCATAGTACGTAGAGTCCTGTACGCGACCCATTTCCACTTCGATTTTCTTCAGCCTTTTCAATAACACGACAGGCGAAAATTGTGTTTTTATTTGAACTGCAATATTACAAAAATTATTATTACTGACAAACTCTACTGGTTCTGATTGTATTAATTCAGATTTTTTTAATATTGCACCCGCCTGTTCTTCTATCTTTTTCAGAGCAACAGTAATATTATCTTCCGGATTATTTATATTACTTCCCAGTAACAAAACCACACTATAGTACGACATATCAAACAAATTAATTTTATAATGAAAAGTTTTTTCAAACTAGTTCTTGCAAATTTAACGGCAATTTTTATTGTTTTTGCAGGATTTTTTGCCTTTTTTTTAGCATTTGTAATTCTCGGTTCGCTGGCTGAAACATCAGACGTAAAATCTGATTCTGTACTGACGCTGGACCTTAAAACAAAAATAATAGACAGCCCATCAGAAGATCAGGAAGATTTTTTCTCTATTAATAAAGAGGAAAAAGCAGTATTGCTGTACGATGTTTTACAGGCTATCAGCAAAGCAAAAAGCGATGATAATATTAAAGGGATCAGCATAGAATCTGACCAGATTAATGCTGGCATTACACAGCTGGACGACATCAGAAATGCGCTGATCGATTTTAAGAAGAGCGGAAAATTCGTTTACGCTTATGGCAACTCAGTATCGCAAGGTGCCTATTACTTAGGTTCTGTGGCAGATAAATATTACCTGAACCCGGCTGGCGGAATAGAATTGAAAGGACTTTCTGCGGAAGTGACTTTCTTCAAAAGCTTTGCTGAAAAATATGGCATCGGCATTCAGGTAATCCGTCACGGAAAATTCAAAGCGGCAGTAGAACCTTTTCTGAAAGATGAGATCTCTCCGGAAAATAAAGAACAACTGTCTACCCTCTTGAATGACATCTGGGCCAACACTTCCAGTAAAATATCAAACTCAAGAAAAATTTCTGAGTCAGAATTTAAAACAATTACCGACAGTCTGTACGGCTATCTTCCCAATCTCAGCCTGCAGTATAAACTCGCTGACCAGCTGATCCAGAAGAGCGAATATGATAAATTGATCAAGAAAAAACTAAATATCAATTCTGATAAAAAAATCAATAAAATATCTTTTGCAAAATATTCCGAATCTGTAAACTCTGAAAGCGGAAAAAACAAAATCGCCATTCTGTACGCTTCCGGAGCCATCAACAACGGGAAAGGTTATGATGCGATTTATTCTGAAAACTTTGTGAAGGAAATCAAAAAACTACAGAAGGACGACAATGTGAAAGCCGTGGTTTTCAGAATCAATTCGCCCGGCGGAAGTGCCAACGCATCTGATGAAATTCTTTTTGAAATGCAGCAGCTGAAGCGTACAAAACCAGTGATTGTGTCATTTGGAGATTATGCAGCGTCAGGTGGCTACTACATCGCAATGGGAGCAGACAAAATTTTCTCTGAACCCAACACATTAACCGGATCTATCGGTGTTTTCGGTGTTATTCCTTACTTTAAAGATCTGGCTGCAAAAAATGGTATCCGAAGCGATGCTGTGACAACCAATGCCAATTCCAATATGATCTCTGCGATCAACGGTCTAAGTCCCGGTACGCTGACCATCATGACGCGAAGTGTGGAATCTACTTACCAGCGTTTTGTACATTTTGTAACACAGAACAGAAAGAAATCGTTTGAGGAAATTGATGCCATCGGCGGCGGAAGAATCTGGTCTGGCGTCCGCGCTAAACAGATAGGTCTTGTAGACGAATTGGGAACTTTGCAGGACGCCATCAACTATGCAGCAAAAACTGCCAATCTTAAAGAATACGGCGTGGCTGCATATCCTGCTAAACTGTCAAAATTTGAACAGATATTCTCTTCTGAAACTGATGAAGACTTCTCTACCAGAGTGATCAAAAACAAAATAGGTAAAGAGAATTTCAAGATTTTCCAGCAGGTGACAGATCCTAATGCTAAAGCTTCTGTGATGATGGAAATGCCTTTCAACATCAAATTGAATTAATAGTAAATCATACTCTGAACATGAAAAAAGCACGGCAACCGTTATAAGGTTCCGTGCTTTTTTTGTTGTACTACTGTGACAATATTTGCAATCTGCAGCCCGACCTGCGTGGAGCTCTTTTTGTTTTTTTTGAATAAAAAAGGAAAAAAGCGGGAACCCTTCGACAGGCTAAGGATCAACTAAGGGCAGATAAAGCTGCCCAAATAACATTCATAAAAAAAGTCCACACATTGTGCAGACTTTTTCTTTTTAAAATTTGTAAGCGATGTTCCAGCTGAAACCCATATTGAAACTTCCTGAACTCTTTCCAAAACCGGGAACAATCATTGGTTTGATTTCTTCCTGCTTGGTTGTATAAGCCAAATATCTGGGCTGAACGTTGACATCTATAAAAAAATTGCTGTTGAAAACCTGTACTCTGGCTCCCAAAGCGGCTTCTATCCAATAACTGCTTTGTGTAGACGGCGCAAACGCTACGGTAACGCCTTCACTATTGATCCCTTTGACAGGAATGGCTTTGTATTCCTGATTATAAAAACTCCCTGCCAGTTTGGCTCCGGCGTAGAAACCATTGAGATCATTCTCAGGATCCATGGAGAGCATATAAAATCCACCGATCTTTGCAAAAAGGCCATCGGCCGTGACATCATAACCGTTTTTCCGGTAGATATTGTTGTCATATCCGAGGTCTATCACGGCGTGAACTTTCTTGCTCACCCGGCTGGAAACAAAACCCTGAATCATCTGCCTGTCACTGAAGAGGCCTGTTCCCAGATTCAGAACATCTACACCAACTGTAAAATTGGGTGTATATTTCCACTTTACCGAATCCTGCTTTTTCTCATCTGTAGTGTTCTGAGAAAAAACTGATACTGATAAAAGGCTAAAAGCGCAAATAAAAATTGATGTTATTCTCATCGATCAGTGATGTATTATTTGGTAGGATACTTTGAACAGGATTTGCCTGAAGAAGATCCATTTTGAGATTTTCATAATTGATTTTGAAACCGCAGGCCGGCGAAACGTAGATCGATTTTTTATCATAATTAACTCTCAGCTTGCTTCCCGTCTGTCCTTTTCTGGTTCTAATGTAGATATCTGTGTAAGGACTTTCGTCTATTCTCAACGGCACAAAAACCGAATCTACATTTACCGAGGTGATAATGTTTTTCAAAGTATCTTTGCCATAATCTACGTCCACAAAGAGTGAGTCCAGTCGTACGAGCTGGTTGTTGGCATTGCGGAATTTCAGGAGAAGTCTTGGTGTCGACTCTTCTCCCAGGCAGATATCATCATCACTTCCACAACTGGTGAGAAGCATTAGAAAACCGAAAATCCATAGTATCTTTTTCATACTTTCGTGTTAGAAATTAGCCTCGAGAAAGGATATTAATTGTCAAAATTAAGCCTTAATTTTTTTAGTCAGCAGTGCGATATTTTCCACGTGATGTGTCTGAGGAAACATATCGACAGGCAAGATTTTCACTAGGTCGTAATCCTCCTTCATCAATGCAATATCTCTTGCCTGAGTTGCAGAATTACAGCTTACATACACGATTCTTTCGGGAGCCAACTTCAAAATCTGCTCCACTACTTTCTGATGCATCCCGTCTCTTGGCGGGTCTGTAATGAGTACATCTGCTTTTGGATGTGTGGCTAGAAACTCGTCGTTGAAAACGTTTTTCATATCGCCACAATAGAATGTTGTATTAGTAAGGCCGTTCAGTTCTGCATGTTCTGTTGCAGCGTTGATGGCTTCCTGTACAGATTCTATACCGATTACCTGTTTTGCATTTCTGGCAACATATTGGGCAATAGTTCCGGTTCCTGTATACAAATCATACACGACTTCATGACCTTTAAGATCTGCAAATTCCAGTGTTTTTCTGTAAAGTTCCAAAGCCTGTTTATAATTGGTCTGGAAGAATGATTTGGGTCCGATTTTAAATTTAAGACCATCCATCTCTTCATAAATGAAACCTTCGCCAAAGTAATTCTGAATATCCAGATCGTAAATGCTGTCATTGCCTTTTGGATTGACCGCAAACACCAAGGTGCTGATCTGAGGAAATTCACTTAGCAAAAAATCGAACAATTTGATCCTTTCCGGTTTATTATCTTTATAAAGTTGAAAAAGAACCATCCAGTCGCCTTTGGAATTCTGACGAAGCATCAAGGTTCTCAGAAATCCTTTCTGCTCCTTGACGTCATAAAATTCCAGCCCGTTTTCGACGGCATAATTTTTTACAGCCAGTCTGATCAGGTTTGAAGGTTCTTCCTGCAGATAACATTCTTTAAGATCCAGAATTTTGCTCCACATTCCGGGAATATGGAATCCAAGTGCGTCTCTGTTTCCAAAGTTTTCCTCAGAACTGATTTCGTATTTTGTCAGCCAGCGGGCATTGGAAAATGAAAATTCCATTTTGTTTCGATAGTAGTATTGATCGGGCGCTCCAAGAATCGGAATCTCTTCAAATTCAGGAAATCCTCCAATTCTCTTGATGTTGTTTACTACCTCGTTATGTTTGAAATCGAGTTGCTTTTCGTAAGCAATATTCTGCCATTTGCAGCCTCCGCAAGTTCCAAAATGGATACATTTGACATTGACTCTGTGCTCAGAATATTCGAGAATCTCTACAGCTTCACCCTCAAAATAGTTGCTTTTCGATTTCTTGACCCTTACGTTCACAAGGTCTCCGGGAACTGCGCCGGTCACCAAAACGGTTTTACCGTCCTCTGTCTTACCAACAGAAACTCCTTTCGCACCTGCGGAAAGGAGTTTGATGTTTTCAAGAATTTTGTTTCTTCTCTGTTTCATTTATTATTTTGTTTTTGCAGAATCTGCTTTTGGATCCTGTGGCAACAAATCGTTTTGTAATTGTACTTGTGGATTTACCGTTGGAGCCTGCAATCCGGAAATTTTGTTCATCTCCTGGACAAATTTGGCGTCGCCCAGATTATAGAAAGTCTGACTTGCTACTTTTCCGTCTTTGTCGACAAGGAAGAAGCCAGGGATTTTGAATCCATAGATAAAGAATTTCTTAGCATATTCAGACTGTAATCCACCTTCTGCATAATAACTCGTTCCTGGGATTCCTTTCAAAAGTGCATTGGCCGTTTTAGTAAACTGCTCTTTTGTATCATCAAGATTTACAAATGCAAAATTCACTTTGGATTTATAAAAATTCACCACTTCTTTAAGAACAGGAATTGTGGACTGTCCGATATAAGGATTCCAAGATGCATAGCTCATTACCAATGTTGGCTTTGTATTCAGTTCCAGATTACCGGATTTACCGTCTAATTTCTGAAGAGAAACTTTAGGTGCTTCCTCGCCTTTCTTTAATCCGAAAACGGCGTTGATCGCAGAGTTAAGGTCTTTTTTAACCTCAGAATCCTTGATGTATTCATCACTTACTTTCTTTACCTTATCTACTTCACTCGTGTAAGGATTAAGGTCAAACTTTGCAATAACGAAAGCTAGAAGATAATCTTTTGTTTTCTGAGACATATCCGGTTTTGTTCCCAGGAATCTGGCAAAAATTGCAGACATACTTGCAGAATTTTTATCAGTCTGTTTCTCAGCATAAGTTTGAAAATCCTGTCCTACTTTATTAAGCAAATAGTTTCTGTAAACAGGAAGTTCTTCTACCATTCTGTCGTTGTTCTCTGTCAGCGTTTTTTCATAATCTGTGAAAGCCTTACTCACTTTGAACGACGGATCGCCGGTAGCCTGTCCGTGCGTAGACTGGTACTGAACCAGGAACGTCAGGATATTGGTGGTAAGCTCATCTTTTTTCAATTTTACCACTTCGCTGTCTGCCCCAAATTTATCAGCATTGTCATCCAGATTCTTTTCCAGATCAGAATGGATTTTTTTGATGTCGGCTACAAACTCGGATTCTTTTTTCTGCAGCATCTGCATATTAAGTTTTGAGCTGTAGGATTCCAGATATTTTTGTGTTGCTGCGATAAAGTCGTTATTCTTTTTGGCATCACCTTCTATTTTATAAACTTCTGGGAAAGTTGCAGCATCTCCTGAAATATTCAGCGTCTGCCCTTTTTTAAGATAGATGAAATTCATCTTTCCGGCATATGTCATCGCATACATTCCGTTTTTCGGCGCTTTGAAATCACCTTTGAAGTTGCCTTTTTCATCTAATCCAATATTGACAAGCGGCAGCGTTGCAACGCCAGATGCCTCGATAAATTCTATTCTTTCCAGAGGTGATCCTCCTTTTACATTTCCTTCGACTTTAACTTTGGAGCACGAAACAACCAGAAAAGCAAGCAAAAGAAGAAATAAGTATTTTTTCATTTTAAAAATTAATTTGTGCAAAAATAACTAATATAACTTACAATAGCTAATTGCTATTTCTTAAAATGTTATAAATAAATTCTGGCTAATTTAACTTTTATATTATTTTTTTATAATAGTCTGTATAATTATTTGGTTATTATCCATTATACCCTTCAAGATGTATGTTCCGGCTGATATGTTTTCAATATTTAATTTTGATACAATAAGCGTATCGGCCTCTATAATCTTTCTTCCCATCAAATCATATACAATTACACTCTTTAATGGTTTTTTAAAATTAAGATACTGTGTTACCGGATTGGGATATACTATATTAAAAGATGAATTTCGGTCATCTACGGACAAATTAGCATTTTGGTAATTAAAAATAGGGTAACCGTCATTGATATTGAAAGTATCCATTTTCCAGATATTTTCATTACCATTAATAGTTTCATCTACAAAATCCCATCCTTTTGATGTATAGGTGGTAATTAATAACATTTCGTTCGTTGATAAGCCAGATCCACCGCCGACTGAAGTAGATATTCCAGAAATATCCTTGTTCCAAAAGCTATTTGTAACAACGGTTGAAGTTGATAAATTTCCTGATAAAAGACCGTTTAAAGATGAGTTCCCATTAATCTTACCTCTGGCATATGAATTCTTTATTAATGCTGAGTTAGAATTACCGGCAAGACCGCCAATTTGCGAATTACCAATCAAATCTGATGAAGAATAGCTATTGCTTATTACTCCAAAATATTTAATTCCCGCGATTCCTCCTATGACATCTATTCCAGTAATTTGACAATAAGAAAAAGAATTATTTACAGAATAATATTGTATACCAGCGATACCACCAACGTAATTTAAACCTTTTATCTTACCCGTTACTGAGCAATTCTTTGTGTAGGCATAATTCAAACCAGCTATTCCTCCTACAACCGATTTTCCTGTAATATTTGCATTGACTAAATTAATACCTTGAATATCAAAAGTACTGGAAGAGCAAAATGTATATGAGAACAAACCTGTATAATCCAAATCTAAATTATTGATATACAAATTTTTTATAGCATATCTCCTACCATCATATGTTCCCCAAAAATATGGCGCTAAGTCTGTAGGTCTTCCAATGGGCAAAAATCCAGAGCCATTATTCCAATTCTTAGTTTCTGTAGCATCTATATCTTGGGTTTGAATAAAACTTTTGCTCCAATATTGTGGGCTTTCACTCAATAATTTTAAATCATTAAGTGTTGAAATTTTATACGGTGAAGCAAGGCTTCCAGTACCTCCGGAGAATTGGCCAAAGCTCACATTAATTATGAGTAATGATAAGAAAAAGGTAAATAGTTTTTTCATAAGTAGTTGGTAAATTATTATAAATATTGCGACAAATATACAATAGCTTGCTAAGCTTAATATTATAGAGCACTGAAAGATATCTGATCTTCTATATGCATCTTAGATTTACTAGATATATCAAAAAAAAACGCTCATCAAATGAATGATGAGCGTTTAAAAAAGACTGGCGGCGACCTACTCTCCCGCTTTCGCAGTACCATCGGCGCTAGAGGGCTTAACTTCTGTGTTCGGAATGGGAACAGGTGAGCCCCTCTGCTAAAACCACCCTAAAGGCTGTTTTGTACAAAAGGATGTACAGTATATTTATATTACTGTATTTTGTATTAATGTATATTGTATTCACGATGATTATAATCGTTAATACGTTTTACAGTTCTACATTTTACAATAATTATCGATAAAAACGTTCACAAAGAGAGAACCTTGTTGTGCAATTGGGCACTATGCCAATTAGGCAATAAATCTACGGGTAATTAGTACTACTCGGCTATGACATTACTGTCTTTACACCTATAGCCTATCAACGTCGTCATCTCCAACGACCCTTAAAAGATGTCTCATCTTGAGGCAGGTTTCGCACTTATATGCTTTCAGTGCTTATCCTTTCCAAACGTAGCTACTCAGCGGTGCACCTGGCGGTACAACTGATACACCAGAGGTTTGTTCAAATCGGTCCTCTCGTACTAGATTCAAGCCCTCTCAAACATCTAACGCCCGCAATAGATAGAGACCGAACTGTCTCACGACGTTCTGAACCCAGCTCGCGTGCCACTTTAATGGGCGAACAGCCCAACCCTTGGGACCTTCTCCAGCCCCAGGATGTGACGAGCCGACATCGAGGTGCCGAACCTCCCCGTCGATATGAGCTCTTGGGGGAGACTAGCCTGTTATCCCCGGA